>JBBSBM010000008.1:0-137634 GCA_038251275.1 Aggregatilineales bacterium
CCATATCGCATTTTAAAATCAGTGGAGTTCATACAAGATGATGTGATCAACGGATAAGTCATTAGGTCACCATCCAACCTCTATTTTTCAATGAGGCATTGTGTAAACTGATTACAGACATCTAATGTGACTTTGTCGAGAGTTTGGGTTAGAAGGAATGGCGTGGGGGAGAAGATTATGAGGTGTGGATTTGAGGGTTGTATGGCAAGTAGTGAGAAGTATAAGGTTTAAGCGGTTGATTATTTTAGCGCTGGTGGTGTGGTTATGGTTGATGTTTGTCATCGCCATGATTGTGGACGGCTACGGACGGGTTAATCGGGCGCAGCCAGCCGATGTGATTGTGGTATTGGGTGCAGGTGTGCAACGCGATAACACACCGGGACTGGCTATGCGGCGGCGCGTGAGCCACGCAGCCGATTTATGGCGAGCGGGTTATGCGCCAATCATCATTTGTACCGGCGGAAATCCGGGTAACCGCAGTCGAAGTGAGGCAGATGCCTGCGCCGAATTACTGATTAAAGAACAAGGATTACCGGAGTCAGCCGTTATCCAAGAAGATCAGAGCCGCAGCACCGAAGAAAATGCCATGTTTACGCGCATCTTGATGCAAGAGCATGGTTGGCAGTCGGCCATTATTTCTAGCGATAACTATCATGTGTTTCGGGCAAGACGCTTGTTCACCAATGAAGGCATCATTGCTTATACAAGTCCTGCGACAGAACAAGCACCCGACAGCATGTACGTGACCTATCTTATACGTGAGGTGGCTGCTTTACAGTGGGAGTTGGTAAAAGAAGCGTTTAATTTGCCTGTGACCTATGTTCAGGGAATCTAAACATTAGATCATCTGTAATCCGTGGGTTGAGCGTAGGGTATATCGACTATAAGGCGGATGTCGCTGCTAAGGGCTTTCGCATATAATAAAAATGGAACTATAGAATTTCAAATTGTGTGGTTTATCACTGTTCATATGAGCGGCACATGAACTATCGTGTGTTTATAAATGTAACCAACTGCATGATGTTAATGATGCAGGGGAAGAGGGCATTATGCGCCGATTTGGATTTTGGATTGCCATAGGTTTGCTCATCACGATGAGCGCCTCAACAATACTCGCGCAGCAAACTCAAACACCGACCGGTGCGGCACTGCGTGTGGTCAGGGCATCGGTTGCAACTGGACAAGAGTTAGGCAAACAGACACCGATTACGATCTCTTTCAACCAACCCGTAAATTGCGATAGTGCAACTGCTGCATTTAGCATCGCGCCGAGTGTGGCGGGTAGTGTGTCCTGCGATGACGCTCAGTCATCCATCACTTTTACACCGTCGGCAGATTATGCACACGGCACTGCTTATACCGTTGCAGTCAGCACCGCTTTACAGGCCAAAGCAGGTGGTGCGCTGGCTGAACCTTATACACTGGAAGTCAACGGACAAGGTTATCTGGCGGTGAGCGATGTGTTACCCAAAAATGCCAGTACAGAAATTGCTACCGATGCAGCTATCACAGTGATATTTAACCGTCCGGTTGTGCCGTTGGTGACTGCCGAAGATGCGGCTAATCTGCCCAGCCCGATTACGATTTCTCCTGCTGCTGAGGGCAAAGGCGAATGGCTGAACACTTCGATTTACGTGTTTCATCCTGATCCGGCATTGTCAGGCGGTTCACAATACACTGTAACCGTTCATCCTGATCTCGTAGCACAAGATGGAGCATCACTCGAAAAACCGTTTAGCTGGTCGTTCAAGACAGTTCCTCCTGCGGTGATTGAGTTTATTCCCGCACCCCCAGCAATTGATCTTCCGTTGGATGGAACCATACAAATACGGTTTAACCAGCCCATGAATCGTTCCAGTGTCGAGACAGCCTTTTCGGTGATCGAGCAAGGCACAAACGAGGCTGTAACAGGGAAATTTGAATGGGCGGATGATGGTGCTGGATTCATGTTTAAGCCCAATTCACTGCTCAAAATTGATACTGTGTACGATGTTACTTTGAATGCGGGTACTGAGGCGCTTAATGGCGGAGAGACGATTCATGACAAGGGTATATGGAATATTGCGACTGTGCCGATGCCGGGAATCATCAGTACTGATCCGGCTGATGGCGCGGATGGTGTTTATCCTTATGGCAGCCTGACGCTGTATTTTGCTTCGAATATGAATGTGGATACGCTCAAAGATAAGATTACGATTGAGCCGAAGCCGTGGCGTGATCCTGATTTTTATTATAGTGACTACGATCATAGTTATAATGTCAGTTTCCCTGTCGAACCAAGTACTGCTTATACAGTGACGATTGCCCCCGGCATGGAAGATATTTACGGTAATAAAATCACCGAAACGCGGACGATCAAATATACAACTGCGGCCTATGACCCATCCTTTACCCTTCAAGTGCCGGGTGAGGTTGGTTTCTATAATGCTCACGCTGATGAAACGCGTTTGTATCTGATGCATCGCAACATCACCCGCTTAGATTTGCAACTGTATAATGTTCCATTGGCAAGTTTCGCGGGCGCATTGGCACAAGACAGCTACGGTGCGGCAAGTAACTTTAAACCTGATCCGGCAACACTGCTGCGTGATTGGCAGCTGCCCGCAACCTCTGACCTAAACGCGAACAAATTTGAACTGCTGCATCTGGGCGGCGATAACACTGGTGGTACGACAGCTTGCCCCGGCGCTCCGGAAAGTAAGCTCAAGGTCGGTGACATGGCAGTCATCATCAGCGGCCCAGACCCGGTGCGGGCGCGTGCCAGTGTGCCAGATGGTGACATCATTGATAAACTTTACAAAGATTATCAACTGCCGATTATCGGTGGGTCAGTCTGCGCCAATAACATGGTTTGGTGGCAAGTTAAATTGCGTAATGATACGCAAGCATGGGTTGCCGAAGCGGTTATGACTAATGGCACACCGGAATATCTGTTGGGGCTGCGGGTCGCCGCACAAAGTACTGCGGTTGATGTCACATCTGCCAATGGGAAGACGCTCAAGCCGGGTATTTATCTGCTGAAGGCTTCGTCACCGGAAACAATTGCACTCGGTTACCAAAACCTTGGGCATTTTATGGTAGTAGCGACTGCTAACCTGACCATGAAATATTCGATTGATAAGGTATTGGTGTGGGCGACTGATGCACAAAGTGGAGAGCCGATTGCGAACGCCAGCATCACACTCTATGACAAAGACTTTCAATCGCTGCAAACGGGCACAACTGACAAAGACGGTTTGCTCACACTGAGCATTCCGCGCGTAACGGATTTGTATCAGCCATTGTTTGCGGTATTGCAAGCGGCTGATCAATTTGGTTTAGGCTTTAGCAATTGGTCGGATGGCATTGAGCCATACCAGTTCGGGCAAAATTACAATTATTTCCCGGAACAGTATCGCACCTATCTTTATACCGACCGTCCAATATATCGCCCTGATCAACCCGTTTACTTCCGTGGTGTGTTGCGACAGGTCAACGATGTGCGTTATACACCGGCTGGTGTGACTGACGTTCCCGTGAAGATTTTCGATCCGAACGGCGAATCGGTTTATGAAGAGACTGTTCCAGTCACTGCTTATGGCACATTCAGCGGTCAGTTTAATATCGCCAATGATGCCCCGCTTGGATACTACCAATTGCAAGTCACACTGCCGACAGATGCAACGGTTGAATATGCTCAACCAAATGGTAATTTGACCTTTGGTGTAGCGGAGTTCCGTTTGCCCGAGTTCCAAGTGAATGTGACTCCGCAGGCTGATGCGGTCGTTCAGGGTGATACCGTTAAGGTGACAATCGACAGCAAATACTTCTTTGGCGGCGCAGTATCGAACGCCAAAGTGGATTATACGGTGGCGGCGAATCCCTACTTCTTCCAATATGACGGCAACGGCTACTACGATTTTGAAGATTTCAACTATGACGAAGGTGCAAGCGAACTCTATGGTGGTGGCGGTGAACAGGTTGCCAGCGGCAGCGGTGTAACTAATGCTCAAGGGCAGCTTGTCGTTGATATTCCGGCATCGCTCAAGGACAGCACGCAGAGCCAAGAATTCACCATTGAGGCGACGATTACTGATGAAAGTCAGCAGGTGGTAGCAGGACGAACCAAAGTGGTCGTGCATAAGGGACAGATTTACATCGGTGCGCGACCGGAAGAATATGTTGGCAACGCCGAACAAGAATCCACGATTGATCTGGTGGCTGTGGATTGGGCAAGTAAAGGTATCCCGAACCAGCAGATTGATGTGGAAGTGGTTGAGCGACGTTGGTCGAGCGTCCAAGAGCAAGATGAAGGCGGACGTACCACTTGGACATGGCAGGTTGAAGAAATTCCGGTGACGACTGGTACAGCAACCACCGACGAAAATGGCAAGGCGACTTTCAAGTTCACGCCTCCCAATGGCGGTGTGTTCAAGGTCAAGATTAAGACTAAAGACGCGAAGGGTAATGAAGTTGTCGCCTCGACAACAACGTGGGTTTCTAGCGGTGAATATGTCTCGTGGCGGCAGCAGAACAGCAACCGTATCGACTTGATCGCCGACAAGAAGAATTACAGTGTCGGTGATACAGCGGAAATTTTGATTGCATCACCATTCCAAGGAACCGTCGAAGCACTGGTCACGGTTGAACGGGGCAGTGTCCTCAAGGTCGAACATGTCACACTAACCAGCAATTCGCTGATCTACAAGATTCCGATTACAGAGGATTTCGCGCCCAATGTCTATGTGAGTGTGATGCTGGTTAAGGGTGTGGATGCCAATAATCCGGTAGCGGCTTTCCGTGCGGGCTTGGTGCAATTGGCTGTTGATAACAAGCAGAAGGAAATCCAGATTGAGGTGATACCGGATAAAGCGCAAGCTGGCCCCGGCGATACGGTTAATTACACCGTTAAGACAACCGATTATGCGGGCAATCCGATCCAAGCTGAAGTGGGTGTAGGCCTAACCGATTTGGCTTCACTCTCGATTGCTGATCCGAACAGTTCACCGATCCTCACCTATTTCTATGGTCAACAAGGGTTAGGCGTTCGAACTTCCAGTCCGTTGACCATCAACGTTGATCAACTCACGCAAACGGTGCTGGATACCATCAAGGGTGGTGGCGGCGGTGGTGCGGAAGGCGGCATCTTCGACATTCGTGAGAATTTCGTGGATACGGCATATTGGAACGCGACCGTCACCACGAATGCAGACGGAACAGCGACCTTCAGCGTCAAACTGCCCGATAATTTGACGACATGGCGCTTGGATGCACGGGCTGTGACCAGCGGTTCGGATGGTCTGACGTTGGTTGGACAAAAGACATTTGATTTGCTCAGCACCAAGCCACTGCTGATCCGTCCTGTGACACCACGTTTCTTGGTGGTGGGTGATCAGGTGACATTAGCGGCAGTCGTCAATAACAACACTGGCACAGACATGTCGGTGGATGTATCAATTCAAGGCACAGGATTAACCTTTGACGGTAATGCGTCTCAAACCTTTACCATTCCGAGCAGTGGACGGCAGCGTGTGGAATGGACAGCGACGGTTGATGATGCGGCGAATGTTGACCTGACGTTCTTTGCCAAGGGTGGTGATTTCAATGATGCCAGCAAGCCACCACTCGGTCAGGGTGAGCAAAAGTTGCTGCCTGTTTACAAATACGAAGTGCCGGAAACGGTGGGTACAGCGGGTGTGCTGCGCGAGGGAACATCGGTTACGGAAGCGGTGACGATCCCCGCAGGTGTGACTCAGGGCGATTTGACCGTCAAGATTGATCCGTCATTGGCGGCAACCACGATTGATGGATTGGAATACCTGAAGAACTATCCATACCAATGTATCGAGCAGACAGTCAGCCGCTTCCTGCCCAACATCATGACTTATCGAGCATTGGATAGTCTGGGTGTGGCTAATGCGACGTTGAAGAGTGATCTCGAAAGCGGTGTGAACTTCGCACTGCAACGTTTGTATGCTCAACAGAAACCGGATGGTGGTTGGGGCTGGTTCGTTCAGGATGCGAGTAATCCACTGACAACCGCTTATGCCCTTATCGGGTTGGCGGAGGCCAAGAACTCTGGCTTCCCGGTATCTGATAATGTAATTGCTAATGCGCAGAACTACCTCAAGACGACTTTCATTGTGCCAGATTTGAGCAAGGCAGCGTGGCAGTTGAATCGTCAAGCCTTCACGCTGTATGCATTGGCTCGGTCGGGCGCTCCTGATGTCAGCCGCACGGCCAATCTGTTTGAGAACCGTGATCGCATCGCGATTTATGCCAAGGCTTATCTGGCGCTGGCCTTCAATGTGATTGATGCGACTGATACACGGCGCACGGATATTTTGCTCTCGGATATTAATAACGCGGCGATTTTGAGCGCAACTGGCGCACATTGGGAAGAGAAAGAACCGGATTATTGGAATTGGAATACCAATACGCGCACGACCGCGATTGTGTTGGATGCGCTGGTGAAGTTGAATCCTGACAATAACCTAAATCCTAATGTGGTGCGCTGGCTGATGGTGGCTCGGAAATCGGACGTATGGGAAACCACGCAGGAAACCGCGTGGGCAGTGATGTCATTGACCGATTGGATGGTGACGACTGGCGAACTCAAACCGGATTACAGCTATTCAGCAACGTTGAATGGCAAGATGCTCACTGAAGGCCAAGCCACGAGAGACAATGTGCGCGACTCGATTCAATTGACGGTCGATGTCAAGGACATGCTGGCAGGGCAGGCCAACCAATTGGTCATCGGACGCACTGAAGGTAACGGTGTATTGTACTACACCGCACACCTCAAGAACTACCTGCCAGTTCCCGATGTTAGACCGCTCAATCGCGGCATTATCCTTGAACGGCGTTATACCATGCAGGGAAGCACCACACCGATAACCGAGGCCAAAGTGGGTGATCTGATCCAAGTGCGACTGACGATTATCGTGCCGAATGACTTGAATTATGTCATCATTGAAGACCCGATTCCGGCAGGTACAGAAGGTGTGAATCCTGAACTGAAGACCGAACAGCAAATCGGTACGCAGCCGGGGTTGGATACTAAAGACCCGCTCAGTACAGGTTGGGGTTGGTGGTGGTTCAGCAACATTGAGTTTCGTGATGAGAAGGTAGTCTTGAACGCGACTTACTTACCAGCGGGGACTTACGAATATCAGTATAGCATCCGCGCGGGATTGGCTGGAACCTACAATGTGATCCCCGCGACTGGATACGAGTTCTACTTCCCTGAAGTTTATGGACGCAGCGCTGGCAGTACCTTCACAGTTAAACCTGCGGAGTAATTTGTTGGAATAAAGATTGTAGGGAAAAGAATGTGCATTCTTTTCCCTACTTATCCCTCTCGATTGTCGCCAGAATATCATTTGCGAGTGCGTGTAAAGCATCGCGCAGTTCATCGCTTTGAATCACAATAAATGGCAACTCGATTCGTACCAAATAGCGCGCCAGCCAATAAGGATCGTCGGAATAACAGCGCATCAAGGTTTTGTCCTCTATACTTTCCAAAATCGCCATTGTTTGTGGAATGACCTCATGGACAGTCGAGATCGGCGCATCGAATAGAACCTCAAATGTGTAATTACCCGACCCTTTGAGGATGTTGCCTAAGATGAATCCTTTAGCATCAAAATCCGCTGGTTTGGTGAAGGTTTGGGTTGTTGTCGATATAGACTGTACCCGGTCGAGCCGAAAAACCCGCATATCCTCACGCAAGTAACAATACGCCGCCACGTACCATGTTCGGGCGTGGAGTACCAAACCATAAGGCGCAATTACTCGATCCGTGAGTGTTCCGTCACCGGAAGCGTAAGTGATTTGGAGGCATTTCCCCTCGTAGATGGCACGGCTAAATGCGGTAATCCATTCGTTGGAAACAGCCGATACACCGATTTGGACATTATCTAAAATCAGACTGTCACGCAGCGCGTCAGCCGATTGCTGCAACTCTTCTGGCAACACCCGTTGAATTTTAGCTGTTGCACTCTCGATGGCAGGCAAAGAGGAAATACTCATCTCTCGTGCCAGCATCAAGCCGAGCATGACTGCCGTAATCTCGTCCTTGTTGAACATCAGTGGTGGCAGGCGAAACCCCGGTTGCAGTGAATAACCGCCATGCCGCCCACGTTCACCTTCTATGGGAATGCCGAGATCGCGCAGCATCATGATGTAGCGGCGTATACTGCGTTCTTCGACTTCTAATTTTTGGGCGAGTTCTTGTCCACTGACTTCGGAACGCGATTGCAGCAGTTCAAGGATAGTCAGCAGGCGCATTGTCGGATTGTACATCTTTGAAATCCTTCTATATCAGGACTGATTTTATCCTAAATAGGGTGCAAACTAGAACTATGGTCTAAAACGAAAAGGAACGAAACATGAGCATCAAACGTTTAAACCCCGATAGCTTGCACAAGAATCCAGCGTTCACACAGGTAGCCGTTGTGGATAAGTCAGCAAAATTGGTGTATGTGGGTGGTCAAAACGCCGTGAATGCCAAAGGTGAAGTGGTGGGAGATGACATCGCCACCCAGTCCGCACAAGCCTATAAAAATGTAATTGCTGCATTAGAAGCGGCAGGCGCGACGATGGCGGATGTGTTTAAAATGACGATTTATATGGTGCAGGGGCAATCATTTGCACATGGTTATGCGGCTATTATGCCGTTGATAGACCGCAATGTGCCGCCGCCGACCGTCAGCGGCATCATGGTGGCGGGATTAGCCAATCCCAAATACCTGATCGAAATTGAAGCGGTTGCCGCAATAGATTAAGGGGCGATTGATGAGCGAAAAAACTCCAGTTGGAAAGACAAAAGGGCAGGGGTGGGAAATTGGGGTGCGAAAAACTTTTCCCGTCGGAACGGGTCAATTATGGGAAGCATTGACCACCCAACCCGGCCTTGGCTATTGGTTGGGTACAGGTTTGGATGTGGACTTTAAAAAGGGCGATACCTACAAAACTGCCGAAGGGACAACCGGTGATATTCGTGGTTTCGAGGCAGGGAGTCTAATCCGTTTGACATGGCAACCAAAGGATCAGGATCTCGCTTCAACACTCCAAATTCGGTTGATCCCGGCTAAGAAGGGCTGCACCTTGAGTATTCACCACGAGAAGTTGCAAAATGGCGAGCAGCGCGAAGTCATCCGCCAACATTGGGCATCTGTTATGGGGAAGTTTGAAAGCCTTCTCAAGTGATAAAATCACAAACGTAAAAAGTAACAGTTTCGATATAAGATGAAGAGAGGGGCGTAATGCCTACGCTCCCATGTTATTCTTTATCTATATTCTATCAAACACATGAAATTTTCAGGTATTGGGATGTCAGATGCGCTGACAATTGTTCGAGAAGAAATTGCCAAAGGGCATGTGGTACGTGCGCGTAAAATACTGCGTATGCTGCTTGAAGAAACCCCGACAGCCCCTTTGTGGTATTTGGCTTCGACCATTTGCGAAACACCCGAACAAGAAATGGGTTGCTTGAAGAATGCGCTCAAGATTGACCCCAATCATCTGCACGCGCGTGAACGATACATTGAACTCAAAAAAGCACGACGTGAAGAGATGATGCCGCCGCTGATGGTGCTGGTAGAGGATTTGCCTGAACCGGGTGAAATCAAACCGGCACTTGATCCTTTTACAGTGAAGCGACTCCGACGGAAACAGTCACAGCGGCGCTGGGCCGCTGTAAGTCTGGTGGCGACGATTTTGATGAGTCTTTCCTCGACCTACTTTGTGTTGACCATGCTGGGTTCGCCTATCCCCGCACAAATACGCAGCTTCCTAAGTGGACAATTAGGCAATGATGTTGCTGGAAAGCCTATATTTGGAAAACAAACGGGCAGTGGTCAAGTCAGTACTCCTAATGCTCCTGTGCCACCTGTTTCAGCCAATAATGAAAATTATTCGGCGGAAGCTGCTGCGGGTGGATTTGAAGTACACCCTAATAAAAGCGAAACCCTGCAAGCCGAAAAGCCCGTTAACGATGTACTTGATCCCGGTTTCGCCCACGAATATTTGTTGAAAGCGAGCAAGGGTGAAGAAATCGCTATCGCGGTACAGTTTTTCTCGCCCACAGCGCACAAGGTCGCAGCTAATATGGCGGTTCTCGATCCAGATGGCTATAACGCATCAGCACAATGTGAACGTGGGTCTATTTTGACAGATGGTTCGAGTGTCACTTACATTTGTAAGATTAACAAATCGGGCAATTGGAAACTTCAGCTTTTTGGTCATTCAGGTGAGAGCACAGGTGTGTACATCATCACCTATCAACGCATGTAACGGCTGTTTTTGTAAATTTTTATAAGGTCATTTGTAAAGATTTCCTCGTTTTTACTCAACGAATCTGTCACGCACATGTCGCTTATACTGAAATAAGTGATTTCTTCTGAGGCAAGAGGCTGTGTGAAATGGCAGAAGCGACCCCCTCAATAAACCGGTTTGGAAACTACATTGTTCAAGAGAAATTGGGCAGCGGTGGTATGGCTGTTGTCTATAAAGCGCAAAATGAGGAGACCAAAGAAACGGTCGCGCTCAAGATTTTGCGTTCGTCGCTGATGGAACAACCGGGAATCATGGAACGGTTCAAGCAAGAGGGTACTGTTGCCGAACGGTTGCATCACGCGCATATTGTTGCAGTCAACAATTTTGGCGTTATCAAAGGGCGCTACTTCCTTGAGATGCAATATATGGCAGGTGGAACATTAGCCGAACGCTTTGCCAAACCAACTGAAATTGGCAGCCAAGAAGTCGTACGGTTGCTCCGTAATGTAGCTAGCGGGCTCGATTTTGCACATCGCCAAGGTGTTATCCACCGCGACTTAAAACTCGAAAATGTTTTGCTGGATGGCAAAGGTCAGGCCTCTTTAGCGGATTTTAGTATCGCGCGTTTAAGCGACGGCAACAAATTAACAGCGACTGGATTTGTAGTCGGCACACCGATGACGATTGCACCGGAGCAAGCACGCGGTGATGTTAATCTTGACCATCGCGCTGATCTGTATTCTTTGGCGGTTATTGCTTATGTGTTAGCAGTAGGACGTTATCCCTTCAATGGAAATAATCCGTTATCCATATTGCACCAACATTTAGCCGAAGCGCCGCCCCCGCCGAGTCTCATCAATCCTAATTTACCCAAAGGATTAGATGCTGTTTTGCTTAAAGGACTCGCTAAACAACCCGGTGAGCGATATCCCAGTGCTGATATGTTGGTGGAAGCCTTCGCACGGGTCGTTTCTGATCAATCCATTAGTCGCACCGTTGTCGATTTGAAAACCGATTCGGCTGGTAACCCTATTCAAATACTGCCTACCGTGAAGAATGATTCGGCTGACGATTGGGTCAAAAAGGCGATGGCTACAGACAATCAAGACGAAGCGATTGGCTATTTGAAGCGTGCGTTGGAACTCGAGCCCTTACATTCCAAAGCCAACCGCATGCTTTTCCAATTAGAAGGGGCAGTGCCAAAAGCCGCTGCCGCCGCCGCCAAAGCTAGAATTGTTACTCCGCTACCGGTTGCTGATTTGGCAACACTAAAAAAGGCAACAGTAACCAACAAACGCAGTAATTGGTTTTATGCCGTATTGATCGGTTCGATTTTGGTGGGGCTTTCATTGATATTTTTCCTGTTGGGCATTACGGGTTCACCCATTGCCTCTCAAATCGCCAACATTATTCAGGGGCGGTCTGCAGTGACACAGATCAACGGTGTACCATTAAACGAAGTACCCAATGCGGTGTTACAAGTTAATCCACAGGATCGGACGAGTGTGCTTTATGGTCAGAAGATCACTGACACGCTCGATAATGGTTTCGCGCGTGCTTATATTTTCGATGTGCTGAGTGGGCAAACAGTTGGCATCGTTGTATTTTTTACGTCCAAAGGTGCTCAACACGTCAGCAAGAACGTTGCAGTTGTGGATTCGACTGGTAAAAGCGCAGGCAATCGCTGCCAGATGAAACGAAATGCCACTCAGGACAGTTCGGTCAACTTTAGCTGTAAAATTGACCAAACAGGCAAGTGGTCAATTCTCATCTTAGGAATCAATGGCGAAAGTACAGGTTTCTATGCGATTAACATTGAGCAAATCGGATAAACCTTCATTTATGGTGATTTGAAAAACTCAAGCATTAGCTGATTAACGCGGTCAGGTTCTTCGTGCGCAATCCAGTGTGTGGCATTATCAAAATAAATGAGCTTGCCATTGTCACATAGCTCTACGCTGGCCTGTGCCATCTCCCATTTCAAATAGGCATCTTTTTTACCCCACAAGATGAGTGTTGGGACTTTGACGTGCGGATCAGGTGATTGGACAGGCTGCTGGATAATTGACCTGTACCAGTTAATCATGCTTTTCAGCGCACCCGGTTGTGCCCACGCCTTCCGATACTCAACCATATCCGCATCCGTAAATGCACCCGGTTTGCTGCTGGCCTGCATTCCACGAGTAAGTGCCTCGCTCATAACACCCATCAATGTTTCAGGAAGAAATGGGATTTGAAAGAAACCCATATACCAGCTTCGCATCGTTTGTTCGCGGTCGCTTAGGACGGTTTTGCGAAAGACATCCTGATGCGGCACATTCAAGATAACAAGCTTGTTGAGTCGCTGCGGATATTTACAGGCTGTCCACCATGCCACCGCCGCACCCCAATCATGTCCGACCAGCATGGCTGTATCGCGTCCGGCAGCGTCGATGAGGCCAATCACATCGGCGGAAAGGGCATTCAGATTATAGGCGGCGATACCATTGGGTTTTTCGCTGATGTTGTAACCGCGTTGGTCGGGAGCCCAGACGCGATAACCTTGTTCAGCGAGGAAATCAATATGCTTACGCCATCCGTACCAGAACTCCGGGAAGCCATGCAGCAAAATAACAAGCTGACCATCTTCCGGGCCGGCCTGCACGACATGGAGGTTTACACCGTTGGTTTTGATTAATGCGTGATCGTAGGGGATCATTGATTCCTCGCTTCACAATATTTTTGTCTAGCTCAAACTGCCTGTTTTACGCAGCAGATAACGTTCGTAGATCAGTTGAATGCCTTTGCTATTGACGTAAAAGTCAGCATAAATTTTATAACCGTTATTCAAAACATAAAATGAGCGCTTGTCCTGTTCCAAAGATTCTGGCAGGAGCATAACTGAATTGCTGCCGAACTTGTCTTTTTCGGTCAGTGTCAACAAATCCCCCGCGCGGCGAATCTCAAAACGCATCGTATTCTTATACGTTTGGTAAACCCCTTCCAGTTCCATCATTTGGCGTTCACGTTGCACAAAGGGGAGTGCTTCGGGGTCTTGACCAAGCAGCATGGCTAATCCGTACATGGCGAATTGACCTGTTCCATAGCCGCTTCCATTGGTCAGTACGGCAACTCCGATATTTTCCTCGGCAATGTAAGCTAGATAAGCGGTCGCGACACCCACCGAACCGCCGTGATTGACCAGCGTGTGACCAAGAAAATCACTCTTAATCCCCCAACCGTAACCGTAGCTTTCTTCACCAAATGGACTGTTAACTACAGGTGTTTTGACGCGTGGTTGGATCATCTCGGCAATTGAAGTTGGTTGTGCAATAGGTTGACCATTTTTCAGATAGGCGCTGGCATATTTAGCGAGGTCAAGCACGTTGCTTATCAGTCCGCCCGCCGCACTAACACCACCATAAATGTAAGCGCCGGGTGTGCGGCCTTTCTCAGCCCAATTGACATAAGGAACAGCCACATCTCCGTCAGCTTCCACATCACTTTTGGCAAAAAGACTGCGTGACATGCCCAATGGCGCGAGGATATGCTGCTGCACATAATTCTCAAATGGAATGCCTGAAACCTTCTCGATAATATCGCCCAACAGCACATAACCTTCATTGAAGTAAAACCAGCGTTCGCCCGGTTTCGCCCATGTCCAATCCTCTGCGCCTTGCATAAACGCCAACATATCGGTGGCACTAGCAATCGGCAGCCAATCGTCAGTTGCACCAATCGCTCCACTAATCAACTGTTCGGCATAAGCCAGTGCCGGAATGCCAGAGGTATGCGACATGAAGTGTTTGATGCAAACGGTTTCGCCACCGGGACGAATATCAAACGGCATGTATTTTTCAATGGGATCATCGATACTGAGTTTGCCCTGTTCGGCAAGCTGCATGAGTGCTAGGCAGGTGAAAGACTTGGTTACTGAGCCGACACTGTAAAGGGTGCGGTCAGTGGCGGGTAAACCGCGTTCGACATCCCGATAGCCGAAACCGCGCGACCAGACGACCTCATCCCCTTTGACAAGTGCCATGCTCAGGCCGGGTAATTTGGTTTGGGTGATTTTCTCAAAGATGAATTTTTCCAATTGGGCATAGGACATGGCTGTGTCTCCTTAGGTGGATCAATCAAATTGATAGACAAAGGGTTATAGGCAGCGCAAATTATAGCGAGTGCTGTAGAGAACCTATGCAATGTGGTATCAGACGGTTCTAAACTTGCCAGAATTCTTGAGGTGTTAAAAACAGTAAATACTCGATGCTATCGGCGCGACAATCCAGCATTTCCGCCCACTCATGCAAGGTCGCAATATAGGTGTGATAATCATCAGCCGTGCCGTCTGAGAAAGCCCGTTTGCCGAGCAGCGCTCTGAGCGATTGCAATATGCGTGTATCCATAATCAACGGATAGTGATTGATGCCGCAGCCTAACCCCGCAAAGTATAGGTATTTGGTGAAATATGCTGGACCCAAAAACGGGATATGCGCATCCTGAAAAACGCTGAAGGCCGCCCGAATATTGCCATATTTGATGGCTCTCAAAGCATTGAAGAGAACGCTATCAAGCTGTTCAATGTTTGAGGTGATATGCGCCATACGCCAAGGGCCATACCCCGCGGTACCATATCCCCACAACATGGTTGCGAGGAACAGTTCTCTTACGGTTGATGTGGATTCAGTTTCACAGGCTTCGCGCGCCAATGGAACAATGTCGAAACGCCGAATCGCGTTCGGAATCCGCTGTACAATCGTTTGCATCTCATTAAGTTCGATTGTTTGCAGCCAATTTTCGGGATAGTAAATTTGGGCAGGTTGGTGACTCAGCGTGGCATTTTGCAGCCACTCCAACAAGCGCATCAGTTTTCGGGGTGGGCGATACAGAAAGTTACTCGGTTCAAGTCGCTGGCTGTATTCCATTGCCACCCCTTTAATATCCGCAATACGCTTTGTAATCTATTTTACCGCCGCATCCACTTCAAAACACGCGGCCATAATTGAGAATAGGTTAAATAGAGTAGTACGAAAGGGGCATAGTCCCATGCGCCAATATAACGCGTGACCGTTCCACGAAAGCCCCGTTTGAATTCATAGACTCCCCACATCGAGTCGGACTCGTTAAAGTCGTTGGGTGCGCCCCACATGTCATAGATGCTGTAACCTTGAGCCTTTGCCCAACGCATCGCTTCCCATTGCAGCAGGTAATTGGGCATCCGCTCACGTTCTTCATTAGACGATGCACCGTAGATATACCAGCAGGTTTTACCAAAATGAAACAATATCACGTGTGCGATGGCTTTACCGTCGGCCTCGGCAATCAATGGATGAGCCAATCCTGCTTCCATAAATGCTTGCCACGCCTGTTTGTAATACTCTGGTGGGCGAGTCAGAAAATGATCGCGCTCGCCTGTCATGCGATAAAGTTCATAAAGCGTGGGCAAATCTGAAAGTGTCCCTGCGCGGACAGTCACCCCTTTTTTCTCAGCGGTACGGACTTTACGGCGGGTATTCTGGCTCATGGCTGCCAGCAGTTCATCCTCACTACGCGTGAGATCAACCGTAATCGTATTGCGGAACTGTACTTGATCGGCTGAGAAGCGCCAACCGCGTTTCTGTAACGTGGTGAGTGTCGCTTGTCCAGTTGTGTTGGGCACATCGGGATTGTCCACATCACCCGCTGGAATACCTGTTGCAGCGATTAAATCGGGGTCAATCTTCAACCAGATTGCCGCTTGCTTACGGGCGAAGGATTGCAGATGGTCGAAAACTTCTGCCACCAAAGCGCTATCACTATAATCGAGTGCTGGCCCTTTGGAGATATACATCACCTTTAATGGGCCAACGCTGCGAACGCCGACTGAAGCCATCGCCACAATCTTGCTATCCTGTTGGAAGGCCAATCGTGTCGGCTGCCAGCCTGTAGTGGCGCGTTTGAACTCGCCCCATTCCCATGTTTGCAGGATATGAGCGAAGCGTAGACCGCTTAAAGCGCTGTTCCACTGGTCGCGGTCGGTGATGGTGATGACGTTTAGCATAGGAGCGATTGGCTTTTAGCGATTAGCAAATGGGTTTTAGTGTACAGGGACGTGTCCTTAGTAACCAGCTTAAATGTTAGGGATATGACCTCTCCGATGTCGGTGGAGGTCATATCTTTTTCATGTTTGTTATTGCTAACGCGTCTTGTATTCGTAAGTGAAAGTAACGGTTTGTCCGGGTTCGATGGTGGCGACCCAACGCAGGAGATTGCCTGTTTCGCGTGTTGGCTCGGATGAAAAGACCAAGTCTTCAG
The DNA here is from genome assembly GCA_038251275.1 of Aggregatilineales bacterium. Classification (GTDB taxonomy): domain Bacteria; phylum Chloroflexota; class Anaerolineae; order Aggregatilineales; family Phototrophicaceae; genus CFX2. Next base: position 16,534 of record JBBSBM010000008.1, read on the forward strand.
CATAGGCATTTTGACGATCAACCACATCAATCGTCACCGCCTGAGCGCTGAAATTGGTCAGAGTCAACTCAACTTTATGTTGCATATTATAGAATACGCCGGTGATTGAGGTCTGGCTTTCGCTGCGCTTGACCCGTACATCCTGCAAATGTCCAACCGTGATGCTGCCTTCGCTTCCAACTGGCGTGACTTCGACAAAATCACTGCCGATGAAATAACCATTTTGATACGAGCGCACAATTCCTTCCGGCATCGGAATTTTGGAGTCGTTGCGTACTTTATAGATAACGCTGGCTTGTTGATCCGTTTCGGCGTTCCAAATCAGGGTGCGGCGGGCGGGCAGTGCAGCTTCGAATTGGCTGAGGTACACCGTTTCTCCAGTGTTCGCCGTGACCGCACCGATGTCGTAAATATATTGGATGCTAGCTGCACCCACATCGCCAGCACTTTGAGCTTGATCGTAACCGACGATCATCTGATTGGTCGTCATGGACGAAGCCGAATTAATCTGTTGCGATGTATCCACACGTCCCGCGATGAGGTGCGTCGTGACAGATTCAAGATCAAAAGCACTGTTTTGAATCTCCGCGAAGAAGCTAAAATCGACGGTGGTGGCTGCATCATCCCCCAACTGCATGTCATAACGGGGTGTCCAACTGAGTCCGTTGAGCAGATATTCAAGCGTGATCTTACGCGCCGTTTCACCGCCGCTTGTTTCCCACGTCATAGATAATCCGGTATCGGTTCGCTGGATGCGATACTGCGACACACGCTTGTCATCTTCGCGGACGACCAGTGTGCTATCAATAATCGAGGCGGGTAGAGTAACTTTGGCATTCACGCCAGCAGGCAAGGTGATATTGTCGCGGGCAAAAGCAATGTTGTTGAGGAAGATATAAACCTCGTCCGGTTGGCTGATGTAGGTGATTTGGTCGGCGGCTTGAATGGGTGAAATGGTGGCAAGTGCTATCAACGCTATCACGACCAGTAAAGTGATTTTTCGCATCTTCAATCCTTCACAGCTAAAAGAAGTTGTTACACTTCATCTTACGCTGATTTGTCGATGCGAACCAAGTGAGGGACATCACAGATTGATCAGAATGTTGCAAATGTTGCAATTGTTACTGCATTTACTGCACAAATTGCAGATTTTCCGCTGAAATGGCAGGCGGATGTAGGGGATCAAACCGCTGAATTGACATTTTTGACCGGCGGGTGGCTCGGCTGATGCCGCTGAAATGACACAAATGCAGCGGATCGCTCGGTCAATGCCACCGCTTTGTCATTGGGTGTGCCGCTGCTGTTGTTGCGCTCATTTTATGCGGCGATTGATAAACAGCAAATGACATGCAGCATTCTCCAAAAATAGATCGAATCCATACCTCATTGTAGAACATAAATTCATACATGTCAATAAGAGTTGGTTCGGGTTTTCTAACCTAAGCGCCGGTGTTTAGACAGCTTATTTTTCGGGTGGAATGATGTAACCGTCATCACCACCAAACCGGACTTGAAGTTGTCTTTCACTGGCAAAACCCCAATTGATGCTTTTTGGTGGGTTGAGATAATTTTTATAAGCGAGTGACATTTGCCGTGCTGCTTCTTTGAACGGGACGCGCCCGACACCTGTACCCAGGCCGGGGCAGGCCACAATATTGATTTTCTGTTCCTCACGTAAATTGTGGTGATGTACTTCCCGCAACATCGCCGCCATCGCCACATAAACATGATCCATGTGGGTAATGGTTAACGGGACACGCATTGTCGGCGTATGAGCCAGAAATGGATGTTTGTCGGAAGGTGTTCTCACAATCATCGACGTGCCGACAGGTTGTTCACCGAGATAGTCTTCGATGATGCGTTTTTGAACCGCATACATGAGTTCAGCGCCGAAGAAACGAGTTATCGCTGCGTCAATTCCACCGTCCATCAACCCAAATGAATTGGCTGGACTTACCATGCAGTCAAATTCAGGAATACCTTCAAAATAGCCTTGATAGATTTCAATATCTGGTAAGTCTTTAAATGTGCTTTCCCACGCACGGCATAAAGCGGGATTGATGTCAACGAGGATGAGTTTCATTTGCTCTTACCCTCGCTTGAATTTTTTATGTCCGCTTCCAAGATCATCATTAATTTTTCATCTCTGATAATTTGTTCTTTCATTGAATCATACGCATTAGGTATTAATCTCAAGACATTAACGCCGCTTTCATCGTCCAGCCTAATTGCAAGTTGCTTGTTAGTTGCTCTTATTTGTTCGTGAACATCAAATATGGCTTGGGGATTCACATCGTATTTCCGCTGTATTGTAAGTATCCCCACTGTCAATAATTTAACTGTAATTTGATCTTCGTCCAGACCTGTTTTTCTCATTCACATAGTTGCTGGCATTATATATTCTTGCCATCCGCGCTCTTTCAATATTTCATTCTCACCGACCGAATCAATTCCAAATATTGCACATGCGGCCCAGAAACCTCTTAGAAAATTGTTTACCGAAAGCTCTCCACGGTCAAAATACATGGATGGTCTCATGCGAGCCGTCGTTAAGGATGAAAGTATATTTTCAAGTTGCTTTTGAGTTGGACTTGGTTTACTTATTTTCTTATCCATAATGTCAATTACTTACCGCCCCATCCACCCGCCATCAACGGGAATGGTCACGCCATTGATGTAATCGGAAGCATCCGAGGCGAGGAGTAGGGTAATACCTTTCATATCGTCGGCGGTTCCCCAGCGACCTGCCGGAATGCGGCTGGTGATGGCCTGATAGCGATTGGTGTCACTTTTGAGCGCTGTGTTGAGTTCGGTATCCATGTACCCCGGTGCGATGGCATTCACGTTGATACCCCGCGCTGCCCATTCATTGGCGAATGACATGGTTAAGCGCGCGACACCTGCTTTTGCTGCGGCATACGCTGGAACGGTAAGGCCTCCGCTGAAGCTCAACAGCGAAGCGACATTAATGATCTTGCCTTTACCTTTTTGCAGCATAATTTGTCCAGCCAGTTGGTTAAGCATGAACACCGAGGACAGATTCACTTCGATGACTTCATCCCACTGGTCTAATGGAAATTGTTCAGCAGGGGAACGCCGTTGAATACCGTGACACACCACCAGAATGTCCAGCGTTCCTAAGGTTTCCAAAGCACTGTTAAAGCATTCCTTCAATTGATCGCGTTTGCCAAGATCAGTTTGAATGGGATGAACCTTACCGCCTGTTGATTGTGCCAGTGTACTTGCTGCGCTGTGAACGTGATCCGATTTACCGACAATGACCGTTTCCGCACCGGCTTCAAGCAGCACTTCAGCCATGCCATAACCCAAACCACGACTTGCTCCTGTAACCAGCGTTTTTCGTCCACTTAAATCAAACATCGCCTGAACCATTGTGTTTAGCTCCGCACCCGCAGTGCCAACTGATAAGCCGCATAAATCACCGGATTGTAGACCTTATCCCACGCGCCGAGCGAGCGTACCACTTGACCACCCCAACCGCGTTTGAAGCCATAGACTCCCCACAAGCCATCCGAACGGAACTCGAACTGCGCTTCGAGCGTCGCTTCATACTCATCGGGAATGCCCCACATATCATATTTGGTACAGCCTTTGGCCTTTGCCCATTGAATCGCTGCCCACTGCACGCCGTATGCGCCCATCAAATTGCGCTTGATGTTGGAAGATGCGCCGTACAGATACCACGCAGTTTGTCCTTTGGCGAACACCATGATTCCCGCCAGTGGATCACCTTCGTGTTCCGCCAGAATCAGGGCCGCATCACCTTGAGGTACGAATAGGTCATAAGCTTTCTGATAGTAAGCCGGTTCATGCACACCAAATTCGTTACGTTCGCCAGTGGTATTCATCATGCTGGTGAAGATCGCCACATCCGCTTTTGAGCATTCGCGGTATGTGATGCCATTTTTGAGCGATTGGCGAATCTTGCGTCGTGTGCCTTGATTCATACGGGCAAGAATCGTGTCTTCGTCACCCGGGATGTCAATCATGACCGTATTCGGTGGCTGTACCGTTTGTGGACTGAGGCGCAGCCCAAGATATTGGAATTTTCCATGCATTAAGCTCTCGATCACAGCTTCGTGTGATGAAGCGTCGGCAAAAATACCCGGTTCCCATTTCAAGAACGCAGCGCGATGTGTTCGACTAGTTTGCCGGATTCGTTCCCAAAGTACCGCTAAAATATAATCGCGCGGTGTGGCTGTTTCCGGGAAAGGTTCAATGATCAGTGGCCCCATCGCTAAATAAGCCATCGTACCAAGGTGAAAGGGCAGTTTGCGAAACAAGACTTGAGCAGCAGCAATGATTTCACCCGCATCATTCCGCACGACCACGCGCTCTGCTTGCCAGCCGAAAGCCGCTTTGAGATCACCCCATGCCCATTGTTGCAGCACATGAGCGCGGGGATGTGCCCCAATAAAGGCATTCCATTCAGCAGGTGTAGGCGGACGTGGATCAACAGTCATTCATCACCATAAGATAATCCCAAAACAAATCACATGATCAGTCAGACCATTTGTAGAGGATAGCAGATAGAAAAGCAAGGCTTGTCGTTCAGTTAGAAGGAGGTCATATTTTGGTATGAAAATAGTCAACTGTCGCTCTTTGTTATATCCAAAGCGGTGTGTTAGAATGTCCGCAGCTAGCGACCCGATGACTGAGTATGACGAATTCGTTTCAAAGTTATCCAATTCATTGCAACGTGCTTTGGGTCTATGCTATACTTGTGTAGTTTGTCACAATTGACACATTACATGCATTTTTTACACAAATGTAACTAAAAGTTTTCATAGCTCAGGAGCGCGCTCCAATGGCAGTATTAAACGAATGGGCGTTCATCGGTGTGTTCTTTTCCATCGCATGGATTTTCCCATTTCTACCGATCTTTATGGCGCATTTACTCGCGCCGCATAAGCCCAACAGCATCAAACAATCCACCTACGAATGCGGTGTGGAAACAGTGGGTGATACGTGGATTCAGTTCAAAGTGCAGTACTACATCTACGGCCTGATTTTCATGGTCTTCGATGTGGAAATTGTGTTTCTGTTCCCGTGGGCGTTGGCTTATAAACAGCTTGATTTCTTCGGCTTCTTCGCCGGGTTGTTGTTCGTATTCTTCCTTTTCGACGCACTGGTCTACGCTTGGCGCAAAGATGCGCTGGAGTGGGTCTAATTCCGGTGTGTGCCGGGTGAAAGTGTAAGCATATGGAAAATGTTTGTAGTATCAATAATTTGGCGGCCTGCCTTGTACAAAGTGGCATGAATCCTGATCTGGCGAATTTGCTGACCACACTGGGCGGTGTGGTCTTGATCGCGACTGTACCTTTGGTCACAGTTATTTTCTTGATCTGGATTGAACGTAAAGTTGCCGCGCGTGTGCAGGATCGTATCGGCCCCAACCGCGTTGGCCCGTTTGGTCTGCTGCAATCGGTGGCGGACGCGGTCAAGATGATCACCAAAGAAGACATCACACCACAGGGCGCGGATAAGTTCATTTACAATCTCGCTCCCATTATCGCCTTTGCCTCGGTCGTGTTGATTTGGGCGATTGTTCCTTTTACGCCAATGCACATCGGCGCGGATTTGAGCATCGGTATTTTGTACTTTGTAGCGGTTGCTTCCATCGGTACGGTCAAGATCATGATCGCGGGCTGGTCAAGTAACAATAAGTACGCGCTACTGGGTGCTTTCCGTACGATCGCGCAGTTGCTCAGCTACGAAGTGCCGCTGGTACTGTCACTGCTCATTCCCGTGATGATTTCCGGTACGATGAGTATGCAGGAAATGACACGCCAACAGGGCGGTATGTGGTTCTTCTTTATGGCTCCTGTCGCTGCGATTATGTTCTTCATCGCTAACCTTGCAGAAACCGGACGCGCGCCGTTTGATCTGCTGGAAGCGGAGTCGGAAATTATCGCGGGTTACAATATCGAGTATTCGGGCTTCAAATGGGGTATGTTTATGGCGGGCGAGTTTATGCACGCCTTCACAGCCTGTTTGTTGACGGCGGTTGTCTTCCTCGGCGGTTGGTGGGGGCCGGGCGTGATGCAAATTCCCGCGTTAGGCATCATCTATCTGGGATTGAAGACTGGTGTGGTGTATTTGTTCGCGTTAATCCTGCGCAGCACCGTGCCGCGTGTCCGTATTGACCAACTGATGACCCTCAACTGGAAGTGGTTGGTACCGATCTCAGTAGCGAACGTCATTATGACTGCCTTCTTGTTGAAGCTTGTCCAATGGTTGAACTTGGCGCCCCAAGATGGTACTTTGGGTGCAGCGCTGCCACAGACCATTATCCTGTTTGCGGGTAACTTGGTGTTGGGGCTAGTTCTCTTTAACTACATTCGGAACTTGGGACGCAGTCAACGCTTGGCCGACGAAGGTGTTCCGGTTCGTGGTGAGCATGAAGAACCCGCACCTATACACGCTGTTGGTGATTAAGTAGTTCACTCGTAGTCGTTTGCTTGATTGTGTGATAGGGCTTGTGTAAGTGCTGTCACATCATATGTAGGACGAAATTATGCTGGAATTTAACGCTTCGACTGTTGCCTTCATCGTATTCGCACTCTTTAGTTTGGGTGGCGCACTCGGTGTTGTGACAACTCGCAACCTGATTCATGCCACACTCTATCTGATCTTGAGCTTGTTCGGTGCGGCTGGTTTCTTCGTACTTTTGAGCGCACCATTTTTGGCAGCGGTACAAGTCTTGGTTTACATCGGCGCGATTGCGATTTTGATCGTGTTTGCCGTCATGTTGACCCGTAGTATGACCCGCTTGCGCGAACTCTATAACCGCCAATGGATACTGAGTGGTGTCGTAGCAGTGGCATTGTTCGTTCTGCTGATGGTTGGCGTGATTTTGCCGGTATGGGGCATTAATGGTTCACAGGTTGGCAAGCCGATTTCTGATACTGTAGCAACTACGGTTGATCTCGGTAAAGCGTTAGTTGACCAGAATCAATATGTTCTGCCGTTTGAGGTGGCTTCATTGTTACTGACAGCAGCGATGATTGGCGCGATTGTGATTGCGCGTGACGACCGGGAATAATAGGGGTTGAGTGTTGACGACAACCCTTAACGCATGGAGTGATGACGAATGATACCTTTGTGGATGTATCTGGCAGTAGCAGCAGGCTTGTTTTGTATCGGAACTTATGGTGTACTGTCACGGCGTAACGCGGTGGCTGTGCTGATGAGTGTCGAACTGATGCTAAACGCTGTCAATATTAACTTGATTGCCTTCTGGCGTTACATACAACCGATGAACATGGCAGGGCAGGCATTCGCGGCCTTCGTGTTTGTCATCGCGGCGGCAGAAGCCTCGGTAGGCTTGGCGATCATCATTTCGGTCTATCGTAATCGTAGGTCGGTCAGTGTCGAAGACGTGGATATGTTGAAGTGGTAAATTAGAACCTATCCGAAAAAATGGGCGAGCCGCGAGGCCGCCCGTATGTTGTGTGGATGCGGATAGAGAGCGAAGGTCGAACTTATGGAAAATGTTACGATTGTAGGCAACCCGAATTTGCTGCCGTGGCTAGTGCCACTGGGGCCGCTGCTAGCGTTCTTCATTATTATGCTGCTGACAAATCGGGCGAAAATTGTGCCTGCCACCAGTCCTGAATACGCAGATCACAATCACCCCGGTTACTTCGGGCTGAACGTGGGAGTTGCCAGCGCCGCCAGTCGTGCGGTGACCATCATCGTCGGCCTCAGCGGCATTATTGCGGCGTGGCTGATTGCATGGACGGTCGTTGGCGCAGCACTGAATGCACCACATCTGGGTGAAGAAGTTTTTGGCAGCAGTTTTGACTGGCTGGCAACCGGCACAACCGCCTTGAAGATGGGCGTGTTGGTTGATCCGCTGAATACAGCCATGTTGATCATGGTGCCGCTGGCTTGTCTGTGTATCTTCATTTACTCGATAGGTTACATGGCGAGTGATGCACGGCAGTCGCGTTTCTTCGCGCTGATTTCGTTGTTTGCCGGTGCGATGCTCACTTTGGTGGTCGCTGATAATCTGCTGCTGCTGTTTGTCGGTTGGGAAGTCATGGGCTTGTGCTCATACTTACTTATCGGTTTCTGGTTCGAGAAAGAAAGTGCCTACAAAGCAGCCATCAAAGCCTTCACCACCACCCGTGTGGCGGATGTGATTATGCTACTCGGTATCGTCTATCTTTACTCACTGACAGGCACACTCAGCTTCCGTGAGATTTTGCATAACGAAGCAGTCCTCAAGACTCTGGCAAGTACACCTGCAATTATTTTCGGCAGCATGAGTGCAGCTAGCCTGATTGGTATCTTCCTTGTCATCGGTACAATTGGTAAATCGGCGCAGTTCCCGCTGCATGTTTGGCTGCCGGACGCGATGGAAGGCCCGACACCTGTTAGCGCGATGATCCATGCCGCTGCAATGGTGTCCGCTGGTGTCTACGCCGTCATCCGAATGTATCCGGTTTTCGCTGCTGGTGGTGATCCTCACGCGGGGATACTCACACCCCCACTGCTGTTGTTGACGGTTGTGGGTTCATTTACAGCACTCTTTGCCGCAACGATTGCGGTCGCACAAAATGATGTCAAACGTGTGCTGGCATATTCGACCATCTCCCAGCTTGGTTTTATGGTGGCAGCTTTGGGCATCGGTGCATATGTCGCCGCAGCCTTCCACCTGATTACCCACGCTTTCTTCAAGGCGCTGTTGTTCATGGCATCCGGTTCGGTCATTCACGGCATGGAACACGGCGATCATCACGTTCACGAACATGCTCATGCTCATGCTGACGAAGATGATCATGTTTTACTGTCTGCGACTGCGGTCGAACATCATGACTTGGAATTAGCCCCGACGGCTGAAATTGAAGCACATGTTATTGCTGGCGAACACGGCGAACATAATCCGCATGATGAAGCGGGTTTTGATACACACGGTCATGACGCACCGCACTTCGATCCACAAGATATGATGAACATGGGCGGTTTGCGTAGAACCATGCCTGTGACCTTTATTACTTTCTTGATTGGTGGTTTGTCGCTGTCGGGCTTCCCATTGTTGACCGCAGGTTTCTGGTCAAAAGACGAAATTCTGGCTGATGCATGGCACGGTTTAACCGAAGGCTTTGGCCCACATGCGCTGGTGTTTGTCATGCTGGCACTGGCCGCATTCTTAACGGCCTTCTACACCATGCGCCAAATTGGTCTAACCTTCTGGGGTGAGGCACGTACTGAACAAGCCAAACATGCCAACTTGGGGCAGGGCATTGTCAGCGCAACCATGACTCTCCCGCTGATTATCTTGGCCTTCTTCGCTATCTTTGCGGGTTTCGTAGGCGTTCATCCTGACTTCCCGCTGCTGGGTGGAATTTTCTCCCCACACGGAAATCCATTTGCTCACTTCATCGGCGGAACCTTGTTGCAAGAACCGCCTGAACTGCCCTTTAATATCATTCCGGTATTGTTCTCCTTCGCCGTAGCCCTTGGTGGCCTAGGACTTGGTTACGTGATGTACTGGCGCAAACCGCTGGTCGCGGGTCAAGCAGATCCATTGGTCGAGATGCTCGGTGGCTTGTATCCGGTGCTGAAGAACAAGTACTATGTCGATGAACTTTATATCCGTGTGTTCATTAAGCCCTCACAATGGTTCTCACGCGTCGTTGTCAGCGAATTCATGGACAAAGGCGTTATTGATGGTATCCTGCACACCATCGCTAAAGTCTTTATCTTTATCGGCGACTTCATCAAGTTGCTGAATATTTGGTTAATCGACGGTGTGGGCGACGGTATTCCGGAATTGATCGGTATGTTTGGTAAGCGTTTTCGCCGTATTCAGACTGGGCGCATTCAACAGTACATGTTGTATGTCGCCATCGCCGTGATTTTGATTGCCATCATATTCATTGTGAGTTCGGGACTTTTGTCGCAATCAACCGTAGCAGCGATTGCACCTTAATCGAAAATAGTGATAGAGCGTTTTCAAAGTGGTGACACCGCAAAGCTCACCACTACAAAAACAACCTTGAGGTTGAAATTATGACAGTTTTGGGAATCGATGTTCTGACGTTTTTGCTGATTGCACCGGGTGTTGCGGGTGCAATTCTGCTGCTGATGCCGGGTAACAAGCAGATTGTACGGTGGACGGCGCTAGCGTTGTCGATTGTCGTCGGTGCGTTATGCATCGCTGTATTCGCCAACTACAACCGGGACGCAGGCGCAGATCAATTCCAAATGGTCGTCAATGTGCCTTGGTTCTCACTGGTCGGTGCGTCGTGGCATCTGGGCATTGATGGCATCAGCGCAACCATGATTTTGCTCACGGGCATTCTCACACCGCTAGCTGTCCTCATCAGCTTCGAAATTGATGATCGCGTTAATGTTCACATGGCGCTGATCCTATTTTTTCAAGTCGGTTTGCTAGGTGTGTTCATGGCAATGGACTTGATGATTTTCTTCTTGTTCTACGAACTGAGCATTGTCCCGATTTACTTCATCATCAACCAATGGGGTGGTCCTAACCGCAAGTACGCTTCGACCAAGTTCTTCATCTATAGCATTGGCGGTTCGCTCGGTATGCTGCTCGCCATGCAGATGATCGGCTGGTCGATGTCACAGGTTCCCGCCAATATTGTCCAAGCCGCTCAACAATCGAACCCAGGTATCGCGGGTTATGTTGCGGGTGCGCCTTCCTTTGATATTCAAACCATCACCTCCGTTTGGCCGAAGTTTATTGGTGACGGTGCTTCTGGTTTCCTTGGTATCCCCATCCAGACGGTGAAGGCGCTGGCCTTCCTCGGTTTCTTCGTAGCCTTCTGCATCAAAGTGCCGGTGTGGCCTTTCCACACGTGGCTGCCAGATGCCCACAGCGAAGCGCCGACTGCTGGTTCAATGCTGTTAGCGGGTGTTATGCTCAAGCTCGGTGCTTATGGCTTCTTGCGCTTGGTCATCCCGATATTCCCTGATGTGTGGATTGCTCCAATTGACATCTTGGGTGCGATACAAACCAACTGGGCAGGTATCTTCGCCTTCCTTGCCATGCTTAGCATTGTCTTGGGTGCGTTTGCCGCCTTTGGACAAACTGACATCAAGCGTTTGGTTGCTTATAGCTCAGTCAATCACATGGGCTTCGTGGCGATGGGCATTGCTGTTGCAGCACTGGCTTACGCTCAAAACTGGCAGAATGCCAGCACTGAAAATATGCAAAGCGCAATCCTCGCCACTAACGGCGCAGTTCTACAGATGTTCAACCACGGCCTGACTTCGGCAGCCATGTTCTTGCTCGCTGGCGCGATTTACCACAAGACGCATACCCGCGATATGACGCAGTACGGCGGCTTCTGGGTGAAAGCACCGATTTACGGCGCAATCTTCATCTTCACCAGTATGGCGAGTCTCGGTTTGCCGGGATTGAACGGCTTTGTCAGTGAGTTCTTGGTCGTGCGCGGTTCATGGTCAGTCTTTACCGGCTTGACTCTCATTTCGATGATTGGTTTGCTGTTCACAGGTGCTTACATTTTGAAGGGCATCCGTGCGGTACTGCATGGCCCGTTCAACATGCACTGGAAAGATTACAATCTTGAGATTGACCTCCGGGAAGCCGTCGCCATCTCGCCATTGTTGGTTTTGATGTTGATTACCGGGCTGCTGCCAAATTGGATTATGCCGATTATCAACGGCTCGGTGATGAAGCTGCTCGGCGGGTAAGCTGCCGGACTTCATAATAAGGACGAAATTATGGGTGGATTTCAGTTTCCGATTTTAAGTGTCATCATCTTTACGCCGATTGTCGCAGCACTTATTATGCTGGCAATTGATGCGTCAAGACGTGACCTGATACGCGGTATCGCAATTACCGCCGCAGGTATTGTGCTGGTGCTGTCGGCAGCCGTTTACTTCGGCTATAACAGCCAAGTAACTGCGTTGACTGCGGATATGGCAAAACTCGGTGCTTCCGGGGGACAGTTCAAAGCAACGGCCATGTTTGTACGCGGTCTGGCCTTTGAAGAAAATATCCCTTGGATAAGTAGCCTCGGTATCAGCTACCACCTCGGTGTGGATGGCTTGAATACGCCGATGGTGCTGCTCACGGGTATGGTGACGGTGGCTGGTGTGCTGATCTCTTGGCGCATCGAAGACCGCACCCGCGAATTCTTCGCCTTCTTCATGCTGTTGGTCGCGGGCGTTTACGGTGTCTTCTTAGCCGTCGATACCTTCGTCTTGTTCTTCTTTTATGAACTGGCAATCTTCCCCATGTACTTGTTGATTGCCACATGGGGTTGGGTCAAGCTGCGCGAATATGCAGCGATGAAGTTGACGCTTTACATCCTCATCGGCTCGGTTATTGCGCTGATCGGTGTCATCGCGATGGTCTTCACCGCCAGCAACTTCTTTGCGGGTGACGGCGCTGCTGCCTTTCAAGCTGCGAAAGATGCTGGTGTCATCGCCAAAGATGCGCCGACCTTCAGTTTCAGTATGACGCATTTGATGGCGGCGGGTGAAGCAGGTGCTTACAACATCCCCAATTATCTGGGTATAGATGTACTGACTTTTGCCAAGCTCTGGTTCCCCTTCATCTTCATTGGTTTCGCGGTGCTGGCAGGGGTGTTCCCCTTCCACAACTGGTCACCGGATGGACACGTTGCCGCGCCAACCGCAGTATCAATGATCCACGCAGGCGTGCTGATGAAGCTAGGTGCTTACGCTGCGCTGCGAATGGGTGTGCAACTGATGCCGCAAGGTGCACAGGTTCACCTCCCATGGATTGTCTTCCTAACGCTTATCAATGTCGTTTACGGCGCGTTTATCGCCTTCCGTCAACGTGACTTCAAATATGTTATTGGTTTCTCATCGGTCAGCCATATGGGTTTGGTGACGATGGGTTGGGCGACTATGAACGTCGTCGGTATGACCGGTGCAGGTTTGCAGATGTTCAGTCACGGCGCGATGACCGCACTCTTCTTCGGTTGCGTCGGTATGGTTTATGACCGCGCTCATACCCGTGATATTCCCAGCCTCGGTGGCTTTGCTAAAAAGATGCCTTGGGTCGCCTTCGCCTTTGTCATCGGTGGTTTGACCAGTATGGGTATGCCGCTCTTTAGCGGATTTATTGCCGAGTTCACTATTTTTCAAGGCATGTTCAAAGCCTCGCCGGAGATTGTTCTGCAAATCGGCAACTTCATGTTGACCAATTACTATTCAATCATCGTCATTATCGCGGCGCTGGGCATTGTCATTACAGCCGCGTATGTGCTGCGTGTGACAGGTCAGGTTTTCTTCGGTGAGTTTGACGCGAAAAAGTATCCTGAAGTCGGTGACATTGCCATCACTGACCGTATCATTTTGATATTGCTCGGTGCACCGCTGCTGATTATCGGCCTGTACCCGACAATCATTTATCCAATGGTTACCGCCGGGGTGCAACCTGTACTGGCTATGCTCGGAGGGGGTCACTAACTGTGAATGCAACGCAATTTGGACTGGGTCCAAGTTTACTCGTCGTTTTGCCGGAACTAGGTTTAGGAGCACTCAGTTTCATTGTTCTGCTGCTCGACCTGCGTTGGACGGAAGCCCAGCGTAAGAATATTGCGGTTGTTTCTGCCGTTGGCTTGGGGCTGTTAGCGATTATCACCCTCATTCTTACGCCTGATGTCATTAAGCAGGTTGCTCTACAGGCTGATCCAAATCTTTCGCCTGAGGCGCTTGCAAAAATGTCATTTTGGGGTGGCATGATCCGCTACGACTCGCTGACCCAAATCTTCAAAGTTATGGTATTAGCCGCAGGTGCTATCACAAGCTTGATATCAGCCGACGTTAAAGGCATCGGACGCAAGGGTGAATTCTATATCATCTTGATCGTCTCTTCCTTGGGTATGGTTCTCATGTCCGGGTCGTCAGACCTCATCATGGCCTTCCTCGCGTTGGAAACTACTTCTATTCCTTTATATATCCTTGCGGGCTTCAAGCGTGGTGATAGCAAGAGTATGGAAAGCGGAATGAAATACTTCCTCTTCGGCTCATTTGCTTCCGCCATTATGCTTTATGGCCTGAGCTTGCTCTATGGCTTCAGTGGTCAGACCAATCTGTATCAATTGGCTCAATATCTGACCACAGATGCGTTCGTCAATAATCCGGTTCCCGTGTTGGCTTCATTGGTGTTGATTGTTGTCGGCTTCGGCTTCAAGATTAGCGCGGTTCCTTTCCACTTCTGGACACCCGATGTATATGAAGGTGCGCCGACTCCAGTTACAGCATTCCTGAGCGTCGCTAGCAAGGCCGCCAGCTTTGCATTACTGGTACGCTTCTTAATTGCAGTATTTCCGTCCACTGTCGTCATCGGTGGGGCGGAAATCCAAAACTTCTGGGTACAGTTGATGGTAGCCTCGGCAGTCATTTCGATGACTCTTGGTAACGTGGTTGCGCTTTCGCAGAAAAACATCAAGCGTATGTTGGCCTATTCCAGCATCGCGCAGGCCGGTTATACCTTGGTGGGTGTCGCCGCCATCCAATCAGCAACAGTAGCAGGGCAGGCTGATGCGGTCGCTTCGGTTGGCTTCTACATGTTCATGTATGTCTTCACCAATCTCTTGGCCTTCGCGGTCGTGATCTTGTTCAGTAACGCCACTGGCAGTGAAACCATTGCCGACTTGGCTGGACTCAGTCGCCGCAGTCCTTTCCTTGCCTTGATGATGACACTCGCGCTGCTCTCACTAGCGGGTGTGCCTCCGGCAGCCGGCTTTGTGGGTAAGTTCTTCCTCTTCCGCGCGGCTGTGCAATCTAACCTGACATGGTTGGCATTGTTTGGTGTTTTGAACTCGATTGTGGCGCTTTACTACTATCTGGTGGTTATCAAGGTCATGTATGTTGACCGCAGCGAAGACGAAGACAAACCGATTGCGGTAGGTCGCACTTACACTTGGGCGATGAGCATCACTGCTATCGCCGTGATCCTCATCGGAACTGTCGCCGTACAGGTCGTGTTTACATGGGCGGTCGAAAGTGCCCGTTCATTGTTTTAGCTAAGCTATTCAATGAAATGGTTAAAATTAAGGGTATTTCGTATAGGGACAGGCAAAAACTGTCCCTATATGTTAAATAGAATAGGCAATTTGGAACTTTTATATAATTTCCGTTGGCAATGCTGCTTTATTTGTGATAATATTCTCATACTTTAATACGGATGACTGAACCACCTGCCTCAACACGCATTCCGAACATTTCTGTTGCTACTATCGCTGGGGCAGCAGGGTGTGTACTGACACTCGCAATTGTTGGCGCATTGGTTCTTGGCATAGTGATTGATAAGCTGCTCGGTTTACGCGGCCCGTTCACAGTGATCCTTGTGCTGGTGAGCGCTCCGGTCAGTTTATATGTCGTAATTCGGATGGTATTGAGTCTTATCAAAAGGACACAAGCGCAGCCGAAGCCGCAGGATACTGATTCATCGTTTTAACAGAGGAGGTTCGTCTTTGAGAAATAAAGTGATTTCTCACGGTAGTGAAGGGAGACGTGCGTGTCTACAATGACCACAAACCAACGCGGTTGTTTGTACGGCGTTATCCTGCTCGTGTTTGGAGCAATTGTATGCGCGTGGGTGCCGTTCGGCTTTTTGCCCGGTAACGGTATTGCCGCAGCCATTCCGGTCATTCAAGTGCCCGGTGAAGTCTTGATTAAGAACTTCTTGGGTCTCGGCCCGAAGTTCAACCTGATTAACACCATGCTCGCACTGGTGATCGTCGATGTGATTGTGCTGCTGATTGCTGTCGGTGTGAACCGCGCTTCCAAAGGTTTCACCAAGGAAGTCCCCGGTCGCGGTCAGGGTATGTTGGAGGCCATTGCAGGGTTCCTCTACGACTTCGTTAAGCAAATTGCTGGGCCAAAGAATGCTAAGGCCATTTTCCCACTCGTGGCAACCATCTTCTTGTTCCTGCTTGTTGGGAACTGGATGAGCGTCATCCCCGGTGTGGAAAGCGTTGGTAAATTCCACTGTGCCGAAACCGGAACCAGTGGTTATCATGCCACCGCCTTAGGCGGCAATTGGTATCAGTTGTTCAATGATCGTCCGCTCAACGGTGGTACGCCGGTCACGGTGGCAATGCTGCATGCTTGCGAAGCAGCAACAGCGAACCCGAGCAGCGTTACACCTGATGTGCTGATGCAGAACTACTTCCATATTTCGCCTTATGTGCGTCCTGCGGCTACCGATCTGAACTTGACGATTGGTTTAGCGCTGATTTCCTTCTTCTTCATTCAGTTCTACGGCTTCAAGGAACTCGGTCTGAACTATCTACAGAAGTTCATTCCTGTACGTTCATTGGGCAACGCCGCAAAGAATCCTCTGGGTGTCATCGACTTGATCGTTGGCCCGTTGGAATTCATATCTGAACTGTCGAAGATCGTCAGCTTGAGCTTCCGTCTTTTCGGTAACATTTTTGCAGGCGGTATTCTGATTTCGGTTATGCTCTTCCTCGTCGGAACAGGTATTCCGGTTGTATTCTACGCCCTCGAATTGATCGTGGGTCTGGCGCAGGCTGGTGTGTTTGCCGTACTGACGCTGGTGTTCGTCGCCCAGGCCATGCAGGGACATGGTGAAGAACACGCTGAACATGTTGAAGAAGGGCATGACGCTCCAGCGGAAGCACACGCACACTAACATTTAACGGACTTACTGGGCGGTTATGAATGCTGCCCATACAAATAATTTGACTATACACGCAATAGAGAGGAACGACGTAACATGCCTGAATTGACTACATTGGGTAAAGCGGTGGGCGCAGGTTTAGCAATGGTAGGCGCACTCGGCCCCGGTATCGGTATCGGTTTGCTGGTGCAGGGTGCTTTGCAGGCCATTGGCCGCAACCCGGATGCCTCCGGTAACATTCAGACGAACATGATCTTGGGTATCGTGTTCGCCGAAGCTGTCGCTATTTACTGCTTGGTGGTCGCGCTCATTATCCTGTTCGTGCTCCAGTAAGCGCGCGGGGGAGAACCGACATGCAAAAAATCTTTACGTTGAAACGACTCGTAATTATCAGTGTGCTAGCGTTGTTGCTGGTCACTGCTGCCAGTGCCATGGCGCAGGAAGCCACTGTCGAACCGACTGCTGGCGAAACCGCAGCCACGACCACTGAAGCCCATGCGGCTGAAGCGCCTGCTGCGGCTGGCGAAGAAAAAGCGGGTGGTATCGAGGCTCTCGGTCTGAACGCAGGTTACCTGTTTGCTCAGATCGTTAACTTCTTGATCATCTTCGGTGCGCTCGGTGCGCTCTTGTGGACGCCTATCGCCAACATGCTGGACTCACGTTCGGCTAAGATTCAGAAGGGCTTGGAAGACGCACAGGTTGCTGCCAATGCTCGGCGTAATGCTGAAGCCGAAGCGGAAACCATTCGTGCCAACGCCCGTGCTGACATCGCTAAGGGTGTCGAAGAAGGCCGTATGCGTGGAGATGAAGTCGCCAAGCAAATCGAAGCCGATGCCCGTGCTGAAGCCGAACGTATTCGTGCCGAAGCCCGTACTTCCGCCTCTGCCGAACGTGATCAACAGTTGGCTGGTTTGCGCGGTCAAATCGCTGGTATCGCCTTGGCTGCTACCCAGAAGTTGATCGGCGCGGCGCTCGATGAGAAGAAATCCAAGTCATTGATCGATGGTTTCTTCAGCGATGTGCCCAAAGAAGCCCTCAAGCTCGGTGGCAATGTTGAAGTCGTCAGTGCCATGCCTCTTGATGAAGCCGAACAGAAAAAGGCCAAGTCATCCATTGGCGCGGATAACATCAGCTTTGTGGTAGACCCCAACATTCTCGGTGGCTTGATCGTCCGTTCGGGCGACCGTGTTGTCGACGGCAGCGTTCGCAGCGGCCTGAATGATTTGGGTGCGCGTCTGAACTAATTCAGCGCTTGTCTCTGACTTTAAATCGCAGAGGCGCAGAGGACACAGGGGTATAATAACTCTGTAGCCTTTGTGCTTCTGCGGTTTTTATTTCCCGAATCTTCCTGTTAAGATTAGAACAATCACTTTTTTTCGATAAAATTGTTAATAACCCAACAGTCTTTGAAGCGCCTTTAGTGCGCTTGTCCGGTGGTTAGCATCATGGCTTTAGCCTGATGCGGCGCAACCTTCCAATTATTTTATAACCATTCGACTCCGCCTTACTCCCTCCATCGCTTGCGGGCAATCACCAGAGTGCGCCTGCGAATGTTGGTGATGTGGACAGGGGGGTGAGGTTTCTTATGAAAAATCTTTCCGACCTGATCGCCAACTTACCTGATGTCATCACCGTTCATGGCGATCACCTTCAACCCATCACCGCACCCATCGAAGAGGACAACCGCCTTATCCAACCCGGTGGCATCTTCGTTGCACGTCGCGGCCTCTCCGTAGATGGACATGACTTCATCCCCGATGCCATCAAACGCGGTGCAGCCGCCATTGTTGGTGAACATGACCTCACCGATTTACCCGTTCCTTATGTTCAAGTATCCAACGCGCAGGAAGCCACCGGATGGCTCGCCGCTGCCTATTACGATTATCCTTCCCGCAAACTTGTCATCATTGGGGTAACCGGCACAGATGGCAAAACGACCACCAGCACTTTGATTCACAGTATCCTCAAAGTTGCCACTAACGGTAAAGCAGGACTCATCAGCACAGTTTCGGCTGATCTCGGCGGCAAAACAGTCGATACGGGTTTGCACGTCACCACACCCAGCGCGCCACAAATTCAAGCACTCCTCGCGCAAATGGTCGCCAAAGGCTTGACTCACAGCGTCCTTGAAATGACCAGTCACGGTTTGGCACAGGGTCGGCTCAACGGCGTGGATATTGATGTTGCTGTATTGACCAATGTTACCCACGAACACCTTGATTATCACGGCACGTTCGAAGCCTACCGCGCTGCCAAAGGTCGCATGTTCGAGATGCTTTCAAAGTCTTACCACAAACCGGATCAGCCCAAAATTAGTGTGATTAATGCTGATGATCCAAATGCTGAGTTTTTTGCATCATTTCCAGCAGATAAAGTAGTACGTTATGGGATTAGAACGACTAGTGAAGTTGGGGCACTATCAATTAGTTATGAGCCAAATAGAACAGAGTTCGTAGTTGCTAATCGGGCAGCAATTAAACAAATGACAAGCGAAGGTTATGTTGTTGACCCGCATTTTCGCGAGTTTTCCACCTTATTAGTTGGCGAGTTTAATGTTGCAAATGCGCTCGTTGCCATTGCTACTACACAGTCTTTGCTAGGGGGAGACATGTCTCCAATAGTCGATAATGTTATTAAGCAAGGTCTGGGCCGAGTCCAATCCATCCCCGGACGCATGGAACGCATCGTCGAAGGCCAACCCTACACCGCCATTGTCGATTTCGCCCACACGCCCAATGCTCTCGAAAACGCTCTCAAGGCCGCGCGTGGAATGTTGGTCGAAGGCAAACGCTTGATTGCCATCATTGGCAGCGCGGGCCTCCGTGACCGTGACAAACGCCGCCTCATGGCTGAGGTCGCCGCCCAACACGCCGATTTCACCATCCTCACTGCCGAAGACCCACGCACCGAATCGCTCGATGATATTCTCGAAACGATGGCGCAGGGCTGTATCAGTCAAGGTGGGGTAGAGGGGCAGACTTTCATCCGTGTGCCAGATCGTGGACGAGCACTCTATCAAGCCTGCCAGATGGCACAAGCAGGTGATATTGTCATCGCTTGCGGCAAAGGCCATGAACAAAGTATGTGCTTCGGCACCACCGAATATCCTTGGGATGACCGCGAAGCCCTCCGCGCCGCCATCAACGGCACACCCCTCAAAACCCTCCCGACTGCTATCCCATGAGTGGTGTATATCCCTCTCACTGAGGACTATTAAAATGTGGCAGTATAAATTCAGCAATGATGCTTAAGAGTTCTGGATGGTCCAGTGTAATGTATTGGCACATAAATTCTTCAATCCCTGCGGTTTCAAATGTGTGAAGCTTTTCGATTACCTCATTGGGTGTCCCGCAAATGATGTAAATGTTCTCTTTTAGAAATTGAATAAATTGTTCAGTCGGTAGAGCTGGAAGCATGGGTGCTGCCCTACGAAGTGCATCGAGTTGTTGTTCTCGCTCTGCATCGTTTCGCCAACACAGAATCACACGGATTGTAGTGCGTTTGACATCATGCGGTTGCCGGCCTTCTTTGCCGAGTAGGTTGTCTAATAAGACGTTGCGCTCTTGAATGGCATCGGCAGTCGCCCATTCGGCACTCCACACATCGGCGTAACGTGCCACCAATGGCAATGTACGTTTTTTGCCATTGCCACCGATCAGCAAACGCAGTGGGTACTTAGAGTGTGGCAAACGGGCTTCTCTCAATTTGTAAAATTGACCATCAAACGTGACGGGTTTATCACTGCGTGTGAGTTGTGTGATAACTTTCAGCCCTTCTTCTAGACGATCCATTCGCGTTTTAATATCACCTAAATCGTAACCAAACGTTGTATGTTCGTCTTGCTGCCAACCCGAACCTATGCCGAGGATCATCCGTCCTTCACTCAGATCATTCAGTGCTATCGCTTGACGCGCCATTACGACCGGATCACGAAATGAGACTGGTGATACCAACGTCCCAAAGTTGACTCGCTGGCTGTGGTCAGCCAAATAGGTGAGTGCGGTGTACACTTCCAGCGATCCAGTTTCAGGCTGGTTCGCATCTGGAAAATGATCGCTACAAAAAAGGCTAGGAAATCCCGCTTGCTCAATAGTTTGCACCAATACTTTCCAATTAGCCCAGTTTGTCGCTGGTAATCCTTCAATCGAAATAGAGAGGCGCATTATATATCCTTAAAACAATTTATTTTTTCGAATTATATACCATGGTGATCATAATCAGTAAATTAACCTAGAGAGCTTCATGTTGTTCTAATATTTGTACCTAAACCCTTTTCAAACCACCCGCCAACCCTCTTAACCATTCCCAGCCGAAAAAAGGTTGGTAAATTCGCCCTCAAAAAGCTACCAAAATGTAACCCATTCGCCCTCATTTTCGCTTAAAATAAGCGTATACCTGTCTTTATTTCTTGGAGCGTGTTTTGAATTCTCCTCTTTCTTTGTGTCTTTGTGGTAAAAATGCATTTGCTGTTGCATTTTCGGCGGATTGCTCCCTCGCACCCGCTGCAACGACACCCAAATTGCACAGCGGCGGTAACACGGGAGCTATTCGCTGCACTTGCGCCATTTCAGTGGCATCAGCCGAGCATCCCGCCGGGCAAAAATGTCAATTCAGCGGCTTCTCCCGCGCTTCCCGCCAGTCATTTCAGCGGATAAATTGCAAAATGTGCAATACTTTTGAATTTAGAATGAACTGTAAACTGGCAACTAAAAACGGTTAACTTGAATGTGGTAAAATTCCTCCCAAGAGGGATAAACCATGCTCGATCTCGGAATTGTCATCGTCAACTGGAACACCAAAGATTTACTCCGTCGCTGCCTGCAAACCGTACTCGCTAGCAAGGGTGATTTCACCTTCAATGTCGTGCTGGTCGATAACGCCTCTACTGACGGGAGCGCGGATATGGTTCGGAGCGAGTTTCCATCAGTCGAGGTCATTGCCAGCCAAACCAACGGGGGCTTTTCCTACGGGAACAATCTGGGACTCAAAGCCCTCGGCTATCAGGGCAACGGGGATGTCGATGCGGATGCACCCCGTTACGCCTTGCTCCTCAACCCTGACACTGAAGTCCCAGCAGAGTCCCTTTATAACATGGTAAAATTCATGGACTCGCGTCCTGATGTGGGCGTTGCCGGCCCGAAACTCGTATTGGAAGATGGTACTTTGGATGTCGCCTGTCGTCGCAGCTTCCCAACACCGATGGTTTCCTTCTACCGTTTTTCCGGCCTTTCAAAGTTGTTTCCCCACAGTCCGCGATTTGGGCGCTATAATATGACGTTTGTTGACCCCGACCTAGAACTTGAGGTAGACTCGGTGGTCGGCGCGTACATGCAGGTTCGTCGGGAAGCCATCCGCGATGCTGGCCTGCTGGACGAGATGTTTTTCATGTATGGAGAGGACCTCGATTGGGCGTTCAGAATAAAAGAGGCAGGGTGGAAAGTGTTTTACCATCCGCAAGTGATGGTCAAGCACATCAAAAGAGCATCCAGCCGTCGCAGCAAGAAAGCGCAGTTCGAGTTTCAACGGGCGATGCTCATCTTCTACCGCAAGCATTATCGCCGGACCACTCCGCTTTGGCTGCATCTGATCGTGCTGATGGGCTTGATGCTCAAGGGCGGGTCGGAACTACTGCCGGAGTTGCGTCAACCGGTACAATAGATGAGAGCTTAACCGTTTCTACTGCCCCTCGTAGCAACCGCGTTCGCACTGTACTGAATTTCATCCAGCCTATTATTGATGCGCTGATGCTCGCACTGGCTTTTGTCTTGGGCTATGTCGCACGTCTAACGTTGCCTCTACTCAATCTGCCTAATCGTTACCCCGATTTTGTCAGTTATGTACCCACGATGCTGCTTCAGGTGGGTTTCATCGTCATCATATTGTATCTATCACGTCTCTATCATTTGCCGCGTGCCATCAGCCGTATTGACCACGCTCGTAAAGTTGTGGGTGTGCTAACCGTTGGATCGTTGATGGTCTATGGTTTGCAGGGCATCCTCTTTAACAACAGTATTTTTGAAGTGGATTATCCCCGTGCGCTGCTCTTTTACGTCTGGGTGTTTAGTATGGCTTTGGTCATCGCTGGACGTGAAGTGCAGCAGACTCTACGCTACTGGTTGCGGACGCGCGGCTTGGGACTCGATAACTTACTAATCGTTGGTAACGGTAAAATTGCCCGTGAAATTGCCCGTAAAATTACCACCAACACCGCGCTTGGCTATAATCCAGTAGGGGTGGTCGTCAACGGTAAAACCCGCACACGGGGTAATGTGTCCGGTATTCCGGTGATCGGTGTCTACCACGATCTGCCCACCTTGATTGATCGTGGTGCTGTTGATCAGGTGGTCATTGCCTTGCCCGATGCGCAACGGGCAGAACTGGTTGAACTGATCAGTCTGTGCCAGCGTGGGCGCGTTGACATTAAGATTTATCCCGATATGTTCGCTTATATGGCAGGCGACCTCAGCGTTGATGACCTCAGTGGTACACCACTGCTCACTGTGCGTGATATCGCCATGCGCGGTTGGCGGCTCAGTCTCAAACGGGGCATGGATATGATCGGCGCGGGTTTCGGTCTCATTTTTCTTTCGCCCTTCATGTTGCTAACGGCTGTCGCTATGCGTTTGGAATCAGAAGGGCCAGTTTTTTACACACAAGAGCGTATGGGGCTGGATGGTAAACCGTTCTATATGGTCAAATTCCGCACCATGCGCCCTGATGCTGAGGTCGGCGGCCCCGGTTGGACAGTCAAAGATGATCCACGCGTAACCCATTTGGGTCATTTTATGCGCCGCACCAATTGGGACGAAATCCCTCAACTGATTAACGTTCTCGTGGGGGAAATGAGCCTCGTTGGCCCACGCCCTGAACGTCCCGTTTATGTCTTACAATTCCGTGACCGCATTCCCCGTTATATGGAACGCCACCGCGAGAAAGCCGGCATGACCGGTTGGGCGCAGGTCAACGGTTTGCGTGGGGATACCTCAATTGCCGAACGCACCGAATATGATTTGTGGTATGTCGAAAACTGGTCGCTGTGGTTGGATATAAAAATCATCATCCGCACCGTTTGGAGTACAGCGCTCCGCCGCAGCAAGAACGCCTATTAAGTTGGCTTATAGGTTCGTCTTTAGGAGAGGTGGGGGAATCGTATGCCTCACCTTTTTGATTGGAGGTTGAGCATGGAACTCAAAGCCCTTGAAGCCGCGATGGAAGCTTTTGTGGAGAGTAAAGGTTGGTATAAATCAGACTCGGCACATCCTCAAACCCCCAAGAATATAGCGGTTTCCTTGGTTCTCGAAGCCAGTGAAGTCCTCGAACATTTCCAATGGAATGAAGAAGCACCTGATACAACCGAACTCGCCAGCGAACTCGCGGATGTCTTACTCTACTTACTCCAACTTGCTCACCTGCATGAAATCGACTTGGGGCAAGCTGTAATGGATAAACTTGACATCAATGCCGGTCGCGAGTGGGAAAAGTAACTGAGTTTTAGGCTGTTTCTAAACTCAATGGCATCTCATTTGTTTCAGTCGTTTTAGACTTATGACTTTTTGTCGCCATAATCCACACCAATCCAATCAGGCAAAAGAGACTGAAGGTTGCTGTCGCTACTTCTGATCCGTAAAGGATAGTCTTTAAATCCAGACCAAACCAAAAGAAATGTTCCCCTGCCACTGCCAGCACGTTAGTCGTAAACGAAAGGGCTAGCACTGGCGCGATAAACCACATTCGTCTGTCTTGCACGATAGCAATCACCGAGAGCACTGCTGCCGGATATATATACCGCTCGTGTATCTGGGTTGGCAGCATGAAAAATGCCAAATATAAAGCGGTTGCCCATACAAATTCACGCCTTTCGACGTACTGCCGCCACATGAAAATCACCACTACAAACACATAACCACCCAACATCAAAACCCCGATGTTCTTGAGGGTTAGCCCCGCAAATCCTAACGCTGAATCTTTTGGCACATAGGTAAGATCAGCGGGTAAAAGTGTCCATATCGACGGCGTAATTAGATACCACAAATTGAAAGCATTGCCTGTAATGACCGGATTTAAATCAACTGCACCTGTCGTGAATGGGCGCATTGCGTTATCAAAGCCGCTTTGGATGACAAATGGTGCGTAAACTAAGCTGAAAACACCCAGCCCAAGCAAAATGCCAACTATCGTCGATCGAATACCAAACCGTCGAATCGAGAGAATCCCGACCATTGGTGCTAGCACAATCCCTTGAAATTTCATTAGCATGACCACAGCAAACCAAATCCAAGTCATGCGTTTTTGGTGATGATTCAACGCAAGTGTCGTCAAAACAAGAAAAAGTGTGAGAACACTGTCGGTTTGTCCCCAAAATGCACTGGTCGCAATCATACCGGGATGTGTCGCTAGTAATAACGGCACGATCCACTTAAGGCGAGTATTTTTAGGAATCCAACGGTAAATAATACCGATAAGGATAATCTCAGCCGCTACTGAAAAGACCTTGGTCAAAATCACAAACTCAAGTGGCATCGTGCCACCAATAAGCGGTGGGACTAACCATGAACTAAAGGTCAGAATGAATAGAAAAATAGGCGGATAGTTGACATCAGGCGTAAAAACATAAAGTCGAAATACGCCCCACTGTTGAATGTCGCGCGCCCAACGTGCATTGAAGAAAAACATATCTGCATCATGACCGCGTTGAAAGAGATCGTAGGAGCGCATCAATATTGCAAACATAATGATAGCGGTAGGCAGCCACGCGTATTTGATGAAGCGCACCATTATTGGTATGACCCCTCTTGAACTTTCAGAAACCGTTTATTACACTGTGAAGGAAATCGAAAAATGAAATTGTTGACTTTCAATAGGATACACCATTATGCGGATGAGCCAGCTCTTTAGCCAAACCTTGCGCGAAGCCCCGAATGATACCGATGTAGCCAGCCACCAACTGTTGCTGCGAGCCGGATTTATTCGCCCTCTGGCAGCAGGCATATTTAGTTATTTACCTTTGGCGAAACGTGCATTGGCGAAAGTTGAACACATCGTCCGCGAAGAGATGGACTCGATTGGTGGGCAAGAAATCACCATGCCAGTCATTCATCCTGCTGATATTTGGCAGGAGTCTGGTCGTTGGTACAAAATCGGGCCGGAAATGGGGCGCTTCAAAGATCGTTCGGACCATGACATGGTGCTTGCCATGACTCACGAGGAAATTGTGAGTGATCTTGTCCGCAAAGAGATTCGCTCCTATCGTCAATTGCCCGCTCTTATCTACCAGATTCAGACCAAATGGCGTGATGAGCCGCGTCCCCGCGCCGGACTCATCCGTGTTCGCGAATTTACCATGAAAGACAGCTACAGTTTGGATGCTGATTGGGAAGGACTGGATAAACAATATCGCGCTCACTACAGTGCTTACTTCCGCATTTATGACCGCTGTGGATTACCGACAATCGCCGTCAAATCCGATACCGGCATGATGGGAGGAAAAGAAGCTCACGAGTTTATGTACCTCACACCGATTGGTGAGGATACGCTGATGGTTAATGACGAAAGTGGTTATGCTGCTAACCGCGAAGTCGCGACTTCACAGAAACCCATTCCTGCTGCCGAGGCTGCGCTTCCTTTAGAGAAAATTGCTACGCCGGATACGACTACCATCGAAGCACTTGCCAAGTTCCTCAATATTCCAGCTTCGCGCACAGCGAAGGCTGTCTTCCAAGTTGCTACCATTATCGAAGGTGACCAGCAGCGCGAACAGTTCATCTTAGCAATCGTTCGCGGTGACATGGATGTCAACGAAATTAAATTGATTAACGCCGTTCATGCCAGCGCCATGCGTCCCGCCCAAGCGGATGAGATTGTCGCGACAGGGGCGGTCGCTGGCTATGGTTCACCGATTGGTGTGAAGAATGCGCTGGTTGTTGTCGATGACCTCATTCCACAATCCCTGAATCTGGTCGCTGGTGCGAATGATGCGGGTTTCCACTTCCTCAATGTCAATTATGGACGTGATTATAAAGCTGATGTGGTAGCCGATATTGTCTCTGCCCGCGAAGGAGACCTTGACCCTCTGCACGGCAAACCACTGAAAGCCGTGCGAGGTGTCGAGGTCGGCAATATCTTCAAACTCGGTACACGTTATAGTGACAGTTTGGATTGTACCTTCCTTGATAAAGATGGCAAATCACAGCCTATCGTCATGGGATCGTATGGTATTGGTATTGGGCGTTTGTTGGCGTGCATTGCCGAAGAACATCATGACGAAAAAGGGTTGATGTGGCCGATTTCAGTTGCGCCTTATGCCGTACATCTCTTAGTCTTGCCCGACACCTCAATAGGCCAGTTAGCAGAGCAGTTATATGCCGATTTGCGCCAAGCCGGAGTCGAAGTGCTGTTTGATGATCGTGATACACGTTTGGGTGTCAAATTCAATGATGCTGATCTCATTGGCTTGCCCTTACGCATAACACTCAGTAAAAAGTCGCTGGAAAATGGTGGCATCGAACTCAAACGGCGTAATGGGGCTGAAGTTGCCATCATTCCACTGGACGCTGCTGTTGCCCATGTTCAGCAAGAAATCGCTGATCTGTGGGAAGTGCACAAATCGACTATCAGGACGAATATGATTTTGGATTAGCTGCTGGCTTATATAGGCTTGAAGAAATTAGTGTTTTGAGCCTGTTAAATATCTCATGCTTGTATGATACAATCGTCATATGCGACGTAAACGTGATTATTATTTCATCATCCCTCTTTTCCGGTCGCTCTGTCTAGCACGTCCGGGTCCACGTTAGTTCCTCCTAGAATCTAACATCGTTTTCGCTTTGCATTTGCCTTGTATAAGGTGAGTGTTGTTTTTGTGTTAGTTCATGTGCTTAGAGGAATATCATGTCTTTTATGTCTGAGAGTCGTCAGTCTGGTACGACCTTGCTTAAGTTATCTATTCTCGCTGCCATAATCGGTGGTATTGGCGGCGTGACGGCGGAGTTACTTCACCGTCTCATCGGTCTCGTCACCAACTTAGCTTTTTACCAAACAACGTCCACTGAAATTGTTAGTCCACTTGCTAGTCCTTTGGGTGCAGGCATAATCATTGTTCCTGCTATCGGCGGACTCATTATTGGTTTGATGGCGCGTTATGGCAGTCCATTGGTGCGGGGGCATGGCATTCCTGAAGCGATGGAAGCTGTACTGACCAAGAGCAGTCGCATCCCGCCAAAAGTAGCTCTACTGAAACCCCTCAGCGCCGCCATCTCGATTGGTTCAGGCCAACCGTTTGGCGCAGAAGGGCCAATTATTCAAACGGGAGCAGCTATCGGCTCGATTTTAGGACAGGCACTTCATACCACTGCCTCTGAACGTAAAATCTTGTTGGCATGTGGTGCAGCGGCCGGGTTAGCAGCTACTTTCGGAACACCGATCGCCGCCATTATCTTCGCCATTGAACTTCTGCTATTTGAATTCCGTGCGCGTTCATTTATTCCACTGGTTATAGCGAGTACGGTTGCGACGGGCGTTCATATCGTCCTGTTTGGAACAGGTCCCGTTTTCTCGGTTGGAAATGCTGATTTTGGCAGTCCCGTTAACCTTGTTTTCTTTCTAGTGTTAGGCGTTCTCAGTGGACTAATGGCTAGTGGAATAACCCGTTTGCTCTACATCATTGAGGATGTTTTCCATCACTCCAAAATCAACACCTATCTCTGGCCTGCAATTGGTGGATTATTCGTCGGTGTTGTAGGATATGTCGTTCCCAAATTTCTCTATCCCGGTGTAGATGTCTTCGGCCCCGGCTATAATGTTATCGGTGGCATTCTTAATAACAAATTCGCGCTGGGATTTTTGGTAGTTTTACTGTTCAGCAAAGGGGCGGTTTGGTTGGTGTCTTTGGGTTCAGGTACATCCGGCGGTGTGCTTGCTCCCGTGTTTATCATTGGTGCGGCTTTGGGAGGTATTTTTGGTTTGCTGATGCAGCAGCTTTTCCCCGGCATGGACGCTGCTCCGGTGGCTTTTGCTATGGCGGGTATGGCAGCGGTCTTCGGCAGCTCAACTCGCGCCACCTTCGCCGCGATTGTCTTTGCCTTTGAAATGACACAGAACTACCATGCTATTTTGCCCGTCATGCTTGCGAGTGTCGTTGCCGATGCGGTAGCCAATGCACTGATGACTAATAGCATCTTGACTGAGCAGTTACATCGAAAAGGTGTGATGGTGAATCACGAATATGAAGCTGACCCACTGGACATGATTGCGGTCAGCTCCGTTATGACAACTGATGTGGTTTCTGTTCCACAAACCATGACAGTCGGTCAACTGATTGAGGCTATTAACCAGCATGATCCACGCTTAACCCGTCATCAAGCCTTGTTGATTGTGGATGAACAACAGCAGCTTACAGGTATTGTCACCCGCCATGATTTACTGAAAGCGGTTCGCGAAGGGGATTTAGACGCATCGGTGCTTGAAGCAGGTAATCGAGATTTGATCGTTTGTTATCCTGATGAAACTGTTCGTCAGGCACTAACCCGCATGATGAGCAACAATATTGGTCGTTTACCTGTTGTGGATCGCACCCAACCGAACCATATTGTTGGCTATCTCTCTCGTGGCAACATCATGTCAGCTTATCTCAAACGTGTACAAGATGAGGCGGCTGTTGATAAAGGCTGGATTCGTTACTTCGGGTCAAAAGCTAAAACGCTATCCTAAGCTTATATGTGGAAGTTATAAGCTGAATTTGGAAACACCATCGCCAAATTCAGCTTAATCTCCGCTATAATACGCGACATTGTCTGAATACAGTTCAACAAAGGATAGCGACAATGGCACAGCAGGCTGTTACGCCACAATCAGTGGATTTTAGTAAGTGGTACAACGAAATAGTGTATAAGGCTGATCTGTGCGATCTGTCGCCTGTGCGCGGTTGCCTCATCATCAAGCCCTACGGTTATGAATTGTGGGAGGCCATTAGAAACGGTCTTGACCGACGCTTTAAGGCGACAGGCCACCAGAATGCCTACTTCCCGCTGCTTATTCCCGAAAGCTTCCTCAAGCGTGAAGCCCAACACGTAGAAGGTTTCAGCCCTGAATTGGCAGTGGTGACGATTGCAGGTGGCAAAGAGCTAGAAGAACCGCTCATCATTCGCCCAACCTCTGAAACCATTATCATGGACTCGTTCAAAAATTGGATTCAGTCTTACCGGGATTTGCCGCTCCTCATTAATCAGTGGTCAAATGTTGTACGCTGGGAACTACGGACTCGTCCTTTCCTGCGAACGACGGAATTTCTGTGGCAGGAAGGGCATACTGCCCACGCCACCGCCGAAGAAGCCGAAGTCGAAACGATGCAGATGCTCGATATTTATGCTGACTTCGCCGTTACCGAAGCGGCTATTCCGGTAATCAAAGGACGTAAAACCGAGCGCGAGAAATTTGCAGGCGCGGTACATACCTACACCATCGAAGCCATGATGAAGGACACTAAAGCCTTGCAGTCTGGCACAAGCCATAATCTGGGGCAGAATTTCTCCAAAGCCTTCGACATCAATTTCCTCGACCAGAATAACGAAACGAAGCAGCCTTGGACAACTTCATGGGGCTTAAGTACGCGGATGGTCGGCGCGATTGTCATGACGCACGGTGATGATAAAGGGCTGCGTCTTCCGCCTAAAGTTGCTCCGATTCAAGTAGTAGTAGTGCCGATTTTCAAGAATGACGACGAAAAAGCCACTGTGATGGAAGCGACAGGTCGTCTATCGAAAGAGTTGCTTGATGCCGACATTCGCATCCACGTCGATAAGCGTGAAGGCATGTCTCCCGGCTTTAAGTACAATGATTGGGAAATGCGCGGTGTACCTCTCCGTATGGAAGTTGGCCCCAAGGACGTTCAAAATGGTACAGTCGCCCTTGCTCGGCGTGATATTCCCGGTAAAGAAGGCAAACAATTTGTGCCACAGGCTGGAATCGCTAAGGTCGTTCAGGACTTGCTCAACACCATTCAAGCCAACATGTTGCAACAGGCAACTGAGTTCCGTGATGCCAATATTTATGATGTGACCAGTTATGATGATCTCAAAATCTTGATGGACAAAGGAGGTTGGGCGCGGGTCTGGTGGGCAGGTTCGAGTGAGGATGAAGCCCGCCTCAAGGAAGAAACTGGCGCGACTGTTCGTTGTATCCCATTTGAGCAACCCGGTGGTAATGGAACCTGTTTCTTCACTGGTGAACCTGCCGATACCATTGCACTTTTTGCTAAGGCTTACTGATCAAATCAATGTAGTACATAACTAGTATGCCCCGTAAACGGTAAGTTTTAGACTGTGTACAAGTTCTAATTCTGTGGAGAGGCGCAAGCAATTGCGCCTTTTTGTATTGTGAAATGAAATATTTCTAATGTCATTTGAATAATTTCATTACACAGCCTTAACAACATCGTGATATAATGCTCAATATGGAAACGTTTCACAAATACCCCTTTGCAGTTCGATTCCATTTCCTTAGTTAAATGTTACATGCGTATTGTAAGTTATGTGGAAAGATAATCGCAATGCGCCTGCGCATTCAAACTAACGTATAATAATTACGAGATGCTTTTAGCTACTTTGACTGTTGTTCGTCGATTGGGGATTTGATAAATTTACGGTAGAAAACTAGTTCTGATTTTTGATAGTTTTTTGTTTTCTCGGGTTGCACAATAAAAAATGCTCCTCGAATTACCACCGTTCTTATAGGATCAGGTGGTATCTGTTTTTTAGGATAGAAGAGATGGCAGCTTACTTAATTGTTGATGTAGATGATTTACTCCAGCGTTTTACTAGCAGGGGGATTTCGCTAGATTTGCAAGAACTGGCAGTGGGGTTGCGCGGTGGTGCAGCGCTCGCGGCTGGTTTATTCAACGCAGATAGCCTAAAAGCGGTGGCGGTCGCTAATTGGAGCGCCCATGGCAATACAGGCACAAATTTCCAGCGAATTTTTCGTTCTGCTGGTTATGATGTGTTCGATATGCCGCGTCGTGAAACATTAGCTGACGCGCTCATTGTTCACTATTTTTCATTTGACCCTGAACCGGTTGATGAACTTATCTTGGCGACCACCAATCCTGACCTTATACCGTTGGTACGTCGTATTAAGACCACTCGAAATGCACGCATCCGTATTTGGGGTGCTGAAAATATTTTGGCGGGGACTGACCTTGCCAACCAAGTCATTTTCCAACCGCTAGAGTCTTTACCCGGTATCCAAACCAAAAACGTGGCGGTCTATATTGACTTTGAAAACATCGCCATTAGTTTGAATGAACAGGGATTTGTGGTCAATCTGGATCATCTGATTGATCGCTTTGTCATGCAAGCCAAAGCGCACGGGCAGGTCGTCAAGATGGCGGCTTATGCACCTTGGGGGCAGCGTGGTAGCTTACCCCCGTTGGTTGATAATACCGGTCGCGAAATTGCGGATGACGCGCCCAGTCGATTAATGTTGGCAAACATCGACCCGGTGTTTAACCTCCCCGGTAAGAACAGTGCCGATATGCGTATTGCCCGCGATGTGATTACCGATGGCAGTCAGAAAAATGCTGCTGATGTTTTCATCATGGCAAGTGGTGATCGCGATTTTAATCAAGTTTTGAACTCACTGCGGGCAGCCAATAAGACTGTGATTGTCTGGGGTGTACGGGGCAGCACCAGCCGCCAGCTTGAAAATAATCCCGGTATCACCGTTGAATACATTGAAGATTTCACCAATCTACAAACTCATCAATCATTGAGTGTGGCAGCGGTGTCAGATGGGGCAGATGTTGCCTTGTTTACGCCTTCGCAGTGGTCAAGTGTCATCGTCCAGTTTGACCGCTTGGCGACCGTGATGGGTGCGGAAGTCATGTCTGTACATCAATTGGTTGAACAGCTTCAGGGTGTGGGTGCAGTCATTTCTCGCCCGCGCGGTGAAGATTTGGTTTCTCAGGCCATGTCGTTGGGCATTCTGAAAGCAATTTCGGCTAACGGAATGATTTCCTTGAACGCAAATCACCCGATTGTCGAAAAGACACGCCTTATTCGTGACCGCGTGGTGGTGCGTGTCATGAATACGCTCGGTGTGCGTGGCTGGGAATATGTCAATTACGGCTTCCTGCTTAAAGGGTTGGCAATGGATCGTGACCTTGAGCGTCCCGGTTTTAATGTCACCGACCAATGGCGCAGCGAGTGGATTGACTGCTTAGTTCGTGAGCAAATTCTTGTTCGTGAATTACTGCCTCATCGCCATAATCCCGAAGACCTTGTTCCAGTTATAAAATTACAACCGGATGTTATTCTACCTGCGATGCAGGCTTTGTCTCCGGATGATGACCAACAAGAACAAGAAGCACCGAATTGGGCAGGTATTTCGCTTTCTGATCTTGATACCCTCAGTCCTGAAACAGCCGATATGGTGCGTCGTGTCATTGTCAGCGTTGAACAGTTTACAAGTTTCCGCAACTTTACATGGTGTCCACTGGGCAGTTTGCATAAGCGTTTGCGCGTGTTTGATACGGGTATGGCTTTCCAGAAGTCAGTGGAATACCTCAAGGAAAACGATGCTGCGACTGTAGGCGAATACAGCAATCCTCAAAGTGATTTCCTAACCAAAGGGATTTCACTCCACATGAATGCTGAAATTTGCCAGTCTATTCTCCACCAACGTGATGTGTTCTTGCGCTTACTTTTGACCATGTACGAACGCAACATTCCAATTTCTGATGCCAATTTGAAGACATCTGACCCCGGTAGTAATTGGGATGCTGATTTCTGGTTCTCCTTGATGGAGACTGAAAACATACTGAATGCTGTACCCGGTCGAGCAGGGCAGTATAGTCTCTTCCGAACTCACCATACGGTTAACCTTGTAGCGGAAGCGATGAAGGCTAAATAATTTTTTTGCTGGACTACGACATTTAAAGGCGACTTATAGTCGTCTTTTTTGTCTCTATTTATACAAATCTTTTCAGGATTGTCGCTTATAAACCACTCTGCTATAATATCAATCATCGGAATTAGACCAACGGGCTAACTGTCCTGCCTGTTTGGTGACTAAACAAGGACGGGTGAACATGTCACTGGAAAAAGAAGCTAAGACGATACTTATTAACGACTATTCGCGGCACGAGAAAGATACTGGGTCGCCGGAAGTCCAGAT
Source organism: Aggregatilineales bacterium (assembly GCA_038251275.1). Taxonomy (GTDB): domain Bacteria; phylum Chloroflexota; class Anaerolineae; order Aggregatilineales; family Phototrophicaceae; genus CFX2. Next base: position 50,339 of record JBBSBM010000008.1, read on the forward strand.
TGCTATTTTGAGCAACCGTATCAGTTATCTGACAGATCATCTGCGGACGCATATTCATGACGAACATTCACGTCGTGGTTTGCTCAAGCTCGTTGGTCAGCGTCGTCGGCACTTGCGGTATTTAAGCAAGACAAAGCCCGATGTCTACCGCGACATCATTGCGAAGTTAGGGCTACGTCGATAACCTGTTTGAGGTTCAATTCGACATGTCAATCCCGGGATGTCCTGCTGGGACATCCTTTTCAGTTATGCCTGACAGATCAGGTATTGGAACGTGGAGCTAAACGCCGCTTTAGCTGTGCTTTCCAGTTCCTGGCTGCCGGGCTTTCGTTTTTTAAGGAGAAGAAATAGATGGAATCGATAACAACTCCAATGGGGACGTTTCATCGCTTCACCGCTAAATTCGGTGATCGCGACATCATCCTCGAAACCGGCAAGCTGGCAGAACAGGCAGGCGGAGCCGTAACCGTTCGCGATGGTGATACAGTCGTATTCGCCACCGCCACCATGAGCAAGAAGGCTCGCGCGGGCATCGACTTTTTCCCGCTGAGCGTTGATTTTGAAGAAAAAATGTATGCCGCTGGACGTATTCCGGGCAGTTTTTTCCGTCGTGAAGGGAGACCCTCAGAGCAAGCAATTTTATCCTCACGCGTTGTGGATCGCACCCTTCGCCCGTTGTTCCCGGATGATCTGCGTAACGATGTACAGATTATTCTCAGTGCTTTCAGCCACGACCAAGAACATCAAATTGATATGCTTGGTATTGTTGCCGCGAGTGCAGCCTTGGCGATTTCCGATGCGCCTTGGAATGGCCCCGTTGCCGGTGTACGCATTGGTCTGGTGAATGGTGAACTGGTCGTCAACCCGACCATTAGCCAGATGCCCAAAAGTGCGCTTGATCTTCGTCTCGCAGGCACAGCCGAAGCCATCAATATGGTGGAATGCGGTGCGGCTGAAGTCGACGAAGAAACCATGCTCAAGGCGCTTAATTTGGCACATGCTTCTTTGCAACCCGTGATTGCGGTCATCAAGGAAATGCGCGAAACACTAGGTAAAGCCAAATCGAGCTATACACCAGCCTCCACCAAAGCCAATGTTTCGGCAGCGGTTGAAGCCAAAAGCGGTGATCGTATCCGCCAGATTATCTCGGAACAAACCGAACGCGGCGGCCGTAATGAAGCCCTTGATATTCTGAAATCTGAATTGGTTGGCTTCTTGGTCGAGCAGAACGAAAGCCTGACCGATCCCGAAGAACAAATTGAAATCGGTGATGCTGGTGATGCTTTTGGTGAGATTGTCGCCAAAGAAGTCCGCCGTCGCATCGTGGATGAAGGTGTTCGCCCTGACGGACGTGGCTTGACCGATATTCGCCCCTTGGCGGCGGAAGTTGGTGTTGTTCCCCGTGTGCATGGCTCCGGTCTTTTCAAGCGTGGACAGACCCAAGTGCTGACGATTGCTACACTGGGTACACCCGGTGACGCGCAAGAAATCGACACCCTCAGCCCTGAAAAACCCAAACGTTATATGCATCATTATAACTTCCCCCCATACAGCACAGGTGAAGCCTCACCGCTGCGTGGGCCGAAGCGTCGTGAAATCGGTCACGGTGCGCTGGCAGAAACCGCACTGCGTTATATCCTTCCGTCAGAAACTGAATTCCCTTACACCATTCGTTTGGTGAGCGAAGTCATGAGTTCTAATGGCAGTACCTCGATGGCGAGTGTTTGCGGCAGCACCTTGGCGCTAATGGATGCCGGTGTGCCTATTCCACGTCCGGTAGGTGGTATCGCGATGGGTCTTATTCAGGAAAATGGTAAGACCGCTGTCTTGACCGACATTCAAGGCTTAGAAGATCATATCGGTGATATGGACTTCAAAGTTGCTGGTACAGTCAAGGGTATTACCGCCCTTCAGATGGACATCAAAATCAACGGTGTCTCCGGCGAGATCATGGAAAAAGCTTTGGCTCAGGCACGGGAAGCCCGTCTGAAGATCATTGATGTCATCATGGGCGCACTGCCTGCATCGCGTGCAGAACTCAGCAGCAGTGCACCACGCATCCTGACACTCAAGGTCAATCCATCAAAAATCGGTGCCATCATTGGCCCCGGTGGCAAGACCGTTCGCGGTATTCAGGAGCGTACTGGCGCGAAGATCGACATTGAAGAAGACGGAACCGTCTATGTTTCAAGCATTGATGGTGGCGCGGTTGTGGCTGCTGAAGAAATTCGTGGCCTGACTGAAGATGCCGAAATCGGCAAGATTTATACCGGTAAAGTGACGCGTATCGAGTCCTTCGGTGCGTTTGTTGAATTCCTACCGGGGAAAGAAGGTATGGTTCATATCTCGCAGCTTGCTGATTATCGTGTTGAATCAGTCGAAAGCGAAGTCAGCCTCGGCGATGAAATCATGGTCATGGTTACCAACATCGATGATGGTGGCAAAGTACGCTTGAGCCGTCAGGCCGTACTAGAAGGTTGGACTGCGGAAGAAGCCCGCGCACGGGATAGCCGTGGTAGCAGCAGCGGTGGAAATCGCAGTGGTGGCAACCGGAGTGGCGGCGGTGGTTATAACCGCGGCGGTGGAGACAATCGTGGTGGTGGCGGCGGTAATTACAATCGCAGCTAGTTTCCGCAACAGATAAGTTGAATTTTGAATTTCAGGGAGAGTATGCAACTCTCCCTGATTTATTGAGAGCCACCTTGACCCCTTACCGATCAATTTCTCGTACCAATATAGCAACGAAATAGCTTAAGAAGTGTATATATAAACAGACACAGATTTAATGCTACACTCAAAAAAGTCTATAGGGATCAATTGACGTGACCTCTTCTCCTCCCTCATTATCATCACCACCTTGGACTGGGCGTACCAAGCGCGTTGTGGGACTTATCGCGGCAGGCGCTTTACTGCTAGCAATTTTTCGTTTGAGTGAATTGCTGCCAATTGTTTCGGTGTCAATCATTTTAGCTTATCTGCTGACTCCCCTGGTTAACTTTTTTGACAACCGTGTGCTGGCCTTGGGGCCGCTCAAGCAAAAACCTCATCGTGGATTTGCCGTTGGTCTAACCTACATGGTAATTCTAACTACGGTGGTCATTGTGATTCTGGTCGTGGTGCCAGTTCTAGTAGCGCAGTTCGAAGAATTTGGGAGACGTGTGCCTGCACTGCTCCTTGATGTTGAAATAAAGTTGGAACACTCGCTCAACGAACCTTTGACCTTTAATGGTGATCCCATTCTCATTAATGGCGAACCTTTCATCCCGCTTGAACGTTTACAACAGGCAACCGGAATGAAACATGTCACCGACATTATCAATTTCAGTGATTTTGATCCTGTTAGGACGACCCAATCCTTTGTTCAATCCCTTACAGGGCCAGCCTTTGATGTTGTCGGCGGCGCGTTAAATGCAGTCATAAATCTCATCTTCTTGTTGTCCGTCATATTTTTCTTGATGCGTGACGGTGCGATCTTTGTTAACAGGGGTGTGCAGCTGCTTCCTAATTCCTATCAAGGCGATACGCGTCGACTTTTGTATGAGTTGGGACAGGTTTGGAATGCTTATCTGCGTGGTCAATTGACCTTAGCGCTGTTTATGGGCATCGTCGTTTTTACCATCGCCACCATCATCGGAATGCCTAACCCTTTAATTTTGGGCATGATTTCGATGATATTAGAAGTAATCCCTAGCATCGGCTCAGGGTTGGCGATATTTCCAGCTGGTCTCTTGGCTTTGACGGCACAGTCCACTACTGTTCCCGGCCTACAGGGTGCGCCTTTTGCATTGATGGTGGTTATCATCTGGGCGTTGCTGCAAAATATCGAGGCTTATATCCTTGTACCGCGTATTATGGGTGGTAGCTTGAACCTGCATCCCATCGCAGTTATCTTGGGGATTATCGCTGGGGCAAGCCTCGCCGGTGTTTTGGGAATTATTCTCGCTGCACCAACAGTTGCCAGTCTGCGGATTTTCGGGCAATATTTTTATGGTAAACTGATGGATCGTGATCCTTTTCCAACAGTCGTACACCACAAAAATAGATCATTTTTTGGTGATTGGTTGCGACGTATACGATCCACAGGTGTCGAAACACGCATCAGCCCTCAAATTCGAGAATGGCTGGGCGCAAGGAGAAATTGACTCATGCCCGAATCAGAAGAAGTACAAACCGAGAGTCTCTCGGTAACAGAAAATTACGCTGCTTGGATTTCCCACGAACCGGATGGTGAAATTGTTTATCATCTAGAACTCGGTGCGGTAACGGTTCACTTTTTTGAAGAAGAGTGGGTCGAAGTTGTTGAACTCGTTCATGCAGCGGCTCAACAGGCTAATAAGCGTCCGTAATGGCTACAACGCCTCGCGTCGAACGGTTGCTCATTGAAGCAATGGCCAAGCATCTGCCACCGAGCGGTACTTCATTGCGTCTGGTGGATGTCTTTGGCAAAACAGCAGCCGTATTGCGCGACCAGCGTCCTGATATTGATGTGGTGTTAGCGCCTCAAAAGCTCACCGGATGGCGTATTGCAGCGGATAGTGTAGACGCAGTCGCCGCCTATGACTGTGAACCATCTGCGGATTTATTGAAGTCCGCAATGCGTGCGTTGCGTCCCGGTGGTCGCCTTATTATTATGAATTCGCAGCTTGATCCATCTGAAAGCTACGTGAAGACGCTTGAGTCAGCCGAATATACCCGTATTCTGGTCGAAGTTGGTGCAGACTGTTCACTTCCAGTCGGAGCGTTAATACGTGGTGAAAAACCACACACCGAAGTAAGCACAGTTGAACGGGTAAAGCAGGTTGCAGCACAAGATGCGCAGCCTCGCATGGGGCGCTATTTGCATCTGCTCGTGCACCAAACTCCGCATAAACCGACTTGGCGTATGACTCCTGATGATAAAATTCAATGGGAAGCCGTTGGTGTTGCCGGTGACAGTGAGGTTGTACTGCTTACATTCAGTAGTCTGCCCAAAGCCGTTGAGTTCATGCAGCCTGCTGTGATGGCAGGTCATATCACTAATGTCAATAAAATTGCCAAATTCAAATGGGACGTGGTTAAACAGTGGCCTTTCCCGACCATACTCAACCCTAGCGATGAGATTTTTGATACTCAACCCATTACCATGCTCGATATTGATCCTCAAAACGCCGAAGCTGCTGACGAATAACACTTGTTTCTTACGGTTGGTACATTAACAAAGGTTCTCTCTGTTTGACCCTCACGTTATCTGATATTCAATTTTTAGCCTCTGACTCAGGAATCCGGCTATTGAATCGTCTCGCATCAGAAGACCTTAGCGAATCATCCACGCTCCGTTTATTAACTGCTTTACGCAAAGATTACACACCCGATCAATCTCGTGCTGCATTAGAAATGGCACAACTTCGTCTCAAAGCTGTCGATAAGTTTGGGACAGATACCAGTACTATGTTCTTCACGAAGGATGCGCTTGAACAAGCTAGCGATCCGTTAATCAGAAATTATCGTGCGTCCCAAATTGGCGCAAAGCGAATCATTGATGCTTGTTGTGGAATGGGTGCCGACTCGCTGGCATTGGCTGCGGCAGGCGCCGATGTGATTGGCATTGATCAGGATGAGGTGCGGATTGAGATTGCGCGTCACAATGCCAATGTTTTACAACTAGATGCACAGTTTCAACCGGGTGATGTTTGTTCCGATTTGCCTGATAGTGATGTAGTGTTTTTCGACCCCGCAAGACGAGATCAGCAGGGCAGACGCATCCATCATGTTGAACACTATCAACCCCCATTGACAACAATCAACATGTGGTCTCAGCCACAGATTATCGTCAAATTGTCACCCGGTGTAGATCTCTCGCAAATCGAACCATATGGCGGTCACGTTGAATTTATCTCAGTGAATGGTGACTTAAAAGAAGCCGTTCTTTGGCGTGGTGGCGCATCCAAAGGATTATCAGCCACATTGCTAACCGATAATGAAGTCTATAAATGGGAAGCACCCGATGAGTTTGCGAGTCCAGAGGTGTCACTGTCTGAACCGCGTGCTTGGTTAGTTGAACCTGATCCTGCCTTGCTACGTGGCGGACTTGTACAGGGCGTAGCAGAACACTTCACAGGAAACTTGCTCGACGAAACTATCGCCTACTTTACGACTGATCAAAAGCCGTCATCGCCTTGGGTACGCTCATGGGCAATTTTGGATTGGATGCCCTTTAACCTTAAGCATTTGCGAACTTATTTGCGAGAACGTCAAGTGGGTAATGTGACGGTTAAAAAACGTGGGACGGCGGTGACACCTGAAACATTGATCCCACAGTTAAAATTGAAAGGGTACGAGTCACGTGTATTGGTGCTAACACGTTGCCAAGGTCGCCAAATCGTTATGATTTGTGCCGCATATGCCCCTTAACAACAGCATTAGCCGGGTGAAGCGAATCTTTAGTTGAGAATTGTCATTGATATTGTTGTGGGTATTTAATAATTTGAGATTTGAGGTCTCAAACTACCACACATGCATCGTTGTTTTCGCCTCAAACATGTTTTGGATTTCTGCCGATCTCCCCGGAACGCTTTTTCATTGCGGTAGACCGTGATTACAGATTGACCACAATGGCTGCACAGCAAGACAGTAGTACCAGCAAGCTGACGATTACGATGATTGGGAGAAAGTGCGTTTGGAATATCTTTATCATGCAACTGACAGAAGATTACGCCTGCGTTATGTAGGCGTTTTGCGTGCTGAACAACGAATAGAATGTCATCATAAGATAAATTCCATTCTTCGGAACGCTCGACTGCATGGTCACTTAGGATTATGTCCAAGGTAGCTGACTCCTCGTCATATTCACCCGGCTAATGCTGTTGTTAAATGGCACAGTCCTTAAACCTATAATGAGTCTAGACCCAAAAAACTTGCTAAAGACTAAAAATGTATACTCTGTAGTATTTTATCGTAAATACTAAATTAAACTAAAATTTTATTGGACTAGGTTATAATTGTAAAGTCTTACCAGATTGGACTATTGAGGTTCGAATGGCTGACCCGCACATGGTAGAATGAATACACTATTTCTAGCGTAAACAATGGGAGAATCTCCATGTTACCTGCATATAATGTCGAGTCGTTTAGCGATTTTTCCAAACCCGAAAATGACGTGGCGATGCGTGCTGCTTTGTCCAAAGCCAAATCTGAAATCGGTAAAACCTATCCGTTGGTTATTGGTGGCGAAGTCATTGAGCGCAAAGATGTGTTTCCATCGCTCAACCCTTCAAGCCCTGCCCAAGTTGTAGGTTATTTTGCCAACGGTACTGCCGATGATGCCGACAAGGCCCTTGCTGTCGCTACTGAAGCTTTCAAGGCGTGGCAGTACGTTCCTGTCGAAGAACGTGCGCGTTATTTGCTTCGCGCTGCTGCCTCCATGCGCCGCCGTAAAAATGAATTCAATGCCTATATGGTGCTTGAAGCAGGCAAGAGTTGGTACGAGGCTGAAGCCGATACCGCTGAGGCTATCGACTTCTTAGAGTTTTATGCTCGTCAGGCGATTCGCATTGCTGATGAGAGTCACATGCTTGCGCCATACCCTCCTGAACAAGTTGGTTATTACAATATACCACTAGGAGTGGGTGCGATTATCCCGCCTTGGAATTTCCCGACTGCTATCCCAACCGGTTTGTTAGCCGCTGCCATTGTTACAGGTAACACGGTTGTATTTAAACCCGCCGAACAAACCACTTGGATTGGTTATAAAGTTGCGGAATTGTTCTGGAGCGTCGGCCTGCCAAAAGGCGTGTTGAACTTCCTGACTGGACCGGGAGAAGTTGTAGGCGCACGTATGGTAACCAGCCCGCTGACCCGTTTTATTGGCTTTACCGGTTCGAAACAAGTTGGCCTATGGATTTATGAGAATGCCGCCAAAGTCCAGCCGGGACAAATATGGTTGAAACGTGCCATTCTTGAAATGGGTGGTAAAGACGCAGTTCTGGTTGATGAAACCGCTAATTTAGAAGAAGCCGCGCAGGGTATAGTTGCGGGCGCATTTGGCTTCCAGGGCCAAAAATGTTCAGCTGGTTCACGCGCTATCATTGTAGACGCAGTCTATGATCAGGTTGCTAATCGAGTAGTTGAGATCGCCAAAAAGTTGACCATCGGCACACCGGATGAAGGCAACCACATCAACATGGGGCCGGTTGTCGATCAGGATGCCTACAAAAAGATCATGGACTACATCGAAATCGGAACACAAGAAGGCAATCTGCTCCTCGGCGGGCAACCGCTTGAAACGCCCACCAATGGCTACTTTATCCCCGCCACTATTTTTGGCGATGTGCCGTGGGATGCTCGTATTGCCCAAGAAGAAATTTTTGGCCCCGTATTGGCAATGGTCAAAGCCAACGATTTTGAAGATGGTTTACGCATAGTCAATAGCACCGAGTACGGTTTGACAGGCGCATTGTTCAGCAATGATCGCGACCGTTTGGAACAAGCCCGCCGCGAATTCCACGTCGGTAATCTCTATCTCAATCGCAAATGTACCGGAGCACTCGTAGGCATTCATCCTTTCGGTGGCTTTAATATGAGCGGAACCGACAGCAAGGGCGGTGGGGCAGATTACTTGCTCCAATTTACACAGGGCAAGAGTGTCGCTGAACGTCTCTAAAACCTTATCCCTCTAATTTTCGTTTTTCGTAGGGGCGCAACATGTTGCGCCCTCTCATTAATTTATAATTTCTACCAAAAACAGTGAATTTTCAGTGAATAATTTTGCGTCTATGCATTGCTGAGTTAGAATAGACAATCTTTAATCATGGTATGTCTACGTCTAAGGGGTTGTTAATGAAGAGTCCGATGAAGCAAGACGTGCTTTCGTGGGCAGATGTTGATCGTCTTATTGATGTCTTACTGCCTCCGTTAAAGATAGTGGGCACTTTTGACGCAATGGTACTCGTTACACGTGGCGGAATCATACCCGGCGGCCTCCTCGCAGAAGCCATCGGCATCCGTCATATATTAACAGCTGCTGTGGACTTCCCCGCCACAGAGTCAGCGGGTTTGATGGCGTGGCCTACCTTTATGCAGTTTCCTGACCCCACTTTACTTCGTGACCGGCGTACATTAATTGTTGATGATGTTTGGGGAAGTGGTCGTACGAGCACGGCTGTCAAAGGTCGCGTGCAATCTTCAGGTGGAATACCCTATACCTGTGTGCTGCATTATAACCCTTATCGGTCTATGTTTAACCGTGCTGAACCAGACTTCTATGGTTCTATCACTGACGCTTATATTATTTACCCGTGGGAACTGGATCGCGGTACTCAGGGATTAGAGACTGGTGTGCCGGACATTAATTAAACAGAAGAACATCTTCGTTTTTACAAAACTTTCTGTTATAATTGTTGACAGATGGGTTTACATCACATTTTGCTTCAACATACTAACCTAAATCTAACACTAATGGTGTAATCTGTTTTTTTACATTAGCTTGGTACAGATTCGCACAGTGTTCAATTTACTTATTTAGCGTTCACAGCCGATTTACCCCGGCGGTAAAACACAGTTATTCCCAGCGCTTCATACCAAATAATGCAACTTTTTTGAACAGATGTTTATATTAAGCGACCTGTAGAACTTGGTGGCGCGGTATTCTGGGTTTGGGCGTTCCGACATAAAATGCCCGGTACACAACAGGAGAAATGGATGAAATCGGCAAAGTTTAGTAAGAATAGCGAATTGGGCGGACAAAGCGAGTTTGAGCAACTCCTAGAATCGTCGTTTGCGTACACACCGCCGCGTCGTGGCGAAATACGTAACGCGATCATTCTGCAAATTGAAAGCCGCGAGATAATCGTGGATATGGGCGCAAAACAAGACGGCATTGTTCCGGCGCAAGATATTGAACGTCTGGATGCCGACGTAAAGAATGGGCTAGCAGTTGGTGCTGAGGTTCCCGTATATGTGCTGAACCCTCGTGATCAAGATGATAATCTGATTGTCTCGATTAATATGGGCTTACAGCAATACGATTGGGAAAAAGCACGTCAATTGCTGACGTCGGAAGATGTGGTACAGGTCAACGTCACCGGACACAATCGTGGTGGTATTCTGGTACGTTGGAACCGACTGGAAGGATTTATCCCCAGTTCGCATCTCGTATCAGTCAACCTTGCCAACGAACGCAGCGGCGCATGGAATGAATTTGCAGCCAAACCGTTGGGTGTCAAGGTGATTGAAGTTGATCAAGATCGTCGTCGTTTGATTTTCAGCGAACGCGAAGCACAAAAAGAATGGCGTGCCCAGCAAAAGGCTCGTTTGCTTTCCGAACTCAAGGAAGGCGATGTGGTCAAGGGTACGGTCACCGGTCTGCGTGACTTCGGTGCGTTCGTCAACTTGGGTGGCGCGGATGGTCTCATCCACGTCAGCGAATTGGCGTGGCATCGTGTGGATCACCCACGTGACGTGCTGAAGGTCGGCGATGAAATCGACGTGTATGTCTTGACATTGGATCGCGGTTCAAACCGTATTGCCTTGAGCCGTAAGCGCCTGTTGAATGACCCGTGGGAAGATGCAGACAAGCGTTACCATGAAGGTCAGTTGGTTGATGGTACTGTTACCAACGTGGTCGATTTCGGTGCCTTTATCGCCCTCGATAACGGCCTCGAAGGTCTGTTGCACTTGAGCGAAATGGGTGACGGCTCACTCAAAGAACCTTATTCCTATGTGAAGAAGGGTGATCGTCTAAGCCTGCGTATTAGCCATCTCGAACCCGAAAAACGCCGTGTCGGTTTCACCCAGCGTTGGGGAACGGATGCCGCAGGTGCTGAAGGTGTCGAGGGTGCTGCTCCAAATGGTGAGGCTGAACCTGTGTCAGATATGACCAATGGGGTCGAACCTGCTCAGGAAACAACTGATGCAGTCGAGCCTATGCTAGATACGACCAATACGGTCGAACCTGTGCCAGTAGAAACACAGACTGAACCTGCTCCCGAAGTCGACAGCGGCGAAAAGTCAGAATAATCAAAGCTTAAAAGGGCGGTTTACAAACCGCCCTTTTTATTTCGGTTTTCTTCCAAATGAATTTTCCACTGAGTTGGCGACCTTGACGATGCGTATTTCGTCATCAGTTGTTGATTTGCCTTTGTTCTTCTGCGTTGACAAATAATTCCCTGACCCCTATAATCTCATCCATCTTTAAGGAAAGGGAAGCGTAATTACTTTTCACTAAGAATTACGCCCATAGCAATTCGTGCTTGTTCCAAATCAACCAAACTAGGCTGGCATTCACTCGGTAACCTGTAACAGGTTAACCGGGTTTTGTTGCGTCTGTTTCCTGAAAGAAAAAACCATTTTTACCGGGGGTATTATACTTATGCAGGCAGAACCTTTGTTAGGGACGATGACAGTGGACGAAATGGACTTCGCAGCCATGCTCGAAGCCTCTTTCGCCAAAGAACCGGAGCGCGGTGACATTGTTACCGGCACCATTCTGGCGGTAGATCGCAATGGCCTGATTGTTGATGTCGGCCTGAAGCGCGATGGCATTGTGCCTCGCCGCGACCTTGATCGTGTTGGCATTGACCCCAACTCTTATGAGGTTGGCGCGGAAGTTGATGTCATTGTCGTGCGTATTGAAGATCAAGACGATAACCTCTTGCTTTCAGTGTCACAGGCACAGCAAAGTGAAGATTGGAAGATCGCCGAAAAACTGATGGAAGCAGATGAAGTGTGGGAAGGCACCGTCACCGATGCTAACAAAGGTGGGTTGATAGTTCCCTTTGGTAACCTGCGCGGATTTGTTCCTGCTAGCCACGTCATTGATCTGCCGCGTAACATTGCCGAAGATGACCGCAAGGGCTTTATGACCACATTGCTCGGCAAGAAAATCGCCGTCAAGGTCATTGAAGTCAACCGCAAGCGTCGCCGTTTGGTTTTCAGCCAGCGTGATGCTCAACGTGGTCGTCGTGAAGCACGCAAGGAATTGCTGCTGGACGAACTGAAGGAAGGCGAAGTGCGTAAGGGCGTGGTCAGTGGGCTGCGTGACTTCGGCGCGTTCGTTGACCTCGGCGGAGCTGACGGCCTGATCCACATTTCAGAACTCGCTTGGCATCGTGTGAAGCATCCTAAAGAAGTGCTGAACGTCGGTGACGAGGTGGAAGTATACATTCTGCGCTTGGACAGTGAAGGCAAGCGTATTGGCCTCAGCCTCAAGCGTTTGCAGAAGAATCCTTGGGCACGTGCCGAAGAAATGTACCATGTTGGTCAATTGGTTGAAGGTGTTGTCTCGCGTGTCGCACAATTCGGTGCATTTGTGAGTCTCGAACCGGGTATCGAAGCCTTGCTGCATGGCAGCCAGCTTGCCGATCCCGCGCCCGTTGATCCTAGCCTGTTGGTACACGAAGGCCAGCGTTTGTTGCTGCGCGTCATTAGCATTGAGCCAGATCGTCAGCGCTTGGGCTTGAGCCTCAAGGAAGTGACACAGGAAGAACGAGAACGCTGGCAAGAGCGTGAAGGCGCTGTCGCAGTTCCTGAGGCGCAAGACACTGTTGACGCTGTTGCAGACGTTCAGAGTGAAGATCAGGGTAGCGTTGAGACCGCTGATCCAGTACAATCGTAAACCTTACACACAACAGCGGCATACATTTGTGCCGCTGTTGTAGTCGTTTGTCCTAAAAATATAAAACAAGTTGGTAGAAAGGAGCAGCCGGGAAACTATGGCAAATGTAACATTGAAGCCGAATGAATCGCAGGAATCGTTACTCCGTCGTTTTCGTAAGAAAGTGACCAATAGCGGCGTGTTAAGCACTGTGCGTCGCAAGCGTTGGCACATTTCAAAGAGCGAACTCCGCCGTATCGAAAAGAAGAAGGCTATTCGCCGCGCACGTCGCCGTCAACGTAAGACTGGTGTTCGTTGAGTAATCGTGATATCTGTAAAAGGTATCAACCGCTTACCTTGATGGTAACGGTGTGCTGTTCTAGCCGGTTTGGAGGGCTATGGCCAAACAAGATGATAAAATAAAGGTAGAAGGCAAGGTCGTTGAAGCCCTGCCGAATACCCAATTCCTCGTGGAAATGGATAACGGGCATCGTATTTTAGCCTACCTCTCTGGGAAGATGCGGAAATATTACATCCGTATTCTGCTTGGAGACCGGGTGACAGTAGAGATGAGCGTTTATGACCCAAAACGTGGGCGTATTACCTTTCGCCACAAAGACGGGGTACGTGGTGACCCCGAAGAAGAGCAAGAGATGTAGTCCGGTCGGGTCTCGGTTTTAAAGAAAGCTCGCGCTTCTGCGGGCTTTTTTGTTTATGGAGCATCTGTGAACAAACGCGCTTGGTGGATTGGCACCCTCTTATTACTAGCACTATGGGCAACCCGCCTGAACGCGCTCGATGTGCTGCCCATCCATAATGACGAGGGATTACATCTCACCCGTGCTGTCGAGGTTTGGAACGGGCATCCCTTCTGGGCCATCAGCGACGGTAAAATTATTAATCATTGGTTGATTGCCGCTTTTTATCCTCAAAACGAACCCGTATTTGCTGGACGTATCGCTACCTTATTTGTCAGCTTGATCGGTTTGGCTGCGGGCTACGCGCTTGTCTATCGGTTGTTCGGTGGTGTCTCTGCCGTTTTAGCCGGTGCCCTCTGGATGTGCTGTCCATACTTATTCTTTTATGAACGTCTGGCCTTTAGTGATGCTGAAGCGGGTTCGCTGGTTGTCCTTGCTATCTGGGCTGCCTTCCGCCTCAAATCACTTGATACATTTAAATCGCGTTTTCAATTCTTGTGCCGTTTTATACTCATCGGCCTCGCCTTTGCAGCAGCAGCTTTATTCAAATTCACCGCTGCACCCTACGCCTTAGCAATTGTGTTCGTAGTCCTATTTACTAATCGGCTTTCATGGCGGCAGCGATTCATCGGTTTATTCATCATTGGCAGCACTGTAGTTTTTTGCTTTGCCGTGCCGCTAGTCTACCTTGCCGCGCGTGGCGAAGATTTCTTTTCCATAGCTTTAGGTTGGATCGGTGGTTCTTCAGGCGGACAGCCATCTTTTGTTGCCAATCTTGATCGCCTCTGGGCACAGTTGACAGGTTATGGCTCGATAACATGGGTGTTGCTGCTAGCGGTTGGTCTCGTATTGTTACTCCTAACTGCCATTGGAGTTATGCGTGGAAAACGCATCGCTGCTAATCAACGTCCTGTCATCAGCGCATTATTGCTCGGCGGTATCTTACCGCTGCTAATCATCCTCTTCCTCGGACGTGAAGTTTTGTCTCGTCATTGGGTTGTGACGCTGCCACTCTTATTAACTCTCGGTGGAGCAGGGCTAGGCATTGGATTAATGCGCGTCCGTGATGCTACATCGCGTCAACTGGTGACCGGATTCGGTGTGCTGGCCTTATTCTTTGGAGTCTTCCCTTTCTTTTTGACGGCCTACACCACTCCTGCCGCTTTGCCTTTGCCTGATGATGCCCGATATGAACATATTACCTCACACAGTTCAGGTTATGGCTTGCGTGAGGCTATGCAAGCCTTACCGCAAACCATTACCCGCCGTGATTTACCCATCATCGGTAGTATGTTTGCCGATAGCTGCAAACGCGCCAACTTTTATGCGATAGGTGGTCTAACCTTAAACTGTGTTGGTGCGCCCGGTGTCGCCGATATTGAAGCCGCACTGACGAATCAGCTAGCCGTCTATGTCTTAGCAGATACAGCTCCACTTATTGGTGTGGATGTAATAGCGCTCAAAGCGAACGCTACCCGTATTGCCGCCTATCCACGTCCCGGTGAAACACAGGACAACGCCTCAGTCGTCCTCTGGTTGCTAGAAAACCCGACAGCCTCCCGCGCTGCCACTGATTGCACAACGCCCACAACTTTAGCTGTCTATGAGCCATCTGCCGCTCAACACTTCATTTCACTGCAAGATGGTCATTTCAAATTGGGTGACAAACCTTTTTTAGCACGTGGCGCCAATTACTATCCTGCCCGTTATCCTTGGCAACGGTTCCTCACACAGGTTGATCTCCAAACCGTCACCGAAGAACTCGCCCTCATGCGCTCATACGGTTTCAATACCCTGCGGGTATTCTTGTGGAATAACGCGCTTTTTACGTGCCCCAGTCTCAATGACATTCCTAACCCCGGTGCGTTCGCTCGTTTGGATGCCGTCATCAAAGCTGCTGCCACTCAAAACTTCCATCTCATCGTCACTTTAAATGACATGCCAGATTTTGCTGCCGTTCCTTTATATACTAATCAAACCGTTGTGCCTGCCCAAACGCGTTTCATCATCAATCGCTACAAAGATGAGCCTGCTATCCTCGCATGGGATTTGCGTAACGAGGGTGACATCGATTACGGTTCAAATGATGTACTACTGCGTGCTGCCTTCCCACGCGAAGATGTGTTGAACTGGTTGAGTGAAACATCAGCGCTCGCGCGTTCATTGGATGCCAACCACCTTATAACTGCCGGTTGGCTGCATGATAGTGAATCCACCGCCCCATTTGTGGACTTCATTAGCTTTCATCATTGGACGGGCGCTGATGAAATGACCACACGTATCGCCGAAATTCGTTCCAAAACGGATAAACCCATTCTATTGGAAGAATTTGGATACTCCACCTTTCGCTACTCGCTTGAAGAGCAAAGCAGCTTGATAACCACTGTTGCTCAAGCTGCTCAATCCGATAAGCTTCTTGGGTGGCTGGTCTGGACAGCCTTCGATTTTCCTCTGGATGCCACTTGTGTGCAGCCTGCTTGCCCTAGCGTCGATAACGCTGAACATCACTTCGGTCTATGGAATTCAAACTACACCCCTAAACCTGTTTTAGAGTCGCTTCGTTCAATCCTACAACCTTAACTTGCCCAATTCCCTGATTCGCATTACAACAATAGTTGTATTGAATGGATATAAACAGAATATTTATTTATGAAATACAGATATGAAGGGGTGTTTTATGGTTGATATACAAGGAACTGTGCAGGCTGATTCATCAATCAAAGTGCGCTCTGGCCCACGTATTTCTGATGCTTCTTCAGGGTTACCGCTCTCACCGGGGACGATAGTTAATATTACGGGTTTCGCCATTGATCCTCGCGGCAATGAATATCGCCACCGCTATCGTATTGACCTCAATGGACAACCTCGCTGGATAACGGCTCAATATGTCAAAGTCGATCCTGCCGACATCCCTCAAATACCTTATGTTTTTCAGTTTCCCAATGATCCAGTACGTGAATTGCGCGAAGCTCTGGGGATAATTGCGCTCAGTGCCAGCACGACCCAAGCTGATGATATTCAAGCAGTCGCGCGATTCATGCCTAACTTTTATTTGCGTGGCAACAACTGGGATGCCCCTCAAATTGCTAAGCTGCGCGGTTGGTTGGAACAGCTTTATGCTTATGGCGTGATTTTGCACTCACCCGGCCCCGGTGGATGGTCACTCTCAGAGATCGAGTCCGCCTTTACTGCCATTTCGACCATTGCGCAGGGTATGACCGGTTTCCTACATTTTGCTTTTGGGGTTGATGATCTAGTACTTGCCTTTCGCTTGCTTTACGCGCCACTGGTGATTACCCGTGTCAATCGGGATAATGTAAATACCATGTCCGATTCGGTGTGGTTCGCCAAGAACGTGCAGGGCTACGAGGTTGTTTTTGGCAATCGGGTTTTCGTAAATGGCAAGAGTCCCACCAGACGTTACCCGCAGTTGCCTTTTACCAGCGTTGAACTCATCGCCCACGAAGTCTCCCACGTCATCAACTACCGTTATCAATTGACCGATAACAATGGTCACAATATGTCAGTCGATGACTTTTACATGGCGACTATTAATAATGCGACCTACCCGTTGCCCAACGGCAATGTTGTGCGCTTATCCGGCAATGCAGGCTTTGGCTTTGTCGCCCGCAGCAGCGATGACCCTGCCGAAATTGTGACCGATGCCATCGCTAACGCCGCCCTAGGACGGATGACCTTTGCCAATACAGACCAGCGCCAAGCCGATGCGGGAATGGCACGGCAAATGCAGTTGACTGATTTGATGAAGCGGGTGATGCAGTGGCAGGTTCAACACTATGTTGATGCCAATGATATTCAAGCTAAGATCGACCGTATCCGCCTCAAGAATCCCCAGCTTGCCGATATGACTCCCGCCCTCAATGCTGTCGCCGTGGGTGACACTTCCCTCGACAAGCAGATGGCGATGCTCAAAGGTCTTGCGCTACTCGCCTAAAAGTCACTAATCAACACAAACCGTAGGGAATGGTCTCAGACCATTCCTCTTCTTTTTACTCTGCGGTCTCTGAATATCAGCGGTTAAATACTCTTATCGAAGTCGAGTTCGACCTTATGCCCGAATGTCACACTATTATTCACCCAGCGCATCCACGCCGGTCGCAACACATACAATGTACTGCTAGCAATCACTGAATCAAATGAAGGGGGTAGTTGGAATTTCCGTAAATAAATCAGCAGGATTTGTTCGCGGATACGTTCATCTTTCACGGCCTGCGCTTCACCTTTTATCTGCAATCCCACGATGTCTGCCCACTGCCATACCGCCGGATAAATATTGCCAGCGACTTGGCTATGAGCGAGAAGGTTGACACTGTGTGCAACGTTCGTGCTCGATAGCCAATAAAGCTTAAATTGGTCGTCCGACACGTAGAAAACGGGGGCGCTTTCAGGATGACCTTCGGCATTGACGGTCGCCAATGACAACGTGGATTGTGTCTCCAGAAATTCGCGAATGACCTGCCGGGAGTCCGGTTCATTCATCAGCGGGTGGCCTCTCTTTACTCATCCCTAACCACTCAAAGTATAACGTGTTTTGGATGCCAATTCGAGCCAACGTCCGTCCTACTGTACCGTTAATGATGTCATCCACAGTTTTCGGCTTGCCATAAAACGCCGGGGCAGGCGGCATAATCACCGCGCCGTTCTCTGCCGCTTGCACCATTAACCGTAAATGACCGATATGCAGCGGAGTTTCGCGCAGCAGCAAAATTACTGGACGACCTTCCTTAAGCTGCACATCCGCCGCCCGTGTCATCAAATCCGCATCGTAACTGTTGGCAATCGCTGATAATGACTTGATACTGCACGGCGCGATAATCATGCCCATCGTTTCAAAAGACCCGCTGGCGATACTCGCACCCACATCCCCCGGCTTATGTACCACAGTCGCCAACTTCTCAACATCGCTGACTTTCCAATTGGTTTCTTGGGCAATCGTGGATTTCGCAGCCGGACTCATCACCAGATGCGTTTCAATTGCTTTATCCTGTGCCAGCGCTTCCAGCATCCGGATGCCATAAATCACACCCGACGCGCCCGAAATCCCGATGATCAACCGTAATGTCATAGTTTAGACTTTCAAATACAAACATCCATATCAAGCGAACTTTTGCAGCATTCTTTGTAGGGGATCACCTGCGTGTGTTCCCTGATTTTAACTTTCTCAATCAGCATCCCATTCCAGATAATCAAACGGATTGTAACGCTCAAAATCCGGTATGAGCTGCACTTTCTTTTTGTCGATGAAAATCAAAATGATGCGTGAATCAGGTGCTTTCTTGTCAATCGGATGCATCTTGAGCTTGAGAGAACCCACCTGTCCCTTTAATTCGCTCAAATGCTGTTCTTGTCGCTCCACTTCCGCAGGTAGATCAGGAACATAGTCTTCATTCTCAGTTCCAATATCCTCCCATGCATTGTTATTCGCTTGCATCAATTCTGCGAATAGCAGGGAATATTTCACGTAATTTGTATTTGGCTCAAAATCATAGGCACGGAATGGCGGTTGATACCAATCGTTTTCCGTCAGGATGCCCAGAACCTCTTTACCCCGTCTGAGTTCCCATACCTTGGGTATATCTTGATCGCCTTCATTGGACGGCATTTCATTCATACTTCAATTCCTCTTTGGAAGGTTGCTATGTCAAATAGAACCTAAAATCTGCACGTTCATCTTTGATATGGAGGATGAACTTTCTTGATACTGCTTGATCGCTTAATCGGATGAGATGTATTCCAAACTCACTAATTTGCTCTCTCCGTTGTTCAAACGACCAATTATCTGTATTGATATTATTGTTATAAAAATGACCGTTTCTGAATGCTTCCCTATACTGTTCAAATTTATCTATTGGGGTAAAGTTCGCTGTAAGCCAATAATCACTCTTATAGTAAACCTCTAGCACTCCAATCAAAAAATCACCTTTTCGCAATTCCCATTTCTCATCGCTACTTTCAATTTCATTCATATTCGTATGCCTACTTGTGGTATTAAGTTCCTCCCTCGCTTGCGGGGGAGGTTAGGAGGGGGTTCTTCACTGCTTATTATCAACAATGTTTTGTTTAGGTTTGTCGGCAAACCATTTACCAACCACTGATCAACCTTTATAACCGTCGCGCTCCCTGAAAATGGTTAGCACCAACCTCGCCAAAGAGTTACAAAATGTTCTTCCAAAATGTAACCCGATTGCTGCCCATATCTGTTATGCTATTCGTAGGGATGAGGCGTGCCTCATCCGTTTTTGGGGACATTCTACCCGCGCACCTTAACAATGCCAATCAGTCGACTATTGGCAAAACCTCTGTTTGCCATTGCTGCTTTTGCCGCTTTTGCTGCTAATTGTGCCGATATATCACGCTGACAGGGACGTGATTTCCGACGTGAAACTGCCTTTGTCTTGGACTGTTAACTGCAAACTTCACTTCTGAATCTGACGAATTTGCAGAAGTTTCCGAAGTTTCAGCGGCTTGCTCTCTCAAATCCGTACAATAAACTGTTCTGGCAGTTGCGGAATTTGCAGCTTTTGAATCAAGATGAGCATCAATTGTATTTATCTCAGTACTCAGCACTCGGTACTCAGTACTTTTATTTTCCTACTTCTCACCCCAATGCACTGCCATTGTCCCAAACATAAACGTTTGGTACTGCACGTTACGGATACCTGCCTGCTTCATCAATGTTGCCAGTTCTTCCGGTGACTTGAACGCCTGTGTCGAACTCGGTAAATACTGATAAGCATCCGCGCCGTTCTTGCCCGCCACAATTCGTCCCAGCAGCGGAATAACGTAGCGCAGATGAATTTCAATGAATGGTTTGAGCAGATTATCTTTCGGAGGCGAACTATCTAGCACTACAATCCGTCCACCCGCTTTTAACACGCGCAACTGCTCGGCAAACATGCGTGGAATATCCACCACATTACGCGCCAGATAACCCGAAGTCACTGCATTGAACGACGCATCAGGAAAGGGCAGGTTGAGCGCATCCGCACCCGTCCAACCCACTTTGTCGCCCATTGGTAAATGCTTCCCGACGATCATCATCGGCAGTGAGAAATCGCCCCCTACCGCCTGTATATTGGGTAGCGTCTTCAGCGCTTCAAACGCGATGTCACCCGTACCAGTAGCCAGATCAAGCAGCTTGTCACCTACTTTCAAACGTGCTTGCTGCACCACAAATCGTCGCCATTTCAGGTCTTGACCGCCGGTCATCAAGCGGTTCATCAGGTTATAGCGCCCTGCGATGCGCCCGAACATATCCTGTACATATGCAGCCCGTTCGCTGCCTGTGAGATTTGCCATATCGCTATTTTAGCTTTCTGATGATTTCATCGCAGGTTTCGTCAGGTGTTTTATTTTGAGTATAAACAATAATTTTCGCCAAATCGGTGTTGGTAGGGTGATGAACAAAATAAGCGTTCATCTCTTTGTACCACGGAATAATTTCTGGTGGGGCGTCAGGCGGAATGCGCGTATTCAAAACCTGAATGGATTCTTCCTGATCAGCCGAAGGTAACAGCAGCACCACGGTAGGGTATGGCTCAAGCGCTTTTTTGACTTTGGCAAACAAACTTTTATCATCATAAACCGATTGACCCGCACCGAAATCAATCACGCAGCCAGTATAATCCTGTAAAACACGCTCGACACTGTGGGCTTCAAACGGCTTCCAGTACGCAAGAATACCGTCCATCCCGCGCTCATCGTGGATCTGCTTAGCAACTGCGTTATAGTAACCAATTTCATCGTAGTAAGGCTGCCGAATCTCATCCAGCGAAACACACTCTAAACCGAGTCGCTCAGAAAGCAGCTTGCCAATCGTCGTTTTGCCTGCGCCCATCGGCCCAATTAGTATAATCTTTCTACTCAAGATGTGTCTCACTCGATGATCGCGTTTTCAACCATTCAATAATCTCGCGGCTCGTTTCCTGTGGTCGCTTATCTTTGGTGTAAACGGTCATCGTCGCTAAATCATAGTTAGAGTGATGCTCTAAAAAGAATCGATTAATTTCGCTGACAACCTGAACGAATTCCATACCCAAGTGGGGTTCTTTCGCGTGTAAGCGCTGACCAATGATCTCAACTGACTCGTCAATATTCGGGCTAGGCGTTAATAAAATGACAATGTGTTCTTTGAGTACCTTTTTCGCCCGTTCTAACATCGTGTCATCTGCGTAAACTGAGTGACCTGCACCAAATGAGATGATAAAGTTGGATGGATAATCAACCAATATACGTTCCACAGCGTGGATATCAAATGGCTTCCAATAAGAGGCCAGCCCCTTCATGCCTTGCTCTTTACGCAAACGCTGTGCATAGTCGGCATCATACCCGATTTCGTTGTAATAATCCCAACGCACTGCGTCCAGTTCGACAACAGTACGCGATAATTCCTCGGCAAGTAGCGGTGCGATGGTTGTTTTACCCGCACCACTTGGCCCAATAAGGATAATGTTTGCGACCACAATCGATCTAGATAATCAGCGCTAAAAATGTGCCGACGAACAACGTCACTGCCACATAGGAGTTCATCTGGAAGAATGCTTGGTTCATCTTCGACAGGTCATTCGGCTTAACAAGGCTGTTTTCATAGCCAAGCAAACCCGCCGCGATCACAACAGCTAACCAGAAGGGCCAACCCAACGGATAGGTGAGACCCAGTACAATTAGTACCAGAATAGTCAGCACATGGTTGACCTTCGCCATAAATAACGCGCTGGCAATCCCGTAGCGACTCGGCCATGAGTACAAGCCTTCTTGCTTGTCATGTTCGACATCCTGTGATGCGTAAATCAGGTCGAAGCCACCAATCCAAAAGGTTACCGCCAGCATCAACAACCATGCTGGTAAATCAGCCGCTGTAAAAATGCTGCCACGTACCGCAATCCAACCGCCGATAGCTGCCAGTCCATCGGTGAAACCCAGTATCCAATGACATAGCACCGTAAAACGCTTACTGTAGGAGTAACCAATCAAGAAAATCAACGCGCCGGGGAACAAAATCAGTGCGAGTGGACTGAGCAGCGCCGCACTGATGGCTAACAGAATCAACGATAAAACTGCGAAACCCAGCATCAGTTGTGGGGTAATTCGCCCCGTCACAGATGGCCGTTTAGCTGTTCTTGGATTAGTTGCATCAAAGCGTTTATCAGCATAGCGGTTAACCGCAAACGCGAACGTTCGCGCCGAAGCCATCGCCACCGTCACCCAGAAAAATTGGTGAAAGGTGGGTAAGCCACCCGCCGCCAGCACCATCCCTAAGTAAGCAAAGGGCAGTGCGAAAATGGTATGCTCGAACTTGATCAAATCCAGAAAAACTTTGATCTTCGTCAAGAAAGTGTCATTGGTTGGAGTATTTGCCGCTATGTCGGTCATAGCCTCGCCTTCATCTATTGGTAAGGGTAATTCCCTAGAAGTTTAGAATGGATTGCCCATCGCCACGAGTTCGATCAAGAGATCAAAGTTGTCATCAGCGGCAGCACGGTTACGTTTGATATATCTACACTGAATACAGCGATGGATAATGATGGTTTCGCCCGCTTTTTGCTCCGCACCAATCGGCTCCATCAGTCCACCGCAGTCTGCTGCGCGGTCACCGGGATTAACATCTACATGTTTGCTCCAGAGGCAGTGCGGGCAGTGGTTGGTATAACCATCACCGATAATGGTCTCACCGCAGTTCTCACAGGTGAAGTTCTCGGTGCGGCGCTGAAACTTACGAGCCATCTGGTGTTCTACTCATTGACCTACTGTTTACGAAGCAATCTATTAAAAAATTGACTGTAGGGGCAGTTCCGCCGAGTCAACTTGCCCCGTTTAACACGGCAGGTTGCCCCTACAGATCAATAACAAATGAAGTGTAAACGTATCACATTAATACGCCTACGAGAAACCATATTCCGACCATTGATCATCAACTTTCTTGACGATGTCGGCGCTCATCTCAATCTCTTCAGGCCAGCCGCGAGGATGCCCATCATCAGACGTTTTGCTGGTGGCATCCAAACCAATAAAGCTGCGGGGTTGGTCACTGCTGGCGTAATGATCAACTGCACCGCCACTAAAAGCGATGTCACGTCGCCAGTCTGTATTACCCAATGCCCGCCAAGCTACGTCTGACAGGTTATTTACATCAACGAAGTTATCAAGGATAACCAAGTTGTAGTCAGGGCAAAGCTCCCAGATTTTATGCATTGCCTCTTGAGGCTTCAAGTGTGTTTTGTCGAGTGCGACCACTAATGTCTGATGGGTTTCGCACCATTTACTCCCCACAAGCGCGGTTAGCTTATCAGCAGGAATAGGCGCAGGAGCAGGGTAGGACTTCATAAACTCTGGTCGTGTTGAACGGGTCGCATCAAGTCCGATTTTGCCCCCGTATGAGTCCTCAATTGCCGAGTGATCGAGTTGGTCAACTGCACCGTCAACCACCGTTACATCTCGTCGCCAATCGACATTGTTTAATATTTCACGCGCCACCGCAGCAAAATCGTGAACGTTGACTTCTGCGTCCACAATCACGAAGGCTTTGGTGAGCATCATCAACCCGAGACCCCACAAGCCATACATAATTTTCTGGGCATGACCGGGGAAACGCTTCTTGATGCTAACGATTACCAGATTGTGGAACACACCTTCGGCAGGCATCGAGTAATCCACAATCTCACCCATGAAGAGTTTCATCAAAGGTAAGAATAAGCGCTCCGTAGCTTTACCCAACCACAAATCTTCCATCGGTGGTTTACCGACGATTGTTGTCGGATAAACAGCGTTTTCACGGTGTGTAATCGCGGTGACATGCATCACAGGGAACAAATCTTGTGGCGTATAAAAACCTGTATGATCGCCGAAAGGCCCTTCGCTGCGATGCTCGTTGGGGTCGAACCAGCCTTCGATGATAATTTCAGCGTTTGCAGGCACTTCCAAGTCTTGCGACACACATTTTACGAAAGTGGTCGGTTTGCCACGCAGCCAGTTTGCGAGTAAAAATTCGTCAATACCGGGTGGGAGCGGAGCCGAACCGCACCACATCGCTGCCGGGTCGCCACCCAAAACAATAGCGACAGGTACCTTTTGCTGGTTCCGTGCTTTACCTGCTTCTTGATGTTCTTTACCACCTTTGTGGCGCTGCCAGTGCAGACCAAGGGTTTGCCCATCATAAACCTGTACACGATACATGCCGACATTGCGTGTACCTGTTCCGGGATCACGTGTGATAACCGAGGTGAGGGTGATATATTTGCCACCATCATGCGGCCAGCACTTGAGAATTGGGAAGATATTCACATCAGGATTATTGGTAATAACGACTTCCTGAACAGGTGCTTTGGTCGTTTTGCTGGGGCCAAGTCCGACGCGCCGCAATGCTCCAAACACTTCCATACCGCGATTCATCATCGGCCCCATGCCTTTAGGGAGTTTCAGATCAATCAACTTGGCGAGACGGTGGTTAAGTTCATCTAAATCTTCGACACCCATTGCCCATGCCATGCGGCGTGGATTTCCGTAAAGGTTAACTGCAAGCGGAAATGCGCTGCCTTCTACATTTTCAAATAGAAGCGCTTTGTTGCTCTTATCGGGGAGTTTGGAAACCCGATCTGTGATCTCGGTAATTTCGAGTTCAGCACTGACAGGCGTTTTAATACGAACCAATTCGCCCGCCTGTTCAAGCTTATCTATGAATTCATTTAGTCGTTTATATGCCATCGTTCACAACATTCAATTTGTGCTAAACGTCACGAATGATTATAGCACAACCTTTTCATCACGCGCCATTAAAATCGCCTGAGTGGTATAATGCTACTAGGTCATAACTTAAGTCAAGGGTAATTAGAAATGACCTTGATAGAGGTCTGAAACAAGGAAGTCAAGCAACGATGTTTAGCGTAAATTTGAAGGGCAAAGTCGCGCTGGTTACAGGTGCTGGACGCGGCATTGGTAAGGCGATTGCACAGGGTTTTGCGGATTGCGGCGCGGCGGTAGCGGTAAACGACATGGATGCGACAAGCGCCACATTGACGACCGGTATATTGTCGGGTGAAGCGAATACCTATATTGCAGATATGCGCGACTCGGTGGCTGTCGAAAAGATGGTTGATAAGGTGGTCGCCGATTTTGGACGTTTGGATATTCTGGTGAATAATGCTGGCGTTGAGCCACGCGCCTCCATTTTAGAGATGAGCGATGCCGATTGGCATGATGCGATCAGTACAAACTTGGATGCTGCATTTTATACTAGCCGGAGTGCTGGACGAATCATGCGGGTGAGGGGAGAAGGTGTCATCATCAATATTTCCTCGATTGCTGGACATAATATTCCGATAGCGATGCGGTCAGGGTATGTTGCGAGTAAAGCTGGATTGATCGGTTTTACAAAAGAGTGCGCGCGCGAGTTTGCGGCTTACGGCATTCGGGTGAACGCGGTTTGCCCCGGTGTGATTGAAACCGAGATGACAACCCACTTGCGCCAGAACGAAGCCCAAATGAAAAAGTGGCTGGAAGACATTCCACAAGGACGATTGGGCAATCCCGAAGATGTGGTTGGGTTGGTGCTGTTCCTGAGTTCAGATGCCTCGCGCTATTTGACTGGGCAGGCGATCAATGTGGATGGCGGCAAGGTGATGTTGTAGAAGATGAATGACTCTCACGCACGGTATATCGAAATCTGGAACGCGATTTTCTATACTTTGGTTAATTGGTCATCTGAGCGTGTTTTGAAGTGGGCTGATGAAAAATATACGCAATATCTAATTGATCCCAATGACATGTTCTATCATGAGTCTCCATTATATTGGGCAACAGATACGCTTGTATCCGAATTAATCACTGGGAAAATGAATTCAAGAGATCGTATTGATCTGAGCCACTCGATGTTGGATGCTTATTGGGATTTATACCATGATATGTATACACTCCCGAAGGATTTGATCCCGTTCAAAATTCAAGTTGAACTTATCATCAAACAATATCACGAGAAAATAAATGAGCATTAACAACTTTTCCATGCTCTTAGATGAACTGCGTTCGATTGCCCAATTGGGATTGAACTACGCAAAAGACCCTTACGACCGAGAACGGTATGAACGGCTGATGCGGTTGGCGGTTAGTGAATACGCATCTATAACTGGACTAGGTGAAAACGAGGTCGGTGAGCGTTTCCGGCAAGAGTTAGGATATGTTACTCCTAAGGTCGGCTGCGCGGCGGGTATATTCAATGAACAGGGACAGGTTTTACTGGTTAAGCGATCGGACAATGGGCGATGGGGATTACCAGCCGGATTTTGTGAAGTGAACCAAACGCCGCGCGATAACATGAAGCGCGAAGTACAGGAAGAAACCGGTTTGGAAGTCGAGGTTGGCGCGTTGATTGATGTGTTTAGTGTGCTGCCGGGACAATATGGACAGCCAAACACGTTATACGCTCTAGTGTTTTGCTGTAAAGTAAAAGGAGGCAGGCTGACTCCTTCTCATGAGACGCCGGTTGTAGGCTATTATGACCATAGGACGATTACCGATTGGCACTTTGACCACGGAAACCGTGCGGAGCGTGCTTACCAATATTGGCTGCAACAAAGCGAGTAGGTTTTATGTCGGCACGTTTCCACGAGATTTCTGAGGCGAACCACCGCATCCTGAACCCGATAAGCGACGATAAGTTGATGCTGCTCGGCTACTTATGCGGCCTACAGCCGGGTGTGCGTATCCTCGACTTGGGTTGTGGGAAAGGTGAGATGTTATGCCGATGGGCACAGACTTTTGGAATTAATGGCATGGGTGTTGATACCAGCAGAACCTATCTGGAAATTGCGCAACATCGAGCAAATGAGCTGGGTGTGACCGAACAAGTGCAGTTTGTTAAAGCAGACGGTTCGGATTACATCAAACCAGAGTTGCAGTTTGATGTAGTGACTTGTTTGGGCGCAAGCTGGATCGGTGGTGGTTTGGTTGGCATATTGGAATTGATGAAGCAGGGTTTAGCCAACCAAAACAGCATCATTATCATTGGTGAGCCGTACTGGATTGATCTTCCTCCACTCGATGCTTATATGGATTTAGGTGTGGGTGCGGAAGAATTTAGTATGCTTGAGGGAACGCTTGACCGTTTTGAGTTATGCGGTTTGGAACTGATTGAGATGGTGCTGTCTGACCACGAGACTTGGGACCGATACGCGGCGGCACAGTGGATGAGTGTTAGCAACTGGCTGCGCGAGAACCCACACGATTCGGATGCGCCTGCGCTGGCCCAATGGATTGCACAAGATAAACGGGCATACATGCGTTACTCCCGACGATACTTTGGTTGGGGGATGTTCGTGCTGCGGCAGATGGCATGAGGAAGTCGTCAGTTATCAGTTTACAGTTGTCCGTTTTTAAGACACCCCATAAATGATTCAAAAACTGCAAATTCCGCAAAAGCTGCAACTGCCAGAATGGTTTTGGTCGCGGATTTGAGGGAGTGAACTGCCGAAGATTCGCAAAATTCTGCAGATTCTGCAGATTCAGAAGTGAAGTTTGTCGGAAATGTCGTCCCTGTCAGCGTGATATATCGGCACAATTAGCAGCAAAAGCGGCAAAAGTAGCAATGGCAAACAGGGGTTTTGCCAATAGTCGACTGATTCGCATTGTTAAGGTGCGCGGGTAGAATGTCCCCAAAAACGGATGAGGCACGCCTCATCCCTACGAATAGCATAACAGATATGGGCAGCAATCGGGTTACATTTTGGAAGAACATTTTGTAACTGTTTCGAAAGGCTAACGCTAACCATTTTGAGGGAGTGGATAGGGTGTTTAGGTTGTTGCATGGTTGGTAAATGGTATGCCGACAAACTTAAAATAAACTTTTGTAATAATGGTTGTTTGGGTTGCCCGGCATGAGGCTAAAGCCGGCATGCTAACAAGGGATAAGCGCACTGAAGGCGCTTCAGGAAACGGTTAATCAGTTCTTGTGTCACCTACAAGCCCATCATTACATAAAGTTCTGTGAAAGTTTGATTTTGGTTAGAATGTTGCAGCATATCGAGTTGAATTGATGTTGCCAACCCAAGTTCTAGAAACGATTTCGAACGAAGATTTTGCTCGGACCTTGATTGATGTCGATTTGTTTAAGGGCGATTGCAACACGATTTTCGGAGTTGAGCGCGTTCCAGTAAGTATCAAGTAAATCATCAGCGCTTCCCTCGCAAGGCAATATTAGCGGTTCGCCAATGAAACTTGGAATTGGATTATCGTCACCGCGATAGGTAGTTATTCCAAGGCCTAAGCCAGTAGCGACTGTGGGGTAGCGAAAGATAAAGCGATCCGTGAGTTGAGAATCGGCGATATTGGCTTTTAGAATGCTGAACGTCAAGGACGGTGAGCCATTTTTAATATTGAGCATAGTGCTAATACGCGGCGTAAAATGTGGTGCATCGGGTTCATGCTGACAGGTGTCGAGGGCTGATTCGAACGTTGCGCCACGCGACAAAGCTTGATGAATGATTTGTGTTTGTGCGCCGTTGCTGACGAGATAAATTCCCGGTAACTCGAGCATGGCTTCATAAATAATCAAACTCGGATCAATGACGAGGCTTGGATTAACTGGTTCGGTTCGTAATGTGCTGCCTTCTACAACGAAGCGACGATTGCGGCTGGAATCGCTGCGTCCCATAATCCAATAAATGATGTTCCAGCTATCAGAGCTTGATGATTTTCCAACAACAATGCCACGTCCCGGATATTTATTTTGTCCGATATGTCGGTTGAAGTTTTCTTGAGCAAGTTTGGTTGTATCCATTATCAATTCGATTCGTTTTGGACAGGATTTTCTAAAACTTCGTCGAGAAGGGCTTGCATGCGCTGGTGATGTGCGCCTTTCCAATAGAACTGACCGCAAGAGGTACAACGATGAAAGGTATCGTAGTAGCGGGCTGTGCCTTCGGGAAGTTCGGACTCAATTTGTTCACGGGTGACGGCTTCAACGAGTCCGTTGCATTTCATACAACGCGAAAAGGGGATAACCTGTTCTTTGAGATGATAGCGGGCTGTGATTTCGGCTAACTGTTTGCGGCGGTCAGTTTCACGAACAAAATAACCATAAATGACGGCGCTGCGTTTGAGCAGTCCAATATCACGGGTGAGCAAGATACGGGTTTCGTCATGAGAGACTTGTGCCAGTTCTTCGTCGTGATAGTCGTTACGGTAGAGGGTGTCGAAGCCCATCATGCGGAGATAAGCAGCGAGGCGGCCTAGATGCTGATCCAGAATGAATGCTGGTCGAGTGGGATAGGGTGGGCGTAAGGGTTCGCGGTTGGGAATTTCTGGCACAAATTCGACGGAATAGACGTTGATTGATGTGCCGTGCTGAACAATGGTGTTGAGATCGACTGAGCGACCATTGATGACGATCATTTCGATTTCCGGATGGGGTATGCCAAGCGACTCGATCATGTCTTTGACGGAGACACGTCCTTGGTAGTCGTGGTTAATGAGTCTGTCCTTGGTGGCGCGGGGCAGAAAGAAGTTGAGCGAGTCATGAAAGCGGAAGTGGGCGGTGGGCATGGTTAGGATACAAACCCTCCCCCGTAAACGAGGGAGGGCAATTCTAAGGCAAAGGTGGTAGTGGACATTGGCGCGGATGAGGCACGCCTCATCCCTACAATTAATTGCTCTATTAGTGCTTTCATATTTAGGTGTTGGGGCGGCGGGCTTCGATGACGACCCAATCTCCATCGGTTTGGACGCGGCGTTTATAAGGTTCGAGGCCGGTTTTCCAAAGGGCGGCTTCAACATCGTCGGCCTGTTCCAAGGTGAGGCCGCTGAAGATGGCGAGGCCACCGGGGCGAACCGTATCACCGAGATGTTGGTCGCACATCATAATGATGATGCGGGCGAGAATGTTGACGACGATTAGATCAAAACGGCGGGCAGACGTAATCACGTTTTCGAGGCTACCTTCTTGCACCGTGATTTTGTTGGCAACACCATTTTGTTCGATGTTTTCCTGTGTGACCTTGACGGCAATCGGATCATTGTCCAGACCTAGAATGTGGCTTGCGCCCAATTTGGCAGCAGTAATCGAGAGGATGCCTGAGCCACAGCCGAGGTCTAAGATTTTGACACCGGGTTGAACCAAGTCTTCGAGAGCTTCCATGCAAAGCTGAGTGGTAGGATGTGTGCCCGTGCCGAACGCCATGCCGGGATCGAGGGCGATTTCAAGGTCATCAGGCTGCATGTCGACCTTTATCCACAAGGGACGAATGAACAGCTTGCGTCCGATGCGAACGGGATGATAATGCGCCTTCCATGCTTCCGCCCAATCGGTTTCATGAACGATGGTATAGGTGGGTGTGGGCATGGGGTACATCATATTCATGTGACCGAGTGCGGATTCAAGTCGCATCTTGGCATCTTCGGCGCGGTCATCCGCAGGAATATAGGCGCGAATGGTCAGGCGTGTGGGCGGCGGAGTCGCACCCTCATCATAGAGTTCAGGCATTATGCCTTCTTGCTCAATCGCCACGCCTTGATGCCCGTAACGCTGTAAGAGTTCGGCTACGGCTTCGGCTGATTCACCATCGACACTGAGCGCGATTTCAATCCAATCCATGTGGTTTTCCTAGTTGAAGTTTGTGGATACATCATGTGTTATGCCATTATGCCAGTCAGGTTTAGATCAAATGAGACGCTGTATTTTCCGCCAGAGGCTAAAGCCGTCCGGCTCCATTTTCCGGCGGGAAGTACCCTAAAGGGCACTCTGACCCGCCGGGACACATCACAGGTTGCAAAGATTAGTCTCTGAGAATTGCTCTATTCCTGTGTTGTTTTGATGATCTAGTTCTATGACACTTAACAAAATCTGTGTCCATACAAAACTCTAAAGTGATTCAAGATGAAAAATAAAAGCGCTCATTATGAACGCTCTTATTACACTATTCTACTCAATTTTGGCGAATTACCCTATGCCTGTTCGCCGCCGAAAAAATCCATGACACGGTCGAAGAAGCCGCGCCCATTTTGCTGAGGGGTCACATCGCTGCCGAATGTGCCAGCGAGTTGCTCAAAGAGTTCACGCTGTTCGGTGGTAAGTGTCGTGGGTACACCGACCTGAACATAAACCATTTGGTCACCACGACCAGAGTTTGAACCATCGCTGCGGAGGCGCGGGATACCTTTGCCACGCAGACGGAAGACCTTGCCGGTTTGTGTGCCAGCAGGAATGGCAAGTTCGACTTCACCATCAACTGTAGGGACATTGACTTTATCGCCGAGTGCAGCTTGAGCGACATTTATGGTGATGTCCAAGATGACATCATTTTCTTTACGCTTGAAGTATTGATGCTGCTTAACATCAATGACGACATACAAGTTACCCTGTGGTGCGCCACGTTCGCCCGCATCACCTTCGCCTTTGATTTGGATTTGCAGACCTTCGCGCACACCGGGGGGAATGGTGACATTCAGGTTGGCACGTTTACGCAGGACACCCTGACCATTGCAAGTTTTGCAGGGGCTAGGATTAATCTCACCGCGTCCGTTGCAGCGGGGGCAGGTAGAGGTGCGTACCATTGCGCCGAGGAAGGTCTGATCAACACGGCGAACTTCGCCCGCGCCTTTACATTCGGGGCAGGTAATCGGTGACGTACCGGGTTGAGCGCCATTGCCGCCACAGGTTTCGCAATTTTCGAGGCGGTCAAACTCAACTTGCTTTTCTACACCGAAGATGGATTCTTCGAAGGTAACTTGTACATCCACACGGCGATCTGCACCGGGACGTGGACCACGCCGCCGTCCAGCGGTTCGTCCGCCGCCGAAGTTATTAAAGAATTCCTCGAAAATTTCCTCAAAGCCACCAAAGCCAGCCGCGCCATTGAAGCCGGGTTGTCCGTTTACACCCGCCGCACCATAACGGTCATAGCGGGCGCGTTTGTCGTCATCGGACAGGACTTCGTAAGCCTCATTGATTTCTTTGAACTTGGCTTCCGCATCGTCGTGATCGCTTACGTCCGGGTGATATTCTCGGGCGAGCTTACGGAATGCTTTCTTAATATCGTCTTTGCCAGCAGTCCGGGGGATCCCCAGCAGCTCGTAATAATCCTGTGCCATAAAATCGTCCATATCCCCCAGCTAAAATCTGTTCACCCAGTGCAGATGAAAGATTTACAGTTGATAACTCGAAATTTACTCGTGTGAGAAAATGCTTGTGGTGGACACGATAATGATGTTTAGCAAAATAAAGTGGAGAAAGAACCTCACCCCTAGCCCCTCTCCGTTTACAGAGAGGGGCATCAATGAAGGGATAATTATTCCACATTTAGTAGTTAAAGAGCATTGTCATGTTCCTACAACATAAATTGTACCACTAGACATTCTGCAAATTAATAAAAAGCGGGTAGGGACTGATCCCTACCCATTTTGTTTGCTTATTTTTCGGCTACACTTTGATGAGACTTAGGCCTCGGTGTATTCGCCTTCAACTACGTCTTCGCCTGCGGGCTTTTGTCCAGCAGCATTTGGATCTGCACCCGGAGCGGGTTCAGATGCACCCTGTTGGTACATGCTGCCACCGAGGGTTTGGATGTGTTGATTCAACGCCTCTGTCGCGGCCTTGATCTTTTCCAGATCGTCACCTTCGAGTACCTTGCGCGTCGCATCAATCTTTTCTTGCGTCTGCTTCTTGGCATCTTCTGGCAGCTTGTCGGCGAAGTCCTTCAGTACCTTCTCAGCCGAGAAAATGGTGCTGTCAGCTGTGTTCTTGACCTCGACCTGCTCTTTGCGCTTGAGGTCTTCGGCAGCATGGGCTTCAGCGTCCTTGACCATCTTGTCGATTTCAGCTTCAGACAGACCGCTGCTGGCGGTGATGGTGATTTTCTGAGCGCGACCAGTAGCCTTGTCGGATGCACTGACGTTGATGATACCGTTAGCATCAATGTCGAAGGTCACTTCAACTTGAGGTACGCCACGCGGTGCGGGTGGAATGCCGTCCAGAATGAACTTGCCGAGCGATTTGTTGTCATTCGCCATCGGGCGTTCGCCCTGTACGACATGAATCTCTACCTGTGTCTGACCATCCGCTGCTGTTGAGAACACCTGACTCTTCTTGGTCGGGATGGTGGTGTTGCGTTCGATGAGTGGGGTTGCCACACCACCGAGTGTTTCCACGCCGAGTGACAAGGGTGTTACGTCGAGGAGCAGAATGTCCTTGACTTCGCCACCCAACACACCGGCCTGAATGGCTGCGCCAAGCGC
Source organism: Aggregatilineales bacterium (assembly GCA_038251275.1). Taxonomy (GTDB): domain Bacteria; phylum Chloroflexota; class Anaerolineae; order Aggregatilineales; family Phototrophicaceae; genus CFX2. The sequence goes on from JBBSBM010000008.1 coordinate 83,843, forward strand.
AACTACTTCGTCTGGGTTCACACCCTTGCTGGGTTCGCGACCAAAGAAGCTCTTGACGGACTCAACGACTGCTGGCATACGGGTCATACCGCCGACCAGAATGACGTTGTTGATTTCATTCTTGTTAAGGCCAGCATCCTTCAGAGCGGCTTCGCAAGGGGCGATTGAGCGCTGGATGAGGCTTTGGGTCAAGCTTTCCAACTTGGCGCGTGTGAGCGTCATGTTGAGGTGCTTAGGACCGCTGGCATCTGCGGTGATGAAGGGCAGGTTGATTTCAGTCGAGACTGTGCTAGATAGTTCAATCTTAGCCTTCTCTGCGGCTTCTTTCAAACGTTGCAGCGCCTGACGGTCACCCTTGAGGTCAATACCTTGATCGCGCTTGAATTCAGCCGCGACATAGTCAATTATGACTTCATCGAAGTTGTCACCACCGAGATAGGTATCACCATTGGTGCTGCGAACTTCGAACACACCATCACCAACTTCAAGGATGGAGATATCGAATGTACCCCCACCGAGGTCATAAACCGCGATGACTTCATTCTTCTTCTCACCCATTCCGTAGGCCAAGCTAGAGGCCGTCGGTTCGTTGATGATACGCAGGACTTCGAGGCCAGCAATCTTGCCAGCGTCTTTGGTGGCATTACGTTGGGCATCGTTAAAATAGGCTGGTACTGTAATGACTGCCTTGTCAACTTGCTCACCAAGATAAGCTTCTGCATCAGCTTTGATCTTTTGCAGGATCATCGCCGAAATTTCGGGCGGGCTGTATTCCTTGCCACCCATATGAACGCGGGCATCGCCATTAGGGGCAGCGCTGACCTTATAAGGTACACGCTTGACGGTTTCCTGAACCAACGGGTCAGAAAACTTGCGTCCCATAAAACGCTTGACCGAGAAAATTGTATTTTCTGGATTGACGACGGCCTGATTACGGGCAATCTTGCCCACGACGCGTTCGCCAGTCTTGGGATTGGTGGCTACTACAGACGGGATGAGGTTATTGCCCTCGGACGAGGGAATGACCACAGGCTGTCCGCCTTCCATCACTGCTACAACCGAGTTGGTTGTGCCGAGGTCAATACCGATAATTCTTCCCATAGATTTTAATGCTCTCCTTGGTTTGATTTGGTGCGAGTTGTTGTCCGAGGTGTTTGATTACCTCGCGCACTGATTTATTTAGATTGCTATCTTAACTAAGGCTGGACGCAGGATACGTTCTCCGCGTGCATAACCTTTTTGCAGCGTCGCGATAACATGACCGCTTTCAACCTCGCTGCTTTCTTCTGTGGTCACCGCTTCATGGCGCGTCGGATCAAATACTTCACCGACTGGATCAAGAACGGTTACACCTTTTTCTTCCAGTGTTTTCTGGAATTTACGGTGGATACCGCCGACGCCATTCATCCATGGATGATCCTGCATCTCAGGGGGGACGTTTGCCATCGCCCGTTCAAAGTCGTCGATAATCGGCAGCAAGTTCAGCATCGCATCAACAACAGCGTTGTCACGCAAATCTTTCATCTGCCCTTCGACACGCTTTTTATAGTTGTTAAAGTCCGCTCGTTCACGCAGCCAACCTTCTTTGTAATCGTTGGCTTCCTTGGCTTCTTTGCGTGCTTTCGCCAATTCCTCAGCCAGATTCAAATCAGGAACAGGTGTCCCTTCGTTAGACTGCGGCGCACCGTTTTCTTCGGCGGCGAACTGTGTCGTCTCCTCTTGGCTCACGTTACCTTCTTTCCTCTCTCAGATTGAATGACACACCAAATTTAGTGTGTAAGACATGCTTAATATAGCGGCATTGTATCAGAATCACATAAACGTTTATATGATACGCGTATCAAGTTGCTAACTAATCTTTCAGATGAATATTGGTGACAATTTTGAGCCGCTATTCCTCTGGTTGGTCGTCACCTGTTTTACTGGTATCGTAGATGTTTTCGAGCGCTTCGGTCATGAGGCCAGACACATAACGCACCGTACTGATGGCGCGCCCGTAATTAATGTAGATTGGGCCGAGTACACCGAGCGCACCGCTGACCTGCCCCGGAATTCCGTAGCGGCTGAAGACCATACTGACGTGCTTGAGTTCTGACCAGCGCCCCTCACCACCAATAACGACCTCGACATGATTCATGTTCGGGCCGAGTTCGTTCAAAATCATATTGAGGAAGGGACGTTCCTCAAAGACACGCACGGCTTGCTGCGCACCAGCGCTACTTTGGAAACTGCCCATGACCTCGCTTAAGCCTTCGCGGTATACGAGACGCATCGGATTATTGTCGGCTTTTTCCATGAGGTCGGCAATCATATCGGCGATTTCGCGTTCAAGAAGTTGTAATTGCACGCTCTTCATCCGCACTTGATTGGCATTTAAATCCATGCAGAGGGTATTTATACGGGATGCAACTTCGCTCAGTTGTGGTTGAGGAATGGGGTCAGCAAGGTTATACATTTGCTGATGAACGGCACCACCATGCAGCACCAGAACCATCAAGACTAAGCGACCTTGAATTGAGATAACTTCGAGATGCTTAAAGCGATTGGTTTCGGCAATCGGTGGCGTGACAAGCGCGGCACTGTTGACCGTCCGTGCCAATATGGTGGCTGCCCGCCGCATCCATTGTTCGGTAGCCAATGGGGAATTCTGAAATATCTCGGCAATGTGGCTTTGTTCAGCCGATGGTAAATCGCTGGCCTTAATCAGTCGTTTTACGAAATAGCGGTAACCGTTTTCGGTTGGTACGCGTCCGGCAGAGGTATGGGGCGCGGTGACATAACCCAGTTCTTCCAACACTGCCATCTCATTGCGGATAGTCGCGCTGCTGACGTTTAGTTCCGCACTTTCGGCCAAACTTTTGGAGCTTACAGGTTCAGGTGAATTGGTATAAGCGCGGATAATGTGGGAGAGGATTTCTTCTTGTCTGCGAGTAAGTTCTGGTAGCTGAGCATCGTCTATAGTCATAGGGTAAAGCAAATTCTCACGCTGTTATTAGAGTGTTAATCAGATTGGCGACATGCTTGACATCATGATAACATGGCTAGAAATTAGCGTCAAAATAGATATAGGGCATGGAGGCCGCGATGAGTGACAAGACCTTTGAAGTAACAGAAGCAAATTTCCAGAAAGAAGTCCTTGAATCAACCGAACCGGTGTTGATTGACTTCTGGGCTGAGTGGTGCACCCCTTGTAAGATGATTGGGCCGCTGGTTGAGCAAATCGCGGACGAATATAAGGGCAAGGTACGCGTCGGCAAGCTGGATGCGGATGCTAACCCGGATGTTCTGATGCGTTATAACGTCATGGGTATTCCGACGCTGATGCTGTTCAAGGGCGGTGAGGCTGTCGAACGGATTACCGGTTATCAGCCGAAAGACAAGATTACCTCCAAGCTTGTGCCCCATATCAGCTAAACGGCTCAGAGTTCACTAACACGTAAATAAGAATGCCTGCGTTACAATGACGTGGGCATTTTTATTTCTAGAGATTTATGATGCTGCAAGGATAGTTTAGGCAGAAATTAGTTGTTTGTGTCAAAATTATTATTGAGCTGAAAATTATTCCAACTCAAATTGTATTTCATCCCTCATTTAACTTTGTGTTGTTTGAGGGCATGCGTATCGTGACGAATTGACTCTAACTGAAAGAGAAGTACTGTGACACGACGACGTATTATTTTACTTGGCATTATCATCATTATTATTGGAGGGGTCGGTGGTGCTGCATATCTAGTCCGGCGAAATAATCTCCTTGAAAAGATTAATTTGGCGGTTACTTTAGCACTAAATCCTTCCAAGCCGCCCGATAATTTTTATCTTCAATCGCTTATTTTGAATTTGTATGAACCGACCAGTTTGACCTTCGGGCCGGATGGTCAAATGTTTATCACCGAGCGGGCTGGCAAAGTCGAACTGGTTGAAGCCGGTTCAACCCAAGTCAGACGCGAACCGGTATTGGAACTTCAAAATATTAATACCGCTCAAGGTGAACGCGGTATGGTGGGTTTTGTACTCGATCCCGATTTTAAGACCAATCATTACTATTATGTATTTTATACCGCTGATTCGCCACTTCATGATCGTATTTCCCGATTCACACTCAATGATGACAGCACAACCGATTTGACGAGTGAAAAGGTGATTTGGGAAGATTTGGTGGTGGCTGATTTCTGGCATCACGGTGGTCAATTGGCATTCGGGAAAGATGGCAGGTTGTACGCGGCAGTCGGTTTCCATAGTGATCCAACTGAGGGGACACAAAATGTCTCGCAACGCTTAGACACTTATCACGGCAAAATTCTGCGCCTAAACAGCGATGGCACTGTTCCGACCGATAATCCATTTTATGACGGTGATGGCCCGAATTTGGACGCAATTTGGGCGATGGGATTACGCAACCCGTTCCGATTTTCGATTGATCCGGTCACAGACATCATGTATATCGCGGATGTTGGCGGCAATGATAAAAACTCGATTGAGGAACTGAATATCGGTAAGGCAGGCGCGAATTACGGTTGGCCGATTTGTGAAGGTGTTTGCGATAAAGAAGGCATCACCAATCCTATTTTCACCTATCCACATAATGGGCGGGATGCGTCGATTATTGGTGGTCTTGTGTACCGAGCTAGTTTATTCCCGCAAGAGTATCAAGGTAGCTATTTTTTCGCAGACTACGCCCAACATTGGATAAAACGACTGACGTTTGATGCAGCAGGCAAGCCCACAGAATCCGCATTTCTCCCGACGAACGGGGTAAATGATCAACCTTATGGCGATATTGTCGATCTTGAAACGGGGCCAGATGGCGCACTTTATTATGTGGATATTGCGCTGGACAATTATGGCAATCATCTTGGGCCGGGGTCGGTACGACGAATCAGCTACAGTGCCAATAATCATCCACCTGTGATTTCGAAGGCGGTTGCGAATGTGACGACGGGACCGAAAGCACCACTTGCGATTGACTTTAGCAGTGCGGCAACTGATTCTGACAACAATACACTGACTTATAGTTGGGATTTTGGCGATCACACAACGGGCGACCAAGCCAGTATGACTCATAATTATGAAAAAGCGGGCGAGTATTCAGCGCGGTTGACAGTGTCAGATGGTAAGACTGTTGCTTTGTCTGATCCTATCGCCATTGTGATTGGAACACCGCCTATGGTAACGATTACGGAGCCTAAAGATAAGGCAACGTTTAAAGCGGGTGATGTTATCAGCATGAAAGGTAGCGCGACCGATGATGGGGCGCTGACAGCCGATAGCTATAGTTGGAAGACGATTTTCCATCACCTTGACCACGTTCATCCCGGTTCGGCGGGACAGTTTGGTGACTCTGCTACGTTTACTGTTCCGACGACCGGACACGACTTTAGTGAAGAGACATGGTACGAGATTGTGCTGACGGTGACGGATGTTGATGGGCTTATATCGACGGCATCCGTATCAATTTATCCTGATAAGATCACCCAAACGTTTCAGAGTGATCCGCCCGGATTAAGCCTCGGCTACAATGAATCGGGTACGATAGAAACGCCCTTTATACGGCCCGCATTGATCGGTTTTGACAATATTTTGAGCGCGCCACCTGAACAAACGCTGAATGGTGTGAAGTACATCTTTGACTCGTGGTCGGATGGTGGCGAGGCTACTCACACGGTGACGACCGGTGATAGTGACCAGACTTATATGGCGAAGTATAAGCTTGCTCAATAAGGATTGTAGATCGTTAGAAAAACAAAAGCCCGCGTCACTGTGACACGGGCTTTTTGTTATGCGGATAAGTTTATTGATCTTATTTTGCAGGTTGCATTTCCGGTTGGGCTGTCTGCTTCTCCACCACAATGGGAATGGTGAAGTGGAAGGTGGAGCCTTTACCAAGCTCACTTTCCACCCAAACATCACCTTTATGCTGCTGGATGAGACCTCGTGTAATGGTTAAGCCTAAGCCGGTACCGGGTTGTTCATGGGTGAGGGGATTATCACTACGGAAATAGGGTGTGAACAGTTTGGCAAGGTCTTCGGGACTCATGCCGATGCCGCTGTCTTTGACGCTGATATGTAAGGCTGGACCTTGGTCGCGGCCTTTGCTATCCAGATTTTTGGCTTGTACTTCCGCCCTGATAATAATCTCTGTACCTTCTGGTGAGTATTTGTAGGCATTGCTGACCATATTGGTCAGTACCTGAATCATGCGGTTTTGGTCAGCTAGAATGTTGGGCATCCGTTCGGGAAGTTGAATGGTAAGGGTCTGATCCTTTTCTTCAATCTGGCGGGTCAATGGACGCAGTGTTTCAGTAACCACGTTGTTGAAATCCACCGCTGTTAGTTCAACATTCAAGTTGTTAGTTTGCAGCTTAGTGACATCGTTCAAATCGCTGACAAGTGTGTTCATACGGTCAACATTAGAACGGATGGTATTGAGGAAGTTCTTCTGATTCTCGTTCATATCGCCAACCATGCCGCTGACCAACAAATCAGCAAAACCCTTCATTGAAGTCAAAGGGTTCTTGAGTTCATGGGCAACGAAACTGACGAACTCGCTCTTGGATTCGTTGGCACGTGTGAGTTCAGCGTTAATCTGGGCATTGGTGATGGCGATACTGGCATGCTCGGCAAGGCGTTGTGCAAATGCCATATCGACCAGACTCAGACGTGGCTCTTTGTCTTTTTCCAGCACAAGGATGGCATTGATCTCACCGCCGGAGAGCATGGGAATGGTCAACTGGCTGAGCGCACCGCGCAGGCTGGGGGTATAGTTCGGGTCGATTTTGGTATCAGTCACAAGGTCGGGCTGGCGAGTACGCATTACACGCTTAACTACGCCTTCTATCGGCCAAGCATAACCTTCTGCCCCTTTAGGATAATCTTCCGGTTTGTAACCGGAGATCGAGATAATTTCGAGATGAGGATTGTCTCCACCAACGACTAGTCCCAACACACCTGCTGTTGCCGTGCTATTGGCAACGGCGTAACGCATGGTGATGTCGGCAACTTTTTGCAGGTCGAGCGAACGATTGAGTTCAACGTCGATGCGTTCCAGCGCCTGAAGTTCTGAAACACGCTGGTTGAGCTGCAAGTCGGTCATCTGGAACAAACGCGCATTTTCGATGGCGACAGCCGCTTGGCCTGCAAAAGTTGTTAGCAGGTCAGCGTCTTCTTGAAGGTAGAGGCCGCCATCTTTCTTGTTGAGGACTTCTAGAACACCAACGACTTTATTTTGTGCGATGAGCGGCACAGCGAGAACAGCGGTGGTGCTGAACGCGCCAGTGGCTTCACCACCCCAACGTGGATCATTGGCGGCATCATTCACAATGATGGTTTTACCGGTTGTGGCGACTTCACCGGCTAGGCCACGATTTTTCGGGAAGCTGCGCCCGATTAAGGCTTTGCCCGATTCACCTGTCGCTACTTTGAATTCAAGGCTATCACTGTTTTCATCTGTGAGAAGCAGCGATCCTGCCTCGGCATTAAGAATGTTGGCAGCGCTTTGAGTGATGAGTTGGAGTAGGTTTTCAACATTCAATTCGGACGAGAGTTTCTGGCTGATCTCGTTTAGGGCGCTGAGCTGACGTGCACGCAAATCAGTCTCAGCAAACAAGCGGGCTTTTTCCAGCGATGTTGCGGCGAGTGTGCCAATGTCGCTGAAGACGCGTAACTGCTCATCAGTATATTTTTTGCCGACTTCTGTTGAACCGACTGCCAACACACCGAGTGTGCTTGAACCTGATTCCAGTGGCACACCCATCCAACCTTTGAGGTCAAGACTTTCGTAGATGATGGTGCTGCCACGTTTTTGCATTTCGGCGGCGTAATCTTCGACACGCAGGGGTTTAGCGGTTTTGACAACTTCGCTGAAGAGATCACGCGCCATGAGCCAGCGACGATCTTCACGGTCGGTATAACGTTCATCGTTTTCAAGGAAGAAGGCGAAGAAGAGTTTATTACCGCCACGTTCACGCAGGGCAATATAGAAGTAGGGTGCGGAAATCAAGCGGTCGGTTTGGGCGTAAATCAGTTCGAGCAGATCATCAAATTCGATAGTGAAGTTGACGGCTTGGCTGACCTGACTAAGTACGTCCAACTCACGCACACGACGTTCCAGCGAATCAACGACCTGAGCGCGTTCAACAGCCACAGCTAATTGTCCAGTCAGATTTTGAATAAAGCGCAGTTCCTCAAATCCATAACGGCCTCTTTCGGCACGTGATGGGCCGATTGCCGCGAAGCCAATCAACTCTTTACGTCCACGCAGACGGGCAATGACGACCGTTTTCAAGATTCCAAGCCGCGATTTCTCAACGAGTAATTCCGGCTGCCAAGCGCGTCCGACCTCTAGATAAATTTGCTCGTTCTTTTCGAGCATCGTCAGTATTGGGCTGGTGGCCTCGAAACGGACATCGGTCTCCGCTTTAGGTGTGCCGTAGGCGGTGAATTCCCCGGCTTGACGATTCGGTAAGAATAGAAAAGTATTGGTTGGGTTGAGCGATTGGTTTAATTCGTCACGATAGGCTTCGATTAACTGGTCAAGTGTTTCCAGAGAAGCCAAGCGAGTAGCGAAGTTTTCAACCCGTTCTTGAAAGTTTGTCCGCTTGCGGAAGTAAATGCGGTTGATACGCTCTTGCATGGCATTTCGAACAGGGAGAAATCCAACAGCCAGAATGAAGATGGTTAATGCGATGACGAACTGATTGCCCTGTAATGCCATCGCTTGATTGGCGAATAGACTTGCCCCGAAGACAATCAGGAAATAACCGACTACCAGCGTGACCAGCATGATGCTGTAAGTTACACCCTGACTGATAACCTGATCGGTGTTGACACGCCGATACTGCAACACAGCATAGGCCAGCGCAATAGAAGGCATAATAAAGAAGGGCATGGTCGCCGAGGTATTGACATTAAATAGCGGCGTACTGAAAAGGTTGCGTAGGACTTCATCTATGATCCAGATCAGCAGCGGTACAGTCGCCAACGTGATACCGATTAAGACACTGTTGGTTTGATCACGAATAGAAGATGAAATGGCATTTGCACGCCGTTGAATTAAGTTGATTGTCAGCACAATGAGCATCAGTACAGCGTAGAAGATACCGGGCTGCCAAGCATCAGCGAAGCTATTAGCTGTGGGCGGGTTTAGAAACGTATATACACCGAACACGACCAGCGGTAGATTAAGCGCCAGCGGCAGCCACTTCAGCCATTTAAACTGATAGACTTGATTCATGGGCACCGGGAAAATAAGCGCCAACGTGCCGAGCGAACTGCCGATCATGACGGTTGCTAACAGCCACGGTACGAGGGCGGCATAGGTGTTGTTTATGTCGAACAAGCCGGCCATAAATATGCCGAGAGTAATGGAGAACAGGGCAATTAATTGTGCGGCAGTCTGATTAGGTCGTAAGTAAGCGACGACTAAGCCTAAGAGAACAATAATCAACCCGCCGATAAAGGGGATGATGAAGTAGGCTATGAAATCGCTGTCGGGCAAGCTTCCTAATGTGTAAGAAAGTGTACAGGTGCTGACACCATTTTGTATGGTGCTGCAATAATCGGGTTGTACTTTGTTGGCATCCGGTCTAAAGAATGCAACTTCGACCGTATCGCCGGCTTTGAGATTTCCTAGTACGTTGAGGAAAGTCGTCCGCGCCGTAATATAATCAGGCGGGACAGATATGATTGTCTGACCATTAATAGCGGTGACTTGATCAAGCCGCTGCAAACCCGCTTTTAAGCCAGTCCAATTGTTGTTGCTGATGGGTTTTGAACCATCTACCACCATATTGGGATTCAACATCGCGCCGAAGAAGGGTTTTTGCCGCCATTCCAAGGCCGTTACGAGAAAAATAGCTAGCAATATGACAGCCGCAGCACCGACCACCAGTGAAATATAAAAGGGGACACGTTGCATCATTGCAGCGATGTTAGCAGTTGAATTTCCACGCTTGTTTGGCATGTCAGGATTTTGGCTTTGCTTGGACGCAAGACTGCTCATCCATTCCCTCCGCAATGCACACATTTCATTTGGATATTGTAACACAGCTTTTTAATGACGATATTGATATAAATTAAGTTTTGGTTTGATTTCGGTTTCAGTCTCAATTGGGCATAGCGGTTAGGATGTGGTTGTCTGTTATAATCAGGTTAAATTGATGCGATAGATGCACCTTCATGAAAGGAGGCGCAATAGTATGACAGCTATTCGCGTACTTATCGCCAAACCGGGCTTGGATGGACATGACCGAGGGGCAAAAGTTATTGCCCGTGCCTTGCGTGATGCAGGTATGGAAGTGATTTATACTGGTTTGCGCCAGACACCCGAAATGATTGCCGAAGCAGCGTTGCAAGAAGATGTCGATGTGGTTGGTCTGAGCATTCTCAGCGGCGCACATATGGCATTGGTACCACGTATTCGTCAGGAGATGGATAGCAGCGGCTTGCAAGATGTTTCATTACTCGTGGGCGGCATTATCCCCGATGATGATGTGAATGCCTTACATGACATGGGTGTATCGGCTGTGTTTGGCCCCGGAACCAGCACAGAAGATATTGTGATCCACATTCGTAAGTTGATGGACGCTCGACAGACATGATCGAAATGGTTGAGCCTTTACGCTCTGGTGACCGTCGCGCACTCGCCCGACTGCTGACGGCTGTCGAAAATGAGCGTGAAGGTGTTCAGGCAGCTTTAACAGCGCTTTATCCGCATACCGGACATGCCTGGGTAATCGGATTAACTGGCGCACCGGGAACGGGTAAAAGTTCGCTCGTCACAGAACTCGCTAAAGCCTACCGCGCTCAAGGCGAAACGGTAGCAATCCTCGCAGTAGATCCTACAAGCCCCTTTACAGGTGGTGCAATCCTCGGTGACCGCATTCGAATGCGCGAACTCTCAGGTGACAAAGGTGTGTTCATCCGCAGCATGGCAACTCGCGGTAGCTTAGGTGGTTTGGCGCGTGCGACGCGCGATGCTATCCGCCTGTTGGATGCGGCTGGATTTGATCGTGTGATGGTGGAAACAGTTGGCGCAGGGCAAAGCGAAGTTGATATTGTCCGCGCGGCTTATACCACGATTGTGATCGAAGCACCGGGTTTGGGGGATGATGTCCAAGCCATTAAAGCAGGCATCCTCGAAATCGCAGATGTGTTGGTGGTCAATAAAGCGGATCGTCCCGGTGTGGATAGTACGGTGCGGGCGCTGCGTAATATGCTTGAACTTGGACACCCCGTCTCACGCGAACAAATGGTTGCTCATCATGGTAAGACGATGACTGCCGAATTACCAACGTCATCGAACCATGATTTTTGGCTGCCTCCAGTTATACGGACGGTGGCTACGGAAGGTGAAGGTATTGGCGAGTTGGTGGAGGCGATTGAGGCGCATCGCCATTATTTGACGCAAGCCGACCGCATGCACCAGCTTGAACAGCAGCAGGTTGAGATGGAATTGGTTGATCGGGTACGAGACGAGTTAGTGAAGCAGTTATTTTTGGTTTTGCCGGCGGAGAAACTGCGGGATGTCGTGAACCAAGTGCAGTCTCGTTCGCTTGATCCACAGACAGCAGTGAACCAACTGTTGGCATTTCAACAGGTAAACGTGGCAAAATAGGGAACTACGGTGGAGGTTGCCCTTCGGCAGCCTGCTGTAACATTCATTCACTCAAAATAAAACAAAGTGCGAGGTGCAAGGCTTATGGAGGGCGTGTTGGAAAAAGTTCCCGGTACGACCTATGTTCGTGACACGGATACCCACCGGATGGCCGAGAACGGTCACTATGGACGGATTATGCTGTTCGCGGGGTCAGCATCCCAAAATGTGGCCGCCGAGATAGCAGAACAATTGAGATGCCCTTTGGGAGCTTACGAACGAATTGTGTTCCCTAATGAAAACATCTTTATTCGTCTGAAGGAAAGCGTTCGCGGTCAGGATGTGTATCTGATTCAGAGTATGACGACTCCGCTGCATGACAACATCATGGAAATGTTGATCATGATTGACGCGCTCAAGCGTGATTCAGCGGGACGCATCAATCTTGTTGTACCGTATATGTCTTACACGCGGTCGGATAAGAAAGATCAACCGCGTGTGCCCATTACGGCACGGTTGATGGCGAATATGATGGAAGTGGCTGGCACAGACCGTTATATGACGGTGGATTTACATGCGGGGCAAATTCAGGGTTTCTTCAATATCCCCGGTGATGCACTGACAGCTTTCCATCTATTGAGTGATTATGTCAAGGAACAGCAGATTCCTGATCTGGTGGTATGTGCAGCCGATTTGGGTTTTGCCAAGAAGGGGCGCAATTGGGCAGAAAAGTTGGAAGCCCCACTAGCGATTGTCGAGAAGCGGCGTATTTTCAACACTGGCACGGCGGAAGCATTAGCCATTATTGGGGACGTTGATGGTAAGAATGTACTGCTAGTCGATGATGAAGTCTTGACAGGCGGCACGATTGTGAAGGCAGTCGAGGCTATCCGTAAGCATGGTGCAAAAGAAGTTTCCTTGGTCTTTACACATGCACTGCTCAAGGCACAAGCTTTTGACAATCTAAGTGGGTTGGGTCTAAAAGAAATCATTACAACCAACACAGTGCCGCTGCCGCGTGAAAAAGTGCTGCCGAATATGAAAATTCTTTCGGTAGCACCGATGCTTTCCGAAGTGATCTTGCGTTCACATCAAGGGCGCAGCGTGGGCGCGTTGTTCAACGAGTAGCTCCATAAACTGATATGGTCGGGTTCTGCCCGAATAAGCTGATTTCGAGCGATTGAATCAGTTGTAGATAATTGAAATGCAGAAGTTGGGGCGTACTGGTCAAAATAGCTATGCGCCCCTCAGATGCAATAATACGCTCCATTTCACTGCATACCTGCGTGTAAAACGACCCTAATTCCTCGTTTACAAAAGTTTGTCGTCCCCACGGAAGATTGGTCACAATACGCTTGTTGCTGCTGTCGCGCAGTGGCAAGACGCGGGCGTCCCACTGTTCGATTTCGCCTAGTACGTTTGCATCCTTCATATTTTCGCGCGTGGCTTTGATGGCATCAGGGTCATTGTCGCCGCCTTGTACCGATGCGCCCATCAGGGCTGCCTCAATAAGAATTGTGCCGGAGCCACAGCAGGGATCAAGCAAGCGCTGACCGGATTGAACATCAACTAATCGCAGCATGGCAGCGGCTACAGTCGGCTTGAGCGCACCGGGACGTTCGACCATTTTGTAGAGGCGTTCGTGTTGGGCATGTGATCCTAAACGGACACCGACATGCGCTTCTTCATGTTCGATAAACGCACGGATATTGAGGTTGGCTTCACGGTCGTCGGGGGTGTATGTCCAACCGTGTGTGAAGTTGATTGAATCAGCGATACTCACTTTGACCTCATCGGCGGTGTAATTGCGCTTGCCAATAAAGCTCACACTGACCGAAAAGATAGGCTGCAAAGGAATAGGGCGGACTTGACGGCAATCTATGGCGGCTTGCTGGACATCAAGTTGGTCGCTCCATGCGTTGAACTGCGCCAGCATATCACGGGTGTGAAATACGGCATCCCAATGGGCAAGTTCAAGGTAAACATCATCTACCGTGCGGAGGCTAAGCAGTGGATTTAATGAACCGTTGCACTCGGCAGCAATACGACGATAGCTGGTTTCGGTGATGGTTACGTCCGCGACTTCTGCGATTTCGGCAGCGCTGATGGATTCGAGTCCGCGTGTTGTGAGTGCGAAGATTTTGGTCAATTAGTAGCCTTAATGATATTCAAAGTACGCCACCAAAACGGGCAGCTAAAGCATAAGTTTTTAGAGATGCTGGTATCTTTTTGTGTGTTTTGAGCCAGTTACTGATGATGTCTATGACTTCATGTTTTGTTACGTCTTCACGAAAGTGCCTTGAAAAGCTCTGGTAATGACTTAGACCATGCAAGGCGCTTTCTTGACAAGCAATGGATTCAAGTTCTAGTATCCGTTTTAACACGTCGAGCATGGTTCTTGAATACAGTTCCAGGTAATCTTCAATGATTGCTCCTGTGTAAATAGTGGATACATTGTCCCACCACATATAGCAGCTTAAATTGATAATGCTATAACCTGTCGGATTAGGCTCATCTGAGCGAACTAAGTGTGATAAATGTAGTGAACATCTGACTGTATACAATTGTTTGAACAAAGAATAGATTGACTCAAGACACCGTAAACGTTTTTGTATTGGTATAGTCACATCATGTAAAGCATTGAAATAATCCGATATCGTAGTCGATGATAGATACCATAATCCTTGATTTGCTTGTTCGTCGGTATAGGATACAAGAATATTTCCAGCATATTCAAAGAGCTTTGTCATATAATCAACGGCTTCTTCGTGAGAGTGATGCCACCATTCGGCATCCATATCCCAATACCAAGCTGGATCGGTTACTGGGTGGTCAAAAATGTGTACAACCCACTCTTCAAAATTCAAATCGGAGAGTCCATAGCCCATATACTGCCCTCAGAAGGTTAATAAGTGTTGCTTTTTGAAAGTCAACTGACAAAACCCTAACTCGTCTTTTTTACGTAACATTAACATGTTTGAATGTTCAATGTGACGTAGGCTGTATTATAATCGCCCGTACACACAATCCTGTAGAGTGTGTTCATCTGCAATTCATACGATGATCTAAACCCTTGCTTATCCGTTTGTGTTATAATTTCGACTCGTAAAACCATACCTGTAACAGGTTGGAAATTGAGGCAACAATGTTCAAAAGTTTAGTAAAAATGGTTGCGGGCGACCCTGTTGAGCGCGCGCTTTCCCGTTACAGGGAAGTGGTCGAGCGAATTAACGCACTTGAACCCGCAATGAAGCAGCTCTCAGATAGCGAACTGCGGGCAAAAACCGATGAGTTCAAAGCACGTTTAGCTGGGATTGAAGAGTTTGAGTCGCTCAAGAAAGCGGTTGATGAACTACTGGTAGAAGCCTTCGCTGTCGTGCGTGAAGCATCTGTGCGGACGACTGGCTTACGTCATTATGATGTGCAGCTTATCGGTGGTATGGTGCTGCATCAGGGACGTATCGCTGAAATGAAGACTGGTGAAGGTAAAACACTGGTCGCCAGTTTGCCTTTGTATCTGAACGCATTGACCGGACGCGGTGTGCATCTGGTTACGCCCAATGATTATCTGAGTAAGTTCGGCGTCCAACAAATGGGGCCGATTTACCACGCATTGGGGATGAGTGTGGCGGTCATTCAAAGCAAAGGTGATAGCCCTGATCCTGATGCGGGTTCATTTCTTTATGACCCGACATTTCAATCGGCTGATCCTCGTGTCCAGAATTTGCGCCCGGCTACACGTCGTGCTTGCTACGATGCTGACATCACTTACGGCACGAATAACGAATACGGTTTCGATTACCTGCGTGACAATATGGTGGTCGAGTTGGAGCAGATGGCACAGCGGCAAGAACTCTATTATGCCATCGTAGATGAAGTCGATAACATTCTCATCGACGAAGCGCGTACACCACTCATCATTTCTGGACCATCGGACGAGCCTTCAGACTACTACAAGCAATTTGCTCAGTTGGTTAAGATTCTCAAACCGAGCAGTGAGCAGAGTATGGAAGACAAAGAGCCGGATGGCGATTATGTCTTGGATATTAAAGACCGGATCGTCTATCTGACCGAGTCGGGTGTCGAAAAGATTGAGAAGCGGTTGGGTGTTGAGCAACTTTACCACCCTGATCATTCGGAAATGATCCCGTATCTTGATAACTCACTGCGCGCCATGACGCTTTATCACCGTGATAAAGAATATGTGGTGCAGCAGGGGCGCGACGGTATGGAAATCATCATTGTTGATGAGTTTACAGGTCGTATGATGCACGGTCGGCGCTTCTCTGAAGGTTTGCATCAGGCGATTGAAGCCAAAGAAGGCGTGAAGATCCGTCGGGAAAACTTGACGTTGGCGACCATTACCTTCCAGAACTTCTTCCGTATGTATAAGAAGCTGGCTGGTATGACCGGTACAGCGTTGACCGAAGCCGAAGAATTCGAGAAGATCTATAACCTCGACGTGGTGGCTATCCCGACGAATATGCCGATTATCCGTAAGGATTATGAAGACCTGATTTACATGAATGAGCAGGTCAAGTTCAAAGCGGTTGTGGATGAAATTAAAGAGCGTAACCAACGGGGGCAACCTGTACTGGTTGGTACAGTAGCTATTGAAACCTCGGAACGTCTTAGTAAAGCATTAGAACGTGCTGGTGTGAATCATGAAGTCTTGAATGCGAAGCAGCACGAACGTGAAGCCGGTATTATCGCCCAAGCTGGACATTTTGGTGGTGTTACGATTGCTACCAATATGGCTGGTCGTGGTGTCGATATTTTGCTCGGTGGTAATCCCGAAGGTATCGCACGTGAAAAACTACGTAAAGCGGGTATTGATTTCGCGACCATGACCCCCGAACAATGGGCGACTGCTTATAGCGAAGCTAAAGTCCAATGTGAAGAAGAACGCGAAAAAGTTTTGGCACAAGGCGGATTGTTCGTTCTGGGTACGGAACGCCATGAGGCCCGACGTATTGATAATCAGTTACGTGGTCGCTGCGGTCGCCAAGGTGATCCCGGTGAGTCGCGCTTCTACCTGAGCCTTGAAGATGACTTGATGAAGCGTTTCGGTGGTGATCGTGTGAAGGGCTTCATGTCATGGGCGAATATGGCAGAAGACGAAGCGATTGAACACCGCATGATTAGCAATTCGATTGGTCAAGCGCAGGTACGTGTAGAAGGTTATAACTTCGATATGCGGAAGCGCGTGTTGGAATATGATGATGTGGTCAACAAGCAGCGTGAAGTCATTTATGCCCAACGGCGTGATGTCTTGAAGAAAGACTCGATGCGCGAGGATTACACCAAAATTCTTGATAACGCTATCATCGGTCTGGTGGATGAATACACGCCGGAAGATGTAACGCCTGATGAATGGGATTTGGAAGGGCTGTATCGTCGCGCCCTTGCTATTTTCCCGGTGCCTGAACATATCAACCCTGACACAATGGCAGGGCAGGATGTGGAAGAAATCGAAGAGATGCTGCTAAACGCCATCAATGAAGCATATGACCATAAAACTCAAGAATTGGGTAACGATATGATGCCCAAAGTTGAAAAATGGGCTATGCTTCAAGCAGTTGACCAACATTGGCAGCGTCATTTGACTGATTTGGATGTGCTGCGTGAAGGTATTGGCTTGATGTCAGTGGCACAGCGTGATCCGCTGGTTGAATATAAGCGTGAGTCTTACAGCATGTGGCAGGGGATGATGGATGAAATTCGCACACAGGCGGCTTACCGCTTGCTGACGGCACAGATTGCGCCGCGTTCGGTGCTGCGCCGACAGCAACCAATCCAACTCAACTTGAGCAGGCCAGCGATGATGACAACCAATGCGGGTGCATCAGGAGCATCCGACTCACGTCCAGAACCGGTTCGCGCCCAAATTAAGTTGGGCCGTAATGATCCGTGCTGGTGTGGCAGTGGCAAGAAGTATAAGAATTGCCACTTGAAGGAAGATCAAGCAAAAGTTAAGTAATATCAGTATTTTGAAGAAGTGTGGTTATAATCTACACTTCTTCAAATTATATTTCTGTTTCACTTCCGTTCGTAACATTGTAGTTATGGGATGGGGTTTGCCGAATGACTCGTATGGATGTTGCACCACGTTTGGGCGATGATCTCGATCCAGAGATGATTGCGTTTCTACATGACAAAGTGAATTCTTTCGTCAAGTGGGATCTGATTCGTTTTTTTCATGATAATCCCCACGCGGCAGATACCGCTGAGAATATAGCCCGTTTTACAGGACGGGATATATTGGCAATCAGCGATGAATTAGCTGAACTTGTCGGAGCCAATGTTCTTATCGGACAGATGGTTTCAGGACGAGCGATTTATCGGTTGGCTGAAGATCGTCAAATGCGCGACATGGTCAATACTTTTGTCCGTGCTTGCGATGATCGCTTGTTTCGGGTGAAGGCAATCTACCATGTTATCCGCAGTATGCGCTAAACAAAGGTAGGTTCCGGTGTGGCAGCAGTATCAGTCAGCCAGTTTCTCACATTGTATCTATGGTTTCCCCTAGCCTTTGTTTTGGTGTTTTTACTGCTGATTGCACGTTTTTATCAGCGGTTTGCAATGGAACGCACCTTTTTTGAATGGTTTGCGGTTCCTATTTTATTGTTTGGTGCGGCGGTCATGCGTTATGCCAGCATCGGACATTTAGCGGGTGATTTGGCGGGGGATGCCTTTTTGGGGTTGGCTGGTGTTTCACTTTTGGTTTTGTCGATCTTTTTGTATTACCGGATGACACAGAATCGCTAAACGAGGTCCATGTGTTTGTAGGCGGCTTGTTTGCTTTAGTGGGGTTGTTTTCGATTGCCGTGGCACTGGTGGTATTAGGCCTGCTCAGTAAGCGACTAGGACAGGTAACACGCTCACCTCACTATTATATTGGCCTGTGGTTGAGTGCTGTCTTACTGATTGTGAGTCTTGTTTATCGCTTGTTTAATTTACTTCAATCATATATTCCGCTGCCAGATGATCCGGGTGCGGTTATTCTTTATATTGGTTTGCCTGCTTTTGCCCTTACAATGAGTCTGATCATTGCATGGCGCTATTGGAGTTGGCTGTTAGCAGAGCGCAGCTAATGTTAAGATAGGCTAAAGGGGTTCATTCCGGTTACAACATTGGGGGCATAATTTGGCAGACGATCATCTTCGGCGCACGATGCAGGCACTGCCTAAAGTCGAACTGCATCGCCATCTGGAAGGCTCAATTCGTCTTTCAACATTGGTGGAAGTTGCGCAAGAGTACGGTATTGAAATGCCAGAATATGACATTGAACTCTTACGTCCTTTCGTCCAGATGATGCCGAGCGAAGCGCATAATTCCCAACACTTCCTTGCCAAGTTTATGACCATCCGGCAGTTCTTTTTGTCTGAGGCGGTTATTCGCCGCATGACACGTGAAGTGGTTATGGATGCAGTGCTTGATAATGTCAAATATTTTGAACTCCGATTTACGCCGCGGGCGCTTTCCAATATATTGAATTGTTCTTACGAAGACGTGCTTGAGTGGGTGTGCAGCGAGGCTGTAGCAACCGGAAATCAACACCAGATGCAAGTACGCTTGATTGTTTCAGTGAACCGTCATGAAAGTTATGCGATTGCTGAGCGGACGTTGGACGCAGTTTTGGATTACCAAAACCCCTATATTGTGGCGTTTGATTTGGCGGGCAATGAAAGTGACTATCCAGCAGAACCCTTTCAATCCTTATTCGAACGAGCGAAAAATGAAGGGTTGGGGGTGACCATTCATGCTGGTGAGTGGGGTTCGGCAGATAATATTCGCTCAGCGGTTACTGCGCTTTTTGCGGATCGCATCGGGCATGGGGTACGTGCGTTAGAAGACCTTCGTCTATGTGATTGGCTAATCGAACGTGGCATCGTGCTTGAAGTTTGTCCAACCAGTAATGTTCATAGTGGGGCAGTTGCGCATTGGTCGCTGCATCCGTTGAACAAACTCTACCGTTATGGTGTCGTCACCACTATTAATACCGATGATCCATTGGTGAGCGATATTACTTTAACGGACGAACTGGTTCATGCTGTCGATTTCATGACATTTTCGCTGGAAGATGTCAAGCGTAATATGCTTAACGCTGCTCAATCTGCCTTCTTGCCCTCTATCGAACGTAATAATTTGGTGTCGCAATTTGCGGCGGCACTTGGCATGATTCCTTCGTAATCTAATCTCCACGCGGCAAAGGTATCATTTATGCTTCAGGTTGGCGATTTTCGCATCCACATGATAAACGAATCACTGATTAAGGTTGATCCCGGCGGGGCGTTCGGTCTGGTACCGCGTGTGTTATGGTCGCCATTGATGCCGCCTGATGAGAACCATCTTGTGCCTATGATTCATAATTGTTTGTTGGTTCAGGCCGGTGACCGTAATATCCTCGTAGATACGGGTAACGGTGAGAAAATGAGCGACAAACAAAAAGGATTTATTTATCTAGAACGGCCTCAAGGTGGGCTAATTGATGGTCTGGCACGGCTTAATCTCAAGCCTGACGATATTCACTTGGTGATTGACACCCATTTACACGGCGATCATTCGGGGGGCAATACACGGTATGACGAATCGGGGAAAATTGCGCCTACCTTTCCGAATGCTGAATATATGGTGCAGCGCCGGGAATACGAAGATGCTATGCAACCTAACGAACGGACTCGCGCCACTTATTTCCCAATGAACTATCAACCACTCTATGAGTCGGGGCAGATGCGTTTGTTGGATGGTGACACTGAGATTTTTCCCGGCATCACGGGACATGTGACACCCGGACACACGCCAGCCCATATGAGCATCCGCTTTGAGAGTCAGGGTGAGCAAGCACTGTTTGTATGCGATATGGCGAGTTATGCTATTCACTTCGAACGCTTAGGTTGGATGACAGGTTATGATGTTGAGCCATTGATTACCTTGGAAACCAAACGTCGTTGGCAGAAGTGGGCGCTCGAAACCGGTGCGCTGCTCATTTTTGCTCATGATCCTCAGCGTGTTGCAGGACATTATGTGAAGAGTGACGATGGTAAGGCTTCAGTTATTCCTATTAATGAACCGTTTGTGTAACGTACATTTTCAAGAGGTCATGTCATCAAATGCATAACCTCTTGAATGGCGCAAAACTGCAAATGCTTATTGGGTTCCAGCATGGAAAACGAGGATATAATCTCCAAGAGACTGTTTTTCTGCGCTGGACATATCCAAAGGAATGTAGCTCGGTTCGTCTACAGTCACGTCTGTGAAACTGGTCAGATCAAATTGGATCGATGCGTCGGTCTCGTCTGCGTCAACAGAGCGTCCTTGTGAACGCGAAACATAACTGCCTGTGAGGTCAGAAGAGCTGCCCCAACAGGCCTTTGTTCCTGCATCGTCGCATGAAAAATCATCCCCTTTATTGCTTGTGAGAACTTTCCCGTTTTTATCCGGAATAAAAAGAAATGGATCAAGGCGCGGTGAAACTCCGAGCATGTAGAGTGCGACTGGAACACCTGAACCAACCATGCCCGGTCTGATGGCTATTTGAAATGGATCACCATCACCGTCATTTTGTGGCGTTACGACCATACCTTCAAGAATGAGAATAAATTCTCCACCGTTTTCATCGGCTCCACCTACGACGATAGATACATCAGCGAGTCCTTTGCCGCTCTCTTGCTGGAAAGCGATTTGGGCGCTGGTTGAATCGGGTTTCACAATTCCGGTGGTGGGTAAATCAGCTTCAAAATCCGCAGCTTTATCATTGTCGTCATTGCATTGTCCATCTTGGGTTTTAGTGTCGTAAACAGCCATGACAGGATCGAATCCGTTTATGCCTACGGCAGTTGCCACATAGGTGAAACCAGATCGCATTTGTTTGACGATAAATTCCACGCCATTATTCAGTTTCGTTCCCTTGCTACAGGTAAAACTAAGTCCACCAGACATATCAGACACATCGGTACTTGAACTACCTGTTCCTGATAAAGTTGAAAAACTGACTAGGGCTTTGTTATCGAGTACCAACTGGATGGCAGGCCAAGGCGTGATACCCCCTAGACGACCATTGGTTTGTTGCTCGGATTGCACAGCGGTTGGAATACCGATAATTTTACCATCCGAATCGACTGCTAAACCCCCGCTGTTACCCGGTGAAAGTTCCGCATCGGTTTGATACCAAACTGCCACATGCTCACCCAGTAGATCGTCATCTTCAATTGTAGTGATTGTTCCTTGGGTGACCACGAGATAGCCATCACCTAAACCCGGAAAACCGAATATGGTTATCGGATCGCCGTGTCCAACATCCTCATTAACGTTATCTAGGAAGGGTAACTTTAAACTGCTTTTCTGGATCTTTTTTCCTTTGATGGTGCGATCAATCTGCAAAACAGCCATATCAATATCGTCAGACACCCCAATGACAGATGCACGATACGTTGCCACAGGTTTTTCACGTAGGTTTGAGAGCAGCAGAATGGCGAAATCTTCTCCGTCTTCAACCACATGGCGGTTCGTTAAAATAAGACCGTCTGCGGAAATAATCGTGCCAGAACCTGAGGATACCGGTTGACCATCTGCATCTAAATTGAATATTTGTACAACCGATTCAGCGATCTTTTCCCGTTGATCACGGGTTAGTCCTCCTTGGGCATGGATTGTTCCTGATAAGGTAAACAACACAATAAGGACTGAAATAATTTTTCTCATTTTGCCCCCACAAATCAAAAATCAATATATTCATTATATTGATTTTTGTTATAAAACTTCGGATTTACATTCATGAAAACGCTCCCAAATAATGGGGGTTTATATAAACCGCGTTTTCAAACACTAGCGTTTAGTGTCGCTCTTGCCATTCGCTGATGGTGTTGGAAAGAAATTCGCGAATCTCAGGATCACTCACGTCACTTACGGCTTCGAAATATTTGCCGTCAACTTCAATGCTCACACCACCACCGGGTGCGGGATAAATGTGGATACTGTGATTTGAATACTCAGGTGTTTGGCTGAGTTTATGCTGAAGATAGGCCCCGATTGCACCCGCGATATTAATTTCTGGCACGGGTGGTAGATCTGCTTTCCGGCCTCGTTTGAGCTTTTGCATTGGATTATCTTCCAATTTAAAACTCGGCAAGTCGCCCGGTAGGGTTCCAATGGGTGCATATGGAGCGGGTGGTGCAGTCGGCTTCTTAGGCGCTAAAAACGAAGGCTCATTGGATTGCATTAAGTCACTGACCGAGGGCACAGGCGGTTCTGTCTCAGTTGATGGCGTTTGTGGCTCAGGTTCAGTAACGATAGACGAAGTAGGCGCAGGTTTCGTGACCATTTGACCGACTTCGCGCATGAGCTTGTTAAAACGTTCTTTGAACTCTTGATTGCTACTGACATTGTGGTAGGTCGTTTCCCCCATTTGTACCAGCAATGACCCATCAACAACATCGCGCAAAATTGTCAAGACTTCGACTGCTTCTGTTGAACTTCCATCTTTGGGTATGATCGTGAATGTGCCTTTGCGGGCTGACCGTATAGGGGCAGGTGAGGCAGACACTACTGCTGGTGGTGTCACCGCGACAGGTGATGGCTTAGGGGCAGGTGGCGACGAAAAGGTATTCACCAAAAGATCTAAGTCAGGCATATCATGACCGCTCGAAGCGTAATTAGCTGCAGTCACAAAACCCGGTGTCACAGTTGCAGCAAGTTTTTGCTGTGCTTTGCGTCGGCGCACGTAAACCAGTGCGGCAATCGTGCCGACTAGAAGCAGGAAAACCACACATAATATACTCATCATCGTGGTGATAAAGGGTTGACCTAAAAATTCCGAGAAATCACTGGACATATCTTATTTCTCCGGCTGACAATGTGGACAATAATGTGTACCCCGCTGGGCTACACGTATTTTGACGATGGGCGTGCCACACTTAAGGCAAGGCTCACCCTCACGGTCATACACATAAAAATGATCTTGCGACTGGCCTTTTGTGCCATCGGGTTTCCGATACCAGTTCAAGGTTGCACCTTGATACTCGATACCTTTATTTAACACTTCCCGAATAGTGCCATACAGACGTTCAATCTCGACTTTGGTTAAGCTATCCGCTGAGCGTTTCGGATGTATGCCTGCGCGATGTAAGGCTTCATCGGCATAGATATTGCCTACGCCAGCTACAAAAGATTGATCGAGTAACAACGCTTTTATGACTTTGCTTCGGCCTCCCAATTGTTGGCTGAGTACGGCTGGCGTAAAGGTATCTTCTAATGGTTCAGGGCCAAGTACCGGTGTAATCTCTTCAATTGAACCGGCTAAATACACGCGCCCAAAACGACGTGCATCAGAAAAACACAATTCTTCGCCGTTATCCAAACTAAGTCGTAACCGTACCCATCGATCTTCAGGCGGTTGATTTTCCGGCGCAGCCACAAACAGGCGACCAGTCATCTTCAAGTGAATCGCCAATATATCGTGGTCAAGGTGGCAGAGAATATATTTGGCGCGGCGCGTAATGGCTTTTACGGTTTGTCCAACGATGCGGGCGCTGAATTGCTCTGCGCTTGGCATCTGGATCACTTTTTCGCGCTCATACCAAACACTTTCGATACGTCGGCCAATCAAAGGCTCACGCAATCCACGTACTACGGTTTCTACTTCTGGTAATTCTGGCATAGTGTTATTGTAATCGGATTCCTAATTTATGTGCGTTTAGTATAAAACAGTGACGTGGGAAATAAGTATGATTGTTCTGAATAGTGGATGAATCAAAATACCCCGGTTTCAAGACCGGGGTATCTTTTTGCGAACGACTGCTAATTAGTCGTTATTTCATTGCTTCGCCCATTGTCATGTCACCGATAGTGTGAACCAGCAGGAAATGTTCGACATCGGTACGCAAAGCGGTACATGCCGGGT
Source organism: Aggregatilineales bacterium (assembly GCA_038251275.1). Taxonomy (GTDB): domain Bacteria; phylum Chloroflexota; class Anaerolineae; order Aggregatilineales; family Phototrophicaceae; genus CFX2. Next base: position 108,334 of record JBBSBM010000008.1, read on the forward strand.
CTTCATTAGCCAGTGCGCCGGTGGGAAGTTGAGTCATGGCATCCATTGAACCCATAGCGTCAGGCGTGGCCTCGGCCATTGAGCCGTCAGACATCATCATGCCTTTCAGATATTGGTCGATGATCTCTTTGTTGCTCATTGGCATCATTTCGCCCATGGTCTTGTCTTCCATGGCCGCCGCGTCCATTTGTTCTTGGGTCATATTTTGCTGCATAGCCATCATATTAGCCATGATGGTTGTAAGGAGTGGCTTGTAATCCCCAAATTCTACATTGGGCATCATGCTGCCGTTCTTTTCCATATTGGTCAGATAGTCATAATTATGTTCAGCAACAAGAAGTAATGTGACCAATGTGGAGTCGCAGACCAGCGGCTTGTCCTGTGCGCGGGTAACACGGGCAGTTGTGGGTGCGAATATGGCAAATGCCAGAGCCGCTATGCTGAGCGTAGCAAACAGACGGTAAAAAGTACGCATTTTCAATCTCCTCATAAAGAATCTGGTAAGTGAGGTTTAGGTCGCACAATCTAGGTTTAGAATGCGTTACCCAAATCACCGTTACCCTATCGAAGAGTTGTTACCCAATTCTTCCGAAAGTCTTACGAATTGATTACGTGAATTTTGGGTCTGCACTTGAGCTCATACCCGCCATTGGTGTTATAATCAGGTCGTATAACAGATGTTCGCTTCATCCACGCAAAACAATCATTGATTTTGGGATTTAAATCCGCATGACTGACCAGAATTTTGTTCATCTTCATGTTCATACTGAATACTCATTGCTCGATGGGCTGAGCCGCATCGACAAGTTGGTTGACCGCGCTAAAGAACTCAATATGCCGTCCCTAGCAATTACCGATCATGGGACGATGTTCGGGGTGATGGAATTTTATCGGACTGCAAAAGCTGCCGGAATTAGGCCCATTATTGGGGTCGAGTCTTATCTGGCGCGCCGTTCGATGCATGATCGCGATTCAAAGCTGGATAAGCGTCCTTACCACATGCTGCTGCTAGCAAAGAATCAGGCCGGCTACAAAAATCTACTCAAACTCGCTAGCGCTGCCCAGCTTGATGGCTATTATTATCGTCCACGTATTGACCGTGAATTACTGGCGGCGCATTCAGAAGGACTAATCGCGACCAGTGGCTGTTTGGCAGCGCAAATTCCAACAGCGATTATGGAAGGTCGCGACGATGAAGCCCGCGAACTCATTGGCTGGTATCAAGATGTTTTCGGTAAAGAAAACTTCTACCTCGAACTTCAACAGCACGATATTCCTGAACTGGAAACGCTGAATAAGTGGTTGCTGGAATATGGCAAGTCTAACCACACGCACGTGCCGATGGTTGCCACCAATGACGTTCATTATGTGCTTGATACGGATTATGACCCACACGATACTTTGCTTTGTATTCAGACCAGCGCACTCAAAACGGATACTGATCGTTTGCGGATGTCGGATGCTAGCTATCATCTGACCAGCCAGCAAGAAATGTACGGTTTCTTTGGCGATGCCGCTCCGGAAGCACTGTCGAACACACTCAAAGTTGCCGAGATGTGTGACATCAATCTAGATGATAAAGAGTATCACCTGCCCGTCTTCCCGGTTCCGAAAGGTTATGACTCGACCAGTTACATGCGTTATCTATGTGAGAAGGGGATGCGCTGGCGCTTTGGCGACCGTGCGAATGATGCGGATATGCGTGCGCGACTGGATCGTGAACTCGGTATCATCGGTGATATGGGTTTTAACACCTACTTCTTGATCGTGTGGGATTTGTGCCAATTTGCCCGCCATGCCGATATTTGGTGGAACGTTCGTGGTTCAGGTGCAGGTAGTTTGGTGGCTTATACCATGGGTATCACCAACATTGATCCGATGCAGAATAACTTGCTGTTCGAGCGCTTTCTTAATCCGGGTCGTGTCAGTATGCCGGATATTGATATGGACTTCCCTGATGACCGTCGTGAAGAAATGATTTATTACACGGCGCGGAAATATGGCGAAGACAAAGTCGCGGCGATTATCACCTTTGGTACATTAGGGGCAAAGGCGGCGGTTCGTGATGTAGGACGTGCGCTTAATGTGCCGTTGGAAGTCGTTAATCAAGCTGCACGACTGATCCCTACTGAGCCTAAGCCCAAGCCAATTATGACTTATGTGGAAGAAAACCCTGAACTTCAACAGATGTATAAGTCGAACAGCGAGATCAAACGGATCGTCGATATTGCTGTTCATTTGCAAGGGGTTAACCGTCACGCCTCGACCCATGCAGCAGGCGTAATTGTTGCTGATAAGCCGCTGGTGGAATATCTGCCGCTGCATCGCCCGACCAAGGTCGAAAAAGAAGATAGTGAAGGCAAGACCGAAAATCCTCTGAAAGCCGTTACGCAGTTCCCGATGGAGACTTGCGAGTCAATTGGCTTGTTGAAAATCGACTTCCTCGGTCTTTCCACGCTAACCATTATGCGGAAAGCCTGTGATCTGATCGAGCGTTATCACGGCATCAAGTTCACGCTGGATAATATTCCTTACCGCCCGACGGATGATCCCGAAGTGAATCGTAAACTCAAGGAGTCATTTGAACTCATGGGGCGCGGTGAAACGGTTGGGGTCTTCCAAGTTGAAGGTTCTGGTATGCAGCAGATGCTTCGTGATATGCGACCGACTAAGTTTGAGCATATTATCGCGGCGGTCTCGCTCTATCGCCCCGGCCCGATGGAATTTATTCCCACTTACAATAAACGCCTACGCGGTGAGGAAGAAATCGAATATCGGCATGAATTGTTGCAGCCAATTCTTGAAGAAACGATGGGAATCATAGTCTACCAAGAACAATTGATGCAGGTTGCGGGCAAATTGTTCGATTATGAGCTTGGGGAAGCCGACTTAATGCGGCGTGCCGTATCCAAGAAAAAAGAGAAAGATCTGAAGAAGCATCGTGATATTTTCTTGGAGCGCGGGCCTAATCATGGGCTTGATGACGGAACGATTAATCTTATATTTGACGATATAGAATTTTTCGCTAATTACGGCTTCAACAAGTGTTTGGTTTATGACACTGAAATAGTCGACGCAGATACAGGTCGACGTGTCAAAATCGGAGATGTCGCTACAGGGAAAGTGCAAATTGACCATACATTGACCAGTGATTTGGACACATTGCGTATCAAACCGGGCAGAGTCACCGCTGCGATGGCAAATGGGGTGAAACCTGTTTATCGTTTGACGACCCAACTCGGTCGCCAAATTGAGGCTACGGACAATCATCCTTTCTACACCTTTGATGGTTGGCGCAACTTAGGCGATTTGGCAGTTGGTGAGCAAATCGCCGTGCCAAGACGGATTGAAGTAAATCACAACAATGTTTGGACAGACCATGCAGTAATTGTATTAGGTCATCTCTTAGCTGAAGGTAACCTAACTAATCCGACAAGTGTTTACTACTATACCAGCGATGAAAATCAATGGAAAGATTACTGCACTAACCTGGAAAAATTTCCTAATATGATTGCTAGCACACATCAGCGCCGTAACATGTACGATGTTTACGCTAAAAAAGCTAATCGTTCAGGCGAAAACACTGTGGTAAGTTGGATCGAAAAGCTTGGGCTTCGCAACACCAACTCATATACAAAGTTTATTCCTGACGAAGTATTTGAGCTTTCAAATCAACAAATTGGTTTGCTACTCGCTAGGATGTGGGAAGGCGATGGTCATATCAATGAAAATGGGGTGAGTGCATATTACGCAACCTCATCCGAGCGCATGGTTCATCAAATCCAACATCTTCTTTTGCGACTAGGTATTGTCAGTCGTATTAGGCGCGTAGAATTTGCTTACAAAGAAGGGCGTATTGGCTATCAATTATTTATCACTGGCAGTGACAACCTACGCAAATTTCTGGTCAATGTCGCTTGTTATTTTATTAGTGAAGGGTGTCGCTGCAAGTTGGAACGGACGATAGTCGATTCTCCTGCATCATCTTCAACAAAAGATGTTGTTCCTATGCAAATACAAGCAATCATTAAGGCTGAGAAGGAAAAGCGTCATGTTTCATGGAAACAAGTTGCTCAAGCGAGTGGTGTAGGGGAACGATCATTTTATAGTGTATCCCATGTTTCAAAATCTGGATTAACCCATGAGGTTATTGCTCGCGTTGCTGAGTATTTTGACTCTAATCAGTTACGGGCTTACTCGGATAATGATATTTACTGGGACAAAATCGTCTCAATTGAATATGTAGGCGAAAGACCTACATATGACCTCACGATTGAAGGCACGCACAACTTTATAGCTAATGACATTCTGGTTCACAATTCTCACGCAGCAGATTATGCGGTTATCACTTGCCAAACGTCGTACTTGAAAGCGCATTATGCTGCCGAGTATATGACGGCGCTGCTCTCAGTTCACCGTGATGACATCACAAAGATCACAACGTTCCTCAGCGAATGTCGCCGATTAGGAATTCCGGTACTGCCTCCAGATGTGAATTACAGTGCTGTCGATTTCGATATTCAGAAGCAGCCAAGCGGTGTACGCGGTATTCGTTTCGGTCTTGTGGCGATCAAGAATGCAGGTGAGAATGCGCTGATGCCAATTATCAAAGCGCGTGAAGCCGATGGTCCGTTTAACAGCCTCGAGGATTTTTGCCGCCGTGTTGATTTGCGTCAGGTGCAAAAGCGTACACTGGAAAGTCTAATTAAAGTAGGCGCTTTAGATGCTTTTGGCATTCGCTGGCAGTTAGCGGATATAGCTTCCATAGAGCGCATGGTCAACTTTAGTACGGATCATCACCACGCTAAAGAAATCGGTCAGATGAGCATGTTCGGGGAAAGTACGGGCATGTCTGATAAATTGACGATGCCGGAGGCAAAAGAAATCCCTGAACGCGAGATGCTCAATTGGGAAAAAGAACTACTCGGATTATATGTCAGCGGTCGCCCGGTAGATAAGGTTCGTGATTTGTTAGCACGTGCTAAGAACACGGCTGATGTGGCGCTTATCAAGCAACCTGAATCGAATATGCATGGCAAAGGTGTAGCTGTTGCTGGTGAGATCGTTTCGGTGCGGAAACTGGTCACCAAGAACGGCGATATGATGGCCGTGTTTAACATGGAAGATTGGCATGAGAGCGCTGAATCGATTGACGTGGTGCTGTTCCCTCGGAGCTGGCAGAAGTTCGGCGATTTAATTGTAGAGGGCAGTGTTATTATGGTCGGCGGTGAATTGGATACCTCGCGTGGTGATCCACAGATTAAAGCGGAACGGGTTACTCAAAACTTCAATTTTACGACATCTGCGGATGATACTGTTATGCTATCACGAAGTAATGAGCCGCCATCGTGGGCTGTTGATGATGATACCGATAATGATCTCGATATGCCCGCGCCACCACCTGAACCTATAATCGAGGATTCTCCTGTATCCGTTGTTGCTCCCGCTACTCAAGGTGCTGCTGCTGTCCGTACACCAACAGTTGAGCCGCAAATCACGTCTACTCACCATGCTCAACAAACTACGGATTGGATGAGTGCCGAGTCGCTCGATATTTCTGATTTAGATGATTTGCCGCCTCTAAATGATGAAATAAAACCGGTTCCAGAACGTTGGATGATGATTTATTTCAAACGCTCAGAGGACGCTGAAAAAGATCGTCGTCGCTTGCGCCGATTACATGGCATTTTGACGGCTTACCCCGGTAAAGATCGCTTTAGCATCGTACTGGAAGACTCTAAACAGTCTTTCAAGATGGAATTCCCTAACGACACCACAGCCTATTGTGACGACTTGGTGAGTGATTTGTTGACCATTGTAGGAGATGCACACAATATTGAGCTGTTTGATCGTCCAGAATAAGGCTGAAATTTAACACACTTTTCGCTACAATAGGTGCGGTTCAACGCTCAAATTAGCGCATCCAACACACTTGCTCTGTGTTTAATTGTTTGGGCAGGGTTGTCGGGCGAGTAGGGATATATCAGGTTATGAAACGTGTCGCAGTAATGACGAGTGGTGGTGACAGTCCCGGCATGAATGCCGCTATCCGTGCAGTGGTACGGGCGGGGCTTGATTATGATATCGAGGTCTATGGTATTCGGCAGGGATATTCAGGCTTACTAAATGGTGATTTTCACAAGTTGACCAGTTTCGAGGTCAGCGGTATCTTGCAGCGTGGCGGAACTATCCTTCAGACCGCTCGCAATCTTGACTTTAAAACGCCCGCAGGGCAGGCCAAAGGATTGCGCCGTTTGAATGAATCGGGCATCGAAGGGTTAATTGTCATCGGCGGCGATGGTAGTTTGCGTGGCGCAACTGCCCTCCACAAGTTAGGCTTTCCTGTCGTCGGTGTACCCGGCAGTATTGATAACGATTTGGATGGAACAAATACCAGTATCGGTGTAGATACCGCACTCAACACTATTATTGATGCGCTCGACCGTGTGCGCGACACCGCATCCTCACACACCCGTGCCTTCATTCTCGAGGTTATGGGGCGCAATTGTGGTTATCTCGCCATTATTGCCAGCATCGTTGGGGGTGCGGAAATTGTTTCTGTTCCCGAACGTGAAGTCTCGATGGAAGCGATTCATGATTCACTTGCCGATGCTTATGTGCGCGGTAAGTCACATGCGGTGGCCGTTATTGCCGAAGGCGTTTCTTACAAAACAACCGATTTGGTAGATTACCTGAACAACAAAACGGATGTTGGTTTTGAAGTACGCTTAACTATTTTGGGTCATATCCAGCGCGGTGGCAGCCCATCAGCATTCGACCGCTTACTCGCGACCCGTATGGGGGTGAAAGCAATGGAAGTCTTGCGCGATGGTCAGTCGGGTGTGATGGTGGCTTTGGATGGGCGTGATTTAACAACCGTTCCCATCGAAGATGCTATTGCCCGTGTCAAGCCGATTAATCCAAATTATTTTGAATTGGCTCGGATGCTGTCTCGCTAATAATCAATCACGTGCGAAGGATAACGATTTAAGTGTATCCTTCGCATGTTACTCTTATGACGGAATGCTGATTTCAGCGACTTTGGCATTCGTCACGCGGATGAATGCGGCGGTTGGCACTCGCAAGTCCATTCCTCTTTGACCTGCGCTCACTAGAATATGTTCCAACTCCATTGCGGGTTGATCCAGATACACTGGCCAATTTTTATGCATTAGCGCTAAGGCACTGATGCCACCAACTTTTAGTCCTGTCATTTGCTCTGCGTCTTTGTGAGAAGCCATCGAGACTTTTTTATGGCCCGATACTGCCGCTAAGGCTTTCAAGTCGAGTGTCCGGTCGGCGGCAATGATTGCCAGCAACGGCTTTTTCGGATTTTCGACAGGCTGCACCACTAATGTCTTGTAAACCATAAAGGCTGGTACACCGAGAATGTCAGCGATGACTACCGCATCTCGTTCGGTATCGGGAAATTCTGTTACTTCATAAGGAATGTTTTGCGTTTCAAGCAAACGCATAGAATTGAGTTTATTGGCTGGCTTAGCCATCTGCACTCCCTACCTCATCGAACCACGGCCAAGGTCTGACATGATACTTACGATAAAACAGTAAATCGCGGTCAACAAGATGCATTTCTCGGGCTGACCGATTATAGTAAAAAACAAGTGGTGAAATGTGTAGATTACCCTGTTGTAGGTTGAGTTTTTGTAGTGCCGATGTGACATCTGACTGCCGTACATTTGACTGGAACATCTGTATCTTTTGTAGAATTTTCTCAGGTCGAATGCCATGCATCAATTCGTAGTCGCTGGCATGTTCAATACATGCCCTCAAGATGTATTCGTAGGTGCTTAATTTACCATCACGCCCTGCTTCGGTGAAGATGGTGTAAAAAGCATGATAACGTCCGAACTGTTCCTCACAAATATGCTCGCGACTGGCCTCTAAGATATCGAGATCTTTAATCAGAACACGTTTTTCCTGCGTATGGAAAATTTTTGCAGTTTCACACAATTTTTCAGCGATAATCTGAAGCAGCCCCACATTTCCATGGGAATCATGAATAATATCGGCTCTTATTTCATCCGATAGACGAATGTTGAGTGCATTTTCACCTTTGCGGATGACCTCGACCAAATCTTTATCCGGCCAGTGAATATTGATTTCATCGACGCGACCCGTTAGGTCGCCATTAAAGGTGGTCATCCGGTTGTTTTCGTGCCAGATGCCTGAGATGATTATGCTGACTCCGCTGTCCCAAAAGGCTTTAAGATCAAATGACAGTCGTTTTTGTTCTTCTTCGACAATGTAATGGAAATCTTCAATGATGACACGCTCGCCTGATCGTTTGATTTCGTCAACCATAAACCCAAGGCTTTGAGGGTCATTACCAAGTGGCGTGCTGGTTTCAGAGAGGTTATCAGTGACCCCGGTTTGGCGTTCGTATCCCCCACTTAAGCCAAGATCTACAAATTTTAGATTGGCACTGCCGTTGGCTTTATTGTTTTTGCTTTTATTACGCGCCCGCTGCACCTGCATCAATTGTTCGGCATGGAGCTGTCGCAGGATTTCGAGGTAGATTTTCTCGACTGTCATACCCATTGTGCAGCGGATGACCACACAATTCAGGTCGGGAAGAAATTTTTTGCGGAGTGTTGATTTCCCTTGTTTTGATCCACCATGAATAACTACATGTTTTCCTGAATGGATCATTCGTTCCATTCGTTGATCCAGACCTACTCGGTCAACGTAAGTTGGTGCATCAGACTCGCGCCAACTACCGAACACTTCGGTCAGATTATAAAATCGCGTTACCATACCAGCCTCAATCAGAGTACGATGATTATTACAAACGTAAAATTAACGATCTGCTAACACCTTTGAGACTAATCGTACATCTGCATGGCGTTCTTCGCCACTATTTAATACGAATACCCCGCTGCCTGCGATATTGTTCGCTAATAAATTGAAACCATCGCTGGCATTAGTCATGGGTTCAACCGCATAGAAAGGCTCACCTTTGGGCGCATAGAGCAAAATATGCTCGAATAGTGGATCACTAAACATTTCAAGGGTTGTGCCCCATTCCGGATATTTCATTCGGGCAGGCTCATTATCGCTGCGGTTGGTGAAAACATGATTCATTTCTAAATCGTTCAGCGCGCGCATCTGTTGGAAGTCCAGTTCGGGTGTCACCGGAACGGCTGCGTCAGTTGCCATATAATCGGTCAACTCGAAGTATTCCTTGCAAGGAATTTGGACGTGTGGAGCGTTTGCGCCTGTTGGTTTTACAAAATAAGGGTGATGTCCAAAGCCTGTCGGGAAGGGCCGCGTATCTTCGTTTTTGATGCTCAACGACCAAATAAATTGTTCTTCGTCGAGCCGGTATTCTGCTTGGGCTGAAAAGGCAAACGGCCAATTCATATCGGGGAAATCGGTTGACTTTAGACTCATATGAATATGGTTGGCATCAATTAAATCGACTGTCCACTCGCGTTTGCGGACATCACCATGCCGCGCTGTCCCATCATCTTTGGTTGTTTTGAGTTGATATTTTTTGTCCTCAAAACGCAGCACACCGTCTTTAATCCGGTTGCACCACGGCAGCATGATAAAGCTGCTGCAATTGCTAGAGTTGCTCCAATCCTTTTCAGGCGTAGGCCGCATTACATCTACCCAAGTGTCGTCATGCCTAATGCGCCCGAATGCGATGGATGCGCCCGTTTCCGGTAAGATGCCAATTTGCCAATATTTGTTTTGGATGGTAATCATCAAGAATTCCGTTTCAATAAGGGTTAAGAAGGTGTCGCAGTATCTATGATACGGGGTGTGCGCGTTGATGCAATACGAGCGATGACCGCATAATACCAACCGCCGTCCAATTGGTCAGGAACAGTGGAAATCAGATGTTCCGGCCCACAGTCCATATAACGGCGGTCGGTTGCGGTTGTATAGTTAAATGCTCCTGGCCCACGGAGATAAGTTCTTCCCAAAACTTCCCGTGTCATAATGACATACAGGTAAAAAGCATTGTCGGGTGGACAGTGTCCATAATATACGGCGCTTACACCTGCACTCGAAAGGAATCCCGCTTCTTCAGCCGTCATTGTACCGTCGGGCAGTGTTTTGAGATGCTCAATCTGTTTCTCCATCACGGCACGAATGGGCTGTGATAAGGTTGTAAGTTTTGCGATTTGGGTCGCTTCTTGCACGGTTGCCGTAGCATTCAAGAAGGCACGTTTCTCGTCATCATAGTTGAGTTGTAGTGAGAATAGCAATGGAATTGAGATGAGGACAAAGCCGAGGATCGCCCCGCCCATAATCCAACTGATGAGCCATTGGTCGTTTACAAAATTTGAAGGCTGTCCAAGCATTTGCTTAAATTTTGCAACCAGCGCTTCGGCCTCTTGTTCCTTACCAGCCGGAATCGGCACAACCAAACTCTTATTTGAGGACAAAGGGGGCAGAACTGCCGAATAATATTGACGCGAGAGATACTCGAAATTGAGCGTAGCAGGTTCGCCTGCTTTGATTTCGACGTTTTGCAACCCACTCCAAAAGCCGCTGATTCGTAGTGATTTATTCGGGTAATAAAGTCCGTTGGGACCAATGAATAGCTCACTGTCGCCGCTATTGGCTGGATATTGCCAATGCACCCAATAATTGCCTGATTTGATGTTTTGTATACGAACGTACTGGCGGGCATACATGATAAGCAACCCGATGGGGAGTGGGGAGAGGCCGCCGACAAACATAAAAACGATTCCGGCAATCCAACGTGTGTTAGCGGTCTGTCCAAAGAAGGCCATGCCTAATAGGACGACGAGTGCGACAATCGTTATGACGGTAAGACCAACGATAAAGGGCGCAAAAGGATTGCCGGGTGTAATGCCAAAGCGTTTGCGCCATTGTGGGGTTTTGGGCTGTGTTGTGGTCATTTATACGAAATCCAACCATGATCTATTTATACTGCCGCAGCGCGATGCGCCCGATTACTTCCGGTATGAGGATGTTGCCCAGCATTATCAGTCGATCAAAAAAGCGTACAACGACCGAGCGTGGGTTGCCATCCGCCGCCCGTATGATCGCTGCTGCGACCTTAGCCGGAGTCATGGTGGGTAAACTTTCACCGCTGCGTTTGCCTAAGCCCAATCGCTTCTGGTTGAACTCGGTCGAGGTTCGCCCCACTAACACATCGGTGACTTTAATGTTTTCGCTTTCCAATTCCAGCCGCAGCGAATGGGCGAGGCTAGTGACGAAGGCCTTGCTGGCAGCATAAGTCGCGGCGTAAGGTGCGGTCAGATTGTAAGTCACCGATGATACCGTAATAATATGTCCACCTCCATTTTGGCGCATGGCGGGCACTGCTGCTTGGATGCTGTGCAGCACACCGTCAATATTGGTTCGCAAAAGCGTTTCCAAATCTGTCCAATCTGAATCGGCAACCCCGCCGCGATGCCCGACTCCGGCATTCGCTACCAGAATATCGAGCTGCCCGAAGCGACCCATTGCCAGCTTGACAGCATTTTGTATATCTGCGCGTTGAGTGACATTCGCTTCAACCGTCAGAATATCGCCATGACCGGCAGGTAGTTGCAGTACCGCTTTTTGCAAGTCACCCAGCTTATCAACACGTCGAGCCGTCGCGACAATATGTGTTCCAGCTTTTGCAAACGCCAGTGCCGTCTCGTAGCCAATCCCGCTCGATGCGCCCGTAATCAAAGCAACTCTTTGCTGAGCCAAAATTTAAGTACCCTTGCTAGACTTACAATATTGATGAAGGTTTTATATCGCTGGTTTCCGCCGCTTTAGTACGCAAAAATAGGTGTTGCTCCATTCACCGCTGCTCCCACTGAACAGCACATCACCTTTCCTGCCTACCCTTGCCACAGGTTCCATATGCACCAATTCCCAGCCTTGATTGCCGAGATCATCTAATTCGGGCATCATGGCTTCTGGCGTATACTGCGGTGGATTCTTCCAGTTAGGGCGGTAACTCTTAAAGAAATCGGCTACGCCCTGACTCTTTACATCGGCCTTGATAAACTTGCTCAAATATTCCCAGCGTTCCATACCATCCCCCTATTTTGAGTGAAATGAGTTTCAACATCCATTAGATTGCTACTGGCTCGTGATATACCCCAAATACCTCGCGCATTACATCGGTGATTTCGCCCAATGTCGCGTAGGCTTTCGCCGCGTCAATCAGATACGGCATCACATTCTCATTACCGCTGCTCGCTGTCCGCAATGCATCCAGAACTGCTTCAACCTTCGCATTGTCACGCGTTTGTCGCAGTTTGTTGAGCCGCGCGATTTGGCGGTTATAGCCATCAGGATCCATCGCCAATATTGGGATGCTCGCTTTTTCATCACTGGCATACTTATTCAGGCCAACGATAATCCGCTGGTTGCTATCGACTTCGATCTGCTGGCGATAACTGGCTTCTGCGATTTCCATTTGCATATAACCACTTTCCAACGCTGGAATCACGCCGCCGACTGCTTCAATTCGCCGGAAATAATCATAGACCGCTGCTTCAGTTTTGTTAGTTAGGGCTTCTACATAATAGCTGCCACCTAGTGGATCAACTGTCAGCGTCACGCCCGTTTCTTCAGCAATTACCTGTTGAGTTCGCATAGCCAATGTCACTGCTTTTTCACTGGGCAGTGCTAATGCTTCATCGCGGCTGTTGGTATGCAGAGATTGTGTCCCGCCCAATACGGCTGCCAGTGCTTGTATCGCCACCCGTACCACATTCACTTCGGGTTGCTGCGCGGTCAGGCTGACACCAGCCGTTTGCGTATGGAAGCGCATCAACCACGAACGGGGATTTTTTGCGCCAAAGGTTTCGCGCATTTCTCGCGCCCAGATACGCCGTGCTGCCCGTAGTTTAGCGATTTCCTCAAAAAAGTCATTGTGAACATTGAAGAAGAAACTCAAGCGCGGTGCAAACGAATCAATGTCCATGCCGCGCTTGATGGCCCACCGGACATATTCCAGTCCATCGGCTAATGTGAAGGCCAACTCTTGCACGGCAGTGCTGCCCGCCTCACGGATGTGATAACCGCTGATGCTAATCGTATTCCATAGGGGCATCCGCTGCGTACCAAATTCAATAGTATCGGTCACTAATCGCATCGAAGGTTCTGGCGGGAAGATAAATTCTTTTTGGGCAATGAATTCTTTGAGGATGTCATTTTGTAGCGTGCCTTGCAGCTTCTCCATCGGCACACCCTGTTTTTCCGCCGCCGCGATATAAAACGCCCAAATAATCGGGGCAGGGCCATTGATAGTCATGCTGGTTGTCACGTCAGCCAATGGAATACCATCAAACAGCATTTCCATATCTTGCAGCGAACTGATTGCCACGCCACATTTACCGAACTCGCCCAAGGCTTCCGGCGCGTCGGTGTCGTAGCCCATCAAGGTTGGCAGATCAAAGGCCACTGACAATCCCATATTGCCTTCTGATAACAGATACTTGTAACGCGCATTGGTTTCCTCAGCCGTTCCAAAACCCGCGAACATCCGCATCGTCCACAACTTCCCCCGGTAGCCGCTGGCATGAATACCGCGTGTAAATGGATATTCCCCCGGTAATCCTAAATCCTTTAAGCTATCGAAGTCGCTAATGTCGAGTGGCGTATATAAACCATCTACCTCAACGCCGGATTGGGTGGTGAAGGATTTTTGACGTTCGGGAATACGCGCTTGGGCTTGTTTAAGGGTAGTTTGTTCCCAATTTTGCTGTGCGGTTCGGAATGCGTTTAAATGGTCAGCATCAAATGTCATTTTTATACTCAATCTATTTGGCTTGTTTGAATTATAGCATCGCACGGGTTGACTGTGTGACGAGACTGATTGATTATTTACTCAATATTACAACTTTAATTAAGTTAAGATTTGCCTACGTGATTAATCTATTTATAACACTGTGTTAAAATTACAACTTCAATTGCAGGACTTTACAGAAAAATCAGGTGAAACTCATGGCTTTTAACTTAGCCGAACGGATTGAGAAATTAAGTACAGCGATCCAGCCCGTTGTGGCTGACGACAATATTGCTGAAGCGGGTCGCAAAATTCTGCTGGCTGAATTTGTGAAGGTGCTCCAGCATGAAGAAGGCAGTCGTAGCGGGGCAGATATTGAAGATGTCCATGACATGCGGGTTGCCATCCGTAAGACACGCAGCCTCTTTCGCTTGCTCAAGCCTTTTTATAAGCGCAGCGCAATTAGTCGGTTTAAGAGCGAACTGCGCCATCTCGCATGGACTCTGGGCGGGGTGCGCGATTTAGATGTGCTTATCGAGGATATTCGTGCTTATCAGGCTACCCTCAAGGCTCCCCAACAAGCCGATATTCAGCAAGCGATTGACGATCTCGATAAACAACGTGAATCGACACGTCGTGAATTACTGGATGTCTTAGACTCACGTCTCTATCGGCGTTTAATCAAAGACTATAGCAAATTCCTAACGACGGCTGGCGATGGTGCGAAAGCGATTGAGAAAGATAGCGTATCTCCAGTACAGGTGCGTCATATTTTGCCCATCATTATTTATCATCGCTTGGCCGCTGTTCGTGCCTATGAAAGCGTTCTTGCTGAAGCCGATGCCTCTACGTTACACGCCTTGCGTATTGAACTGAAGCAGCTTCGTTATACTTTGTCGTTGTTTAGTGAGGTTTTAGGACCACAAGCGGCAGAATATGTAGAGGAAGTGAAAGGGCTGCAAGATTGTCTCGGTCATATGAATGACGCTGTCATCGCCCGTGCCTACCTCAGTGATTTCTTGAAAGACAGCCATCTCGCCGCCCTTAACGGCTATCTCACTAATCTTGAGGAAAAAGAAATCGCTCTGAGAGGACAGTTAATCGAACTTTGGATGCAGTTTAATACGCGTAGGATTCAACAAAAGTTGTCGTACGCGATTTTAGCCATGCGTTAATTTCAGCTTACAAGGTCAAATGCTTCGTAGACTTCAGGGCGATTCCGGGCAATGATGCGGTAGGCTTCGCCCAAAGTGTTGGTTTGGAAAAAGCGTCCGGTCATGCAGGTATAGCTGTGTGAAAGCATTCGCACCGTTCGGTTGATGAGAATGTTGCCGCCGACCATCACATGGATACCTGCGTTCAAGGGTAACAGGGTCATGACGTTTTTAATGTGGTAGGTCGGATTGCCTTCTGGAAGGGCAGTTGTAGGGCGCATAATGGTGGTAATATCAACCTGATGATCAACTTCACTCATGAGGGCGCTAATGCCTTCCATTGCTGACTTAAGGTCATCCCAATCCCAATAGTCACCTACGTACATGCGGATAACTGTTCGTTCACTATCATCCCACGCATATTGAATACCGATCATTGCGCTCTCCCCTGCAACCTTAAAGTTGATTATCAACGATATTCTGTTGTGCTTTATGTTTATCGTAATAACAAGTTAATTGTGTGTCAATGAATGAGCGGTATGGTATGGTTTTGGTTTGGATAGAAAATTGTAATGTGAAAGGAAATGAAATCTTCGATTATCAGGAAGCTGGTTTAGGGATGATACTGATCTTATCGGTGAGGGTATAACCTGCACCTGCAGGATTGCCATTTATGGTGATTGGCACACGTTGCTCGGTCGAAAAATCATACATTCCAATGACAATAGAGTAACCTGTTCCTAACGGCGCTTCCGGCTTTTCAAATATCAATGACCGTTCATCAACAATAAATTCTCCCTGCTGCCAAACCAGCGTCGAATACATGTTGCCGTCATTCGTCCAACTCACCGGACCATCCCATGCCTGTATGACGTTGCCATCTTGATCTCGTAGGTGAATATAAACCATGTAATTGGCAGTCGGTTTTGCCAGAACCTGCCAATAGAGATGCATAATAAGCCTGCGCTGGGGCCAGAAATCCAGCCCGCCAATGTCATAGCCCAGTAGTCGTGCAAAGTCGCCAAACTGAACGTCACCCTCAGGGGTTGGCCCATTAATGTATGCAGGTGGTTTAAATCGGTTTTCCAGATGCAGTTCGTAGACTGTGTATTTGAATATCCCGTCGTCATCGCCCCATGCGCGCCGCATAATATTGCTGCCAACATCGGTGCTTCCTGTCGCTAGTGATAGCGCTGAAAGCACTTGATTTTGACCCGGAATAAACGTATTAAAATCGCCCCCCGCCTCTGGTTTGCCATAGATAAAATAGGTTACGCCATCAAGTTGACTCAACTGTGTCGGCATGGTGTTGATTTCAATATCGACTGTTGGGAAGAAGAAGGGCAGTCGCTTAACCTGTGGCGCGACCACCCGCAGTCGTTCTTTAGGATGTTCGTAAATATATTTTTGTAACCCATCCACCACGTTCATCAGTGCCTTGTTGCCCGACTCATAACGGGCATGGTCATCCGGTAGTTTATCTGTCCACAGCCAATCCCAACCCGCGTTACCATCATACAAAGGAATAATGATTCCCTGTCTTGCCAGCACCACAACGATAATAGTAGCGATTACCGCAGTAACTTTACTTTGCCTTGACTGGAACTTGGCGTCTGACGACCACAGACTTTCTCGCCATTTCACCAATATCACTGCTGTCGGCATAATCATTAGCGGCACAATCGCGAACGACAGCCGGTAATGATAACTGTAGGAATAAAACCATGTAATGAAGTAGGGCAGCCCTAATGCCCACAGCCAACCGATTTTTGTGGCGGTCGCTCGCCCTTCATCTGTCCAGCGTCCTCGCGCATAACGCCATACTGTTATTCCTACAATCCCAACGCCAACAGCCAATGCCAACCACTCCAACGCGCCCATTCGGTTGTCAGTAATGCCTAATGTGCCGCTGTTGTAAATCGAAGGCCATACACCAGCAATCACCAGCAGCAAACCTGCGATTAATTGAGGGATAGCTAATGGTGTGACACTTGAGCTGTCTTTAACATCGCTTTTTATATTGAAACTTATAGCTTCTGACTTGTAACTTCTCCAAATGACCCACGCCACCAGCACAAACAACGCCAGCAAAGGCCAACCGAATTCAACACCGCTTCGAGCCGCTAAAGATTGCCAATAGCCATCGGGAAAAATAATCGGCGCGTGTCCTAGCAGCACATTTCGTATATACCACATGCCGCCCAATGGAATACACACCAGACCAGTAATCACAACCACTTCGATTTGTGGGCGTAATTGTTGAATAAGATTCATCACTGATAGACGATTGTGCTGCGTTTGCCACCAAGCGATGACAAGGGCTATTCCAGCAACCAGCCCCACGCCCCATATAAACGCGCCCATCGTTGGCTTCGTCCACAACCCGATCCCCAAGAACAGTCCCGCGATAACAGCGTATCTTTTTTCTCCGCTCTCCCTGCTTCTCTGCGGCGAAAAATCTTGGCGACTTGGCGGTTCAATTGCCTTCGCCTTTTCCCATGCCATAACGAAGAAGGCCGCTGCACCTGTAAACATAAAGGTGACCGGCACTTCCAGATCGCCATAACGCGACCATTCGCCCATGTGTGGATATAAAGCCCAAATCGCCGTCGCATAAATCCCCACACGCCGCGAAAACAAACGGTTGCCCATCACATAAACCGCTAAAATACTCCCCAGATGCAGCCATGGCAGCACCGCCCGCGCCGCATGGTCGTTTACGCCACCAACCGCGAGTTGTAAAAAGGTGTGTTGCAGAGGTAAAAACTGCGGATAATACTCAATCGTTGTTGGAATATGACCGAGCAGCGTATATAGTCGCCCTTCATACCCATAAACCCACAGTGCATCGTAAGCCGTCGTCGGCCAATAAGCCACACCGATCCAGCGAACAATCAAGGCCGCCACGACTAACAAAATCAATAATCGTTCATCAAAACAGAGTCTTTGGTTTTCTTGGCGTTCTTGGCGACTTGGCAGTTCAATTTTCCTTTTTCGCCATGCCAGCACCCAGCCTACAACCGCAATCGCGGCTGTTCCCGCTAACACATATTCCAACCGTAATAGATTCGCACTCTGGACACTGCCCAGTACAAACATCCAAGCTGTGAGCAGGGCTGGCCCGAATGCCAACGCCAAACACGCGACCATGACGCGATAACGCCAATCACGTCGCGGTAGTGCTACCAACGCCCAAGGTAAACCCACGCCCATAAACATCCACAGTAGGGCAGGTGTAGCATCTAAAGTTGAAGTAATCCAGTAGGGCATATAATGAACAAACGATTGTGATGATAATGGATAATTATGGGACTTCAGGCAATGAGTCCGGGCGTGAGTCGTCACCACTTAATGGGATTTCAGTGTCTAAATTGTTGCGTCGACGGAAAAATCGCACCCGATTTTGGATAAGCCAGTCAACACCCAAGGCCGTAACCAATCCAACTACTGGATACACAGGCAAATAATAACGCTGCCATTCCAACGGTGTGACGGCTAATGTCGTAATCATGGTAATCAACGCCCATAAACCAATCAGCCAACGGATACCGCCCGCTGGTTCTCCCCCTCCTTGTTTACGGGGAGGGGGTTGGGGGGTGGGGTTAATTAAATTCCACAAACCCGCCGCCATGATACCACACAGCACCAGCGCACCCACGACCGAGCCACCCACGCTCACCCCACGCCATGTCGACGCTTCATAACGGCTGATCTGATCACCGATATAACCTTGCCATGAGGCAATCTCATAATATTGTGGCGTAACGATGAAACTTTGACGCAGAAAACCGCCGAGCTGCTCACCGAAGTTAGCATAACCACCGAAGGCTGCGGTTTGTCCCGCTAGTAAATTCTCTCGCAGTTGCAGCACAGTTTGCGCCCGTTCGGCTGGATCACCCCACCATGCCGGATTGAGCGTGAAGAATGTGCCGAATGTAATAGCCGCTGCAATTGCTAGATAAGGCAGCAGCACATAATCGACAACACTGTAATCATCTTCTGACCGTACTGATTGATAAATCAGATAGAGTAAGACCGCTGCGAATACCGCGCCAACGGTGAAGATTGCCGTGTGTTTGCTGGCAAGCGCAAATCCGCTGACCAAGCCCAGTAATATACCCCGCCGAAGGGATGGCTTTTCCAGTAGCCAAATGCCGACCAGTACCACCAACAGGCTAAAAAAGATGAAACTGCCTTCCATCATCGCCCGCCGCCCATTGAGGAGCAGCGCCGGATTGAGCGCGTAATACAGGCTGCCAACATACGGTGTCCACGTCCCACCTAATGCCCGTCCCAATGCGAAGATCATCATTACACCTGTCGCCAGCAACAATGCCGAAGGCCAACGTGCTGCCATCAGCAGCATGGAGCTAGGCGCATGTCCATTTTGTTGGTTGTAATTCCAGTCTGCCCCCCAATCCCACTGCTCATTGACATCGTTGATGCTCATGCTGTTAGCGTGCCAAGCCAACCCGATCAAGTATTTGTTGACCGTACCATTGAGCAGCCTAAGTTCTTGCTCTGTGGGGCTTACTGGATTGGGATCGTAAGCAAGTTTGTTGTAATCGCGATCAATGAATTGATAGGCGTAATCCCGGCTCATATAAATCTGAGTCGATTCATCACCGTGAAATGGCACTTCCACCGTTCCAGCCAACACATAAGCCATCAATAAAATGACCCAGATGATGGAGAGTAAGGTTGTGAGGCGTGGGGAAAATCGGGACAAGGTTGTTTACATCTGTCTTCAGGCAGGCTGTTGAAAATATTCTTGGCTTAGCATAGACATCACCACGAGCGACTCAAATTGATCACCGTTTTTAAGGCATTCTCGCAGAACACCGTCTTGACGAAAACCTAACTTTTCGTAGATATAGCGGGCGCGGCGGTTGCTTTCTTTGACGTCCAACCACAAACGATGAGCGCTTAACCGCGTAAAAGCAAAACGCTGCACCTGTTGGATGGCTTCTTGACTATAGCCTTTTCCTTTGCCTGTGATGACAATGCGCCGGAACTCGATATTTTGATGTGGGCTTTCCAATCCTGCCAGAATAATAAAACCCACAGCTTGATTCGACTCATCCTCGACAATCAAATGTGCTAAATCGGTACCAAATAGTGCGCCGCGATGTTGGTCATACGTCCACGGAGTGATAAACAAATTGTTGTCGTCATGTTGTTCAGCCGCGACGACATATGATAAATCATCCACTTCGGTAGGGCGTAATAAAATCATGTGAACAATCAGTTACGAAATGCTCAACAGCACTTTGTTTTGTTCGACGGTTTGCCCCGGTTGTACATTCACACTACCTACCGTACCATCACGTGAAGCTTTGAGCTCATTCTGCATTTTCATCGACTCCAGAATGACCACCGTGTCGCCTGCCTTCACCGCTTGCCCCATCTCGACTCGCACCGCGACGATCAACCCCGGCATCGGTGCCTTGATATTCACCTCGCCTGTGTCATTGCCAAAAGTGCCGCTGCGTTGCGCCATCAGCAGCGCGCGTTCATCTAGCACTTGATTGCTATAGAGTCGCCCGCGCATCAATACTTCAATTTCGTCGTCACGCTGTTCAATCGTCAGCTCATGCGAGACATTTTCCGATAAAATCGAATACATGGCTGGCCCAAGCGCGTGGAAATCGACATCGCGCTTTTTGCCATCGACTGTGATGCTGCCATCTGCCAAAATCTCAATCTCAAACCGCTTGTTATTGACTGTGGTAACGTATTTCATTAGCGGTGCATCCTCTCCCAGCGTCCAACCCACTTCCAATTGCTGGTATCACGTTCGCCGCGCGTCACCACTTGGCTGGCAAGTTGGCGTTGACGGTGGGCGAACAAGGTAGCTGCAATCGCTGAGGTTTCAAGTTCGTCTTCGCTCGGCGCTTCTTCGTAAGTCGTCATACTGAAACGCTCTTCCACGAATTTGGTGTCGAACATGCCCGCGATAAAGCTGAAGCTGTTCATCAGGTTTTGATGGAAGGGGATGTTATGCTTCACACCCATGATGGTGTATTCTTCCAGCGCTCGCCGCATCCGTAAAATCGCTTCGCCGCGATCTTCACCCCAGCAAATCAACTTGGCGATCATGCTGTCATAGTAAGGAGTAATTTCATAGCCACCGTATACGCCGCTGTCCACACGCACACCGGGGCCAGTCGGTACATTCAGTGAGGTAATCTTGCCAACGGATGGCATAAAGTTGTTGTAGGGATCTTCGGCGTTTACACGGCACTCAATCGCCCAACCCGTTGGATTGAGGAAGCTCTGCGTTGGCCCCATGCGCCGTCCACGTGCGATACGAATTTGCTCTTTCACGAGGTCGATGCCGGTGACCAATTCGGTAACAGGATGTTCAACCTGTAAGCGCGTATTCATTTCTAAGAAGTAGAAGTTCTTGTCCTTATCGACCAGGCACTCAATCGTTCCGGCGTTGACATAGTTCACCGCCTGCGCTGCCTTCACCGCCATATCGCCCATACGTTGCCGCAGTGAGGGGTCTTGATCTAGCACGATACTCGGTGATTCTTCCACCAATTTTTGATGCCGCCGTTGGATCGAACATTCGCGTTCGCCCAAGTGGATAGTATTGCCGTGCATATCCGCCAGCACTTGGAATTCGATATGCCGTGCGCCGACCAACATTTTTTCGACGTAGACATCGCCATTACCGAAGGCACTTTCGGCCTCGCGCCGTGCGCCAGCTATCGCTTCTTTTAAGTCCTCTTCTTTGAGAACTGCACGCATACCCTTACCGCCACCACCAGCAGTGGCCTTCACCAGTAGCGGGAAGCCGAAGGTCGGCGCAATCGCCAAGATTTCGTCGTCGCGCATTCCCGGTGTGGTTCCCGGTACGACTGGTACACCGGCCTTGCGAACGGTTTCACGGGCAGTTTGTTTATCACCCATCGTATCAATCGCACTCGGCGGCGGCCCGATGAAGATAATGCCTTCGTCCGCGCACATCTGTGAAAAGAAACTGCGCTCGGACAAGAACCCGTAACCCGGATGAATGGCATCCGCGCCCGTTTTCTTAGCCGCTTCGATGATCTTTTCTGCTACCAGATAACTTTCGCGTGGGGCAGGCGGCCCGATGAATACCGCCTCGTCTGCGTAACGCACATGTAGGCTGGTGCGGTCAGCCTCGGAGTACACCGCTACCGAGTTGATACCTAAGTCGCGGCATGCCCGTATGACACGTACCGCAATCTCACCTCGATTGGCGATGAGAATTTTCTTGATCGTCTTCTGTCCCGGTTCATTGGCTGCGTTTTTTGATTTGCGCTTTGCCACTTTGCGCCTCCTGTTTCCGACCTATATGTCGGTGATAAATTTGATTTTGCACCGAAAAACGCTTCTCTTGTCTCCGCGTTTTCTGTGCCTCTTCTGAAAGTTGTGCAATCTAACCACCGAATGCTCCCTTGCCCTGTTACTACGGGGAAAGGGTTGGGGTTAGGGGGTATTCCTTGCACTCTGTAGTTCAATCTCTTGCAGTTCTTACAACGGAATATTCCCGTGCTTCCGTGCCGGATTGCTGTCTCGTTTGTTTTGGAACACTTCAAGCCCGTTAATCAAACGTGCCCGTGTATCGCGCGGTTCGATAATATCATCAATGTAACCGAGTTCCGCTGCTGCGTATGGACTGGCAAACTTCTCGCGATATTCATTCGTGAGTTCAGCTTTCTTGGCAACTGGATCGGGTGCGTTCTCGATTTCACGACGGAAAACGACCCCTACCGCACCGTCCGGCCCCATGACAGCGATTTCTGCCGTAGGCCACGCTAGGTTAAGATCACCACGAATATGTTTGCTGCTCATGACGCAGTATGCGCCACCGTAGCTCTTGCGCGTCGTTACGGTCAACTTGGGTACAGTCGCTTCGCAGTAGGCGTAGAGCAGTTTCGCTCCGGCACGAATAATACCCGCGTATTCCTGCGCTGTTCCCGGCATATATCCCGGCACATCAACAAACGTCACAATCGGAATATTGAACGCGTCACAGAAGCGAATGAAACGGGCTGCCTTTTCGCTGGCATCAATGTCCAGCACACCTGCCAATACTGATGGTTGATTGGCGACAATCCCGACGCTGTGACCACCCAACCGTGCAAATCCCACTACGATATTCATGGCGAAAAGTTCGTGAATCTCAAAGAAATGACCATCATCCACCACTTTTTTGATGACATCTTTCATATCGTAAGGCTTGTTTGGATTATCAGGAATGATGGTGTCTAGTTCGGGGTTTGCCCGCAGCGGATCATCATTGGTTGCCATGAATGGCGGGTCTTCCATATTGTTCTGGGGTAGGTAGCTCATCAATTCCCGCGCCAGCAGTAATGCTTGCTGTTCGTTGTCCGCTACCATATGGCATACACCACTTCGGTTGGCATGGACGCTGGCACCACCCAATTCTTCATGTGTCACATCTTCATGCGTCACACTTTTAACCACATCAGGGCCAGTGATATACATGTAACTGGTGTCTTGCACCATAATGATGAAGTCAGTCAGAGCAGGGCTGTAAACCGCACCACCTGCACACGGCCCCATAATCAAGCTGATCTGTGGCATTACACCGCTAGCCATAGTATTGTGCAAGAATATTTCAGCGTAGCCCGCTAAACTCCCCACACCTTCTTGAATACGTGCGCCGCCGCTGTCATTTAAGCCAATAACCGGAGCGCCGGTTTTCAGCGCCATCTCCATAATCTTGATAATCTTTTGGGCGTGAACTTCGCTCAAACTACCGCCAATCACGGTGAAGTCCTGTGAAAATACATAAACCAAACGCCCGTTGATGGTTCCCCATCCAGTGACTACGCTGTCACCTAGATACTTTTTATCTTGCATTCCAAAATTAGTCGTCCGGTGCTGTACAAAGGCATCCAACTCGCGGAAGCTGCCGGGGTCAAGCAAAATATCCAACCGTTCATGGGCGGTATGACGGTCATTTTCTTTTTGTTTTTTGATTCGAGTTTCGCCGCCGCCAGCGTGGCTTTCCGCCCGCTTCAGGCGTAATTCTTCAACTTTGTTAAGCTTCTGTTCGGTTACAGTCATATTACTCTCTCCGTTAGAGTGTTCGTCTCGCGTGAGCAGGGCGCATCAGTCCAATCACGGGGGCAAAACGCGATAGCTTACAGGATTTGTGAATCGTGTCGACTTACTTAAATAACAACAACCAGTCCAGCCCACAGATACTAAACTCACCGTCGTTCATTGGCTGAATAATTGTTTGATCGTCTCTTATGCGGCGTATTATAACCCGCTCGGTGGAAGGTCACAAAAGCCATTACACATTGTAAGCCGGGGCGAAAACGATTTTAAGGGGTAATGCCAAACCGATTGAGCAATTCAACCATCGCCGTATTATAGCCGGACGCACTTTCCTCTTTAACTTGAATGGCATGTTTCTTTTCTATAGTGCTTGCGATTTCTGGTTTTAGATTCCATTTATTCGATACAAATTTGAATTTGTTATGCCAAACTGGAATGATCTCTAAGCCTGCCTCAATTGCCCATCCAATTTCCTTTATGCAAACCTCAGACTTAAGTGTTTCTTTTCCAATCAAGGTGATAAAATAATCATATTCTTGATTTTTAATACGTTTTTCTAAACCTGCATGCCAGTCTTCACCCGGCATCAATTCCATGTCAACAAAGGCTTTAATGCCTTCTTGTTTTAAACGTGTTAGCACATACATTGCAAATGCGCTGCTCTCACTACGTTTATATGAAATAAATATTGATGCAGGTATGTTTTCAATAAGTAAATTAAAAGCCTTTTCTGTAATTCTATGACCGTCTAAATATTTGGTGCTATGTAAAAGCCCAGAATCAAGATCGTCTTTTTGCCAGCGTTCTCTCAAATATGCTTGTAAAGTCTGAGATTTGGGGATGTAAATGCTTGGAGTTGTGGTATCAACTTCGATTTGAACTTCCCAATAATGCTCAAGTGCACCTTCTGCGATCTCTTTAGCTAGAGTTTGCAACCTTAGCATTCGGCTTGGTGGCAATGGTCGTTTAACTATATTTTGAAGCCATGTTTCAAAATTGATTTTTTCCTCTATCTCTCCTTGTGATCTCTGTGTTCTTTGTGTCTCTGTGGTTAGAATGTATTTGTTTTGCATTTCCGTTTTCATCTACCGACTTCCTAATCTGGCATCACCCCGAATCGATTGAGCAGTTCAACCAGCGCATTGTTGTATCCCAGCGCACTCTCCTCAATCACACGGATGGTATGTGTCTTACTCAGCGCTGTATCCACCTTGACTGACAGAGCATCCCAAGTCCCCGGCTTGTACACAAACCCATTGTGCCAGATTGGAATAATCGCCAACCCCGCCTCAATTGCCCACGTAATCTCCTTGATGCACACCTCGGATTTCAACGTATCATGGCTTAGCAGCGCCACCAGATATTGATACTTCTCAATCCGTTCTTTGAGACCCTTCTCCCAATCGTCTCCCGGTTGCAGCGCCAGATCAAGGAACGGCTCCATACCTGCCGCCTTCATCCGCGCCAGCACCAATAGCGCAAATGCACTGCTCTCACTGCGTTTGTACGAGATGAAAATGTTGGCCGGTTCGGATTCGTCTATCAAATCAAACGCTGCTTTGGTGATATAGACATCATTCTCACCTGCGTCGAACTTCATATATCCGTTGCTGATGAGCAGTCCAAAATGAGGCGATGCGCTGTTCCAGCGCGTGTTCAAATAGGTAATCAAGTCTTCCTGATCCGTACTCGTCACCAACTGCCCTCGAAACATGCGGAAGGAAATGCCCCACAAGTTTTGGGCGGCTCCTTCAGCCAATTCTTTCGCCAAAAATCGTATCCGCGTCATCGGATTTTGCGGTAGTGGTCGCTGTTGAATCCGCGTGATGAAAACTTCAAAAGGACGTGCTTCGCTCATCATTTCCCCTTAAATCCGTTTGATGGTGTCTGGCTTGGAGGGTCTGATTGCCCGCCAGATTCCTAAACTATCCGCAGTAAACATCCGAAATGCCGACAGGACGCTAAACACCGAGAAGATGCTGCCTAAACTAAATGTGCTGCCGATGGAAAGCACACTCCCCACGCTAGCAATTGACAGAATGCTTCCCGTGCTAGCAATTGACAGAATACTGCCCACACTCGCAATCGACAGAATGCTGCCGATACTAACACGGCTTCGAATACTCCCAATGCTTCGCATAACCAATCTCCTTCTGGCCTCTGTATTCTCTGCGTCTCGGCGGTTCAATTTGTATTTTGATTAGATCGATACATTCGGACGATATTCTCCATACACACCCCTCAGTGTATGACAAATCTCGCCCAAGGTAACCTCATTTTCCACGCAGGTCACTAATAGCGGCATGAGATTGTCTTTACCACGCGCTGCTGTATCTAACTGACCGCGCAGTTCACTCACCTTGGCGTTATCACGCTTGGCTCGCATCTCGGCTAACTTCGCCCGCTGGGATGCCTCAATCGCCGGATTGACTCGCAGCAAATCCGGCTGAACTTCGTCCTCAACTGTGAACTGGTTCATCCCCACGATGACCTGTTCGCCGCTTTCGACCGCCTTCAAATATTCGTAGGCTGCATCCTGAATTTCGAGGTTGATGAAACCCGCTTCAATGGCCTTCAATGCACCGCCCATCGCATCAATTTTGTTGATGTAATCTTCTGCCCGCTTCACAATCTCGTTAGTCAGACTTTCGATCACATAACTTCCCGCCAGCGGATCAACTGTATCTGCCACGCCCGTTTCATTTGCGATAATTTGCTGGGTTCGCAGCGCCACCTGTACCGCCTTTTGTGTCGGCAGTGCCAACGCCTCATCCATACTGTTGGTATGCAGCGATTGTGTCCCGCCCATTACTGCTGCTAATGCTTGCAGTGCCACCCGCACAATATTGTTTTCGGGTTGTTGTGCGGTGAGCGTACTGCCACCCGTTTGGGTATGAAACTTCAACTGCCAACTGCGCGGATTTTTCGCGCCGAAACGCTCCTTCATAATGATCGCCCACAGTTTGCGTGCCGCTCTAAATTTGGCGACTTCTTCCAAAAATTGGTTGTGCGCGTTGAAAAAGAACGAAAGTTGTGGCGCGAAATCGTCAATATCCAAACCCGCATCAATCGCTGCCTGCACATACGCCATACCGTTCGCCAGCGTGAAGGCCACTTCCTGCACCGCTGTACATCCCGCCTCACGGATGTGATAACCGCTGATGCTAATCGTATTCCACTGCGGCACATCCGTTTTGCAGTAAGCGAACAAATCCGTAATCAATCGCAGCGATGGGACGGGTGGAAAAATATAAGTGCCTCGCGCGATATATTCCTTGAGGATGTCGTTCTGTACTGTGCCACGTAGTTTGTCGGCGCTCACACCTTGCTGCTTTCCCACCGCGATATACATCGCCAGCAGTACCGTCGCCGGAGCATTAATCGTCATGCTGGTCGAAACTTTATCCAGTGGAATTTGCTCAAACAGCCGCGCCATATCGTGGATGCTGCTGATGCTCACGCCGACTTTACCGACTTCACCCAGTGCCATCGGATCGTCCGCGTCGTAGCCAATCTGCGTTGGCAAATCGAACGCCACCGACAAACCGGTTTGCCCTTGGTCTAGCAAATAACGATAACGCGCATTCGACTCTTCCGCACTGGCGTATCCCGCGTACTGCCGCATCGTCCAAAACCGCCCGCGATACATCGTTGGTTGTACCCCGCGTGTAAACGGATACTCGCCTGCTTCACCGATTTCGCCCGTGTAATCGCTCGGTACATCTTCCGGTTTATAAAGTCGCTTTAACTCAATATCCGATGAGGTTGTAAAGCGTGCTTTACGTTCCTGCGCCTTCTTTTTCTCAGGTAATGTGGTTGCCATCTGCTCCCCTTGCATTTCTCTGTGTTCTCAGTGTCTCTGTGGTTAAATTCTGCCTTGATCTTGGCGTTCTCTGCGTCTCAGCGTTTAATCCTGTTTTCTTAGCTTTCGAAATCTTCTTCACTTACCGTCACACCTTTAAAATTCTCAAACGTCAAGTCGTTGAACGTCAATCCTAACTTTTTTCGTAATCGCTCAAACAGTGTCGAATAGCTGCCATCGAAGCGCTTACTATCATGCAATTCAAGCGTTTGGATAATGCGTTCAATAGCATCCCCATCGCCTTCAATCTCTACGAAATTGCCGTAGGGCATCTCGTCCAACACTACTTCCGCGCTGTCTATTTCATAAGTCGTGCGGTACTTCTCATAAGTCAGATAGGGGGTATAACCCAGCTTGCCGAGAATGGTTTCCATCGCGTCGAAATCACTCACCTCAACCTCGGCCTCAAACCGGCTGGTGATACCGTTCTCAACCGTTCCGTCATCCTTATATGTCAGCCGCACTCGCGTATCTTCTCGCAGTCGTACCACCATGTCTCGTGGAGTCATCGTGCGCTCTTTGTTGTCGTAGCGCACATTACGCTCATACACACGCGGCGCGGTTAGTTCTGCGCTTGCCGCCTCTAACTTTTGCTGTACCGTTTGCAAATTCGGTACGTACAGTTTAATTTCTGTCTCGTTGTAGTTATTTGCCATTAGATTTTAAAGTTTTCTCCATTTGATTAGATTATCCTGAAATTTCTTTGCAGAATAATGACAATGCATTGCATTTGTAGTGGACTATACCACTGCTGATGTCAGAAGATATTGAAGTTCTATTAACAGAATAGAAATTATCTTCACCAACCCGTTGATGTTCGGTCACTGTGAAATCAAGCGATTGTATATTTCGAAGCGATACATAAAATACAGAAAACAGCACTAAACCAATAATTATCACTCTAATCAATAAAGGTTCAGTGAGATAGTCTCTTAGCCAACCTCTCATCCAAGCATATAAAGCTATTCCAAGCCAAGCGAGTATGGCTGCCGGTATAACGAAGATCACCCCAATCCCTATAACGAATGTTGAAAAGTAGGTAACAAAGAAAACAAGACTATGATTGGCTAAAAATGGACTCACGACAATCAGAAATAAGCCAACACCAATCACTTTCCCGATGAGAGGAATGCCCGCCCATTTCATAAAGATGAAAACGAGCAGAGCTAATAAAATCAGCGAGACAATGATTCCGTATCTGAAATAAATCGCTCTTAGTAGAACCGCACCAACTAAGTCATCGGCATCAAAAAATAGAATAGTTACTCCACAGAAAAAGATAGTGAGCAGGGCAAGTTTAAGATCACTTCGCCATTCCTGAGTTCCATAATCAAGTAACGTTTTTATGTAACTACTCAGGCCGGTAAATGTAGCGAAAAAGACAGCAAAAGCAGTATAGTTGGGGGATGATTGAACAAAGAGATGAGATGAAGCTAGGGGAATTGGATCAAGGGAGTTTGATCAGCATCATTCTGGAGTTGAGAGAA
>JBBSBM010000009.1:0-128283 GCA_038251275.1 Aggregatilineales bacterium
GTCATATTGCCGACGATATGTTCCCATCCACCGTGAAAGAACATACTACGTAGAATATCGGCTGTGGTATCAACCGAAATCGGGCTAGCAGCCACCTTACACATGGAGGCGGCATAATTGACAAAGACAGCATCGAGTTGTGAGCCGGACTTGGTCAACTGCCATATAAAAACCAGTAAGTTAAGTACGATTAAGCCGTAAGTGGTATAAGCTGGTTTGCGAACCGGTTGAAGGGTATTGATGGGTAACATACGAAGCCTTTTTAGCTTTGAGCTTTCATCTTTAATTTATAATCAGTTCTACATCTCAATACGTAGCGCCGGATGATTTGGTTGCAATCTCATTAGGAATGATACCGATATGACACAAGGCAAAATAATTTTGTTGAATGGCGCAAGCAGTTCGGGTAAGAGCAGCATCGTCAAGACTTTGCAACAGATATTGAACGAAGCCTATTTGGAAGCAGGCATCGACAAATTTCTATTTATGCTGCCAAACAATTATCTGATGAAGGCGCATTTATGGCATCAGGTGATTGGTTACGAGAAGCGTGAAAATGGCGAACTGCTGCCAAAAGTAGGCGATCATGGACATCAATTGATGCGCGGAATGCACAGGGCGATTAAGGCATTGGCAGAAACCGGCAACAATGTCGTGGCTGACCATGTTATGCTTGATCGACTCTGGTTAGACGATTGTCTAGAGGTTTTTGAAGGATTTGATGTGCTGTTCGTCGGAGTTATCTGTCCGCTTGAAGTTTTGGAAGCGCGGGAAAAAGATCGAGGTGACCGAACATTAGGTCAAGCACGTGGACAGGCAGGCATTATTCATCAAAATTGTATTTACGACCTCCAAGTTAATACCTCCAAATTGAGTGCGGCAGAATGTGCTGAGCAAATCAAAGCGCGATTGCTCGAAGGCGAGTTTACGGCATTTAACAGAATGCGTGCTAGGCAACAAAAAAGGGACACAACCTAAGTTATATCCCTTTTCAAATTCAGATCAGTTAACCGCGATTAGCGCTGATCAACCGGAGTCCACTGCAAACCCATTGGGCCAATATAATCAACATTGGGACGAATGAGGCGGTTATTGGAGAACTGCTCGATGATATGTGCAGACCAACCAACAACGCGGGACATGGCGAACAACGGCGTGAACATGTCTACATCAAGGTTAATGGTGTAAAGAACGATGGCGCTGTAATAATCGACGTTCGGGAACAGCTTGCGTTCGATGAAGTAGCTATCAGCGCGAGCAGCATCAGCCAACTTCTTGGCAATCTGGAACCACTTCTCGTTGCCAGAGCTTTCAGCCAAGGCTTTGGCCTTCGACTCAAGGATAGCAGCGCGAGGATCAAGGGCCTTGTAAATGCGGTGACCGATACCCATGATACGGCGATCACCTTCTTTAATGTTCTTCTTGAACCAAGCTTCGACATTTTCCGGTTCGCCGATTTCGAGGAACATGTGCATGGCTTCGGCGTTAGCACCACCGTGTGACGGGCCTTTGAGTGTGCCGATACCGCTGACGATGCCGCTGTGCATGTCGGAGCCAGTGGCGACGGTAACACGGCTGGCGAAAGTGCTGGCATTCATACCGTGTTCAGCCAGCAGCACCAAATAAACGTTAATCGCTTCACTGGCGGTTTTATCAGGTTCTTCGCCAGACAGCATATAGATGAAATTCTGTGATAAGTTCAGGTCTTTACGCGGGGCGATGGGTTCCTTGCCTTTACGGATACGATCCCAAGCAGCGCAAATGGTGGTGATTTGACCGGTGATGCGAATCGCCTTGCGACGATTAGCTTCCACACTTTGATCTTCACTATCTTTGTCATACATTGCCAAAGCAGATACGGCAGTGCGCAGCATAGCCATAGGATCAGCCTTAACCGGATAGCTCTTGAGTTGAGCGATCATTTCTGCAGGAAGTGTGGCTTCAGTGGCGATGGTGGAACGCAGATTTTCGAGTTCGGCCTTGTTGGGCAGACGACCATTCCATAACAAGAACGCTACTTCTTCAAAGAGGGCATTCTCGGCCAGATCTTCGATAGCATAGCCTTCGTAAACCAGTTTACCTTCTGCACCGTTTACCAGACTGGTCTTGCTTTCGGCAACAACAATACCTTCAAGACCTTTCTTTGCAACTTCAGCCATGATTATATCTCCTTGAGTATGGTTGTGAGTTCACATAATAAAAGCCCTAGTCAGGGCATTGTGGACTGTCTAGCAATTCGTTTAATAGCCAGCATGAGCACATTCGGATAGCAACAATAAAAATGACTATTTATTGTCGACAATACAACTTCAATTTAGTATATCACCGTGAGAAGACGTGAATCAACGTTGGATTCGATTTATTCAACCAACATTAACCAAGTTTTACATAATTCATATGAACCTTTATTTGAAATGGAGACCTGATAAACAGGCAATAACAGGTAACATTAAGAACATCATAACAAAAAATCCGGTGTATAAAGCCGTTTTACAGGAGAACTGGAAAGGTTAGAGACACTGGGGAGCAATCATACAAACCTTAAAATGGAAGCATATGGCTAAAAAGCCATCCATTCGGTTTGTATTTTTCAACCTTTATTTAACCCATTACCAACGAAGGAATTTATTGGACATCTTGCATTCCACCAAAAAGCGTGTTACCTTAATCGATATGAGCAACTATTTTGTCCCCTCCCCCAAGATGATGTGTAACTCATGTATGCCCATGATGATGGGTATGTGTCGCGTCACGCTTAATAACGATGGGGTGAGATCGCGCTGAGTTAAACACCAGCGCAGGTTTATGAAAACCAAGAGCTAACCCTAACCGGTTGGCTCTTTTTGTTAATGGGTATTTTCACTGAAGCATGTAGGGGTTATCAATGCAGGCAACACTTAGCAGCAGCTTACAGCAACAAATCTTCAAGCAGATGGAAGCGGGCTATCCGAATGAGGTTGGCGGGTTCTTACTGGGTTCTCAGTCACAAGGCAGTGTAGCCGTGAGTGAGATTATCCAGATTGAGAATGTGTTTGAGAAAGAAGAACAATTCCATCGTTATGCCATGACACCCCAAGATTGGGCGCGGTTGGAAGATCAGGCAGACGAGCGTGGGCTGACGTTAGTGGGTTATTACCACAGCCATCCCGATTCACCGGCGATTGCCTCGATTTATGACCGTGACTACGCCCTGCCCAACTTCACCTACATCATTACATCGGTAGTCAATGGCAAAGCGGTTGATCAGAAAGTTTGGAAGCTGCGCGACGACCGCAGCCAATTTGACGAAGGCACGTTGACAGTCAGCACCTAGCTGTCAGCCGTCAGCGCTTTCCATTTTCTTATCTATCTTCGGGATAGGTTGCCAGTGGAAAGAGCTGACTGTTGAAAACTAAAAAGTGTACAGTTTGGTTTTTCGGCAGTTTTAGCAACCTTATTTGATCTGAGGAGAGCAAGACAATGGCAAACGTAAACGGTAAAGAACTGCATTTCAATACGCTGGCATTACACGCAGGCTATCAACCTGACCCTACCACAGGCTCACGCGCTGTACCGATCTACCAGACGACATCCTACCAATTTAGAGATACAGACCATGCCGCCGCGCTGTTTGGTCTGACAGAACCGGGCAACATTTATACCCGCATCATGAACCCAACCAGTGATGTATTCGAGCAGCGCTTAGCCGCACTCGAAGGTGGTGTAGGTGCGCTGGCAACTTCATCAGGACAGTTTGCAGAAACACTGGCAATTTTGTCACTCGCGAACACGGGCGACGAAATCATCTCCACCAGTGCACTGTACGGCGGCACCTATACCTTGCTACAGCATACGCTGAAGCGCCTCGGCATTACCACTCACTTCGTAGAGGGTGCAGATCCACAGAAGATTGAAGCTCTCATTAACCCCAAGACCAAACTCATTTACCTCGAAACCATCGGCAATCCCAAACTTGAAATCCCTGACTTCGAAGCTATCAGCGCGGTTGCCCATGCTCACGGTGTGCCAGTGGTTGTGGATAACACTTTCGCGACTCCTTACCTGTGGAAGGCATTCGACCACGGTGTAGACATTGTGCTGCACTCGACCACCAAATGGATTGGCGGACACGGTTTGAGCATCGGCGGCGCGATTGTTGACAGCGGCAAGTTTGACTGGGTTGGCAGCGGTCGCCACGATGGCATCATCGCTCCAGAACCGGCTTATCATGGCGCAGTTATTCATGATCTGGTTGGCAATCTGGCCTTCATCATCCGCGCCCGCGTCGTCGGCCTGCGTGATCTCGGGGGTTCACAAGCGCCATTCAACAGCTTCTTAAACATTATCGGTCTTGAAACACTTCCGCTGCGTATGCAACGACATGTGGATAATGCTCTGGCCGTCGCCAAATGGCTGGAACAACATCCGTCGGTTGAGTGGGTCAATTACCCCGGCCTTCCCAGCCACAGCAGCTATGAACGCGCACAAAAGTATCTGCCCAAGGGCGCGGGTGCGGTCATTGGCTTTGGAATCAAGGGTGGTAAAGCCGCAGGTAAAACCTTTATCGACAATCTGAAAATTTTCTCGCACCTTGCCAATGTCGGTGATGCGCGGTCACTCGCCATTCATCCCGCGACCACCACACACAGCCAATTAAATGCCGAAGAACAGGCTATTAGCGGTGTGACGGATGACTATATCCGTTTGGCAGTCGGCATCGAAGACATCAATGACATTCTGTGGGATCTCGACCAAGCATTAGCGATTTCGCAGGGTGTGACGGTTCACGCAGCCGGGTAATCCCCTATCCCCCAACCCCCTTTCCCCATTGCATGGAGAAAGGGGGCTAAAATACATGGGTATTTTAGAAATAGTTTTGAGAACGCAGTTGTAAAGTATGTGCATCGTGCCTCTTGAATAAGGCCAGTTTGCAGCGAAGGATAGGAAAGAGGCAGAATATGAGACAACGTCAAGATGCATATACTGTTTGAGGATTACCGATGATTTTTCAGGACGACACCGATACTTACGAAGATTTCGAGAGTCTAGCGCTTCGTTGGCGTGGAGAACGTTTTGGCTCGGTTGGAATCGTCCAGAAGCAATACGCAACATTTGAGACAGCACTGCATTTACGCAGCGGTCAAACACTTGATGGGTTCACACTGGCATATGAAACCTACGGCAAGCTGAACGAGGACAAATCCAACGCGGTACTGGTTTGCCATGCCCTTTCCGGTGACTCACACGCCGCTGGGTTTTACACAGGCGAAACAGGTGAGAAACCGGGATGGTGGGATCACTCCATCGGCTCCGGCAAGATGTTTGATACCGATAAATTGTTCGTCATTTGCTCCAACGTGATTGGCGGATGCCAAGGGAGCAGCGGCCCATCATCGCCCGCAGCAGATGGCAAACCATACGGCATGCGCTTCCCGTTCGTGACCATCAACGATATGGTCAATGCCCAACGTCATTTAATCGACTACTTGGGCATCGACAAGTTGTTCAGTGTGGCAGGCGGCAGCATGGGCGGCATGCAAGCGCTGCAATGGGCAGTGGATTATCCAGAGCGTGTCGGTTCGGTGTTGTTTCTCGCCAGTACACCGCGTTCATCGACACAGAACATCGCCTTTAACGAAATCGGACGGCAAGCGATTTATGCCGATCCAAATTGGAATAAGGGTGTTTATTACGGTGGCACTGTACCAGCAGCGGGCTTATCGGTCGCGCGGATGGTAGGACACATCACCTATATGAGCGAAAAGTCGTTGGATGAGAAATTCGGGCGACGTACCCAAAAAGGAACCGAACTCGGTTACAGCTTCGATACCGATTTCGCTGTTGAAGCCTATTTACAACATCAAGGTGAGAAGTTTGTCGAGCGTTTTGATCCTAACACCTATTTGTATATTACTAAGGCACTGGATTACTACGATGTGGCTGATGGTTACGACTCGATGCATGATGCGATTAAGCGCACCAAATGTCCGTTCCTTGTGCTGACTATTTCCAGCGATTGGCTGTATACGGCGTCACAAGGTATGGAACTCGTGAATGTACTCAGAGATTTACAGCGTGATGTCGAATATCGACATGTGGAAGCGTCCTTCGGACATGACTCGTTTTTGGTGGAAGTAGAAACTATGACGACCATTGTTGGCGGCTATATTGATCGTCTGCTGCGGAAGCAGCGGGTCAAACAAGAGAGTGCGAGCTTGCAAGCCGAGCAATCCTAAAAGGCAAATACATCCCAGCAGCCAAATGGCAAGGGTTTTGCATCATTTACTTGGTTTAGAGGAGAAAAGATGAGCAGTATCAAAATTCCGTCCCCACTGCGTGTTTACACCGATAATCAGGCACAGGTCAACGTCAGCGGCAGCGATGTTGGCACAGCGCTGAATGATCTAGTGACACAATATCCCGAACTTCGTCAGCACCTATTCAATGGGGATGACCTACGGAACTTCGTGAATGTGTTTCTGGATGACGAAGATATTCGTTTTCTGGACGGCTTAAAAACCGAGATCACGGCTGAAGACAATCTGCGTATTATCCCTAGTATCGCAGGTGGACTCTCGTAAATAAACCTATTGCAGCTTTGAGGAGCCTATCGTGGCGGCATTATCACTCCGTAAGGTTGACCATTCCGGCCTCAAAACCGGACAGGCCGCAACCATCATTCTGCTGATTGTGGCGTTCGTCTTGAACAGTACACTCTTAGTCGCATTTGTGGCGCTGGCACAATTGCTTGGCGCACTAGATGTTCCATATGCACCGTACCGTTTACTTTACCAGCGTGTCTTGAAACCAAGTGGTCTGGTGAAGTCCCATGTCATTTCGGATAACCCCGAACCGCACCGTTTCGCTATGCTGGTTGGCGCGGCTTTCAATGGTGTGGCGACACTGGCACTTCTGGCGAACGCTCCAGCGCTGGCATGGATTTTGGTTGCCATTGTAATCATTCTGGCAAATCTCAATTTTTGGCTGAACTTCTGCGCGGGATGCTGGATGTACTATCAGTTCAACCGTTTGGGAATACCGGGATTCACGCAATCACCTCTCAGTTTAACTTAAAGACTTTAAGCAGCTTGGGATAAAAACATGATCGAACGTCTGGAAGTAGCAATCGGTTTGCTTGGCATCGGTTTCTTGGCATATCAGGTGCTGCGGCGGTATCATATCCGCAAAACAGCGGCAACCAGCAGCCAAGACCCGATTCTGAATGATTTGAAACCGGGAATTCCGGCGATTGTCTACTTCACGACCCCCGGCTGTATACCCTGCGTGACACAGCAGCAGCCCGCACTCCAACGCCTACAAACCCAACTAGGGGATGGCATTCAAGTTATTCAGATTGACGCGAGTGAAAACAGTGAGGTCGCTGATCGTTGGGGGGTATTTTCCGCGCCAACGACTTTCATTCTCGACAGTGTGAAACAGGTTCGAGATGTAAATTATGGCGTGGCGGATACACCTAAACTCATCCGTCAACTGGATTCTCTAAGGGCGAGTCATTGAATGTTGTAAGCGAATATCAAAAACATCCGGATTTCATCGTTTATTCAGAAGCGCCGTTTAATGGCAGCGCACCGCTCGAATTTCTGGTACAGGAATTCATTACGGCGAATGATGTTTTTTTCACGCGCAATCATGGCACAATCCCGCAGGTGAAGAAGGAAGACTTCAGGCTGACAATTGATGGGATGGTCAAGAACCCAACGTCATGGTCATTGGATGAACTCACTAGCCAATTTCCAAAGACCGAAGTTGTCGCAACTTTACAATGTGCAGGTAATCGGCGGCAAGAGTTGATGGAAGCGAAGGCTATTCCCAACGAATTACCGTGGGGTGCGGGGGCAATTAGTAATGCAACATGGGGTGGCATCCGACTGCGGGATGTGTTAATCGCAGCAGGTTTTGACCGCAAAGCACGACATGTAGCCTTCACAGGTTTAGACAGTGTGCAGCGGCAGGATAAGACATTTGGTTTTGGCGGTTCAGTGCCCATTGAAAAAGCGCTGCTTCCAGAAACCTTACTGGCTTATGAGATGAATGGCGAACCTTTAAGCATGTTACATGGTTATCCGCTGCGGGTGATTGTGCCGGGTTATATCGGTGCGCGCAGTGTGAAATGGGTTACGTCAATTAGTGTGCAAGGTGAACCGTCACAGAATTATTTTCAACAGCACGCTTACAAGTTGTTCCCGCCAGAAGTTGGGCCGGACAGTGTGAAGTGGGAAGACGGCATAATGCTGGGCGAGAATTCACTCAACACGGTCATCTGCTTCCCGACAGATGCTGAACGAGTTCCCGGTGGCACAACAAGTGTCCTGGGATACACGATTGGTGATGGACATCATCTGGTCGAACATGTTGATGTCTCCGGTGATGAGGGCAATACATGGTCACGGGCGGCTTTCCTGAGTGAAAGCAACGATTTGTGGGCGTGGCGTTTATGGGAAGCACAAATTGAGTTGTCAACTGGAACGCAACATATCATCGCGAAAGCCAGTGATACAGCAGGTAACTCTCAACCACGTAACGCGCAGGAGATTTGGAACTTCAAGGGCTATGCGAATAACGCATGGCATAAAATTCAGGTGCTGGTGACGTAAGAAATAGGCATTACACCAACACCATATAGACATACACATTATTCAATATCGATCATAAATAGCCATGATTGAACCCGCGCGGTTGCATCCGTGGGCGCTTCAATTTGGCGACATTAGAAAGGTTTTTACATGCAGGCGTTAGTTGACCCTGTAAGCGAACTCTCAAATGATGAAATCCGGCGTTACAGCCGCCACCTGATTATGCCGGAAGTCGGCATCGAAGGGCAAAAGAAGCTCAAAGCCGCCAGCATATTGCTCATCGGTACAGGCGGACTCGGCAGTCCATTGGCGTTGTATCTGGCAGCGGCGGGCATCGGGCGCATCGGCCTCGTGGATTATGATGTGGTCGATGAAACTAATCTTCAGCGGCAGGTGATTCACGGTGAGAGCAGTGTCGGTACACTCAAAATCGACAGTGCAGAGAAGCGTATGAAAGACATCAACCCCTATTTGCAGGTTGATAAATACAATGTACCGCTGACCTCAGAAAATGCCATCGAATTGTTCACACCATATGATGTCATCATCGACGGTACGGATAACTTCCCAACGCGCTATCTCGTCAATGATGCCTGCGTCAAGTTGGGCAAGCCCAATGTCTACGGCAGCATCTTCCGCTTCGAGGGACAGTTGAGCGTGTTCTACGCCAAAGAAGGCCCGTGCTACCGCTGCATGTTCCCTGAGCCTCCACCTCCCGGCCTCGTACCAAGCTGCGCTGAAGGCGGCGTACTCGGAATTCTGCCCGGAACGATTGGCACGTTACAGGCGACCGAAGCCATTAAGCTCATCTTGGGCATCGGTGAACCGATGATCGGTAAGATGCTGTTGTACGATGCACTGGAGATGAGCTTCACCAAGCTCAAGGTTCGTAAAAACCCCAACTGCCCTGTCTGCAGTATCCCTCACGAAGATGTGAAGTTGATTGATTATGAAATGTTCTGTGGAATGCCTGCACATGACCGCAGCGACTTCAAAGCTAGCACCAATGGAAACAGCGAGAAGAAAGAAACTATGGACGAAATCACCGTTAAAGAACTCAAACAGCGTATCGACAGCGGCGAAAAGGTAACAATCCTCGATGTGCGTGATCCTCACGAATGGGAGATCAGCGCCATCGATGGCTCACTCCGCATTCCTAAGGGACAAATCGAAGCCGCTAAGAATGATGTCCTTGCCGGACGCAAAACCCGCGACATGACTGTTCTGGCGCAAATCCCGACCGAGGGTGAAATAATTGTTCAATGCCGTTCGGGGGTTCGCAGCGCTAAATCGATCACTTTCCTTCAAGAAGCTGGTTACAAGAATAAACTGGTCAACCTCAAGGGTGGTATTCTGGCTTGGGCAGATGAAATTGATCCGTCGATGCCGAAGTACTAGCGAATAGTTGCACGTTTCAAGCGACAAGTTCTAAGATAAAGGGCAGACGAGAGTCTGTCCTTTATTTTTCTACAAGTGAGCAACTTATGACTATGAACTTCGACTTTACAGGTAAAACAGCGATTGTGACGGGCGCAGCACACGGTTTTGGACGAGCAATTAGTATGGCGCTGGCGGAACACGGAGCGCATGTTTGGATTGTGGATGTTGTTGGAGATGAACTCGAAGAAACCGATCAACTGTGTGAGGAAGTGGGCGGACGCAGCGAAGCTCGCGTGGTCGATATTACCAAGCCCGATCAGGTCAATGCACTGGTGGAGGAAGTCACCCGCTCCAGCCCGCAGGTCGATATTCTGGTGAATAACGCAGGCGGCGTACTCGGACAAGTTGGCAGACCACTCGAAACAGTCACACCTGAACAGTGGAATGCGATTTTTGCCGTCAATGTCAGCGGGGCATTTTACCTGAGCCAAGCCGTTGCGCCGGGAATGAAAGCCGCAAAATCAGGCCGCATCGTTAATATTTCCAGCGGTGCAGGCTTGACCATCAGCTTAACAGGTATTCAAGCTTATGCCGCTTCAAAAGCCGCGCTCGTCAGTCTTACACGCCAACTCGGTCATGAACTCGGCGCTTGGGGCATTACGGTCAACTGCATCGCCCCCGGTTTCGTGCGGTCGAATGCCAACACTGAACGCCAATGGGAATCCTACGGTGCGGACGGGCAGCAAGCACTGATTGATGGTATTGCCCTCAAGAAACTCGGCACACCGGAAGATATTGCTCACGGCGTTCTGTTCTTCGCCTCCGATTATGCCGGTTGGATTACCGGACAAACCATTGCGATTGATGGTGGAAAGTGAACGGCAATTATTCAGCCGTACCTTGAATCTCCCACAGAACAATCTCCGGCGGACATAGGAAACGGGCGCGTGGTGCGCCCAACCCTTCTAAACCGACTCCGCGTGATGTATAGAGTGTGGTATTGCCAAGTTCATAGCGTCCCATGATGAACTGATTACCGAGATGACTGCTGGAAAATACCGCGCCGATTAACGGAAAACGGATTTGCCCGCCATGCGTATGCCCGCACAGATACAAATCAATGCCAGCCTCATTAGCTTCTGGTGCAATGTCTGGTGGGTGCATCAACAGCAAGTGGAGACCGCTAGAAGGCGCGGAGAGCATCATCTTTTTGAGCATATCGCGGTCGCGTTTCATATCATGGGTGACGACTAAGCCGAGAATGTTTAACGCACCGCTGGGCGTATTAATGCTGATCCACTGGTTAGGCAGGAGCTTCAGATTATCAAGTCCTTTGACGAAAGCTTGCACCCGTTCCAAGGGTTCGACCAGCGGCGTACCTGATACACAGTACACACCTAATGGCGCTTCCCATTGGCTGATGATAGCCCGAATATCACCTTCGCTTACAGGATCCTTGGTATTGGAAAGATTGACATAATCACCAGTGAAGACAATCACATCCGGTTTGAGCTCAGCGATGACTTTGTTCAAATGGCGCTCACGCGGGCCAATCCGCTCGATATGAATATCACCGACTTGGAGCAAGCGCAACGGACGGGCATCCACTCGCCATTTATCCGTTTGGTAAAGCTGATGTGTGACACCTAGCTGGAAAGGTTCAATCCACGTCGAGTAAAAGACAATAAGGGTGATGACCAATAATATGCTCACGCCCAACCACCATGGCGCACCTAATAATTCCAACATTGCAAGCATCGCCGCGCAGACAATCGCCAATGCAATCGTTGTCGGTCGGTCAGGGCCAAAGCTTCGTCCAGTTCGGCGCAAACCCAACAACAGAAACCAGTTCAAGGCAATGAGCAGCACATAAGCCATGAATACGACTGCACCGCTTATCCCTCGTGGCAGCCAAACCACGCCGACCAGAACCGCATTAAAGGTAATAATCAGCGCGACAATGGACGCTGGAATCGCCTGCAACTGGTTAGTTTTTACGAGGAGTGTATGCAATGCCGTATGTTCTAATGGATCAACTTCTGGGTGTGGGGTATTTGCATCCATAAATATCTCGCTATCAAATGAGGGGATGAGGGAATCAAACCATCGCCATCTTAGCGGAGGAAAAGATCAGACAGAAGCCTTAACCGCCGCAGGGATGTCAACTGTAAAGCGACTACCTGAGCCGGCTACACTCTCAACCATAATATCGCCATTGTGTGCGCGAACAATATCCCGGGCGATGCTCAAGCCTAAGCCTGTGCCTTTGGTCTTTTCGCTGACGCGGAAGAACGGCTTGAACAAATTAGGCATTAATGCGGCGGGTACACCGATACCTGTATCTTGGATAGTGATACGTATCTGTTCCCCGTCCTGCTCTTCTGACCGCACTAAGTCTGCCGAAACACGCACCACACCACCCTCAGGTGTGTAATGAATAGCATTGATGGTCAAATTGGTAATGACCTGAATCATTCGCTCAGGATCAACCATGCTCTTTAAAGCGTAGTCAGGCAGTTTGGCAACCAGCTCAATGTGCTTTTTCTCGGCTTCTGCAAGCTGCAAATTGATGACCTGCGAGACTAACACCCGTACATCCATCAGTTTGGGATCCAAGGGAATCACACCTCTCTCGAAACGCGAATGATCGAGCAAGTCCTCAACCAACGTTCGCATCCGCCTAGTCACTTCATCCAAAATCTGAAGATGCGTTTCCAAAGCTTCCGGCTGCTTGCGGATCAGATACAAGCGCGTCATCAAATTAGTAATGGGTGTTCGTAGTTCGTGCGAAGCATTCGCGACAAACAACGCTTTCTGCTTTTCAAGCGCACTTTCCTGACTCACGTCTCGCAAAATGGTCACTGTTCCTACAGGGCTGCCATCTTGGTTATCAATGCGTGTCAAAATCACATGAGCATCAAACACTTTGCCATCTTTACGACGCACTGGACCGCGCCCCTGCCACACCATTCCGGTAGTCAATGAATTGTAAATATCGTCAAGATTATGGACGAAATCAGATGGCTCATCTAATGAATGCGGTTTCAACAAGTCAAACGACCAATTATCGCCGTTATAACCTGTCAACTGCTGGAAAGAACGGTTGGCATAGCGAACCGGCTTTTCGCCAAACAACACACCGAATACACCTTCAGTCATTGCATCCAAAATGGCCTGCAATTGGGCACGTTCATTCACTAATTCAGCGGTACGAACAGTCACACGGTTTTCCAGATCACTAGCATGACGTGTGATTGCTTCAAACAGATTTGCGTTATGCATGGCAATACCCGCTTGATCAGCAAATGCCTGTAACTTCTCAGCATGAACATGATCAAAGGTCGAGGGAATGCCGCTATCAAGATTAATAAAACCGATAACATTACCTTCAATGCGGATTGGCGCACCGATATATGAGCGTATCCAATTGGTTGCATTTTCCTTAAGCCAATTGGGGAACATCACGGTGTCCGAGATTACGACTGGATTACTGGTCTTAACCATATCCATCAAATTTTGGTGGATGTCCAATGGAAAACGCAGCGCCACAATCTCCTGCATATCCATCCCACGTTCTATAAAACCATGTCCATGTACAACCCGCGCAACATCATCTTCCAGCAACATGATCGAGGCCGAGTCATAGGGCAAAACACGTTCGATGTACACTAAAATCAGATCTAAGATTTCGGAAAGTTTTAAGGTGCTGCTGATGGCGGCGGATGTATCGCGCAGTGCCTCTGCTAACAATCGTTGTTCATGCTCGGCAGCTTCCACATGTTTACGCTCGGTCACATCACGGTTAACAAGTACCATACCTTGTACATTACCGTTTGCGTCCTTCAATGAGGAAACCGAAGCCATGACATTCAACATGCTGCCATCTCGCCGTTTGTCCCCGGTCTCTCCCCGC
Source organism: Aggregatilineales bacterium (assembly GCA_038251275.1). Lineage (GTDB taxonomy): Bacteria > Chloroflexota > Anaerolineae > Aggregatilineales > Phototrophicaceae > CFX2. Next base: position 13,867 of record JBBSBM010000009.1, read on the forward strand.
CAATAACCCGTATCGAAAATTTGCCGCATCATTTCTTCAATGGTGTTAACTGTTAAAACTGCACCCGTCATTTCGAAAGCATTACGTCCAATTGCATCAGCCTCTGTCCAGCCATACATCTTTTCGGCAGCTTTATTCCAACTGCGAACGATAAACTTATCATTTACTGATATGATGGCATCGGAGACGTTTTCCAAAAGGCTGGCTTGGTAGCGCAGTTGAGCTTCGACTTTTTCACGATTGGTTATTTGTTCACGCAATAAATCGTTTGCTCGTGACAGTTCTGCAGTGCGTTCGGCAACACGATTCTCCAATTCGGCATATGATTTCTGAAGAATTTCTTCGGTTTCTTTGCGTTCGGTCACATCACGACCAATTCCCACAATACCGATCACTTGATCTGCTGCATCTCGTAACGGAATTTTACTAGCTAAGAAATGACGCAAAGGGCCTGTAGAAGGCAAATTTATTTGCTCGATGTTTAATTTTGGCTGCCCGGATTCCATAATCGCTTTTTCATCGACCAAATATACGGCAGCTTGCTCTGTAGGGGAAATATCATACACGTTTTTCCCCAATAACAAGTCTGCGTCACCATTTGCCATACTGAGAGCCAACATTTTATTCACGAGAAGATACTTACCTTCACGATCCAAAACAAAGATGTGGTCGGGCACATTATCAATGACAGTACGCAATAAATTGCGTTCTTGAGCCAATTCGCGCTCATGATTTTCGCGCTCGGCGAGCAGTTCAATCAATTCTTCTGTCGCCATCTGGTAGGCTGCGGTACGTTCCACAACACCTTTTTCCAGTTCCTCATTCGCATCATGCAATCGGGCTTCATTTTGTTGAATGAGGGCGGACTGCTCATTTGCGATTCGATTATGGAAATACATACTTAACAAGATCAACGAGCTAGCAAATAATTGATAACGAATATTAGAAGAGAGAACATCACCCCAACTGATATTCGGATTGGTATAAGCGACCAGCAACAAACCCAATAATTGAAGCAGCATACAAGCTACTGTCGAGCGAAGAGATAGCAAAATACTGCTGAATAACAATGGCAATACTAGAAAACTCAGCACACTAGGTCTAAAAATGTCACCTGAAAAAATGCTAGCGAAAACCGCAACAGAGGATGTAACAACTACCAGATATGCGGCAACATGATAATAACGAGTTCGGCTAAGCACATAAGCGATGATGCCCAGTGCAATCGTCACAACGGTAATCCAAAAGCCGGGGTTAATGATAAGTATGTCTTCCCGAAGACTGACCTCTTGAAAAATGGTTGTGACAAATGCAATGGGTACAAGCATCATCAACACAGCCGCTAAGAACTGTGCCTGACGACGCTGTGTTGGGTCTTGCAGTGTCGTTGAAGGCGAGGTCAACAATTCCCAAGTTTTAATCGCATATAGCAGTGCGTTTTTATATGCGGGTGATCTAACCAAGTGAATTCAATACTCCGGTCTACCAAACATTTATTGCTGCGGCTGAACGAAAGACTTAACCGTATAATTGCTATAATCACAACTCAAGATTGCTATCTCTATCTTATCCATCATAATATGGGTCTGGCCGTAGTGACATTTAGATTTCAAAGATGTAATGACCTGTGAAAATAATCAAACCCGTACTCAAATTCCTAAGTTCACTTAATCCGCTGCGGGGGATTGGTTGGGTGGTCTTCAACCTCCGCAATCGTCTGCGAAAACGCAGTAAAATTGACTACATTTCCATTGAGCTTCCGCAGGAAATGCCAACCCTTCCTGAATCCCGCAATTGGGCACTCAAACGAGCGCTCGGCCCCTCACCGATGAGCCTGACCGAACTCGACCGTATATTTGAACGGATTGGTGATGACCCGCGTCCCAAAGGGGTCATCCTCACGATACGTGGATTCGCCTTGCCGCTGGCTAACCTGCAAACATTACGAAATAGTATCCTACGTTTGGGTGCGAAAGGTAAACGGGTAATTTGCTATGCCCAATCTTATAGCAACGCCGTTTATTATATCGCCAGTGCAGGTGACGAAATTGTTTTGCAACCGACAGGTGAGGTCGAAACCATCGGCTTACACGCTGAAGTCACGTTCCTCAAAGACGCGTTGGATCTGGTCGGCGTTAAGTTGGATAGCATCGCTATTTCACCCTTTAAAGGCGCATTTGACCAATTAACGCGCAGTGAAATGTCACCGGAAGGCAAGGCTCAACTTGATTGGTTGCTGGATTCGCAGTTTGACATGATCGTTGAAGGAATCGCCGAAGGACGTAAGCTATCTACTGAAGCGGTCAAAACGATGATTGACGGCGCACCCTACTTGGATAGTGAATCGCTGGCAGCAGGGTATGTGGATGCGGTTGAGACCGAAGAAGCACTCTACCGCCGTTTGAACAGTGAGCATATCTTGACGTGGCAGAAGGCAAACAAAAGGCTGCTCAAAAAATGGACAAAGTCCAGTACCAAATATGTGGCGCTGATCAATGTGAGCGGCAATATGACCCCCGGCAAAAGTGCCAAGCCACCGATTGATATTCCGATTCCCTTCATCGGTGGAGAACGCGTCGGTGACATCACAATAGTGCAACAAATTCGGCACATCATGGAAGATGAACAAGCGGCAGCGGTCATCCTTTACATCAACAGTGGTGGCGGGGCGGTTATCGCTGGAGAAGCCATGCGCTCGGCACTGGCAGAACTTGCCAAAAGCCGTCCAGTCGTCACCTATATGGATAGTGTCGCGGCTTCCGGCGGCTACTATATCGCTACCCCGACCCAATGGATTGTCGCCCAACCGGGAACGATTACCGGTTCGATTGGTGTGATTAGCGCCAAAGCGGTCACCAACGGCCTGTACGAAAAACTCCACGCCCACCGTACCGAAATCACGCGCGGCGCGAACGCAGGCATGATGAGCGATTACGCCCCATTTAGTGACACGCAACGAGTCCGTATGCACCAAACGATTGAACATATTTACAAACACTTTGTGGAACTGGTCAGCGTAAGCCGCCACATGTCATATGAGGCAGTGGATGCCATTTCAGGCGGACGTGTCTGGACGGGTGTGCAAGCCAAAGCCAACGGCCTTGTGGATGAGCTTGGTGATCTGAAAGTGGCGTTAGCAAAGGCTCGTGAGTTAGCCACATTATCAGACGATGCACCACTAATCATGGTTGAAGCCAAAGGCAAACCGCTGCCGCCGCAGCTTGCCGAGAAGGTCAATCCTGCCGCCAGCCTCGTGTATATGCATGAGAACTTGACCGCGATTGCCAACAGCACTCCTCAGATATTACTCGACATGAATATAAAACTTTAATCCTCGGAGAACGCAGCGTGAAGGCACTGGTAACGGGTGGAACGGGGTTCGTAGGGTCGCACATCGTCCGAGCATTAGGTGAAGCAGGACACACTGCCCGTGTCTTGCATCGTTCCTCATCCAAACTCGATGCACTTATAGGACTCCACTACGAATCCGCTCTTGGTGATATTCTGGACGAACCAGCCTTAGAAGCCGCCTGTCAGGATTGTGATTGGGTGTTCCATGTCGCGGCGGTTGCCGATTACTGGCGAGCTGATCACTCCAAAATGTTTGAAGCCAATATTGAAGGCACACGTCGCGTCCTCAATGCGGCTCATAATGCCGGAGTCAAACGTGTCGTCTTCACCAGCAGTGCCGCTGCGATTGGTCTCCGAACCGATAGACAACCCAGCAATGAGCGTGTCCCTTTCAACCTCTCGCCTGATCATTTTCCTTATGGTTACAGCAAAGTGCTGGCAGAACGAGTCGTACAGGAAGCCGTCAACGCAGGTCAGGATGTCGTCACAGTCAATCCGGTGGTGATTATGGGTCCCGGTGACCTCAATATGATTTCCGGCAGCTATATCCTCCAAATCAAAAAACTAGCCCGTCTGGTTCCCGTTCCGACCGGTGGCATCGCTGTCATTGATGTGCGTGATGTCGCCCGAATGCACCTTGCCGCTGCTGAAAATGGCCGCAGTGGCGAACGTTATATTCTGAACACCGCCAACTATACTCAGCGCGAATGGATGGGCATGGTTGCTGATGTGGTTGGTGTAAAACGTCCATTCATCACTGCACCAGCTTTCGTGCTGCCGATTGCCGCCAACATTATCGACCTTTTAAGACGCTATGGAATCGATACGCCGATTGACGGCGACCAAACCCGCCTCGGTGCTAAAGACATTCACTTCGATGGCAGCAAAGCATGGGCAGAACTGGGTGAGCCGCGGGTCGATATGTTCACCAGCTTACACGATACCTATAGTTGGTACAGAGAAAACGGTTATCTCTAAAAATGAACAACTATTAAGTAAGTAGCCATTTACAACATGAGTTGTGGTATAAAAATCGCCACATTTAACCGCATTATTGTAAAGAGATCGACATGCGTAAGTTTCTAAACTGGAAGCGAATCCTCCTTTTCCTCGTTGTAGCTCTCCTCGCCTTAGTGATCGGTTTTGTGGTCTGGGCTAATGATGCCCTCCAACCCATGCCGGAAGCACTCGCCGCCCTCCAATCCGACTCACAGGTACAAGTCAGCGAAACCAACGGCTGGTATGTCTTCACACCAACTGCCGCCAAACCCACTACAGGACTGATTTTTTATCCCGGTGGCAAAGTTGATCCTCGCGCTTATGCCCCACAGATGCGCTCCATTGCTGAACAAGGCTATCTTACGGTCATCACACCGATGCCGCTGTATCTGGCGATCTTTGGCATCAACAAAGCCGATGAGGTTGTCAAAGCCTATCCTGACATTCAACATTGGGGCATCGCCGGACATTCGCTCGGCGGTTCGATGGCGGCACAGTACATTTCCGGCAGCACCGAAGTGCAGGGCTTGGCCTTCTGGGCATCCTATCCCGCAGTTGATTTATCCAAAGCGCCGATTAAAGCGGTGTCAATTTACGGCACAAATGATGGAGTCGCAAAACAAGATAGTGTTCTCGGTGGTGCAAAATTGCTACCTGCTGATACGCCCTTTGATGCCATTCAAGGGGGCGACCATAGCGGATTTGGCTGGTATGGCATGCAACCCGGCGATAATCCCGCCACCATCAGCCGCGAGGAGCAAAATGCTGAAACCGTGAAAGCAACCGTCGATATGCTGGCAAGTCTCAGTCAATAAACTTGTAGGGGCATGGAGTTGCCATGCCCTCTCTGCCGAGGTCATTTATACGATTGTCACATCCTATTTCCCGCCGTCGTGTCCTTGCCCTGTTCATCACTGGATTAACGGCAGCCACAGCCACAATTATCGCTTGGCTCTCACGCCGACCAAATCCGATTGTAGTAGTCATCGAACCTACTCTTCCGCCCTCACCCACTCCTACATTAACGATTGTCAGCCGTGACCAATGGGGAGCACGACCACCCAACCACGAAGCCGTAAACGAATTCGGTTTTGCCAACAGCGCAATTGATAAGGCTTGGTATGTGTATCCGAGTAATCTGGCAGATGAATATAGCACCGTCGCCATCCACCACAGTGCCATTCCACTAGACACCAATGAAACCATGCCAAGTGTCCAAGATTTGCATATGGACATCAATCATTGGGCAGATGTCGGCTATCACTATGTGATTGACAAAAATGGCATCGTCTATGAAGGACGCGATATTCACGTGCGCGGTGCATCAGTAGCAGGTTATAATACAGGCACGATTGGCGTGTGTGTCATGGGCAACTTCGAAGTGGACATTCCGCTTGAAATCCAATTGACGAAACTACAACAAGTCGTCAATTGGTTAGCAGTCACTTATACCCTGACGCATCTGGCAGCGCATGGCGAATTCAATCCAGAAAGTGTGTGTCCCGGTAAAAACATGTGGCCTTACTTGGATACACTCGCGCAGGTCGCAGGTTTGCAGCGCGGTACGGGGGGATACATAAAACCTGTCGGTTAGACTCCCCAATTCAAAACGTGCTTCGGCTCATGATAGCTTGTCATTAAGGGGGAAAGAATGACAGCACCACATTTAGAAACATATCTGCCGGAACTGGTACGGTTTGCCAAGCAGCTAGCTAATGACCACCAAAACGCAACTCTCACCGATTGGGATACTTTTAAACAGAAAGTTCACGCTTTTTATACCTCTGGCATGATGGACAAAATTGACGCGGTTGTCCCCGGTTGGATTCACATGTCGTCCTACCTTGACCAACAAACGCTCATTCATGTCAGCAGTGTATTGGTCGCGCTCTACTTGCTCCCCGAATATCAAACGGCCTCCAGAGATCAACAACGCTTAATGGAGTGGACAGTAATATTTCATGATATTGCTAAGAAGGCACGTAAAGGCGAACATGACTACACACACGGCTTCCGGTCGGCGGCTGTGACAGGTGCGGCATTAGCCTTGATCGGGTTTCCTACCCGTCCCGACTTCGCCGTCCACATTTCAACATGGAAAACGCTCACCGAAAACGCCAGTATTTTTGACGTGTTGCACAACGAATCGATTCAAGACAACACCAAACTTCCTGCGATCATCAGCGGCATTGACAATTTATATAGTCAGCATTCCGACGCTGCGCTAATCATCAAAGCCGTATTATTCCATATGTCCATCGATAATGACCCCGGTTACCCTACCCTCGCGCCATTAACTCAACTAGAAATCAAAACCTATATTAGCCGCGAGTTGCATCCTATCCTAAAGGCCATGATGCTGGTTGATAGCGACGGTTGGAACCTATTCGACAATACAGAACGGCAGCGGTTGCACCAACAAACGCTCGACGTATTTAATGACATCGCCCAAATGATCGGTGTTGTATAATCAACCGATGTCTTAAACCTTAAATCCCACCTGTAGCATTTCTTGAGCTTTGACTCACTCAGGTAAAATAAGCTCATCACTTGAAAACACACCAAATTAATCTTGGCGACTTGAGCGTTCGATTCTCTTTTTCGTAGTCGCCTCATCGGATAACACACAATGGCTAAAGTCATTCCTGCAAAACTCTATAATCACTACTATATTGACCGTAAGTTCGAGCGTTTGAATTTGTTCCGCCAGCTTGAGCAAAAATATGGTGGCATGCGCGTCTTGTATCCCGGCAGTTACGTTCACATCAGTCCGTCGTTTGTTTATCCGGAAGTCGTCTATGTAGATAACGATCCGGAAGCCAAACAGTTCTTTGATAATCCTGCAAACTACGCATTTGCTGACAAGCGAAAACACTACACCGAACCGGCATCCATCAAGTTTCACGCTGTCGATTATCTGATGGGCATCGCCGAACCGGTTGAAAGTTTTGATCTGCTCATTTCGCTCAACGCCGGATTTGTATCGCTGCACTGCAAACGCCATTTGAAGGTCGGGGGCATTCTACTGGTCAATGACAGTCACGGCGATGCGACGATGGCCTCACTGGATGAGGATTTGCAATTTATCGAATACGGCAACCAGACCGAGGGCAAATATACATTGTCCGACATGTATATGGATACCTATTTTGTGACCAAAGCAGGCACGGAACTCACCCGCGAATGGGCGACGAAACATATGCGCGGCTTTAAATTTCGCAAAATGGCTGATGTCTACATTTTCCGGCGGATAAAATAAGCCCTATGGATTAGCCTTAAGGGTATTTGCCATATTTCGTCGCATACCATGACAGTACATCACACTAGTCTCGCTCTATTAGGTTGTGGTCTTTGTACAATATCGTGAGATATGATAAATTGCGCATGAGTCACCGCCCCAACACCACAGCCGACACCATAGGTCATCAAATACAACAACTCACAAATCAGTTATGGTGATCTTCCATGATTATCTATTAGAAAGAGTTTGATAGAATCAATGTGGAAATTCGCCGGACGGTTAAATCATCCATGTGATTGATGTCACAGGCTTTGGGATGAATCTAAAAAGGATATTGTATGACTCACGCGCCATCCAGCCCACTACCGGGCTTATCTGAGCCGCTAACTCAGCGCGAGCGCGAGATTCTAATCTGTCTGGTCGACGGTTTATCCAACCAGCAAATTGCCAACAAGTTGTATCTCGCCGAAAAAACCGTGCGCTGGTATAACTCGCAAATCTACCGCAAACTCGGTGTCAGCAACCGGCAGGAAGCGGCTGACCGCATGCAAGCACTCGGTTTATTAGACACGCAAACCGAGACACAGCCCACCAGTGGTAAACACAACTTACCCGCGCAATCTACACCATTTGTCGGGCGGCAGCACGAACTTATCGAACTCACGGCTTTGCTCAACAATCCGGATACGCGCCTCATCACCATCCTTGCGCCCGGTGGCATGGGTAAAACGCGCTTAGCGCTCGAAGCTGCACGCCAACAAGTCGGACACTATGCCGATGGTGTAATTTTCGTCCCCCTAGCATCAGCAAACTCGGTCAATGACATTGTGACCGGCATTGCCGAAAACATCGGTTTCAGCTTTTATGGCGAGGACTTACCCGCTCAACAACTCATTAACTTTTTGCACGAGCGTTCAATACTGCTGGTGCTGGATAACTTCGAGCATTTATTGGATGGTGCGCCGTTAGTTGCCGATATTGTCCAATCAGTGCTGAACGTCAAACTGCTGGTGACCTCACGCGAAAAACTCAACCTCAGTGGCGAGATCATCTACGCGATGTCTGGTCTGGATTTCCCCGACTGGGAAACACCGCAAGATGCATTGGAATATGACGCAGTTAAATTGTTCATGCAGAGCGCTCACCGTGTCCGTTCTGATTTCACACTGCTACCGGACGATCTCACCTACTTGGCGCGTATCTGCCGTCTAACAGAAGGCATGCCGCTAGCCTTGGTTTTGGCAGCGGGTTGGATTGATGTGCTGTCATTGGCACAAATCGCTGCTGAGATTAAACAGGGCATCGACATTTTGGAAACCGAAATGCGCGATATTCCCGAACGTCACCGCAGCATTCGAGCCACCTTTGATCTCACGTGGGGTCGCCTAACTGATGGCGAACAATGTGCGCTCATGCGACTCGCTGTGTTTCGAGGCGGATTTACCGTTGAAGCCGCCCAATCGGTCGCGGATGCCGATATGCGAAATCTCCGTAAACTGGCTAACAAAGCGCTCATCCAAGTCTCGCCAGATGGTCGCCACGACATTCATGATTTACTGCGGCAGTTCAGCGCGGAAAAGTTGGCTGCATCCGGCGAACAACCAGCGATACAAGCGCGGCACGCGGCATTCTTTGCTGAATTTATGGCGCAGCGCAACCGCGACGTTTACACCAACCGTCAGATTGAAGCCTTGGAGTTGATTGATCCTGATTTCAAAAATGTGCGCACAGCGTGGCACTTTATGGTCAATCACCAACAGTGGGATCACTTGCCCAAATTCTTGCACAGTTTGTGGTTCTATTGTGATGTGCGTTCGCGCGGACAAAAAGCGGTCGAACTGCTTGAAGAAGCCATGAAAGCTTTGCAGCGCGAACCTGCTTCCGCCGTCACCGAATTGTCATTAGGTCGAGTCTTGGCGCGGCTCGGTTGGTTTTATAATGACATTGGCTTTGCAGAAAAAGCCGCCGCCACCTGCGATGAAGCCATCCGCATTTTGCGTCAGCATGACAGCCCCCATGATCTTGCCGCCGCCTTATATGGTCGTCAAAAATTAGCGGGCTTTCTCGATCAACCCCAAATCGCTCTCGACACTTCACTGGAAGGTCTGAGCATCGCCCGTTCGATTGGCGACAAAAGTTGGGAGGGTCATTTTCTGCTGGGCTTAGGTTGGGCCAGCATCGTAAATAGTGACTTGGCAGCCGCGCTTCAATTTGCCGAGGAAGGCTTGGCAATCCTCGAAGCAGTCGGCAACCGATGGGGAATTGGTTTGGCATTTGCTTTGTTGGGACGTATCAAAACGGATCAAGGTGATTATGAAGAAGCCGAGCGCTGGTTCGAAAAAGCCCTCGTTCACTCGGAAACCTTCCGTCATTTATATGGCATCGCAGCTAATCATACACGGCAGGCACGTATTGCCCTCTCGACTCACAACTACCCCGCAGCCTACCGTCATTTGATGAAGGCGCTTCAAGTGTTTGGTGATGCGGGCTACCAATGGCGAACTTCCTATCCATTGGCTTATGTAGCTGAAATATTTGCTGCTCAAAATCAGCCACAGCGCGCCGTTGAAATTTTAGCGACAGTTCATAATCAGCGCGCATCCTATCAACTCACAGATGATGGTGTTCAATCGTTAGTGGATGACCTTGAAACGAAGCTAACCCCTGAGGATTTTGCTGCTGCTTGGGAGCGCGGTTTGAAGCGGGAGTTTACAACCGTCGTGGCAGAACTATTGGCGGAAAGTGAAGCGGAAACACCCCTATAAAACAAAATGCCCGATGTTGGAGTTAACCAAACATCGGGCTTATGGGTTTGTCGCTGAGGTTCACGCTTAACCCCAGCGCGTAATCATCAGCACTGCCGAGGCGAAAAGGCCACGTTGTGCAACTTCAGCTTTTTCATTCTTCTCTTCAGTTTTAGCTTCGCGGGAAAGCTTATCCAACTTCACTTCTTCAGCAATTTCATCAATGTGGCTGCGGCTGCCTTTGCCGTTCAACATATGGTCTAACTCGTACATGTTCTTCTCCGATAGCGATATTAATTACGATCTCACTATAAAGGGGGAAGTGTTTGACCGTCACTAGGCAGCAAGATGGAGGTTTGTCGGGAAAATGTTTGATAATGTTTGAAGCTACCGGACAGGAGACATAAAAGTGCTTAAATGGCAATCGATTGAAGATTCACACATCATTATGCTTCAACAGGGCAAAGCCGTCATTTCGGAAAAACAACATGGAACAAAAACCATATATTTGCTCCACATTGAGGATAAAGAAGGGATTAGCATTTCAAGTTTCGAACCCGGCTTTGAGGATTTCGAAACGGCTGATGTGTTTGTGAGCGCTAATTTGATTGAACTTGATCGCGTTGGCATAGATGAGACAAAATTCCGAAGCAAATTGACAGCAACATTGGACTATTGCATCTCTCTTCTTAGTGAACCAAATCGTGTATTTCATCGAAGACGTTTAGAGAGCATTAAGCGTTGGCTAACTCATAATCCTGCTAACTATACCACTGACGATTTACCACAGAATGATTGGGAAAATCGCATTTTTGATTGGCATCAAACGAATAATCTGAATATGGTTGGAGTACCGCCACATGGAAAAGCTTTCATCACCGAAGAAGTCCTTGATTCTCACTCTCATCTGATATTTGGAAGTGGAATCAACTACAGTGTGCAAATAGAAGACTCAACAGGTATCACTCTTGATGACCCTTATCATTTTAGTGGGAAGGATTTGGTAACTGCTGAATCACGATTAAGACAAATACTCACAGAACTTGAAAATCCTTTTGTAGACGAGTCATATGTGGATTATTTGGCATTCACCCTCCAAATTTGTCGACATTTATTGCCACCAGACGCAGATTTAATGCAATATATACGCCTAAACTATATTGAAACTTATCTGGGTGAAGTATTACCTTAAATTAATTGCTCACAAGCACCAATTATTGTTTGAGTAGGAACGAGAGTACGTTCCCCAGAAATAGAGAGGCTTATCCTAGTGTCCACCAATATGCAACGTCAAAAACCCTTACCCGGTCAAGAATCCGTTTGGGATTATCCACGTCCACCGCGCATCGAACCCACTAACAAGCACATCACCATCGTCTTTAATGGCGAGACGATTGCCGATACCTCACACGCCATTCGCATCTTGGAAACCAGTCACCCGCCCGTTTATTACATCCCACCTGCCGACATCCGCATGGAATTCTTTTCCATGACCAATCGCAGCACCTTTTGCGAGTTCAAAGGCGCAGCCAGTTATTGGACGATTAAGTTCAACGGTCGCGTTGTCGAAAATGTGGCATGGAGCTATCGTCAGCCCGCCGCCGGTTATGAAGCCATCAAGAACCATCTCGCTTTTTATCCCAGCAAAATGGATGCCTGTTACGTGAATGACGAACGGGTACAAGCACAAGAAGGTGATTTTTACGGCGGTTGGATTACCAAAGAAATCGTCGGCCCATTCAAAGGCGGTGCAGGCACATGGGGCTGGTGAGAAACCGCTAATAAAAAGCGGTATTTTCCCGCAAAACGGAGTATCATTAGTCTGTTAGTAAGTGTATTCAAATGGAGGCAGTCATGTCTGGCTTCTTCGGTTCAAACAATGAAAGTAATCAAAGGCCACTTGGCGCATTGCGCGTCGAAGTTCGCCCATTGATGCGTATGGTTTACATGTGGATGACACTTGGCCTGCTTATCTCTGGGGTAGTTGCCGTTGCGGTTAGCAGCACACCCTCGCTCACAAATATGCTCTATAATCCAGCGGTTATGTTCGGTGCGATTATAGGCGAACTCGTACTTGTAATGGTGTTGAGTTTCGCGCTGCGTCGGATTTCGCCCAATCTTGCGGCGGTTTTGTTCGTTGGTTATGCGCTACTCAATGGCCTCACCTTATCGATCATCTTCTTGATCTATCCGCTCGGCACAATCAGCTTGGCCTTCTTCTCGGCTGCGGGTACATTCGCTGCAATGACGATCCTCGGTTATACCACCGAGCTTGATCTGTCACAGTATCGCACCTACTTTATGATGGCGCTCATCGGTCTGGTAATTGCGATGGTCGTCAACATGTTCTTACAGAGTTCCGGTTTGGATCTGATCATCAGTATGGCTGGTGTCTTGATCTTCACCGTACTCACCGCTTACGATACTCAGAAGATCAAGCGTTGGGCGGCTGATCCGTCATTCACTGAAGACGGTAGTTTGGTCGCGAAGATTAGTATCATGGGTGCGCTAACCCTATATCTGGACTTCGTCAATCTGTTCCTATTCCTGCTGCGGTTATTCGGTCGCCGCCGCTAATCTCCTACTTCGATTTGAACTTGAAGGCGCATCCTCAACTAGAGGGTGCGTCTTTTTATTTACCTTCCATACCGCTTTCAAACCTGATTAGAATTGACAATTTCAGCCTTTTTGTTCTACAATGAAGTGATGGTTAATTCACCTTTGCTTTCTCTGCATTTTCTCTGTGCCTATGTGGTTAATCCGCATTGCATTTTCGGCGGATCACTCCCGTGTTCCCGCTGCAACGATACCCCAATTGCAAAAGCGGTGGCATTCACCGAGCCATCCGCTGCACTCAGCGGTTCTAGCCGGGCATCCCGCCCGCCATTTGTGCCAATTCAGCGGAGCGCTCCCGTGTTCCCGCGCGCCATTTCAGCGGAAGTATTGCACAAATTGCATATTTTGAATCACTTATAACCTTTCTCCCTGAATCAAAACGCTGCCCTTTCGAACAGCGCATTGATGAAAAGATCTAAGCTAAAAACTCATTAGGGACTGCTCAAGATTGGAACAATATCCGACCCAACAACAATCGACACATCTTTACTGGTTAAACCATCACCACCCGGTAGAATGCGGTCTTCAGACAAGCCCAGTAGTGCCGCCAGATACTTACCTGTGGCTACTTTACCCGTATAAACCCGGATGATGGTGTTGGTATTAGTCGCTGCCGGTGTATTTCCCACCTCAGTCACGGTCACTTGTTTGCCTGTCAACCAGTCACGTACCTTGCCTGCCAAACCCGCTTGATCGGTGTTATTCAGGATCACGATAGTCGCCTTTTCGGCCTCCGCCCGTGTTCGCAAATCCGAAAGTGAGGTGCTGACTTCCGGATTAAATACTTGCTGGAGTAATGACCGAACAGCACTCGTTTTCAGGATCAGAACATCATCACCTGTCGTGGTCTTGGCTTGGTCAACATACAAATAATTCATCACCCCAAAGTGAAAGTTATCCTTTGGAATTTGCGTCACCAACGAACCCAATCCCAAGATTTCATCGAGTGAGAGGTTGGTTTTAAAACCACCCGTTAAATCGCTGTAAAGTTTAGGGGCTTGGGCGATAAACTGTGTTACGCCACCCACGCTCAGCACCTTTTCCCGTACCGCCCGCATCACTTCTTGTTGACGACCTGCACGGTCAAAATCGGTCGCACCGTGCCGTGTACGTGCATATTGGAGCAGTTTTTCCGCATCCAAAACTTGGCATCCCGCCGGAAAATCAACCGTAATGAAGCCGTTGCCCGCATCAGGATAATTAGGGTCGTGAATTGCTTCGTTCGGGCAGACCTGAACGCCATCCGGCGCAAGCGTGCTGATCACTTTTGTGAACACGTCAAAGTTAATCAGGAGATATTTATCAATCGGGATACCAAACACCTGATGCACAGTTTCGGCTGCCAGCGCTGGCCCACCACCGGGATAACCATTCGCATCACCAAGGAAGTTGGCGTTATTAATGCGCTCTTGTTTGAAACCGGGGATGCTTACCCATAAGTCGCGTGGAATTGAGAGGATGCCAGCGGTTTTACGTACTGGATCGATGCTCACAATCATCATGGTATCGGTACGGAATGGGCCGGGGTCATTCAGTGCGCTGCGTTGATCAATCCCTAGCAAAAGGATATTAATGCGCTTGGTATCCGTCCATTCGGGCGCGAGGTCTAAAGTGGCTGTCGCTACTGGTGCAACCGAAGTCGAAACGGCTGTCGCTTCCGTTCCAACACCGGCCCCATTAACAGTCGCTATCGGTGTCGCCTGCAATTGAACCGGAACACGTGTCGGCGTTGGTATAGCCGCTACATCCACACTTTGCGGCCCTGTAGAATTTCCTACATCAATGGCTACCTGTCGGGCAACACTGAACGCGACTAAGGACAAAATGGCGGTCAACGCCATCAAAATAACCACACCAATGATGAACAACCACGCAGGAATACGCATAAAACCACTTACTCCACAAAGCCAAAACTCACGGCATTATAGCGCAAGTCATTTGTAATTGTAGCCTACGCTTACCCTACTGCGCGGGTCGCTTCTGATCCAACACAAACACGGTATTACCCGATAACGCATAGACAACTTGCAGATTGGCATCGGCTACTACATCGTTCAAAGATGCAAATTTGTCTTCTTCATAGACCTGATAACTACCGAACCATGTGCCTGAAAGTGATGTTTCAAATATCGTGCGACTCGAACGCTGGGTGATGAACAAGCCTTGCCCAATCGGATCAGAATTTAAGTAGAATGAGTCTGCGCCCGCAAGCTGCTGCCCATCTGGGAAACCTGCATAGACAAATGGGGTTTGCTTGCCTCCAAGCCATTTTGTGGTCTGACCATCGGCTGTCAAAATAAATATCGATCCGCCTGTTGTCCCGCTCGAATAAATACCGAACCCAACCGCGTTCTGGATTTGAGGGCGCACATCCCCTGCGAAATATTCAATCGGTGAACTAGCGAAACTCCCACCTGTGCTGTCGTAACGCCAAATCTGGTTCGCACCGGGGTCAAGCAAATACAACCGCCCTTCCCACAGTTCCATCTTGAGCGGATTCACCCAACTTTCGCTGCGAAGCAATTTTTGCACTTGGCAATCCTGCCGAAATCGTGGGGAACATTGAATAAGTAAACCTTCTTTGTCCAGCGCGGTAATCTGTGTCGTATCATCTGACCAGACAATATCAATTAAGTCCGACACACGATACTGGCCTATCACCGCCCCTCGCCGCATCGCCGTCATCGGTTCGCTTGAAGCCGCCTCGACCGTACCATCATCGTTAGTCTTCAGGACAATACGCTGCACAAGCTGGTTTTGGGAATCAAGAACATATAGGTCCTGCCCCTGCAATACCGCGCGTGTCAGATTGGCGTTCTGGAAAGATTTCAAGGTCACGGCATGACGACGCTCGATTTGGAACAGAGCATCCTTAACACCTTGAGCTTCTCGCACCAATGAAAGCATAGTCGGGTCATTAGCGTGCATCTTATCGCATTCAGTGACCTTGCCAACAACCGCGTTCCAAGCCGCTAATGTACCTGCCCGATCAGTCGAGTTGATGCTGCGCGCTACGTTAGCCGTTTTGCCAGCGTCTTCGACACAGGTTTCGAATTCAGTACGGTCAGTACTTGCTAAACCCAACCCTGCTACCAAAATCACAATCGCGACCGGAATCAATATGCTAATTGCAACTGCGGTTGAAGTTCGAAACCAACCGCGTTTTCCCTCAGGTGGAGGCGGAAAGATGCGATCAAGGATGCGGTTAATATTGGCTAATATTCGGGCAAAAAACAAAACAATCCCTGCTGCTATCGCCTTAAGCTGCGCCACAAACACGCCGTTGATGCGTCGCGTAGGCAGTTCATTTGCATCAGAAACGGGCTGCGATTCCTTTGTGCTAGTCGTCGTTATTAAAGGCTGAGCCGCGCTGGATGTCGGTGCGCGAGAAGATGAACGTTCGTCTTTGACTGAAGCGGGCGATGGTGTTTCCGGCGGTACAAACTCAACTGCCATCATGGTCATCTGTGTCGCGACCAATTCTTTATACCCCACCAGCACATCCGCAATCTCATTGGTACAAAGGGCGGCTGTCATCCGTCCCATATCCAAGTCTGCCAGCCGCGAATCGGATAACACCAAGCGACTACCCTGCATCACCCCATAACGCGTCATTTTGATGTCAGGAACGGGCTGTACACCTAGAGGAGGCCGATAAAGTGCCTCATCATTACTAAAATCGGTTGGGAATGGATTCATCTCGCCCATATGACGGTAAAGTGCGATCCCTGCCCCTACACGCGCAAGAAAGAGTTCATTGTCTTTCAATACCCCACAGACAAGATTCGCTTCATAGTGACGCTTGCCATCGCCATTATGATCGACCAAATCTTGATTCAGTGAATTGAAAACCGTGCGTAAACCAGCGGTAACACTACCCGAACTATTGAAATAACGTTCCGCAGCCAGATTAGCCATCTGGTCATAAAATGCTGCGGGGGCAGTCACATCACCAGATGGTGTAACCAACACAAAAATTGTATCCAGTTCACGTCCGCGCGCTGATTTCTTCGGCGCGACCTCAACCAACATCCCCGGTGGCTGTGCTGCTAACGACCGACCACCTACAATGTAAAGATGCCCAACAAGCGCTTCAAAATCAAAAGCCATTACAATGTCTCACTCGCCATTTTACATATTTTAAAGATTGATTCTACATGATTTAAGTCTAACGACAACACTAAACAGCGTCAGTATAGCGCTACTGATGGTAAATTCAGACTCTATTCACAAATAACAACGAGTATCCGAAACGCTAGGTCGGACGAGAGATGGCCTGCTGTATCAAATCGCGGATTTCGATAGGACGAATAGGTTTAAGTAAAACAGCGTTAGCACGGGCAAGCTGAGAGGAATCAGGTTGACGATGAGCGCTAATAATGACCACATACATATCATTCAGACGCGGTGTTTTTGCAACAAAATCCAATACATCTTGCCCACTGACATATGGCATCAACATATCAAGCAAAAGTATGGTGGGTGTTTGCTGCTCTAAAATACTCAGTGCTTGTGCGCCATCACCTGCCTGAATCACTTCAATACCAGAAGGCTTTAGCACGGCATGCCACAACATTAGTGTATGTGGGTCGTCATCCACAATGAGGGCTAGGTGATCCATATAATGGCCTTATTACTAACCTGAATATCGTGTTCGCATACTCAAAACTGGAAACGATCTTGGCGATAGCGAACAAGCTTGCGTTCATAGTGCAGCGTAAAAGATTGCAGTTTATTTTCGAGGATTTCCCAGCGTTCACTTTGCAAAACTTCTCGAAAAATCTCGCGGCTGTCACCAATAAACTCAACCTGACGGTTAGGATAGTCGCCATAGGCGGTGTGCCAAACGCCCGCCATATACAGTCCCATGCTTTGAAGCGCGGGAATAAATTCATTCATGACGAACTCGTAATACGGATCCATTGCATCGGTACGAATGTCATACCGCAGTAACAACCGGTAACGTGGAACAATTCGAATAGGAAAGGTCATATTTGTTTCCATTTCTCCCTAACCTCTATTTTAACACATCCCGCTGTATCAAACATATGAAAAATATATCCCTTGCTCCTACCCCTCAAATAGGGTAACTTTCAGGAGTAATGAACAGGAAGAAGGTTGCATGGGAAGTAATTTACAAGAACGGCTGGATGATCTTCGTCAGCAAATTCAAAATGCTGCACAGGCCGGAGAAAACAACGATAACACACAGTTAGAGCGAACTGCCCGGACGCTGCTAACGGATTCAAAAAATACACCTTACGAGGCTGCGGCACAAGCACTATTCGGGGAATTGGCACGACTTAGCAGCCCGACTTCTCCGACGGCAGCTACCGTTCGAGGGTTGGTACGCCGTGCCCGTATTCGTATCGAAATCGCGGGTGATGATGACGACGTTGATGAAGCCATTGATATTTTAGCGGAAGCTCTTGCCCTAAACTCGCAGGATGCCGACGTTATTGGCCTGTTACAAGAAGCCTCTGGACGCAGCCAACAGGCGGCTCAACGCGTGAACGATTTATACGCGCGTTACGGGGTAGAACGCCCAAGTGCAGCCAGCACGACAGCTTTAGCACCAGCCATTCCTGTCGCGGTTGAGCCCGCTGCGCCCACCCGATCCTATCCCACTTCATCAGGTTATCCTGCCCCTGAAGAGGAAATCTATCAGGATACTTCTGGTCGACGAATGCCGGGGCGCGCGGGAAACGGTTACAATTCGCTCGATATTGATGAACTTATTTCCGACTTAACCCAAGCCTATTATGCAGGGGACTATCAACAAACCGTTGACTTAGCCAACCGTATCCTGACTCACCAACCGGGTAATCCAACCGCACTAGAATACCGTCAAAAAGCTGAAGACAACCTCATTCGAGGTGTTGTACCTGACCACAGGATTCCATTCGACGCACGTGTGGCTTATAACCGCGCTAATTCCCTGGTACGTGCTGGTAATTATGATGAGGCCGAAAAGCTCTACCGCGAAGCACGAGATTTAGCAGAACGCAGCGGTATCCTTAGCTGGAAAGATGCTGAACAAGCACTACTTGATATTCAAGATTTGGCGTTGGCACGCGAACTCTTGATGGATGGTGACCGCCTGATTAAGACTGATAACTGGTCTGAAGCACTTCGCAAGTATGAAGGTGCGCTACGCGTCGTACCGAATGACCCACAGGCCGAGGAACGCATCGAAGCCTTACGCCGTTTACAACAGGATACAGATCAGGCTTCCGTGCAACTCAGCATGCTAAACGGTCCGCTCCAAGAACAGGTCGCTCAACTTCAAAATGTGTTGACCATCCTTATGCGGGTGCGACAAATCTTACCGGATAGTCCTCGACTGGCTCAGCTTACGCAAAACGCCAACAACCGTTTGAACGGCATCAAAACCCAACTTAATGATCAAGCGCAAGTTGCGCTTAACCGGGCTCAAAACGGTAACCGTCTAGACGAGCGCCTCGCGCTCACCAATGAGGCTCTTCAACTCCTTGAGTTAGGAACTAAACTTGATCCAAGTGACAGCTCATTATCCACACAATTGTTGGAGACCCGTGCGACCACCAGCGACATGCAGCGTGCCAAGCAGGTTATTGAACGTGCGTCAGCCTTAATCGCCCAAAACTTTGATAATGAACTCTCGCAAGCGCGGTCAATGTTGGCTGGTCTGCGTGATTATGCACAAGATGAACGTTACCGGAACGTGGTCAGTGATTTGCTAGCACGTTACATCGAACGAGCTGAATTTGCGATTGAAGAAGGCCATACAGGTGACGCGGAAGCATGGATTTCAGCGCTTCATGAAGACCCCTTTAGAGTTTTGGGGCGACGTTCCGAAATTATTCGTACAGAAAACGCCCTGAAAGCCTTGCGAAGACGCAGTTCAATACGCATAGGCAGCATTATCGGTGGAATCATCATATTTGGCATAGTGACGTTGTTCGCAACACGCGGATTCTGGTCTCCTGTGCTGTTTCCACCACCCACATCGACACCAACAATTACCCCTACCCCAAGTGTTACACCCCCTCCAAGTGATACACCCCTGCCTACCCTAACTTCGACTGCCAGTTCTACACCGACAGGGACAAGTTCACCCACTTGGACATTCACACCGTCGCCAACGATTACACCATCATTCACCGTAACCGCGTCGCTTACACCAACGGAAACGGCAACACCTACACATACACCTACAATTACACCAACGTTCACGCCAAGCACAACTCCGACCATCACGTTAACTCCGACGGTGACCAACACACCTCCAGTCTTGTGCCGAATCTTTAATAATAGCTCGGCTGGCATTAATGTTAGGGCACAGGCCAGCGTGAAGGGTATTCTCATCGGCAATCTGCCTGTTCGAGCATCGGCTGATGTTTTACGACAAGACCGAAGTGTTGACGATGGACGAGTCTGGTATTACATCTATGCCGTGATTGAAGGCAGCAGCGAAATTAAAGGTTGGGTACGGGCAGATACCGTAACACCCTTTGATAATTGTCCAACACTCGGATAATCCATTAGAAGGTTTACCGCGATAACCGAATAGTATTAAGACAGGGAGCAATATGCTCCCTGTTTTGTTGACCTTAATAATCGCCCAAGCCTTCTGAGCATACAATTCAGTTACAGACAAAAAATGATGTAGGAGGATATTTTGTCGTTTCGACCGATGGGGTTATTCCAACCGCGCTTGTGGTTTACTGAAATTACCACACCATCTACACATGGGTCATGGATGGAATTTCAGCCATTTATGGATAAGGCTCATCTACGCGGATGTGACGCTTTTCTTATTTATTCGGCACAAGTCGGCGAGAAATGGACGCAACTCCTTTCGGCAGAGCAAACTGCTTATGCACTCGGTCAAGTTACGACCGCACGTGCATTGCCAACCCTCACCGAATTTGTGAGTGCTTCAACATTGCTTGACTCTCGCATACGCCTCCGAGATTTTCTTGATGATAGTCTAGTAGACTCGATCACAGAGACACTTGATAATGAAGGCGAATTGCTGCAATGGAAACAAGTTGAGGCTACATCTTATGTCTACGTCATAGGGGCTGGCGCAGCGGTGTGCATTGAAACCATTCAAGATGATGAAAAAGTATATCTGCGTTATGCAAATAACGTTGCAGAAGCCATTGCTCAAGCTCAAAATGAAAAAGAATTACCTCGAAGTTTGTTGGGCTTGCAAATTAATCTGCAAGAATGCATTGACCTTCTTTTGGCTCATGCTCGTAGCAAAACTTTTAACTATTTGATCCCTTAATCACCTATTGCATGTGTATTGTCTAGCTTTCTGGATAAAATCTGTCATTATCGTTGATACAGGCTTAACTCTGAATTCAGCCATCTCTCATAGACCACCGTTATTGTAGTTTGTATTGTATAGAATGACTCTGGTGATGTTTAGCATACCCACGGAGAATAAATAATGTCTAGTAATCGTCCAAAGCAAGCGCTTATACTTGTCATAGCGCTATTTTTGGTAGCATTTGGATTTGTAATTGGCACGACGGTCATGAGCACGTCAGCCAGTTCGGTTTATCTACTGCCCAAACAACAGGTAACTGCTGTTCCTGTTTCCTTACCTGTTACTGAAAATGAACGTTATTTCGCGGATATATATAACCGGGTTAGCCCTTCCGTCGTGTCGATTAACGTGAGTGGCACATCAGCGGACGGTTCACAATTTGGTGCAAGCGGCACTGGATTCGTGATTGATACGCGGGGAAATATCGTCACAAACGATCATGTTGTGGCTGATGCCAGCCAGATTGAAGTCAATTTCTTGGACGGCACAATTGTCAAAGGGGAAGTAGTCGGTCTAGACCCCGATTCAGACCTAGCAGTGATTAAAGTTGATTTGCCAGCCGAGCGGTTGACACCCATTAACTTTGGTGACTCCGACAAGCTATTCATTGGTGAAACCACCTTAGCGATTGGCAGCCCATTCAGCCAACGTTGGACGTTGACGACCGGTATCATTAGCGCACTTGATCGCACCATTTCAGGGCAAACCAAGTATTCAGTGGGTTCGGTCATTCAAACTGATGCAGCGATTAATCCCGGCAACAGCGGTGGTCCGCTCCTGAATTTGCAGGGTGAGGTCATTGGAGTGAATTCGCAAATTCTAAGTGAAACCCGTAGCAATTCAGGTATTGGTTTTGCGATCCCCAGTAATTTAGTCAAGCGCGTTTCGCAAATCTTGATTAAAGATGGCAAGATCGACTACAGCTATTTGGGTATTCAAGGTGCATCAAGCCTTGATCTCGCGCTCATCGAGGCACTGAAGATTCCTAATAACACACGCGGTGTAGTGGTGAGCCGTGTTGAGCAAGGCGGTCCTGCGGCTAAAGCCGGCCTTAAGAGCGCAGCAAGACCAACCGAGATTAACGGTGAGAGCGTTCCAACCTCTGCTGACATCATCACGGCTGTGGATGGCATCACCATTGCCGATATGAGCGGATTAGTGTCCTATCTGGCTAATAACACATCACCCGGTCAAAACATTGATTTGACAGTGCTACGCAATGGACAAGAAATAACCATTTCAGTTACTCTCTCAGCACGACCATCTAGCAATTAGCTAAACGCAGCTGTAAACCAAAATCCCAGATGACATTGAGTTATCCGGGATTTTTGATTCAGGTGGCGATTGAGCCTGAAAGCATTTGCGGACAAATGTTATACTATACAGGAATGAAACATAGACAGCATTTGAAGCGGACAGCCACATGAATGAAACCGAATGGATTAGTTTACGTCATGCCGCAGAGCTGCTGGGTGTGCATCCAGCAACCGTTCGTATTTGGGCGGATAACGGCGATTTACCCTCGCGGCGAACACCGGGCGGACATAGACGTTTTCGTAAAGCAGACGTGCTTCGGCATTCAGAGTCGACTGGTGAAGTTGAACCGCTTGAAGTACAACTTATTATTCAGAATGCGCTCGGTCATACGCGGATGCAAGTTGGTGGCGGAACACTCACTCATATGGGCTGGTATGAGAATTTATCTGACTCAACGCGTGATAGCCTTCGACAAGAAGGTATGCATACGATGGAAAACCTACGCAAATATCTGGCAGCAGGCGCACCCGACGAACAACTTTCGACAGCAATCACCATTGGTAGAAACTACGCCACTTTATTAAGTAAGGAAGATCTAAAACTTCCTGATGCTGTCCGAGGGTTTTTCTACTTTAGCGATTTTGTGGTGAACTCGGTTTTGAATTGGTCAGAAATTACCCCAACGCGTAATACGGCGTCGGATTGGAGTCATTTGTTACGGCAAGTTAACACCTACATCAACAGCATATTGATTTCGATCATTGAATATTACGAAACTGAATGAACGATGTCGGCTGGATTGCCTTAAGTCTTACGGGACGCATTGGCAACAAAACAATACAAGCGCTGCTCAAGCATTTTGATGACAGTACATCAGCTATTTTAGAGGCGGATGCTCAATCACTACGGGAAGTAGTGGGTGTTGGGCCGAAAATCGCGCAAAGCATCGGTTCTATTGATCTAAAACAAGTCGAAGCAGCGCTCAAAAACTGGCAGCGAGCGGGTGTGAGGATTCTGACCTTAAAAGATGATGATTACCCACGACCACTCAAAGGGCTGGACGATGCGCCACCGACTTTGTTTGTACGGGGCGAGAACGCCACATTTGAGAAAAGTATTGCGATTGTGGGGACAAGAAACCCAAGTGATGAAGCACGCAACTTCGCCCAGAATTTGAGTACACATCTGGTCGAGCGAGGGTATACGATCATTAGCGGGTTGGCATTGGGGATAGACTCGGCGGCTCATTTCGGAGCCATTATTCATCCAGACGGGCGAACCGGTGCTGTGCTGGGATGCGGGGTATTGAATGTCTACCCGAAAGAACATAAGCGGCTAGCGGAAAAAATAAGCTTACAGGGATTTGTGATGAGCGAGGTTAATCCAGAAAGCACAACTAGCCCGGCAAATCTAGTCGCTCGTAACCGGATTATTACTGGACTCAGTGATGGTGTTATTGTGGTTGAAACAGCAGTTGATGGAGGGGCGATGTACGCAGCACGTTTCGCAACCCAGCAAGGACGCCCCATTTACACAGTGGATAGCAAAGCCAGTGGAAATCAAGCATTGATAACAGGCGGAGCAACTATACTCTCAAGGAACTTCGAACAACTTCCATTTTAGCGCCCTACACGCCGAATGGCACTCCACGTATAATAGGCACATAACTTTTCAGACATCCTCGCCCCATTTATTCAGGGGCATCAACAAACCTATAACATCTATTGGGTCGGCTTAGAGCGCACTCAGTAAGGGAAATGAAGTCATATGTTAGAAAAATTAGTTGGTATCGAACAACGTTACGATGAACTTGAACGGCTCATGAGCGACCCCGAAGGCATGACGGATTACGGCAAAATAGCTGAATACTCCAAAGAACGGTCAAGCTTATCCGAGCTTGTTGAACTTTATCGCTCTTACAAACAACAAGTACAACAGTTGGCCGAAGCCAAACAAATGTTGGATGAAGAAAGTGACCCCGAACTGAACGCGATGGCAAAGGAAGAGATTACCAGTCTTACAGAGAGCAGCGAGGCTCTGAAGGAAAAACTTATATTTCTATTGCTACCGAAAGATCCGCGAGATGATAAAAACGTCATCGTGGAAATACGGGCGGGTACGGGTGGTGATGAAGCTGGATTATTTGCAGCCGATTTATTCCGTATGTACAGTTATTACGCGCAAAATCAGGGCTGGAAGATCGAGGTGATTGACCAGAGCGAAGGGGAAAAAGGTGGCTTTAAACAGATCACCTTTGAAGTTAAGGGTAAAGGCGCTTACAGCCGAATGAAGTATGAAAGCGGCACGCACCGTGTACAACGTGTACCGGAAACTGAAGCACAGGGACGCATCCACACCAGCGCAGTGACGGTAGCAGTGCTGGCGGAAGTAGAAGAAGTGGATGTCCAACTCCGACCAGAAGACCTTCGCGAAGAGTTCACCCGTGCAAGCGGTGCAGGTGGTCAGCACGTCCAGAAAAACTCGACAGCCGTGCGAGTGGTTCACATTCCATCAGGATTAGTTGTGGAAGTGCAAGATGAGCGAAGCCAGCTCCAAAATCGGCTTCGCGCGAAACAGATTTTGGCCTCACGTTTATATGATTTGGAACTGGAAAAACAGCGTTCAGAACAGGAAGGCGAACGCCGTAGCCAAATCGGATCAGGTGACCGCTCCGAGAAAATCCGCACCTACAATTATCCCCAAAACCGTGTGACTGACCATCGAGTGAATGTGAGCAGCTACAATTTACCAGCAGTAATGGTCGGTGATATTGATCTGTTCATTGACGAACTGGCGACCCGCGAAACGGCTGAAAAGCTGGCAGAAGGTGGAGTTGACGCGCAAGGTTAATTTTGAGCGCTTAATTGGTTTAGCAAAACGCTGGTCGTATGACTGGCGTTTTTGATTCGTGGCAAATGTCATAAATGATGCAAATGTTGCGAAATTCGCAATACTTCCGCTGAAATAGCAGGCGGGAACACGGGAGCAATCCGCTGAATTGTCACTTTTGCATGGCGGGAAGCCCGGCTAAAACCACTGAAATAGCACAATTGCAGCGGACTTGTGGGAGCTTCCCGCCGCTGCGCAATTTGGGGTGTCGTTGCAGCGGATTGACGGGAGTAACCCGCCGAGTAGTCGCAAGTTTTAAATGGTAAGTTAGAGGCGTAATGCAAATACATATTGACCACCGAGACACAGAGAGTTAGAGAAAATCTCGCTCAATTATAGAACAAAAAGTCTAAAAAGTCAAGCGTTTCGAGATTTAAGGGGCGTTACTTTGCATATATCAAATTGCGGTGCATTGCCGGAAAAGGCGTGCATTTCCCTACAAATATTCACTTGACTTACATACCGAAAAATTGCTACTGATATTAGGATTCGGCAGCTTTATGGAGAACGGTTCGCAGAGCGTTAGCCCATTCAACAGGCATATCCATAAACGAACCGTGATGACCGGGAAAGATGACCATTTCACAAGCGAGTTGTTCAGCCAAAATCGGAACGGTCTGTGCATAAAATCGATTGTTGTCCAGAGATATTTTGCCAGCAGCCATAATGACTTTGACATTATTTTTCTTGATCGCTTCTACATCAGGAAGGTAATTGGTAACGGGTAACAATTCTTGTTTCACAAGGACATCGGTGGCAACCCGTGAGCTAAGGTAAGGTTCTTTACTCTGCTCCCTATGAACATTTACAAACTTGCTCGCTTTGATTAGCTGCCAAGCAGGAAGTCCAGCACCCAACATAAAACGGAGCGCAGCGAGTGACGAGCCAAAGCGAAATGACATTGCATAAACTGCCGCGAAAAAACGCTGCCATTTTTTGCGATCAGGATGTACACACGCAAGGGGTGGCTCATGCACAATCAGCGCCCGAACCGCTTGCGGCTGCGTTTTGGCGACATCTAAGGCGATGACAGCACCGCTGCTACTGCCGAAAATGAAGGCGGATTCTTCTCCAACGGCATGTAGAATGGCGACCACATCACGGCTTTGT
Organism: Aggregatilineales bacterium; assembly: GCA_038251275.1. Taxonomy (GTDB): domain Bacteria; phylum Chloroflexota; class Anaerolineae; order Aggregatilineales; family Phototrophicaceae; genus CFX2. The sequence goes on from JBBSBM010000009.1 coordinate 40,394, forward strand.
TGGCTGATCTCAAAATTCTGCGGTGGATTGATGGTGCTACGGCTGTTGGCGCGGCGGTCGTAGGTAATGACTTTGTATTCGTCGCCGAGAATCTCGGCAACATATGAATATTGCCAGCCATCCCCACCAGCCGGAGTAATCATCAATAATGGTTGTCCCTGACCACGCACCTCGTAGTAAAGAGTGTCACCTTCGGTGGTCACGCGGTTGGGTTGTACAGGATGTTGATTGGTGGTCATAAATAACCTTCGTTTCAGTCATCATTTATTAGCGGAAAAGGCGTGCCTTTTCCCTACAAACAAAACCATTTGTAGGGAAGACAAATCCGAACATTAAAACATGTATCAATCCGGGCGGACGGTGACCATTTTGTCGAAAAGGCGAACGGGTAAAAACTTATTGAGGAACAGTAAGGTTCCAGCAACATAGCCAACGGCATAACGCGGCTTAGGTGCAGATGATTCGATGGCGGCACGGATGGTTTTGGCAACTAAGGAAGGATCAGAAGCTTTAGAGCCTTCGCCCAAAGATGTTTCAGCACGTTTTGCCATTGCTTCGGCGATGTTTGCATAAGCGCCTTTGCCAGAAATGGTACGCAACTCTTGGGGTGTTTCCCGCTCAAACTCAGTTTTGATGATGCCGGGTTGAATTATGATGACGTTGATACCAAATTGTTTAACCTCTTGACGCAGCGAATCGGAAAGTGCTTCAAGCGCATGTTTGGAGGCGTAGTACCAAGCACCGAGCGGCAGTGTGATTTCGCCGCCGATTGATGAGACATTGATAATCGTACCTGAACCTTGGCGACGCATAACTGGCAAAACCAGTTGAATCAGGCGAGCGACACCGAAGAGATTGACTTCGAACAAGTTACGGCCTATTTCAATCGGAATATCTTCAATCGCCCCATGTGAACCAATTCCTGCGTTATTGACCAAAATATCCAACCTGCCCTGCTCATCCATGATGGTCTTCACAACCCGTTCAAGGTCAGCATCGTTTTTGAGATCCATCGCGAGGACGTGTCCACCTGCTGCGCCTATGGCTCCCATTCGCTCGACACGGCGGGCAACGCCATAGACGATGTACCCTGCCTGTGCCAATTCGAGCGCGGTGGCATGTCCAATGCCAGTTGAAGCGCCTGTGACTAAGCAGACTTTAGGTGATGTTTCAACAGATGTTTTTGAGATATTTGAGTTCATGATTGATCTCCAATTTCATTGTCTCTATTCAGTCCCAATGCAGTCAACCAAATCTTTACGGGTGAGGCATCGATGCGATGTAAAGCATTTGAGGATGCGCCCAATACACGTTCAATTGCATCCATGTAAGCAGAATAAGTGGTGACAACACCTTGGATATAGCGCTGCTCGTGACGTTCCTGCTCCATTGTGAGTAGTAATTTGGCATGAGCATTGCCCATGCTTTGCACGAGAGACAAGATAATTTCAGCGGCTTGATCGGGATAAGATGTTGTGAAAGCGCCTTCTTGAATGCCCTGATGTATGATCCGAGCCAGCAATGGGGCGCGTCGTTCAATGGTTGCGGCCTCGACTTTCTGGCGCACAATCGCGTTGTCATCGGTGTACCAAACCCGCAATTGAGTTAGGACAAAGTTTTTGTAGGCAAGTCGGGCCTCATCAATCAAGGAAAAGTAACTTTGAAGTTTATCGAGTGCCGTGCGATTTGGATCGTCAATGACTGTGAGTAGGCGTTGTTCAAACTCAGCTTGTCCACGTTTGGTGATCGCTTCTAAGATAGCTGGCTTCGAATCGAAGTAGTGGTAGAAAGCGCCTTTGGAAATCTGGAGGTCATCCAAAATGTCTTGGATGGTCATGCGCTCGTAACCTTTGGTGTAGATGAAACGCAGTGCTGCATCTAAGATTTCGTTGCGTTTACCTGCATATTCGGCTTCATTGACGATGCGAGCCATTGTGCAATCCTTTTATAGACCGGCGGTCGGTTTTTTAATTCAGTGTATGACGAAGTTGTGAGGATGTCAATCAGATTGGAGTCGAAAAATGCAGTTTAACGGCTAAGAAGTAAAAGAATTATATGTAAGGGAACACTAACCCCCACCTTAATCCTCCCCCGTAAACGAGGGAGGAAATTTAGGCAGCGGCAAGAGATAAAGGGAACTTTACACGGGCAAGGTGTGATAACCCTGCGCTTTTAGTTCAAAGAGGTTAGAACCAACCGCGACGGCTGTAGCGTTCTTCTTTCCATGGATCGGCGGAGTTAGAATAGCCGTTAACTTCCCAGAAACCGGGTTTATCAACGGGGCTAAACTCGATGGCACGCAAAAACTTGGCGCTCTTCCAAAAGTAGAGCTTCGGGACGAATGTCCGCAACGGACCACCATGATCAGGTTCAAGCGGTTGATCTTCGTATTTATAAGCCAAGAGTACGTTATCTTCCATCATGGCTTCCAGAGGAGTATTGGTGGTGTAGCCATAATCACAGTGAGCAATGACAAACTTGGCGCTGGGTTTAATGCCAAATAGATTAACAAAGTCGCGGAAGAGCACGCCTTCCCAATTGGTATCAAACTTGCTCCAACGGGTGACGCAATGAATATCGACATGGGCTTTGGTCGTGGGGATTTTGGTAAATTCGTCCCATGACCAACGTTTTTCGTTTTCGACCTCACCGAAGACACGCAAATCCCATGTAGCAGGATCGAATGTTGGATTTGGGCCGTACGTCAAAACGGGGAACTTCTGAGTTAGCGATTGACCGGGTGGAAGCCGACCTTCGCTTTTGATTTTTTCTTCCTGCTTACGTCGATTGAGAAAATCCACAACAACACCATCCTTATAAGACTTACCCAACAGATTTATGATTTATGGAAACAATGACGCCCAAATTTGTCATGAAAATAGGCGTAAAACAAAAACTAAAACATCCCTGCACTATAACTTGACAATAATTAGTCTATTATAGCGCAAGGATGTTTCAACGAGATAACGATTGAATTAGGAAAATCGCTTGAAATTCTAGAAGAACGGGTTGGTTAACAGTTCAACTTGCAGTTTCATTAGACCCAGTGTGATTTCGTCGCCATGCCGAACGGGATAAGCTTCACGTGCTTTCATCCATACGCCGTTCAACTGGGTACCGTTGGCACTGCCATTATCAATGATAGTGACACGGTCGCCATCCAGTTTAAAATAAAGGTGTTCGCGGGAAACACCCATTTCATTGCCTTTGAAGCCACCCAAATCAACATCTGGATAGAAGCCACTTTCGGGATGAGCACGACCAACCACCACCGTTCCAGCGAGGTCAAAAATCATCTGCATCTTAAAATCAACGAGCCGTATGGCAATTCTCCAAGGACGCGGCATGCCTAAATCAATAGGTTTAATTTCAGGATCAGCCGTCAACTGTTGTAAATTAGTGTCTTGATCGAACTTACGTGTTTCACCTGCCATGATTGAAGCACCTCATATAAGGACTGTCATGCCATACATATACTACATCAACACCTGCCCAGAAGTCCATAAAAATTCGTTGTGGTTTTCGTAAATATATGTGAATAATTCTTGTTACATCGATAATAGATCGATGAACAATCATCAAGTGTGTAGAATGTAATGTTCTGCTTATAATTAAGAAGTGATTGGAAACAAGTCGAGAAACGAGCGCGTGAATGACATCTCAACTCATCGAAATATTATTTGTTAGCCGCAATGGCAACGATATGGTTATGGTGCTGGAGAGCCCAATTTACCATATACAAAACGTTAATGAGCCGGGTCAAGCGATGGAAATGCTTCGCGACGGGCAAGTTGATGTGATCTTATTAGAAGATGAGCTTTTTTCTAAAGACATCAACCGGATGATCAAAGAAATTAAGCGCCGTGTACCACTGCTGCCGGTACTGGTACTTTCAGAAAGCATGGATACGGCTTACCAGACTGGATTGATGGAAGCGGGAGCAGACGACATCCTGAGTGGGAAACTTTCGGCGGAAGAATTACTACGACGGTTACGGTTAGTTTTACGGCAACGACGACAAGCTCAAGCACTGGTACAACGAACCCAAAACTTACAGTCGATCAATATTTTGGCTAGGCGCATGCACAGCGCAGTCGAACCCATTGACCTAATTCACGACACGCTGGAACGCGCTTGCAGCACGTTTAAGCTGTACGGCATGGCGATTGTGCTGGCAGACGGCAACGCATTCCAGATGTACGCCGGACGCGAAGGTAGTAGTGCAAATAATGGCTTTTACCACGCGACACTGCAAATGGAAGCCTATGACCCGTTCCGGCGTGTCATTCAGAGCGGTATCGTGCAAGTCTTACAAAATATCGTCGCTGACCCTAATTATGTTCCGATACCGATTTTCCCCACCCCCGAGTCGGCTATTATTCTACCGCTGACGTTTCAGGATTATAAAATTGGTGCGTTGGGCGTATTCGGAACGAATCGCAACCCATTAAGCCATGACGATTTGCTGATCTACGAATTATTCGCCTCGCAATTCACAGTCGCGTTGAACAATGCTCAGCATTATCACACCCAGCGCATCAGTGCAGAGTCTAGCCAACACTTATTACAAGGGTGGCAACGCTTCAACAATCTACACAATGAAAATGAAATTGCGGATGGATTGCAAGAATTCATCGGCGATATTCCAAACATCGCAAATTCCTTGGTGTGGATGTATGACAGTGATCCGAATGCCATGGAGAGCATTGTAAAAGCCTCTACCACAGAACTGGTTACTGTATTCCGTCAGTTCGAATCCAATGGGCAATTGGCAGACATCCTCCAGAACCTCGATAGCCAAGGGATGCAGCCTATGATTCAAAGTCAGCAACGGAATAATGATCCATTAGCACCTTTATTCAAGGCATTACAGGGCCAGGATATGATGATCGTGCCGATTATGGACTCGGCAAGGTTCATCGGCGGAATTATCGCAAGTGTTACCAACAGCACTCAATACCGGAGTGAGGATAGCATTTATCTGGCAGCGGGTATCGCCCACGTAGCTGGCTTAGCATTGGAACGCGCAACACTGATTCAAGAAACCACCCAGAAAAATGGTCGATTAGAAACGCTGATTCGCGGAACGTCACAGGGTATATTCTTTCTAGACACGAATGGATGCATTGCTTTCTGTAATCCGCAATTCACGGAACTGACGGGTGTAAATCCATCTGAAGTTTTGGGGCAAACACCCAATATTCTGATGGAGCGAATCGCAGCACAAGGTGATGACCCACAAACAACACTGAGCCAATTGCGCGAAGCTGTGGAACGATTATTGAGTACTGATCCCTCACAACATGAGGATTACCCAATTGTTGAAATCAGCCTGCTGAATCCTACGCGGGATATTGACGTGGAATTTATGCAAATTGGAGATAGTGAGGCGGAACTAAATACATGGGCGGGCATGATTCGTGATAATGCCCGATACAAACAGACATTCTCGGGACAAAGTTTACTGTTAGATATGATGTCCGAGCGCATCCGTGTTCCTTATGCACAAGTACGGGGGTTGATTCATACCCTGCATGAACAACATAGCCGATTTACCCATCGCGAACGTGCCCACTTCCTGAAGCAATTGGAAAACAGCGTGGAAAGTATGGGGCATCTGTGGGACAACATTCTTGAGACCTACAATTTACAAGCATCGGGTTTATCACTTAGCCCTGAGCAAGTCGATTTGTATGAAGTTGTGCAACGGATTCTTGATAATCGCTCATTCGCCGAATTTCGAAGGCAGGTGCAGGTTGACGCGCCGGGTAATCTACCGCTGATTGAGATTGATGAACTGCGGGTTGAGCAAGCTATTACCAATGTCCTTTATAACGCAGTCCACTTCTCACCACGCGGTTTGGCTATCCAAGTCAAAATGGAGACGGTCGGTGAGAGTGTTCAACTTAGTGTCCATGACCAAGGGATTGGCATTCCACATGAGCAACTGACACGAGTCTTTGAGCCATTCTTCCAAGCTGCTAATAACACTTCAGAAGAGGGCGTCGGTTTAGGGCTGTACCTAGCGAAGGAAGTAGTCTCGCGGCATGGCGGAGACATACGTGTAGAAAGCAATTCAACCAGCGGAACAACAGTCATTATGGCGTTCCCCATTCATGCTAACACTGAAGTGAAAATCGTTTCAACACCGATTCAACAAGAAAGCGTTGTGCGCCGACCAATAATTATTAATCCGCAACCAGCTGAACGCAACACAAGTGGAGGCCGACGTGTTTCAGAACGGCCTATGCAAACCATCATGATCATCGAAGGGCGCTCTAAACTGGTCAATCGTCTGAACACGATGTTGATTGATGAGTATGAGGTCATCCCCTACAAATCAGCAGAGGAAGCCATTCGTGATTTGAATTCGGTGCGGCTCGATCTAATCTTCCTTGATACCAATCTGACTGATGCAAACGGGTTGGATATTTGCGAACGCATCTGTAAGCGAACTGAAGTGCCGATTATCATGCTGGCGGATGAAGCATCAGAGGCCGAAAAAGTACGGGCATTCATGATTGGTGCGGATGATTACATTTCTAACCCGATTAGCGACGAAGAACTACTGGCACGAATCAACGTCATCTTCAAGCGTCGGCGTATTCCTGATCGCACACGTGAGCCGCTGGATCTGGGCAACCTGTACGTCGATTTCGCACGGCGTGAGGTATTCCTGAATAACAAGCCGCTCGAACTGACACGCATTGAGTACGATTTACTGCATACGCTGGCAGTGCATCAGGGGCAAGTTTTGACGCATAAGCAACTACTCGAAAAAGTATGGGGACCCGAATACCAAGCGGAAACGCAATACCTGTGGGTTAACGTCAGCCGCCTACGGAAGAAACTGGAACCCACACCGGATACCCCACGTTATATTCATACGCAACCGGGTGTGGGGTACGTATTTCGTCCATCGTAGAAAATGCCATTCCGAAATGTTCTCGTAAGGGCAACATTCTACAATTGCGGCGATAAAATCAGAGCGGCGAGATAAATCTCAATGCTCTGAAATACAAATCAAATAAGAAAATGATCCGTAATAATATGGATCATTTTCTGGACAAGCCAAGTACGTACATCGTTCAGGACTGCTTTTGATTTGAGTTGGGTAAATTAAACGACTATTCAGGTAGCAGGAGGTATTTTGAAAGCACTTATTGTTAGACTCAGCATTATCATTCTGGCTTCGATGGGATTATTCACCTATGTGTTTGCTGACGACAGCGGTGATCCAACAACCGTAAACAAGTTACTGACCGATGGGACACAAGAAGTTACGGCTGATGAACTCTTAATCAATGCGCCATTTGATAGCAAGGCAGAATGGGAAAGTTACAGCGATAAAGACGTTAAGATGGGTGTCGCTGATGGGGTTTACCATGTCAGCTTAAAAGGTAATATCTCGACATTTGGACTGAATTACAAATCACAAAGTGATACGGTCATTCAAGTCAAAGCCAAACAGATTTCGGAAAAAACAGATAATGCTTACGGTGTCATTTGCCGTTCTACCATTAACGGCAACGGAGATGGTTATTATTTTCTCATCAGTGGTGACGGTTCCTATACCATCACACGTGTAAAAGGCAGCGTGACGACCCTCGTCAAATGGACTGAGTCGAAGGCGATTAACAAGGGACAGGATGAAAATGAGCTGACGGTAGTTTGTGTCAAAAATTATCTTGCTATGTATGTGAATGATGTATTGTTGGCAGAAACAACAGACGACACCTTTTTGCAAGGTGATACAGGACTAACGATTAGCGGATTTGCTGACGATACAGAGGTCAAGGTAGATTTTGATGATGCCCGTGTCTGGTCAGCAAGCCTAGCTAGTGGTGCGGATACTGTCACTGATACAACATCGAGCAGTGACTTACCCGGTACTTTAACCAGTTACGATGGCAAACCAAAAGAAGCTATCGCTGAACTCGAACAATTAAGCGTTATTCCAGCAGGCTCAAGCCAGATTTTCAACGAAAATCACGCCTTTTTTACGGGTCAGGGTAATTGGTTCACACCTTTGGCAAGCCGTGCGCCCCACAAAAATATTGTGATGGGTTCAGAACTTACATTCACTGTTGGCAGTTCGAGTGAATTTGAGTCTTGCTCACTAATCAGCCGGATCAAAACCAACGATCAAGGCACCGCAACCACTTATGTGCAAGTGGGCATCGGTAACGACGGTTACCCGTATATTCTTGATCGCTTCTCGGAGGCGCAAGATAGTAGTGTAGAGATTGGATCATCAGAACTCGACCTAAAACAACCCCATCATGTGTTATTTACGTTGATAAATGATGTAGCAAACATCTACATTGATGGAAGTCTGGAAATCAGTAATTTCACGATTGGGGAACGCAGTGGCACATACGGTATTTCGCTGAGCGGACGTGGTCCTAAGGCACGATGCGATGGGCGAAACATTTGGGCATTCGCAGTACCTAATGTGCAGGCAGGGCAATGTGCTGTGAGTTCGAGCAAAGTGGCCAACAAGCGCAATGGCCCCGGAACCAGCTTTGACGCAGCGGGACAGTTGGCAGCAGGTGATGAAGTCATCGTCAGCGGACAGGCTAAAGGATCAGATGGCAAGAATTGGTGGCAGCTTGAAGACGAGACATGGGTCAGATCAGACCTCGTTACGGCTGTTGGCGATTGTGCTAATGTCCCGATTGTAAAGCCGTAATTTGAGACATAAGATTAAGCTGTTTAATTTGTGTTGCAATCAAGAGGGCTCAACATGTTGAGCCCTCAAAGTCAAACATTTGAAACTAAACATCTCGAACTTTTATGTCCATCGTGTAGCAATTGTTAGCACACAAAACTAGAACACATGATATATTAATTTGTACAGCGCTACCTCAGTGTGTTAAGCTACGAGTGTGGCGTTGTCCTTTTAGATAGGTGGCACACCACTATTTTGAGGCTCTGATTGTGGGGGATTAATTATCAGGTCAGACGATGTTGGGAAAAAGGCATGTACAAACGGTTCTCGATTTTATTGCTTATCGTATGTCTAGGGGCAGGGTTCGTACAAGCGCAGGACTCATCAGCATCAATCAGTCTGAGTGTGGCGGCAGGCTTTGACGGCACATTTCGTGAAAACGATTGGATTCCCCTTTATATCCACGTCAGCAATGATGGCGCGGGGATAGAGGGTCGCCTTGTTGTGCGGCCTGAGACTTCATCTAGTTCGGTTCGCGATACATACAGCCTTCCCATCAGTTTACCCACCGGATCACAAAAATCCGTTTTCCTCTACATTACCGCTGAAAGCTTCGCCAGTGAAATCCGCGTCGAAATGATTACTAACGATGGGGTTGTAGCAGCAGTTGCGCCCGCAAGATTACGCTCTGTGCAATCTCGTGACCAAATTCATGTGGTTGTCACACAATCAGCCAGTGGATCGCTTGACCTGAGCAGCGTACATGATGGCGGTTACAACGCTTACCAATCGAATTGGCATATTGAAAATATTCCTGACCGTGAAACCGCGCTTGAAGCCATCGATACCTTAGTTTTTAGTGATGTTGACAGCGGCACACTCAGCGTCGGGCAAAAACTGGCTATCACGGATTGGGTCACACAAGGTGGACATTTGCTGGTCACAGGCGGTATTGATTGGCAAAGTACAGCCAGTGGGTTGATCGATTTGCTGCCCATAAAGCCGGATAACAGCCGCATACTTGACAACCTTACTCCTTTAGCGAAATGGCTGCACTTTAGCGGCGACCAATTGGTTCAACAAACGGTCGTGGCAACCGGAACTTTACAAACAGGCGCACGTGTTCTGGCAAGCAGTGAAGATGGGATACCATTACTTATCCGGCGCATTTTGGGCGCGGGAACAGTCGATTATTTAACGGCAACGCCAAGTGCCCTGCCCTTACGCAGTTGGGGGGGCTTAGGTGATATGTGGTTGGCGCTGGCAAGCAGTGTTAATCCAAAGCCGGGTTGGTCTTACGGCATTGCCGATTGGGATCAGATTTCAAACGCGGTTAACATTTTACCGGGGGTGAATCTACTCCCTGATATTTTGCCGTTAATCGGGTTTTTGGCACTGTACATTGCGCTGATTGGTCCACTGAACTATATCGTTTTAAATCGCATAAACCGACGTGAATATGCATGGGTAACCATTCCAATATTTATCGTTCTGTTTAGCGCTTTGGCGTGGACATTCGGGTTTAATCTGCGCGGCAGCGAAGTGACACTCAGCCGACTGAGCATTGTACAGTCATGGTCGGATTCGGATCGAGCAAATGTGCAACAAATGGTTGGTTTGCTCTCGCCCAGACGCACACAATACAGTTTAAGCAACAGCGGCGACAGCTTTCTCCGAACGATACCGCGTAGCAACAATCAGAATACACTATTGGGCGGAAACATTATTTCCAGCACCGAGATTGTACAATCGGATATTTTCAAAGCCGTTGACTTCCCGGTGGACGCCAGTTTCATCGCAGGGTTTGAAAGTGAAACGATGATCGCCAAACCTCAAATCGGCGGCGATGTCTCATTGATTACGGACAGCGAAAATGGACAGCAAACCATGCGCGGCTCGGTGCGTAATGACAGCGACCAAACGCTGAGCGGTGCAGCGGTGCTAGTGCGGGGACAGGCTTACCGCATCGAAAAGCCGATTGCGCCGGGAGACGTTGTTCCATTTGAGATTACTTTGCCGGGGGAAGGACTGCCATCTGCTTCGCCGCTAGCATATACGACCAGTGATTACAATTCGTTTAACAGCCGCATCTACAGTTATTACAGCTCAACCTCGAAAAGCATTGAGGACATATTGGGCGGGCAGCTTAGTGTGCTCAATAACTACTATGCCTATCGTAAATTGGATGGCAGCGTCGAACAGGAAGAGTTTTTCCGACGCACATTGTTCTTATCAGGACTCATTGATGAACCTTATAAACAATTGACTGGACGCGGCAACCATGCTTATCTGGCAGCTTGGACGGACAAAGCGCCACTTGATACAACCGTTGAAGGCAGCACTTTAAAGTCACTCGACACGACACTGATGCTCATTCAACTTGATGTGAAAAACACGCCGCCGCAAGGTTCTACTGTAGTTACTGCTGATCAATTTACATGGTTTGCCCAAAGCCGTAGTTCACTGGCTGATGTTGGTCCGATGAACATTTCGTTCAATCCGGGTGATGAGGCTGTGCTGCGCTTTACCCCACTGCCGGACGCGGTACTCAAACAGGTTAACGAACTGCGGGTTTATGTGGATCGCAATCAAAATACCAGCCGCAACATCACACTCCAAATTTGGAATTGGGATGCGGCGCAATGGGAAGATCAAGCCACTAGCAGCGGTAACCAAATTATTGTGAGCAACCCAGCACGTTACCTCGGGCCGGAAAATGCTGTGCAACTCCGGATTAGCGCCGATGCATTTGGCGGCTATCCGCGGTTAAATGATTTGAGCATCGAGCAAATGGGATTATTTGAATAAGTAGTAACTGTTATCCTAAATTACTGGTCAACTGTTGAGTAGAAAGTGATGCCCTATGGATTACATCATCGAAACGAAAGACCTGATTAAACGCTACGGAAAATTCCAAGCCGTGAACGGTGTATCACTAGAGGTTCCGGCTGGTTCGATCTATGGGTTTGTAGGGCCAAATGGTGCGGGTAAAACCACCACCATGCGAATGCTGACGACGCTCACCCGTCCGACTTCGGGCGAGGCACGAGTGGCGGGACATTCGGTAACGGAAGAACCGCGTGCCGTACGACGTGCAATCGGCTACATGCCTGATGAGTTTGGTGTTTACGATGATATGCGGGTTTGGGAGTATCTGGATTTTTTCGCGGCTTGCTATGACATCCCAGAAGCCAACCGCAAGAAATTGATTGATGACTTACTGGAACTGGTCGATTTGGCACATCGCCGTGATGATATGGTAGATAAGCTGAGCCGTGGTATGAAGCAACGTCTGTCACTGGCAAGAACTTTAGCACACGATCCAGCAGTACTGATCCTCGACGAGCCAGCATCAGGGCTTGATCCACGGGCACGGGTTGAAATCCGCGAACTCTTGGTTGAACTCGCCAAAATGGGCAAAACGATTTTCTTTTCGTCGCACATTTTGGCAGATGTGAGTGAAATCTGTACTCATATCGGCATTATCGAGGGTGGGAAAATGGTGGCGCAAGGCAGCATGGAAGCTATGCGCGCACAACTCATGCCGCACCGAGAGATTATGGTGACGGTGCGCGACAATGAAACGGCAGAAAAGGTCAAATCCTTGGTTGGTGGAATTCAAGGTGTCGTTAATTCGGAAATCTTAGAACCAAAAGGCGGACGCTCACGGTTACGGATTGATTTCACTGGTGATGATGACGGAGTATCGGCTATCAATCAGAAGATTGCCAGTGAGGGCATCGCTATTATGGGCTTTAGCGAAGAAACCAAAGACCTTGAAGCCATGTTCATGCGCGTGACAAAGGGGATTGTGACCTAACGGTTGGAACTTATCACTGTTGTAAAGCGTCATTATCGTAGACACGTGCAAGGACAAGATTTAATGGTAGACGACATCGCCGTTCGGTTAGTTGACTCGCCGGAAGAAGCTCTAAGCCCGCGTGAATTACGTCTTGAGCGTGGTGGGCTGATTTTGCGTTGGGGCGCGATCATCAATGCCGTGTTGACAGGCCTAGTATTTATACTGGCGCTGCTCGGTGGACTGCGAATCATCCCTAATCTATTCCCTACTCTACACAATGTACTACTCGGGCGCACAATAATAGGCGATGACGCAGCGGCTGCCGAAGTGATCCTCTTGTTACAACTCGATGTCAGTTTTCTGCTGGTTGTGGCAGTCGGCTTGTTGGCGCGCGAAGTATGGGCATTGATCGGTGTTTGGGCGCTTGTGGTGGTAAACATCCTCATGCTGGTGTTGATGGGTTTTACTCCAGCCATCGTAACCATTGCAGTCGGGCTGTGGAGTGCCATCATCGTTAGCCGAGATGTAAAAGCGTTCCGCATTAATCCGGTGATGCTGAAAGAACTGCGTGGACGAATGCGCGGGGTTCGAGCCTTCGTGGTACTGAGTGTCTATTTGGGTTTGATGAGCGCGTTTCTGGCACTGTTGTACTTGATTTACGAATCGGCTAGCCAGCGCAATGGTTCAGCCGCAGCAGGTGAAGTTGGACGCATTTTATTCATGGGGGTTGTGGGCATCGAGCTGATGCTCATCATATTTATTGCTCCAGCATTTACGGCGGGCGCAATTACTGGCGAACGTGAACGACTGACCTATGATTTACTAAAAACCACTTTGCTTCCAAGCCCATCATTTGTGATCGGCAAGCTAGAATCGGCGCTGGGTTATGTACTGCTACTTCTGCTTTCGGCCATTCCGTTACAAAGTATCGCGTTTCTATTTGGCGGTGTGACCGAATTAGAACTGGTGCTGTCATTGGTTATTCTGGCAGTTACTGCGGTAGCACTCGGCACAGTGGGCATTTATTTTTCGGCAACGGCTTCTCGCACATTGGCGGCAAGCGTCCGTGCTTATACTACGACATTAGTTGCGACGTTTGGGATTCCATTAGTGCTGGCGGTTATATTGGGTTTTATCAGTAACACACTGCGCGGCTTGCCCTCAACAGTGGAAGCAATCATCATTTATATCAACGATTTTTTGACCAGCTTGAATCCAATTGCGACCGCATTAGCCACCCAACAACTGCTAATTCAGCAACGTGGCATTGGGTTCTGGACTGATACACTAAGAGATGGCACGACGATACCGCGTGTTTCCCCATGGATTACCCTCACTATTATTTATCTGGTGGTTTCTACCATCTTGGTCGTCCTTTCCATTCAGCGAACGCGCAAGATTGAGCAATAGGCTTGAACCTATCCATGCCCGACGGTGTATTTGAAATTGCACCGTAACCAAAGGCAGTCACTATGGCAACACAACTTCTACTACAAAATCACAGCAGCACTTTAGGTCAATTGGTGCGGCGTTGGGATCGGCGGTTGCGAGTACAGCAACTTTCGGAATGGCTACCACGCTGTCTGATGCCGGGGTTGGTGATTGGGATTGTGATCGCCATTGTCTCACGACTGCGTCCATTATTACTCGGTCAACAAATACTGATGATCACGGCTGTGCTGCTAGGTATAGGCATAGTGGGAATGCTGCTAGTGGTTTGGTTGTGGCCGCGTCCGGCGATTGAGGCGGCACGGCGTTTCGATGTACAGTTCGGGCTGAAAGAACGTGTATCAACCGCACTGGAATTAATTGAAGGGCGTATACGAGGAAACGACGAACTCGTCGGATTGCAGATTGATGATGCGTTGGAACAAGCACACACGGTAAAAGCAAGCCAGCATTTGCCACTCATATGGCGCGGACGGGAGTGGGGAATTGTCATCTTACTGGCAGTGATTTTCGCTCTGGTTACATTTCTCCCCAATTCACAAGCCAAAGCGATTGCGGCGAATTCAGCCCAACAAGCGGCTTTACAATCCGCACGCGAAGAACTGCAAAAGATTACAAGTGATGTGGCTGCCGATCCTTCCTTGACTCCCGAAGAACGGAAACAATTGCTTGAGGCGCTGCAAGCTAGCAACGACACGTTAAAAGAGCCTGACATTAAGCCGGAAGAGGCACTAGCAACCCTTTCAACCGCACAATCGGCATTACAGTCACAAGCTGACAAAATGAACCAACAGCAGCAAGCCTCGCAGTCGGCTATGAACGCTGCCAATCAAACTCTTAGCAACCAGACTAATCAGAATACGAACAGTCAGCAACAACAAAGTGGTCAGCAAGGGTTAATGCAATCGCTCAGTAATCTCCAGCAAAACGTGCCCAATATGACTGCGGCACAGATGCAAGCAGCAGCACAAGCTTTACAGCAAGCGGCGAACCAACTCCAGCAAACCAATCCACAGGCGGCGCAATCACTGCAACAAGCCGCACAACAGATGCAGCAGGGAAATAAAGATGCGTCACAACAGGCGTTGCAACAAGCGACCGACCAACTTCAAAAAGACGCCCAAAATGCACAGAATCAGCAAAACTCTGCCCAGCAGATGAACCAATCCGCTCAAGATGTGCAGCAATCGGCTAATCAAGTTAGTCAACAAAGCCAACAGGGGCAGCAGCAAAACCAAGGTCAACCGCAAAACGCCCAACAACAGAATCAAAGTGGACAGCAGGGTCAACAGCAAACCGGACAGCAGAACGCTCAACAACAAAATCAGGGACAACAATCCCCGCAGAATCAGAGTGGGCAGCAAAGTCAACAGGGTCAACAGCAAAATGGGCAGCAGAATGCCCAACAACAAAATGGTCAACAGCAAGGCCAGCAACAGGGACAACAGAGCGGTCAACAATCGGGTGATCAACAGGGTCAACAGTCTGGTAATCAAGGGCAACAAAGCGGACAGCAATCGGGTAACCAACCCGGTGGGCAACAGGGACAAGGCCAAACTAGTCAACAGGGGCAAAGTGGACAAGGTCAATCTGCCCAACCGGGACAGGGGATGAACACCAGCGGCGCAGGTGATTCTCAAGGCGACTCAGGCGACAACAGTGCAGAAAACCAACCGGGAGGTAATCCTACACAAAATAACCATCCCGATGGACAAGGTGAGGGCCAGTTTGATCCGATCTACTCACCACAGCACATTGGTGGGCAAGGGACAGAACAAATTCAACTTGATCCGAATTCGTCTAATCAACCTGTGCAAGAAGGCAACTTCAGTGACAATCCAACGGGTAACGCAAGTGTGCCCTACAATCAAGTTTTCAGTGATTACAGCAATGCCGCTAACCAAGCCCTACAGAACGACTATATTCCCTTGGGTATGAGAGACGTAGTCCGCGACTATTTCTCCTCCTTGGAACCGGGACAAAATGCAAGCACGGATACAAGCACGCCATAAACGTATAAAAATAAACTATTTCATCCATTGAGGTTGAGGAGTCAAGATGACTGATGCTCCGGTACTCGACATTAACATCGAGCAATTTAGTAAACTGGCACAGGCGATTGAGAACGAGGTTGGACGAGTTATCGTCGGGCAGAAGGATGTTGTACGCGGTGTCATCATCTGCATATTAGCAGGAAAACATGCCCTATTAGAGGGTGTTCCGGGATTAGGTAAGACAATACTCATCCGGTCATTGGCTGATGCGCTGGATTTGAAGTTTGCACGTATCCAATTCACACCGGACTTGATGCCTGCTGATATTACCGGCACCGACATCTTGGAAGAAGATGAGCATGGACGAAAGATAAAGCAGTTCCAGAATGGGCCAGTCTTCGCCAATCTACTGCTAGCTGATGAAATCAATCGTGCCACACCGAAGACTCAATCGGCGCTTCTGGAAGCAATGGCTGAACAATCGGTGACAGTAGCTAACCGCACTTATCACCTTGAACCACCATTTTTCGTATTAGCAACCCAAAATCCGTTGGAAATGGAAGGAACTTATCCTCTGCCGGAAGCACAGCTTGACCGTTTTATGTTCAAGGTGAATGTAAGCTATCCGACCAAACAAGATTTGGTGACGGTACTGGAACGGACAACAGGCAATGATGTTCCTCATGCCAACAAGGTCGCAGATGGCAAAGAAATCATCAGCATGGGCAGGTTGGCCCTGAATACACCGGTTGCCAGCCATGTAAACGAATACGTAGCACGGCTGATTGTGGCAACGCATCCCGATGATCCCAGCGCACCGGAAAAAGTAAAGCAGTTTGTACGATACGGCGCAAGCCCACGTGGCGCACAAGCCTTGATCGTCGGTGGGAAGATCAACGCCCTATTGGAAGGTCGATTTAATGTGTCGTTTGAGGACATTGCCGCGGTTGCCCCCGCGACATTGCGTCACCGCTTGCTACTGAACTTTGAAGGTTTGGCGGAAGGCATCTCGACCGACGATATTATCACCGACTTATTGAAAGCAATTGTGAAATAAGATGACGGTGACTCTACATGAAATTACACGCGACAACTGGCGTGAGTGCGTGAAGCTTAAGGTGGAATCCTCACAAACCCAGTTTGTCGCGTCAAACGCGTTTTCGTTGGCGCAATCCAAGTACGAACCTGAGTGTGTACCACTGGCGGTCTATGATGACGAGCAACTGGTTGGGTTCGTGATGTACAAGCCTGAGGATTATGGGTTAGCAAAAGTGTTGTTTATTGAACGGCTGATGATTGGCACAGAACAACAGAATAAAGGTTATGGACGCGCAGCCATGAAGGTCTTAATCGAGCGATTGCGGTCACAAAAGGGTTACAACGCCATTCTCATCAGTTTTGTGCAGGGAAACGACATCGCGCAAAAACTCTATAGTGATCTAGGCTTTCAAGATACTGGTGAAATAGAAGATGGGGAGTTGGTCTACCGCTTGGGTATGACGGACTGAGGTCATTTTAATGGCTGATGAAAAACTTTTTGACGAAAAGACCCGCCGCAAACTCGAACAGTTGATGTTGGTCGCCTCAAGGGTACGAGCGGGCGCGATGAAAGGTGAACGTCGCTCAACCAAGCGCGGTACGAGCATCGAGTTTGCGGATTATCGGGATTACACGCGTGGTGATGATCTTCGGCGGTTGGATTGGAATATTTATGCGCGGTTGGAACGTCCTTTCATCAAGCTTCTGGAAGACGAAGAAGACTTAGCCGTTCATCTGCTGATTGATACCTCGGCGAGTATGGGTTGGCCTCAAGTTGGTGACAAAAATCTGAATAAGTTTTTATACACTCAACGTCTGACTGCTGGCTTGGCCTATATTTCCCTAGCAACCAATGACCGCCTGACCCTTTCGACATTGAGTGAAGGTCGACCGGCGCAATATGGCCCCATTCGAGGCCGTGGATATGGGTTGGGAATGTTGAACTACGTAAGTGGATTGCAAACATCAGGTGTGGTTGATCTAAACACTACACTAAAAAGCTATGCCACACGCGGTGGGCGACCGGGGTTATGTTTCGTGATAAGTGACTTAATGAGCCCAAATGGCTTTCAAGAAGGCGTGAATGCCCTACTCGGTAAAGGCTACGAAGTCGGGTTGATTCAAGTGCTGTCACCTGATGAAGTTGTGCCGCCATTGGGTGGCGATTTACGGTTAGTGGATGTAGAAACTGGGCGGGCGCAGGAAGTTTCGGTTGACGGTGGGATGCGTGATTTGTATCTGAAGCGTTTTAGCGAATGGCGCGATGGCATCCAAGCCGAATGTGTCCGGCGCGGTGTTCATTTCGTGACTATCGAAACCAGTGAGGCGTGGGAAAAGGTGATCTTGCAAAGTCTACGTCGCTTAGGCGCAGTGAAGTAATACAAGAATTAAACGCGAAGACGCAAGGATGCAATGGGTTATGGACGAAAATGAAATCAGCGCGTTTAGAGGTCCACACGATTTTCTGTCCAATTTTTATGCGGCAGATGTAGAGTTCGAAGGCGCCGAGTATCCGACAATTGAACATGCCTTCCAAGCTGCCAAATCATTGGATTTTGCGGAACGGCGGGCCATTAAGAATGCAAAGACCGCTAGCGAGGCCAAACGGATAGGACGCAAAATCAAACGCCGTGCAGACTGGTTTGATGTCAGTCTCGTAGTTATGGAGACATTGGTGAGGCAAAAGTTCACTCGCTATCCAGAGTTGAAAAGTAAGCTGCTGGAAACGGGTGAAGCAAAACTGATCGAAGGCAATAACTGGAATGATCGTTTTTATGGCGCGGTTTACGACACCATGCGCGGTGAGTGGATGGGCGAAAACCACCTTGGGAAAATTCTGATAAAGTTGCGTGAAGATCTGAAACAAGAAGTCGAATAAAATGATACTGAGCTTTTAACTATGGCATTTTTGACACCGATTGCGCTGCTAGGTGCTTTACTCGCTATACCGATTGTGCTGCTGTATATGCTGCGGTTACGCCGACGAGAAGTTGTAGTATCCAGCACATTCCTTTGGCAGCAAATTGTGCGCGACAACGAAGCCAATACTCCTTGGCAGCGCTTGCGTCGTAATCTACTGCTTCTACTCCAATTGATTATTCTAGCGCTGCTGGTGCTGGCCTTAGCACGTCCCTTCATCACAGTTCCAGCGGTAAGCACAGGACAAATTGAACTGCTGCTGGATGCGTCCGCCAGTATGAAAGCCAGCGATTTGCTGAACGGTCAAACGCGTTTTGATGAGGCTAAACGGCAAGCACTGAGCATCGTAGATACGCTCGGACAAAATGACACGATGACCATTATTCGAGTGGCGAATGTGGCAGAAGTACTTGCACCTGCTACGAGTGATGCTGCACTCCTGCGCACAGCTATTAACAACGCGCAACCAAGTGAGGCTCAAGCTGATTGGGTCGGCGCGTTGACACTCGCATCAGCAGACGCGATCAATGTCAGTGATTTCAATATGGTGGTGATTAGTGACGGCGGATTAGGCGATGCAAGCGGGTTACCGGGTGTGCCGGGAAAAGTACAGTATATTCCAGTCGGGCGATCCAATGATAATTTAGCAATCACTGCCCTTTCAACCCGTTCACTTCCCGGGCAAGCACCAGAACTTTTCGCGGAAGTCACCAATTATGGACAGCAGGATACACCCATTATTTTTGATCTGCGAGTAGATGGCAACCTCTTCAGTGCGACGAACTACACCGTCAAAGCGGGAAGCAGCTTACCGATAGTCACAACAGCATTACCTGACAACTTCAGCCTATTACAAGCAGGATTGACCACGCCAAACGACTCGCAAGTACCGGATTATCTAGCAGAAGACAATACAGCGTGGACGGTATCGAGCGGAAGTGGCACACGTCGAGCATTACTCTTGTCCAACGGCAACTTATTTCTCGAACAAGTCCTGCGAAGCATGCCGACGATTGAAGCATTCAAAGGCGACACCAAACGTCCACTACCAACAGACAAATACGATCTCTATATCCTTGATGGTTGGCTGCCAACAGACGGTAAATTACCCGATGGCGATTTGCTGATTATCAATCCGCCAAGCAGCACGTCCTTATTCACGGTTGGGGCAGAAAGCAAACCGAGTGGTGTGATTACAGTTAAAAGTAACGATCCGCGCACGACGTTCGTAGACTTCAAAGATGTCAACATTCTGAAGTTCAAAGCTTTGAGCGGCATTGATTGGGCTGAGGCGTTGGTTACGACGAGTACAGGGCCATTGTTGGTCGCCGGTGAACAAGATGGGCGACAGGTGGCAATCCTAACATTTGATATTCACGACTCAGATTTACCCTTACAGATTACATGGCCGATATTGATGTCGAACTTATTGGAGTGGTTCACGCCCAGCAGCATTATCTCGGTACCAAATGGGTTGCAAGTCGGGGCATCACTGCCCATCCGACCACCATTTGAGGCGACGGGTGTGCGAGTAACACTGCCTGACGGAAGCAGCAAAGATTTGCCAATTGACCGACAAACGGTGGTATTTGCTGATACAAGTGAACCGGGATTGTATAGAATCGACATCTTGAAAGGCGGCGAGGTTATTCAATCCGCACCTTTCGCGGTAAATCTGTTTGCGCCAAATGAAAGCAACATCACACCGCAGCAAACGATTTCATTGAGTGGGAATACGATTGCGGCAGCCACGCGGGATGAAGTCGGTCAGAAGGAATTCTGGCCTTGGGCGGCGTTGCTGGCTCTGCTGATATTGATGATAGAATGGCTGGTATACCAACGGCGGATGCAGGCACGAACCGTATTCCGTCCATTTTTCAGGCAGCCCGTGCAGGGGGTAGCACGATGAGTTGCAGACAATCTATTATATCTAAGAGTGACCGGGTAATGGTATGACCTTTACAACCCCGATAGCCCTCGTTTTGCTGATTTGCATCCCACTGCTCCTCTATTGGGGCTGGCCTCGACAAGCCTATCGCCGCGCACGAGATATTAGCAGCCTGATTCTGAGAACAGTTATCACACTGTTATTAGTGCTGGCACTGGCAGGCGCACAAGTTGTCCAAGCGGCGAATAAGCTAACGGTTATCTTCCTGATGGATGTTTCCGACAGTATGGGACAGCAAGCACAGGCTGATGAACTCACATATGTGCGGCAGGCGATGAGTGCGATGCGTCCCGACGACCAAGCCGGCATCGTCCTTTTTGGTGGCAAGGCGTTGGTCGAACGTCCAGTGAGTAATGCTCACGAACTTGGGCGTATTCAATCTGCTCCACCAACAGGGAATACCAATCTCGAACAAGCTATTCGACTGGCTTTGGGCATGTTCCCGGCGGACAGCGCAAAACGCATTGTTATCCTGAGCGATGGACAACCGACAATCGGCAATGCGGACTCGGCAGCGGAACTGGCATCAGCAACCGGTGTCGAAATCAGTTATGTGCCGTATGTGGCGGTTGATAAGCCTGAAGTGCAAGTGACCAGCGTTAACGTACCAAGCGCAATTAATGCTGGACAACGTTTCGATCTGAACTTGACGATTAACTCCGAGGCAGCAACACCCGCGAAAGTAACGATTCTGCAAGCGGGGCAAATTATCCAGCAGCAAGATGTGCAACTGCAACAAGGAACAAACAGCTACAGCCTCTCGTTGCAAGGGACTGGCGCGGGCTTCAAAGATTTTCAGGTGAAGGTTGATCCGGTTAGTAACGATAATTTTTACCAGAACAATCAACTTTCGGCATTTAGCCGTGTTATTGGGCCTCCGCGTGTATTATTGGTTTCGGAAACTGCAGAGGACGTCCAATATCTAAAAACTGCTCTCGAACAAGCCGGACTCACGGTTGATTTGACCACGCCCGAAGAACTGCCCTTCACATTGGTAGGGTTGGCACAGTATCAAAGCATCATTCTGGCAAATGTGTCAGCTACACATCTCTCACCGCAGCGCATGACCGTTTTGCAGAGTTATGTGCGGGACTTGGGAGGTGGGTTGTTAGTTGTAGGTGGGCCACAAACATATGGGCCGGGTGGTTATTTCAAGACTCCTTTGGAAGACGCACTGCCTGTTGAATCGCAGATCAAAGACCAGAAACGCATCCCGCAGTTGACGATTGCCTACGTCATTGACCGTTCGGGCAGTATGGATGCGCCCAGCCCCAGCGGTGTACCGAATATTGAACTGGCGAAGGAAGCGATTATTCGGTCGGTCGATTTGCTCCAACCGAATGACCGTGCAGGCGTTGTATCGTTTGATGCGGTCGGTTATTGGATCGCTCACATTCAGGATGTGCGTGACAGACAAGCATTGGAAAGGTTGGTCGCGACTCTACGAGCCAGCGGCGGCACCGATATTCTGGCGGGTATGACATTGATTGCCCAAGAAATCGGTGCTGATCCATCGGCACGAAAGCATATTATTCTACTCACGGACGGCGGTGCTGATCCGACTGGATTGGTCGAGATCACGAGAAAGTTATATGAAGAAAATGGTGTGACGACCTCGGTAATTGCAATCGGTGGTTCAGCGCCTAGTTTCCTCAAGGCCATGGCAACGGCAGGTAACGGAAACTTCCACAGCGTCATCACTGCGGATGAAATACCGACAATCTTCACACAGGAAACGGTTTTAGCAACACGCTCTTACATTATTGAAAACGCCTTTGTGCCGACTGTTACATCGAATAGCCCGATTATGAACGGGATTACTAGCGCCCCTAGCCTGCTCGGTTATGTGGCGACGACAGCCAAGCAGACAGCAGAAGTTATCCTGCGAGGACCGGAACCTTTCAAAGACCCTCTACTCGCAGCGTGGCAGTACGGTTTAGGGCGCTCGGTGGCATTCACCAGTGATGCGACGGCTCGGTGGGGCGCGAACTGGGTGAGTTGGTCGGAGTTCGTGCGCTTCTGGGATCAAGCGGTGCGCTGGACGATTACCGAAGGCACAACCAATAACTTGGAAAGCCGCGTGGTGATGGAAGGTGAACAAGCTCGATTGATTGTAGATGCGCGAGACAACGGTGGCGCATTCCTCAACGGGTTAAACCTCCAATTCTCATTGGTTGATCCGAATGGCAATCCGACACTCCAAACGTTGCAACAGGTCGCACCGGGAAGATATGAGGCAACATTTGCACCTAATTCGGAAGGGGCATACATCTTATCGATACAAGGTGACAATCCAACTGACCAAAGCCTGAAACTTACCCAAACAACCGGTTGGGTAATGAGTTACTCGGCGGAATATGACCGTAGCAAGCGTAGCGATGGCACGGCACTGCTCAAAAGTTTGGGTGATTTAACCGGTGGACGTTCGTTAGCGGATGATACAGGCGCAGTGTTCGATCATAATTTACATGCCAACGTAGCGGGCACTTCAATCTCCCCCCTGCTCTTACTCATCGCGATGCTCATGCTTCCGTTTGACATTGCGGTGCGGCGGTTAGTAGTAACGCGTACTGACCTGTTGCGGTTACGACAAGCAGTATTTGGTCGGGTGCAGGTAGAATCAACATCAGAACGCATGTCAACATTGTTGGATGCAAAACAACGAGTGCGAACACGAACGGACGAAGGAAGCGCATCGAGCACGACTGCGGGGTTATCATCACATGGTGAAGGTGGGTCGGCTGCACCACCAGTAGAGCGTCCGAGCCAACCGGCGATTAACAGTGCTCCGAAAGATCCCGGTAATGTGGCGGGAGAACTTCTGAAAAAGCGCAAAGAACGACGGTAGAAACCTCAATCAGCAGTTTATTGCAGATTTTGCATATTTACCGCTGAAATATCCGGCGGGAAGTAAGCGAGAAACCGCTGAACCGACACATTTGCGACGCGGGACGCTCGGCTGATGCCGCTGAGTGCAGCGGATGCTTGGGTGAATGCCACCGCGTGCATATTGGGGGTGTCGTCGCAGCGGATATACGGGAGGGAAACACCGAAAATGCAAAATAATACAGCTTAACCATAAAGACACAGATCCAAGAGAAGAAGTACAAACTTATTTAACCTCGTCCGCATGTAAATCCATAGCACAGAATAGCACAAAATGAATGGGTAAGGGTGACAAAATACCCTCCGCTTACGCTTAGATTTGGTTAGCGGATTTCAACTTTTAAGGGCATGGCACTCACTTAATAACTTCCAAAATACATTTAAGGGTTTAGAAATAGTTAGGATAGAGGATGGGCTGAAATTCGCACTATTTCAATAAATTCATAACGTGTCACAATTCCTGAAGGATTGAGACAAAAATGTCAATTTTATAATACAATCGTTATTAAACAGCACTTATGATTTGGTGGGGGAAAATCAATTAATGGACGCGAAAACCCTATTTCAAGAAGGGGTCGTCGCCATTCGCGATCAAAAAGACACAGCAAAAGGGCGTGACCTATTGATGCAGTCTTTGAAGATCGAACCCAAAAACGAAATGGCATGGTTGTGGCTATCGCGAACGATGCCAGAACCGCAGAAAAAAATCCAATGCTTGGAACGGGCACTGAAGCTTAATCCAAACAATGAGCAGACGAAAGCCATGATCAGCAAGTTGGCATCAGATACCGTATCCCATAATAACGGGACAAGTATGCCTACTCCGTCATTTAAGCCAAGCCAGCAACCTAGTAATCCAGCAACCTCAAAAACGGACACTTCCGATTGGAATTCATTGCGCATCTCGACCAATGAAATGCAGGCTGTGGGCAGCAATATGAAGCCGCAAATCACCGCTGACATGGAAGATATGGGGCTGACACCAGATTTAGGTGCGGTATTAAGTGTCACATCAACCAACGAGATGAAGATCGCTGCTAAACGGGCGACCGACGAAGTGGAATTTGCCGACGCATCCGGTAGTACAACCAGTACAGGAATAAGAGATTTACGGGCTATTTATGGGGAAGATGAAGCCAAACCGACCGTAAATACTAAGCCCCAAAAACTAAGTCTTACCGCAGCCCAAACGACACAAATTAAGAATTATCTGGCTCAAGCAGATGCCTTATTAAACAAGAATAAACTTGAAGAAGCGATTGAGCAGTGGGTGCGCGTCCTCGAAATTGAGATCGATAATGAAGCGGCACTCGGTAATGCGGTGCGTTATCTCTCGCGGCTGAAGTATATTGACGACGCGCGGGAATTGGTATGGAACGCGCTCGACAGTGGCACAACCCATCCGTCGATTTACCTGACTGCGATTGACATCGCAAAATATCAAAAAAAGGATGGTGAAGCGGATGAGCTGCGTCTGAAATTGGTGCAGCTACCTGAAGCTGGTGAAAAGACGGTCATGTCAATTGTTGAATATTTCGTCGAACATGATCCTCAAAAAGCTTTAGAGGCGCTTGACCTCGCCATCCCTTCTTATCCTAAGAGTCAGAAAATAACCTTCCGACGGGCGCAGCTAGCGGAAGAAATGGGACTACGAAAAGAGGCGGCTACTTACTATGAAGAAGCAGCACAACTCGGCACACGCAGTAAGGAAGGCCAACTCGCGGACAAAAAGCTGACCGAGTTTATGCCACATATGACCGACAAAGAACGTGGCAGCATTGGATTGGCTCTTCGAGAGGCCTTAGGTGTAGGTTTCCTGTATTTACTAATGGGTTTCCAAGATGCGGGTCTGAACCTCATGCAATTGGGCGTCAGCCGCATCGGCGGTATTGTGATGAGTATTGTGGGCGCGTACCTGCTGGTCACGGCAACTTCATCGCCGCAGCAGAAACCCATCGCGACATGGTTTGGTGGCCTTGTCCCAGTAAAAGCACCCAAGCCGAAAGCAGAAAAAGAAGACGTGGTCAAAGCCATTATGGGCGAACCGGAAGAAGAAGCCACTCAACTTCCGATCATCCCGACAACGATACGTTTTGTGATTGGCATTGCTGGAGCGGTGCTATTGGTGGCGGCCTTTGTATTGGTATTCAGTGCGGCGCTTGCTCTGCTACGAAACGGACAATCAAAGCCCTTCTATGTGCCGACAATTGAAGAATTAATCAAAAACGCCCAAGGGCGAGAGTAAGGTCAATTAAATATGTTTGCGTTGATTGGTTTCTTGATCACGGTGCTATTGACTCTGTTAGTATCGTCTGTGCTAACACCAACACCATTAAGCGATAGCGGCAATGTGCGCTACCGTACCATTCCGATTATGACCATCCTACTAATTGTGGCTAATTCTTTGGTTTTCATGATTTTCCAAGCACCCGACTATTATCAGGGTTTGGCATTACTACAGGGCAGCCTGCCAAAAGATCCTAATTTTGTTGATGGATTGGCACGTCTCAACAGCTATATCGCACAAACGTGGACGTTTGGCTACCGTGCTGTATTTGTACGTGACCAAGTGGGAATTGGTGCCTTTTCAGCATTCAGCAGTATGTTTATGCACCGTGATTTATGGCATCTGTTTTTCAACCTGATTTACTTGTGGACATTTGGTCGGCGTGTAGAAGATGCTTGCGGCTCATGGCGCTTTTTGGCTTATTATTTAATTTCGGGTCTGGTAGCCGTCGTCGGTTGGGAACTTTTCAACACAGCCCATACTGATGTACCAGTTGTTGGGGCGAGCGGCGCCATTGCGGGTATTATGGGGGCGTATCTCGTCTTGTTCCCGGGCGCGATGATTACTTGCTTCTGGGTGGTGGGGGTAATCCTACGCGTGCCAGTCGTCGTCATACTCAGGATGGCTGGTGTTAAGTGGGTACAAGGGGCTCCAACGTGGCGCTGGACAATTCGCTTACCGGCATTTTTGCTGCTGTTATTCTTCCTCGGTCAAGAGGCGTTTGCATCCCTTTTGCCTTTCCTACAACCTAACCAACAGGAACTTGGAGGCGTTGCCCATTCTGCCCATGTGGCAGGATTTTTAGCAGCGCTTTTGATTTTCTTGTTCGTGCGCAAGGATTTGCTGACACGCTATTTTAGTGGTCGCAGATTATAAAAGCGGCGAACGATAAATCCATTAACATAGATTTGAAAACAGGGACGATGTATCGTCCCTGTTGCATTTAGATATAACAATGTCGCTGCGGCAGATAATCCTTCCATGAGAAGGTAGGAAGATGAGTCTAGCCAGTATACGGTGTGCGCGGTAAACTGATCTCTCTTATTGACAACAAGCAAAGTGATGAACCGGATGGATCGAATTTCTGCTGGTGGAAACCTGACAATCGAGCATAATATTGACCACTGGCGGCTGTTAAGCACCAGCAACGGCCAAGAACGTCTTCTGCTTGAAGCAGAAACCGGGAAGCCAATTAGCTACATCGAAATCTTTGGGAGCAAACGTCGGCTACCCAAAGGCGGTAAATTGTCGTTGGATGATGTCCAGCGCATTGTTCTCGGGTGGTCATATGAAGATGGCAGTTGGCATCTGGGTTTGCTGGTCGAACCGGAACTTGCAGAGCAGCGCGGCAGCCGTTGGTGTGAACTCGCACGGTGGCCTGACCCCGATACCACCGTTTTCAATGACATAGCAGCGGAAGCCGGACGCGCACTCGCACGTACAGTACAACGACCGTTCAATTTGATTGAGCCTGATCGCAGCGCGGAAGCCGGATCAGCATCCGTCAGTGCACCACCGCCGCCCTTACGCTCTCTTCCGCTTGAATTCGATCAATGGACATTAACTCGCCAATCCGCCCTACAATTTGTTCGATCACCGCAATGGACACGCCAGCGCATTATCCGCCTAGCATGGTACGGATTGTTGGTTATCGCTTATTTTGTACTGAGCATCGTTACACTAACGCAAGTTATCGCCTTACCGAAGCCGGAGTTTTTGCCTTATCTCGGTATCGTGGTTGGTGTGTTCCTAATCGGCATGATACTGTACACGCTCTATGAACTGATTAATCGCCCCAACCGTGTTGTTATTGACAACAATGGGGTTGAGGGTAAACGTGGTAATAATACCGCTTGGCAGGTTGTAAAAGAGAGTATTGACTCTGTTTATGTGAGCGAAATAGTTAATCGCAAAGGCAAAAAACGAGTTGTCTACCACGGTGAAATCAATCTTCATTTGAAGGATGGCAGCTTCCGAAATGTGCTTGAACAACCGCATACTATGGAAGAAGATCAAATGCCTTCAATAGCCAGTGCTGATGAAACCGTAACACCACTGACGCTGTACAACTCGCAGACTGATCTGCAAATGGCCGGATTGCACATCGCCCAAACCTTGGGCATTGAGTGCCAATACGACCAACGCGTTAAATAACGCATGACCATTGTATTGAGTTCAAGGGTGTATTAATACAAAATAACTAGACATACTGTTGAGAAATTAACGCATTCTCAGCTAAATGGTCAGTTATATTGTTATTCCCCATTAATCTTAACTAAATTTTAAGTAAATATAGCGTGAAGTCTTGATATGCTCTTAAATATTCTATGTTCACATGGAATGTAAGATTAATTGTCATCTGGTGATGGCAGTCTAATAGTTAGGAAGCAATTAAGATCATGAGTCAACGTCCGCTTATATTATTCACCAACGACGATGGGATCGCTTCACCGGGTTTATGGGCCATTGCCAGAGCGTTTTCAGAAATCGGGGATATTCTGATCGTCGCACCACGCGAACAACAATCGGGCATGGGGCGAAGTCTACCGGGTACAAGTGAGGGGCGAATTTATCCCTATGAATTGCCTACTAATGGCAAAGGTTATCCTTATAAGGCTTATGCTGTGGACGGTACTCCTGCACAGGCTGTGCAGCACGGCGTATTGGAACTTTCTGATCGTCTGCCCTCTTTGGTGGTGTCGGGCATCAACTATGGCGAGAATACGGGTAATGGCGTGACCATTTCTGGTACAGTGGGGGCAGCACTTGAAGCAGCCAGCTTAGGGATTCCAGCCATCGCTATTTCACAGCAAATGCCACAAGACTTGCATCTGTCCTATTCGACTGATGTCGATTTTAGTGCAGCCGCAGGTTTTGGTCTTCAGTTCGGTCAATGGTTAGTTGAGAATCCTCACCGACCTGACGATGTCGATGTATTGAAAATCGAAGTGCCATCAAATGCCACGCCAGAAACCGAATGGCGGATTACACGCCTGTCACGTCGCCGTGTATTTTGGCCGACGCGTCCAGAACGAGTCACTTTATCAGACATCGGACGACTAGGATACCACTTTGATGCTGATCCGGCACAAGCAGAACCCGATTCGGATGTATACGCGGTGCTGCATGATCATGTTGTGTCCGTGACACCCATCAGCCTTGATTTAACTGCGCGAACTGATATGTTCCGGTTAGGACAAATTCTAAGTGGTGATGTTGCTTACACACCAAAGCATAAAAAAGACCGGAAAATACAAAAGGAAACTGTACCAAGCGGGGACTAATTGGCGTTTATATCAGAGGCCAACATAGTTGTACCAAACTATGGCTATGTCGGCCTTTTTGGTTCACAGGTCAGTATTCATCTTCGCTTTGGCAAGCCAATTCGATGGCCTGTTCCCAAGGTTCGCCTAAATCAACTATTTGAGTCTCGGCTTCAAGTAAGTCTTTTATCCATGACCAAGCCTCTGCGTAGTCATAGCGTGGATTAATGCTGACCATCACACGACCATTCAAACGTCGAAAAAACGGTGACTGGGCGACTGGCAAAATACAATTTAAATTATTGACAAACTGTAGCACCGAGTCGTCTGCTGTCAGCCAAAACGACCACAACCCATTCTGCATGACGGCATCTGTCATATGGAAAGGTTTAGGGCGTGGCGGTAAGCATGGAAAACGATTGGGCTGAGATTCAAAAGTCATATTTGCTTACCTTTTTGTAATTCTTAGGGTGATATATAGCTTAGCAATAGTAAGCTTTGTGCCAACCCCTTAATGTTGGGGGTATATGCAGAGGATTGTGGGGTGTGGTAGTCTATATCAAAATATTGGGAATATGGTTTCAATGGGTGTTTTGTGATCCGATTTGATGGGCGAGTGATAATACGCATACTTATTTTGATACTGGCTGCGGCATTAATTACTCCGTATGTACTAGCGCAGGAAACGCCGAAGCCCAATGATCAAACCAGCCTCAATTACGGCGCCCAAATCACCGGCGATATTACCAAAGCAAACACACGGAATGTTTATTACTTTGACGGGCAACGTGGTGAAGTCGTTGCCATCAATGTGACCGCAACCAAAGGTGACCTTGATCCAATACTGACTTTAATCGACGCAAATGGGCGGGTGATTGCCCAACGAGATGATGGCAACGGTTCTCGAAACGTCAATATTCAGGCACTGACCATTCCGCAAAGTTTGCGCTACTACGTAATCGTCGGGCGATTTGGCATGAGTCTAGGCAATACGACTGGTTCATTCAAACTGAATATTGAACGGATTGGCGTAAGCGGCGAATCGGGTAGTGCATTACGCTACGGCGACTCGGTCATCAATAATATCAGCAACATGGCTCCGCAGTTGTACTATAGCTTTCAAGCCAAGCAAGGTGACATCGTAGACATCACCATGCAGCGAAATTCCGGCAACCTTGATCCATATTTGCAAGTGGTCAACAGTGACGCTCATGTTATCGCTGAAAGTGACGACATGAACGGCTCAGGATCACTGGACGCGGGGGTTAAGAACCTCGTGATAGAGCAAGCTGGCACATATATCATTGTTGCAACGCGTTATGGTGAAGCAGCAGGCACGTCAACCGGACGCTATATCCTTACCGTAGCGGAAGCGGATAACAGCGGTTTAGGTAACGCATTCGAAACAGCAGCAGCACTCAACTTCAACGATACGATTGAGGGTGAGATCACCAGTTCAAACATTCAAAAATATTATACTTTTGAGGCGAAAAAAGACGATTTGGTCAGCGTACAGATGAACCGTATCAGCGGTTCGGTGGATGCTTTCTTAGTCATAGCCGACCAAAATTTACAGGAATTGGTTAGCGACGATGATGGTGGCGGTGGTCAAAATGCCAAAATCGACAGCTTCCGCATTCCTGAAGACGGCAAGTATTACATCATCGCAACGCGTGCGGATCGAGATGCTGGAACGACTACAGGGAAATACAAACTAGCCTTCCAAAGTTTGGGCAATGCGTTTGATGGCGTACCTGAAGGAACCCAACGCATTAGTTACGGGACAACCATCACCGGACGCATTGACAGTCTCACACCTGAAGTTCAATTTGCGTTCTTTGGCACAAAAGGCGATGCTATCACTATTTCATTGAACCGAGGCGATGGCGACCTTGACCCAACCTTATATCTTTTGGACAGTAACCAAACGGTAATTAAACAAGATGATGATAGCGGCGGCGGCCAAAACGCAAGGATAACTCGATTCGTTTTGCCACAGAGTGGAGCCTACTACATTAAGGCCACTCGGTTTAGTGGTACGGACGGCAATCCAAACACGCAAGGCAGTTTCGTTCTGGTTTTGGCACGAATCGTACAATAACCTTTACACTTTTTAGTTTTTCGCAAGACTACAATAAGATTATGGAGTAAGTGAACGGGTGGAAATTAATTGTTCATACCTTGAACAAACTTAAACCACATGGTACTTTAAGCATGTACGAGAATGTAACAACGCAGGATTGAGTAGCCAGCAAGTTTATGGAAAACCAACCTAAAACATCACAATGGCAAGATTGGGCGCTCATCGCAATGCGCTGTTTGCTGCTCGTCATTGCGGCGATTGAATTTCCTACTTTACGAACCAGTGACGGTGCCCTTTACGCCCAAAATGAAATTACTATCGCACTGGTTATTGGCATACTCAGCACAATCTTACTGATTATTCCAGTTATGTTTCCTGCTTTGCGGGTTTTACTCCCACCGATTGTCGTGATTAGCGACTGGCTGCTGATGGCTTTAGTTATCTACATCAGCCGTGGCGATATGATGGTTACTGTTGCTAGTGCCGGTTTACTAATTGTCACCAGTGTGCTGCGGGTGCAGATTTACTGGGGAAGTGTTCAGGCCATGGGCATCGTGATTGTCATGCTGTTGATACGGCCTGAGATCGCCAAACTGGTAGCTGTGCAACCCGCAGGAATCGCTGACCGGATGCCTGTGGTCATTGTGGCCTTATTCGGTGTAATCGCAAATGGTTGGGCTTATGCCATGCAGCGGCAAATCGGCGCACAACAAGCACAACTCGTCGCTGAACAAAAGACCCGAGAAAAACAACTGACTGATATGCGCGAACGAACCCGCGCCATTTATGACATGGCTGCGGTACTCAGTTCAACCTTGAATTACGAAAAAATCTTACAAGCCGCCATGAATGTGGGTTGGCTGGGATTACGTGACAAGAATCGCGAGATTCCTGAAAAGCTGGTCAGCATGGTCTTGTTGTTCCGTGCATCAGATAATCATCTGCATGTGGTGGTTGGTCGCGGATTGACTCGCCTTGATGAACAACGTTCTACGCCGGGATTAGATGGTGTGATTGGTGAATCGCTTAAACAAACTATTCCCATATTTGGCGATAATCCACGCAAAGATCCCGAACTGGGCAACTTTGTGGCTTTCCAAACGATGCGCTCAGTCATGTGCGTTCCACTACGAGCCGGTTTTGATAATTTCGGTATCACCGTTTATGGTAGTCCTTTCCCTGATGCATTTACCGATGAACACCTTGAACTGCTGACAGCTATCGGCTCACAGGCGACTATCGCGCTTCAAAATTCTCATCTTTACCAGAATTTGCTAGATGAACGTGACAAGCTGATTGACGCGGAAGAAGAAGCCCGCAAGAAACTCGCTCGTGATTTGCACGATGGGCCGACGCAAGATGTGGCAGCTATCGCCATGCGGATGAGCATCATCCAGAAACTTTTGGAAGTTAATCCAACACAGGTTCCTCTTGAACTGAAAAAAGTCGAAGAAATAGCACGTAAGACGACTAAAGAAATTCGCCATATGCTTTTCACACTCCGTCCGCTGGTATTAGAAAATCAGGGATTAACGGCTGCCTTAGGTCAACTGGCTGACAAGTTTAAAGAGTCTTATGACCAACCCGTAACAATTCGAGTTAGCAAAGACGCTGACCGTTACCTCGACGGACATCAGCAAGGTGTCATTTTCTACATCATTGAGGAAGCGGCTGGTAATGCGCGCAAACATGCTCAGGCCAGCATGATTACGGTGAACGTGTATAAGCAAGAAGATGTCATTCTGGTGAACATTAGCGATAACGGCGTTGGCTTCGACACCACGGAAGCTGAAAAGAAAGCTATGGATCGCGGTGGACACTTAGGCATGATTAACCTGCGTGAACGAGCCGAAATGGTCGGCGGCACATTGCGAATGGAAAGTGCATCGGGCAAGGGCACTTCGATTACTGTGGTTGTGCCTATAAAAGATAAGCCCGCTGAAGGTTCCAGCACAACAATGAAAGCCCAGACCACTGCCATGCGCCAAGCGACTGGCAAAACGAGTAAATTGGAAGCCGCAGCACTTGAGCGTGTACGGCAGCAATCCGGCAACAAGTGAGATAACATCCCTAAAATGAGTCATTACGACCGCGCGGCTGAACGCGGTGTTCCGAGTCTGGTATGGCGTGCCGGACAGGAACGCCGTTTGCAGATGATCGCCAAATGGACACGCCTTGATGATGCCAAAGTTCTGATTGCTGGTGTGGGTATTGGAACTTACGCCACCGAAATCCGACATCGTTACAGCGCTGATGTAGAAGCCTTTGACATTGAAGCGGATCGGGTAGCAGAAGCACGTGTTGAAACGCCTCATGCCATAATCGCGGCGGCAGAAGCCCTTCCCTACCGCGATAACCTCTTCGACACAATTCTTTCACACGAAGTTTTGGAACATGTTTTGGATGATCGTAAGTCCATTCAAGAAATGGTACGTGTCCTGAAGCCGGGTGGACGGGTTATTATTTTCGTACCCAATCGTTGGTATCCATTTGAAACACATGGACATTATTGGCGGGGTGAATATCACTTCGGCAATACGCCGCTGATTAACTATTTGCCAGATGTCCTACGCAACCGGCTTGCACCGCATGTTCGTGCTTATACAGGGCATGGCTTACGGAGTCTGTTTGATGGCTGTCCAGTGAAGCTAATGAGCCATCAACGGATTTACGGCGGCTATGACAACATCATCGCACGATTGGGGACAACGGGACGGGTAATACGGGATACCTTATATCGCATTGAAGGTACACCGCTCGATTTATTCGGCTTATCGCATCTGCTAATTATGGAAAAAACAAAGTGACTGCACTCAAAGACCAATTTCTGCTCGACCCATCCGTTACCTTTCTCAATCACGGTTCCTTCGGAGCTTGCCCCAAACCTGTTTTTGAAACCTACCAAAAAATTCAGCGCGAACTCGAATGGCAGCCTGTTGACTTCTTAGGACGACGTGCAGACGGTATGTTGGCAGAAGCACGAGCAGCATTAGGCAAATATCTGAATGCTGATCCTGAAGATTTGGTGTTCTGCATGAACGCAACTCTCGGTCTGAACACCATGATCAAGTCACTGAAGTTGGAACCCGGTGATGAAATCCTGACGACTAATCACGAATATGGTGCGCTCAATAACACGTGGGCCTTCTTCTGCCAGAAGACCGGCGCGAAGTACATCAATTATCCAATGCCTCTGCCCGTTACCACACACGCGGACTTTGTCGAACGCTTTTGGACAGGGGTCACGCCGCGCACCAAAGTCATTTTTATCAGCCATATTACATCGCCAACCGCGCTGATTTTCCCTGTAAAGGAAATTTGCCGCCGCGCCCGTGAAGCAGGCATTTTAACCATCATCGACGGCGCGCATGTGCCGGGACAAATTCCGCTGGATTTGACCGACATTGATGCCGATTTTTATTCCGGCAACCTGCACAAGTGGATGTGTGCGCCAAAGGGTTCAGCCTTTTTCCATGCCCGCAAGAGTATTCAAAAAATGGTCGAACCGTTGGTAATTAGTCACGGTTGGACTGATCCGTCCTTCATCCAACAGAATCAGTGGCAGGGAACACGCGATATTTCGGCATTTTTGAGTGTTCCAGCCGCGATTGAGTTCCTTGAAGCCAATAATTGGACTTCTGTACGAGCCGCTTGCCATGAATTAGCGAGTGAAGCACGGAAACAGGTTGCAGCGATGACCGGAGTTGCTCCGGTCACGCCAGAAGGCACTGAATGGTATTCACAGATGGCACTCCTTGCCCTGCCTCCTGAAACCGACATCAACGCATTTAAAAATCGACTGTACGATGATTTCCGCATCGAAATTCCGCAGATTGACTGGAATGGATGGAAGGGTGTCCGTGTGTCCTTTCAAGGCTACAACAATTCAAATGACCTTGAGCATTTGCTGAGCGGCTTGCAAGCAGTACTCGGTTTATCCTAGATTAAATCACATACGCCTTCTCCCACTGATTTATAAGGCTGGCTAGAGTACAGACGCATTTTCCGCGAGGGGAGCACCTATGTGTGCTCCCGCATTAAATTCCCCTCTTAAATCGGCATAAAAGGTCGCGCTAATTTCGCTTCAAGATTTGCCTTCACCTTAGGCCACTCCTCATCGGTAATACTGAAAACAACTGAATGTCGCAAACGACCATCCGCACAGATTAGGTGATTACGGAAAATACCTTCTTGTGTAGCTCCTAAACGCAAAAGAGAATTCTGTGAATGAATATTTAGAGAATCTGTCATGAACTGTACACGCAGACAGCCCATTGTTTCAAAAGCATGGCGCAGCATCAAATACTTGGACTCAGTATTGACGACAGTACGCTGCCACTGCTTCCCAACAAGGGTCGTGCCAATATCAACATGGTGATGCCCTTTATCAATTGCGAGATAGCGAGTCGTCCCGACCACACAGTTTGTGGGTTTATAAATAGTCACAAAAGGGAGTATGTTGCCTGTGGTAACTAGATTCAAAGCTGTTTCAATAAAATTACGCATTTCATCAGGTGTTTTTACGGCAACGAAAATCCAACGCCAAAGCTCTTCATCTTGCAAAGCCTCGCACAATCCAGCTAAATGATCCATCGACAGCGGTTCTAAGCGAACATACTGCCCTTCCAAGGTCACAGGGTCAATAATCATTGGCGGCATGGGCAGTGTAAGCATTCGCGGCTGAACCATATTCACAAACATGCTTCCTCATATCACAGACTAAAGTAGAAATTATAAAGTAGGTTTAATTTAAGTTTGTCGGCATACCATTTTCAAACGACTACCAAACCCTTTAACACGATTGCTCCTCTGTTAAGTTAGCGCCAACTGCATCAAAGAGTTACAAAATGTTCTTCCAAAAGGTAACCCATTACCGATCTAAATCGCTTATCATATCCATAGGGATGGTAAAGGCGCAAGGCTTTGCCTCTTGTATCTCCCGCGCACCTTAATAACCTGATGATAGTACAAAAACTGTGCTGCTTTTGCCGCCTCTGCCGCTTGTTGTGCATTGTTGCAATTTCAATATTTCTAACTGTTGCAACATTTACAACATTTCGAGAACTGACAATGTCAATGCCGCCACTGACGCCATAAAATGACAAATTGTCGCTCCGACACTGAGTGCGAAGCCTCTCGTGAGACGACTGTGACGACATTTCCGACAATTTGATCTTGATTCAGTTTGAGCGAAAAAGCCGCCTGTGAATCTGAAGAAATTGAAGAAACTTGCGAATATTCGGCAGATTGCTCGCTCACAGCCGCCGTCAAAGCCTACTATCTTGATTCACTTTTTGCATTTTGTGAATCATCTAGCTGCTAGAGTTATCCGTTTCAATCAGGCTGGCACAGACTCCAGCGCCAAATCATGGAGAGCAATCACGGCGCGTTCGAGGTCGGACTCAGCGACCACAAAGGAAATGCTGCACTCGGACGAACCTTGCGCGATGGCAACCACATTTATACGATTGTTGCCCATCGTTGAGAATACACGCCCTGCTACACCGGGAATACCACTCATACCTGCGCCAACTGCCGTGATGATAACTACATCGTCGCGTATATCAACACGATCAATGTCGCGGGTAGCGATTTCGGCAGCGAGTTGCGTTTCAATATTATGCTTGACCGCATCAGCAGTACCATCCGTCACCAAAAAGCAAAAGCTCTGTTCTGATGAGGATTGCGAAATCATCAAAATACTAGCTCCGGCACTGGCAGTAGCGTGAAACGTGCGTCCGGCAATGCCCGGTACGCCGATCATACCTTTGCCACTGACGGTGAGCAAACTCACCTTTTTAATACTGGTGACAGCTTTGATGACGGTTGCGCTCGGCTCACCCATTTCACCGATAAGCGTACCGGGATAAGTGGGGTTAAAGGTGTTGCGAACGCGGATCGGAATAGATTTATCTAAAACGGGTTGGACGGTCTTGGGGTGCAAAACCTTCGCGCCGTAAAAAGCTAACTCGCCCACTTCTTGATAAGAGACATAGGGCAAAACGCGTGCACGTTTATCGACACGGGGATCGGTGGTCATTACACCATCTACGTCCGTCCAGATGACCAATTCATCGCTGTTGCTAGCGGCTGCAAAGATCGCACCGCTGTAATCACTACCACCGCGCCCCAATGTCGTCAGCACACCGGTACGCGTTGCACCAATAAATCCGGTAATGACAGGGGTTATGCCATCGGCTAATGCTGGCATCAGTTTACCGTCGATACGCGACTGAGTTTCATCCCAAATGGGTGTGGCATTCTGGAAGCGGTCGTCGGTCACAATGAAATCACCGGCATCAAAGGCGGCTGCTTCAACACCATGCGCTTTAAGGGCAGCGGCGACCAAACGGCTGCTGAGGCGCTCACCATAAGCGACAATCGCATCCGAGATACGGGCGGTTTCTTCACCAAGGATACTGACGGCATGACAGATTTCGGTGTATTCT
This sequence comes from Aggregatilineales bacterium, assembly GCA_038251275.1. Lineage (GTDB taxonomy): Bacteria > Chloroflexota > Anaerolineae > Aggregatilineales > Phototrophicaceae > CFX2. The sequence continues at coordinate 78,184 of JBBSBM010000009.1, forward strand.
TCTAAGAGTGATTTGGTTTGTACAAGGGTTTTTTCGCGAATTTCACCGGGCGGTACGAGGATATTCAATGTGTCGTCATGGCGATCACGAAGTTTATTAGCAGTAGATAAATACCCCCATTTATTGCCACTAGCAGCCAACTTGACCGAATTGAGCAGTTGGTCGGTTACTCCAGACATAGCGGACACGACTACGATGATACGGTTACCTGCTTCTCGCGCATCCTTCACGATGTTCACCAGATTAGCAATCGCTTCCGGACTGCCTACTGATGTCCCCCCGAACTTCATGGTTATCGTCTTCATAGCGGAATTTCCCTTGGTTGATAAAATAAAAAAAGCGTGTGGGGTTTCCACACGCTTCTGTTTGCACACCGTTACTGGCTGGCTCAGGACAGACGGAAAACCCCTCTTGCACTTATGTGCCGAGTAGTCATCATACCCATAGTCATCATGCCAGTAATCCGCAGATTCACGAACATTTCTCCTAATTGCTGCCAACTAGGTTAGCGCGTTTGGGGAAACCTGTCAAGGAAATTCTGACGATTAACCTACGTTATTGATGACACTTTGCGTAATAGCCTATTTGCTGCTAAATTGAGTGGGGTTACTGAAAAAGTGAAGTGGTTGGATCATGCGTTTGGGAAACTACACCTTTAATTCACGTTATAACTTAATCGCTGTTGGCCTCATAGTGATGTTGATGGCAGCTTGTACACCGTCTGCTCCGAGTGAACAAAGTGCGGGAGTGGCAACCGATACCCTCGCACCACTGGTCACATTTACACCGCGATTTACGGCAACCGCAGTACCCTCCCGAACGCCGCTGCCCACGTTCACACTGACTCCCTCAGATACGCCCATTTCGCCAACTCCTTCGGATACCCCTACAGCTAGCGCGACACCTGTTCAAACAGGTATTATTGCTTCACTAGAAACCGTGAACGTGCGTGAAGGGCCAAGCGTTGGCGCAAGTGCGATTGTGGCGTTAAAACCGGGAACTGGTGTGCAAGTTTTAGCAACCAGCCCTGATGCTAAATGGTTCAATATTCGAATGGAAGACGGGCGCGAAGGTTGGATTGCCGCATCCTTAGTACGCCTCAATCCAATGCCAACAGAATTTCCGACGGCTACTCTATCGCCTAATTTAACGGCATTGGCACAAGGCACCCAACTACCAACCGCCGTACTAGGTGGTGGAACGATTACACCGACACCACCACGCTCGGTGACTACGCCGACCGAAGTTGGGAATGTTTCTCCTAGCAATACACATGTCGCATCAGCCGCTGATGGCACATTACCACCCCTGCCCGTTATTGATGTCAATGCCATCAACTTAACAGCCACAGCTTTGGCGCTACCAACGATTACGCCGAGCTTCACACCGATTGGAGCGGATACGGCTACACCAAGCATCCCCTTCGTTGGGGTGACATTCACACCATCAGCAGGTGGCGTGGGTGGTGAAGGTAATACCGGCTCACAGTCTGGCGTGGACATATTAGCCTACTGTGATAATAAGTCATTTGGACGACCTGCTCCAACCAATCTGGTAACAGGTGCAACCATTGATGTATTCTGGAGCTGGTTCGTCAAAGATCGTGATTTGATCCAGCAGCACCTCGACAACGTTATCTATGATGTGAAGGTCGATGGCAAGCCACTCGAGAATTGGCGAGAATATGCTACTTCTATTCGTAAGGGCAACGATAGCAATTACTATATTTTCTGGTATGTACCGACTGGCCCATTGGCAGCAGGACAACATTCCATAACATATAATGTGTCATGGAAAGCCCAGATTACTGATGGCTTTGATGTCTTTGGCCCCGGCACGAACAAGCCAAGTGAGTCTGGAAGCTGTACCTTTACGGTGAAATAAACGTAAGAACACATGAATTGATAGACGAGGTGACATTTTTGCCGCCTCGTTTTTATTTATAACAACATGCGTCCGCGATCTTCCAGTGCTCGAATGACTTCACGATCAGCCTTGCCAAAGGAATAGTGGCTGAGTTCATCAGGTATAACCCACGCCCAATCCCGCACACCAATCGCTTGTGGTTCACCACGGAGGTAACGACAGGTGAAGGCATGGAGCGTAATCTTAAAATGGGTGAAGGCGTGCTGAACGACTGTGAACAATTCACCCACTTCCACATCAATCGCTAATTCCTCTTGTAACTCACGGCACAAACATTCAGGTAAAGTTTCATCTGCTTCCTGTTTTCCGCCGGGGAACTCCCACAAACCACCGAGTAACCCATCTAAAGGACGTTGGGCAATCAAGACCTGTCCCTTGTCGTTCCAAACCATGCCTGCAGCAACATCGTAGTGAGGAGTAGCGGCCTTGCCTTTTTTAACGGGGCGTTGAGTCTGTGTGCCATTGGCGAAGGCTTTGCAATGTTGGCTTATAGGGCATTCGCTACATAATGGTGTGCGGGGTTTGCAGACGACACGTCCCAATTCCATGAGCGCTTGGTTATAATCACCGGGGCGGCTGCGATCAAGCCATTCTTCAGCCAGTTTCCACAGTGATTCTTTAACAGTGGGTTGTGTCACATCGGCATCCAAATCCGTCAAACGGGCGAATACACGGATAACATTGCCGTCTAATAAAGGTGCTGGTTGTCCAAAAGCAATGCTCGAAATCGCCCCAGCTGTATAGCGACCAATACCGGGTAATAAAAGTAGACTTTCTACCGTTTGGGGAAATTGACCGTCATAATTTTGGGAAACCTGCTGCGCGGCTTGGTGTAAATTCCTTGCGCGGCTATAATAACCTAAGCCTTCCCACATTTTGAGGACATCATCGAGTGAAGCGGCGGCTAAAGCTTGTACGGTAGGGAAGGCACTCAGGAAACGCGCAAAATACGGTATTACCGTTTCCACCTGCGTTTGCTGAAGCATTATTTCGGACAACCAGATACGATAAGCATCTTGATTCTCGCGCCACGGTAAAGCTGCAGCATGTTGATCATACCAAGCGAGCAAATTAGTTTGAAGTGACATAGCGACTCGCGATTATATGTATAGTAATGACTCGTTGTTTGATGATAATTTAGCACCTGTGTTCTGCCAACCTTGAATACATGAATCGCTCGAAGGAAAACCTTATGAAACGAATTGCTATCGTGATTATGGCTGTCATCATCGTTGGGATCGTTTCAGCTACGTTAGCGCAGGATGCAACCCAAACACCTGTGCCTACCCCAACTGTAGCATTATCATTATCCGATATGGCAACACAGGTTTCAGCAAACGCATCTGATGCTCAAAAAGCAGCAGAAGACTCGCGCAAATATGCTGAAGATGCTCGAACAGAGGCACAAGAGCAATTAGCCCTATCAAATGACCTTCTAGGTATGTTCCAAAATGTGACACAAACCATTTTCGCGATATTTGGTATTGCCGCCCCGTTGTTGGCTATCGCAGCTGGTTATTTGGGCTTCAACCGTCTGACGACCGCTCAGAAAGAACTAAGCGAAGCACGGGAACGTTTTGAAAAAGAAATCCAAGCCAAACAGGATGAACTGACAAAAGTTCGCCAAGAAATGGAAGCAAGCAGCGAAAAACAGCGCCAAAATACGGCAAATGCTAATCTGGCATTATCATTGCTAACCCTTGGAGAAAGGCAGTATCGATCACAAGATTTCCAAGGTTCGCTCAATACTTATCGACGAGCGCTTGAACTTGATCCCAACAGTTTGATCACGCATTATCGGTTGGGATATGTTTATACGCAGTCCGGTAATTTAGAACAAGCACAATATCATTTGAATCGTGCCTTAGAGATTGAGAAAGATTTTGCCCCGGCGCTAGCAGCATTGGGTTATGTTTACCGACGCATTGGTGAAAAGATGCAACCGGGTATTGATCGTGATCAAATCCTCAATCATGCCGAAGATTTTCTGTTACAGGGTTTGAAAACCTCGGACAAGCTTGTGGATGATGACAATGAATCATGGTGGGGGTCTTTGGGTGGGTTGTACCGGCGGCGCGGACAGATTGACCAAGCCATTGCAGCCTATGAGCGTGCCTCGGAAGTCACGCCTAAGTCATCGTATGCCTTCAGCAATTTAGCATTACTCTATTTGCAAAAAGAAAATAAGGAAAAGATGCTGAAAACCTATGTTCGTGTGGAGCAACTGGCCTTCGGTGAAGTACAAGCGGATGTCGATAATTACTGGGCATATGCTGATCTCTTAACAGCACGATTGGCGTTAAAGAAAACGGAAGAAGCAGAACCCATTTTAGCCTCGGTTCTCGAAATCGCCCCAAAAGACTCACCCTATGTCTTTGAAAGTTTGCTAGACACCTTAACAAGGTTAGGCAAAGCATTAGGCGAAGAAGACTCAGCTCATTTAGAGCCGTTTATCGCGCAAATACAAGCGCGTGTCGATCTACAAAAGGTAAGCGAGGCAATACAAAAATAAGTGATTTGTAGAGGACGAATGCCTCTTGCAAAGCAACTGAAATGTTGTATACTCGATTTGATTAAGGGCAATTAGCTCAATTGGCAGAGCACTCCTTTGACGTGGGAGGGGTTAGAGGTTCGAGTCCTCTATTGCCCATCGAATCTCAGTAACCAGCGCAGGCTGGTTTTTTAGACAGTCATCAGGGCGATTAGCTCAGCTGGTTAGAGCGCACGGTTCACATCCGTGAGGTCGGGGGTTCGAGCCCCTCATCGCCCAAACCCATCAAATGAGGACAATACGTCCTCATTTTTGATTCTGATTAGCGATTGGTGCAGTCTGGCGCTAGAATAGACTTAAATTCGGCAGCTTTATTGGGAATAAACCATGACAACAGAGATGAACCCCAATCAATTTACGAAACATGCCGTCATCGCACTCGATGATATACAGCTAGGGACAGCACTCAAGCGTGGTACAGGAAACGCAGATGGCCGACGCAGACAGGTGATGGGCGAAGTTGCGGCGAAAGAATTACGGCAGCAAGGACGCGGATCCAAGCTGCGCGCGCTGGCAGATTTACCCGATTTACTGGAACAAATGGAGCGCAACGTCATCAAGAATGGCGGGCATGTGCTGTGGGCTGCAGATGCGGCAGAAGCCAATCAGCATGTGCTGGACATTTGTAAAAAGCACAACCTCAAACGTGGTGTCAAAAGCAAAAGCATGGCGACCGAAGAAATCGGTATGCTGCCAGTGCTAGAGGCCAACGGCATCAAAATGGTCGAGACTGATTTGGGCGAATATATCGTACAGGTCAGTGAAAGTCATCCTAGTCATATCGTCATGCCTGTAATGCACATGACAAAAGAGCAAGTGCGTGATCTATTCGTTGACAAACTCGATATGCCAATGACTGACGAGGCCAAAGAAATGACGGCCTTCGCACGTAATCTGCTGCGCGAGGAATTTCTGAATGCCGACTTCGGTATGAGCGGCGGCAACTTCATGATCGCTGAAACCGGCACAGTCGCAATCGTCACAAATGAAGGTAATGGTCGGCTTTCGACTGGTATGCCTCCAGTGCATATCGCAGTAGTCGGTATCGAAAAAATTGTGCCGACATGGGAAGATTTCGCCACTTTGGTGCAACTGCTCCCGCGCAGTGCTACCGGTCATCGCATGACAACCTATGTCAACACCTTCAGTGGGCCAGCACGTGCAGAAGAACCGGATGGACCGGAAGAATTTTATTTGATTTTAGTGGATAACGGACGCACCAATATCTATGGGACTGAATATACCGAGGCATTAGCTTGTATCCGTTGCGGTGCATGTTTGAATGCCTGCCCTATATATCAAAATGTCGGTGGACATACTTACGGTTCAGTGTATTCAGGGCCGATTGGCGCGGTGATTACCCCATTGTTACAAGGCAAAGAAAATGCCGAACCACTGCCCTTTGCCAGCAGTTTATGTGGCGCATGTAAGCAAGCTTGTCCGGTAGACATCAACATTCCTGATATGCTGCTGATGCTGCGGCGTGATTTAGAAAACGAACAAGATGATATTTGGAAAATCGGTCTTAAAGGCTGGAGTTTTGGCAATAGTCATCCACTGCTTTATGAAGTTGGTGGGAAAGTTGCCAGCCTTGCGACCCGCACAATCAGCAAAACAATGGGCGAAGATAAACTGAATAAGTTACCCTATCCATTGAGTGGCTGGACTGATTATCGCGATTTTCCATCTTTCGCTGACCAATCGTTCCATGATTGGTGGCGGCAAAATCGACGTTCATAATATTTTGAGACAACAAGCAGGTCACTTTTTCAATTTAGATGAACTTTCACATTTTGAAGTTCGTTAAGCAATGGAGTTAAGCAAATCAGTAACCAAAAACGGCGCACTACGGAACCCCGCAAGCAACCTGAACCCATGACAACCATTCCTGTATATCAATGTGAAGCTGATGTATCAGAGGGATTAGAGGGTTTGGCGTGGCGCGAGATGAAGACGCTATTCGATGACCGGCTGGAACGGGCGAATACTCCGGCGCGGGCTGGTGCATTGCGCTTCGAATATGTCGGCAACCCATATCAACTGTTGAAGATACGAACGGTTCAAGCCGTTTATCTGGTGCAGGAACACAAAGTACCGCGTCCCAAAGGCTTACTCGGTGATGAGCATTTCAAGAAGTTACTGGGACAAATCAACATTGCGCGTGATTTATGGCCCGCTGATACCTATAAAACGCTGTACATCAGCGCGGCAGGTTCCGATTCATCAGTGATGACTCGGCTCAAAGAAGAACTGGCGGTCAAAACGGGTTTACTGATTGGCGACGAAGAAGGCGACTTGCTGATTCGCGTCCGCAAAACCAAAGACGGTGATGGATGGGAAACACTGGTGCGAATCAGCCCACGTCCACAAGCGACACGCGCATGGCGCATCTGTAACCGTGAAGGCGCTCTGAATGCGCCTGTTGCCTATGCTATGAATGTGCTGTCGCAACCTACAGAAGATGATGTTTATCTGAATATGGGCTGCGGTTCGGGTACGCTGCTAATCGAACGGATGGCAGCAGGCGAAGTTAAAAGTATCGTCGGATACGACAATGATACGACAGCATTGGAATGTGCAGGAAGAAACGTTGAGGCAGCAGGCTACAGCGAAATTATTAAACGGCGACAGGGCAATATTACCGATTTGCCCTTAGCCGCTAAAAGCATTGACGTGATTACGGCAGATTTACCATTCGGACAATTAGTGGGTAGCCATGATGATAATCTGATGTTGTATCCGGGATTGCTGAAAGAAGCAGCACGACTGCTCAAACAAGGCGGACGGATGGTGCTGGTTTCGCATGAAGTTCGGCTGCTGGACTCGCTGCTCGAAAACTCTGAACACTGGAAGATCGACCAGAATTTACGGGTGACGGTGGGCGGCTTGCATCCGCGCATCTGGGTATTGAGCCGGAAATAATAAGCACTCACCCCTAATACACTAGATAATTACTTTCCAAAGGTAGTATTGATATGATTTCCTCACGTGACAAAATTCTCAACAAACTCCGAGAAGCACAAAAACCCTTCCCCGATGCTCCGCCGCGACCGCAACACTATTTACCAGTGGCGCTGGTAGATGACACTTCACCGGAAGGTTTATTAAACCAATTCTCGCGCATCGTCCAAGAACTTCATGCAGAAATCTTCGTGGTTGAGGGTGATGAAGCGGCCTGTGACAAGGTGATTGAACTACTCAAGTCACATAACACGACTAATCTTTTAGCATGGGATTTCAAACACATTCCAGTGCAGTATCTGGAGACTGCTATCAAAGGAATTGGTATTAACATTCATTATCCAGAGATGCACGATGAATTCCGACAAGAAACAGTCGAAACTATTCAAGCGGCTCAAGCTGGGTTAACGGGTGCGGATGCGGCAATTGCAGCAACTGGGTCGATGGTGGTTAGTACGGGGAAGGGTAAAGGCCGTTTACCCACCGTACTCCCACCCGTACATATTGCTGTTATCACAAAGGATCAGATTGTTGCACGAATGGAAGATTGGGTTGCACTCCAACGAGCGCAAGGCTCGGGTAAATTTTGGGACAGTGCTAATATTTGTTTTATTAGTGGACCAAGTAAAACGGCTGATATTGAGATGGAGCTTATCTACGGTGCACATGGGCCGGGAATTGTTCAGATAGTTGTGAAGAAGTAGCAGACAAGCTTTATGGATGTAGTTGATTTAAGCGATTATGTTGCGGGTGGATATTATATTGGTGCGTATACCTCACGCCCAGACTATAAAGAAAGCTATCTTCCTGAACGGATAGTCAGTATTTCGGACTGTAGAGGCGACATTACCAAAATATCAATGCTCACGTTGGATGAGGAAATTTACTCAAACCACTTAGCGAAGCAGGGATTACCAAAAGACAAGCAAAATGAAGCTCGAAATTGGTACGGAAACTATTGGAATAAAGAAATATTGTTTCCAGATGGTTTCTACTCGCTTTCTGCTGCAAAACAATTCGCCTCATCTTTTATGGAATTACGCGAAGAACATTTCATTGTCGGTATCGGCCTTCATAAATCGTTCGTAACAGATTTCGTTAAAGAAAATGATATTCTAACTTCTAAACATGTTTCAGATGAAAAAATTATAAAGTGGCAGCTACAAAGAGGCAAACCATTTGGCGTTAATAAAATGATTAGGCAACAAAGACCATTAGAACCCAATGGGGAAATTTTAGGATTTGAACCAGTTGACTATTTTATTGGTTTTGTTTGTGGATATGTATGTAATGTCGATCAATTTGCTATGGTTGAAGAACTACATACTTATCCCAATAGATATGGTTTGATAGACAGTTTTGAAACCGCAAAGATCGTTAGAAGTTGGCGTAAAACTGATGATACTTATTATCCTTGGCTGATCGTTCAATATCCGATAACGTGAGCAATATGCAATATACCCCTACGACCGACATCACTACCCTCGCTCGACAACTTGCAGCAGACTTTGCCACACGGGCGGAGGAAGCCGATAGGCAAGCCAAACTTCCAGCAGAAGATGTAAAGGCGCTCAAAGAGTCCGGTTATGTGCTGATGAGTGTGCCGCGCGAATATGGCGGAATGGGGCTAACACTGAAGGAATGTGTTGAAGCCCAGCTTGAACTGGCAAAGGGCAGCACATCGAGTGCGATGGTTGCCGGAATGCAAATCCACATGTTCGGCAATGTCAGCGAAAATCGTCCGTGGCCCGAAGCAGCATTTGAACGCTTGAGCCGGGAAGCGGTCGCAGATGGATTGTTTAATACCGCGGCCAGCGAACCAACGCTTGGTAGTCCCTCACGCGGCGGCACATTTGCGACCACTGCTGTTCGAACGGATGCTGGTTGGGTGATTAACGGGCACAAAACGTGGACAACGGGTGGCAAGCATCTGACGCATATTGTGGTGCGCCTCGATATTGAGGGTGAATCAGCCGTAATAGTTGTTCCGGGGAATGCACCGGGGGTCGAATGGGTTGAAACATGGGGTGATGGATTAAGTCTACGGGCAAGTGACAGTCATGATGTTTACTTCAAAGATGTGGTTGTACCCGCCGAGAATCTTCTCGAACGTGGCAAACGCGATGATAAAACGCCTAACGCGTGGTTCCCGATGATTATGGGAGCAGTATATTTGGGTACAGCAATGGCTGCCCGTGATGCAGTCATTCAGTTTGGTCTGGAACGCATCCCTACTGCATTAGGCAAGCCAATTACCACATTGCCCAAAATCCAACGGCAAATTGGCGAGATTGATCTGGCGCTGATGGCATCACGAGCACTGATGCTGGAGGTGGCAAGTCAATGGACAGGTGATGAACGCAGCAAGGGATTGTTCCCTCGTATCGCAGCGGCCAAACATATGGCGACCGAAACCGCTAATATGGTGACCGATAAGGCACTGCAAATTGCTGGCGGAACCAGCTTAACTCGCGATCTGCCCTTAGAGCGATTCTTCCGTGACACGCGCGCTGGATTGATGCAACCACCATCCGGTGATACAGCGCTGGAAATTGTAGGTCGCGGTGCTATTGAACAAATAAGCGGCAAATGAGCGAACAAAACGACCCTAACCAACAACTTCGTGAACTCAGTGCCAAGTGGCTGGCGAACTCCCAAGAAGCTGAGCAGCGAGGGCGGCAGCTCAGTGTGGCGAATATCCAGCAGGCGCTTTACCAGCGTGGATTAGCCGAGGGGTTAAGACTTGCTATAGCGGATATACAGCAGCTTCTTGGCAATGGCGAACCAGCGACCGAGCAACCTCTTGAAGTCAGCTATGCTTATGTCACACGCGAAGATGCACTAGCACTGCTGAAACAAGTGGGCATCCATATCAGTGAACTTCACCAACACGAGGACAACACCTTCAGCGCTATGTTGCCTCCGTTACAGGTTTTCTCGTTTGAAGAACGGCTTGTTAAGCTACGCGCCTCTGCTGATATTGTGATTCTGGCAAAAGGCAAACTGCCCAACACCAATAAAGCCTATGTAGACTTCGCCTTCAATACACCTTACGCTCCTTAATCGTGCAGCAGTTTGCGACCGCTTCAGAAATAGCATCCGAATTAAGCGGACGGCACACCATTGATGCCGAATTTATGTATCGTCCACGCCCGGAAATAGTTCGCGAACGTATCGTGTTTGATACGACTTTGCGCTCACGATTGGTAGCACTAAGGCAAAATGATGCGGCAATATTTATCTGTGATAGCCAAGCCACAATTGACAGTTTGCAAGTTTTTGAGGCTGAGTTTCCACAGGTGCTGATGAGAGCGATCATCACCAACCCCCTACCCTTCAAAGGAAAATCAGGCAGCACGCCATTTGACCTTCAATGGGAACTACCTGAGCAGTGGGAACAGATACAAAAGACAGATCGTTGGGCGCGAATTGATACAGCGCTTCACATTGGCAGCCTGATGACACAATCAGGTTATTTGTTGATGCCTGCACATGATGCAGTATGGGGCAAGAATTTACTCTCAAAACTGGAGCATTATAGTCTTCACTATACGAAGAACAATTTACCTGCCGCGGTTAGTCCCTACACTTATCATCAACATTCGTCTGTTGAAGGCGCAGATATTCCAGCCGATGTAATCAATCTCATGAATACCTCACTGAGTCGCGACACGTGGTTTCGCTGGAAGATAAAGCGCGACACAGTGCAAGCCTTCTGGGGCAAAATGAGCATGACACCGTTTGGAATGTGTGGTGCGATTCGTGCGAACACCGAGCAAACACTTTGGGAAGATGATCTTGATATTGACCGCATCATTCGCGATTTGGGTTATGGTGTGCGCTGCATGTGGGTTGATGATCCGACGGTTTATCGACAAGCGCCACCTGTATTTGACCGTGTAGGCGTGCATAAAGTAATTGAGCGTACCCTGCACTACTCGCTTCACATTCCAGATGAACGGGTCGGCGGCAGCAGCTTGAATGTACCACTCGATTGGCTGGGACTATTACGACAAATTTTTAGTCCGCGTTTTCACCGTTATAACCCCGAAGCTGAAAAGATGATTGCCGAATGTGCTGCGGAGATTGGAAAGCGATTAGAAGATTTTGGTGCATCGTGGGTGGATTGGGGCGCATACCGCTATGTCACTCGTGTTCGTGATCCAGTGGTCGAGGTATGGAGAAGAAAAATAAATCAGAGGATTTAATATGAATTAATCGTCTGGTAAAATAGCCTCACTAACCACAGAATGGCAGCAGAGTTTGAGGAGTTGGCAATGATCGAAGCAGGTGATTTGAAAACTGGTGTGACACTCAAATTGGATAACAATTTGTACCGTGTCACTAAGAGTCTCTACAATAAACCGGGGCGTGGCAAGGCATCCATGAACACCACGCTCATGGATATTCGCACGGGACATACGATCAATCGCGTGTTCGGCGTCGAAGAACGCTTAGATAACATTTTCGTTGAAGCTGAAAAAGTGCAGTATCTGTATGGCGATGGCATGCACTTGCACTTCATGAACCCCGAAAGCTACGAACAGTACGAAGCAGGTATTGAGCTATTTGGTGATGATACCCATTACTTGACCGAAAATCTCGAGTTGGAACTGCGCCTTTACGAAGGTTTGGCAATCGACTACAAGCTGCCGACCACTGTTACTTTGAAAATTGGCGAATCGGATGTCCAAATTGCTGGTGATACCAGTGGTAAGGTCATGAAAAAGGCCACGACCGAAACAGGTCTGGAACTTTCTGTTCCACTGTTCGTCAACGTGGGTGATGCTGTAACTGTCGATACACGTGATGGTTCATACACCGGACGCGGCTAAATCGCTCTCGCATCTGTCCTATCAGGAGGCATCTTCAACATGAGGGCGCCTCTTTTGATTCTATTGGTCAGATGATCACATCGACTGAACTTAGGAACAATGCGTATTGGGCTGCAATTGATTACACTCGCAAATATGTTTGTATGAAAATAGCCTCAAGGAATATTCGTAATGACGGAGTCGCGTGAATACAACGCAGAATTTCTATACTTAACAACTACTGGTTGGAAAAGTGGAGAGCCTCATGAAATCGAAATTTGGTATGTCCAATATGGGAACTACTACTACCTTATTTCAGGTGGCAGAAAGGAAGCTCACTGGGTAAAAAATCTGCTGCATAATCCACATATTTCTTTTTGGGTGCAGCAACAAACTTATAACGGTACAGGCCGGGCAATCAGTAGCGAAAACGAACCTGAGCTGGCAGAAACAATTGACGAATTAATGCATAACAAATACAAATGGAATGATGGGCTGATAATAGAACTTTGCCCTGAATAAAGCTCGCAAACACAACTTGGCGTAAAGAATAAGTAGCATTCTAAGACCAAACTCATATAGAATTCGATTATGTATATAGAAGGATGAGCAATATGGCAGCAGATTTTTCAAACAAGGTGGTGATGATTACAGGTGCAGGAGGCAACATTGGTCAAGCCGTCGCGCGACGCTTTGCCGAGGCGGGTGCTAAAGTAGTGTTAGTCGGACGCAGCGAAGGTGAACTTACAGCCGTTGCTCAAGAACTCGGCGGGATGGTCGGCGTGGCTGATGTGACCGATCCATCTAGCCTTGACGCATTAGTTAAAAAAGTCGAGGACAGTTACGGCAAGATTGATGTGTTGGCCCATACTGTCGGCGGGTACAGCGCGGGTACACCTGTCCACGAATCCGGTTTGGATGTGTGGGACAAAATGATGAACTTGAATGCGAAGTCTGTTTACGTAAGCTGCGGACGTGTGGCAAAACACATGGTAGATCACAAGATTAATGGGCGAATCATCGCTATTCTTGCAAAAAACGCCTATAAGGGTACGAATAATCACTCGGCATATTCAGCCTCAAAAGCGGCAGCTCAACGAGTCATCGAAAGCATGGCGGCTGAACTAGGCAAGTTAGGAATAACAGTAAACGGCATCGTTCCCAGTACCATTGACACGCCTCAAAACCGTGCAGGCTCTCCCAACGCAGATTACAGCAAATGGGTTAAGCCAGAAGAAATTGCCGATGCCATCTTGTTTCTAGCAGCGGATGAAAGCCGAGCCATTAACGGTGTTAGTTTAGATATTAGCGGCGGCTTGTAAGAGAACGCATGTTAAAATGATCTAATAGATAGACACAAACGCAACACAAGGAAAAAAATGGCTGCTTTAACAGTTACGATTGACCAAGGACTTCAGACCACCATTGAATCGGAACACCACACGTGGCATGCGGACGAATTGGTTGAAAATGGGGGTACAGAAACTGCGGCTGATCCTGTAGAACAACTTTTGGGATCTCTCGGCAGTTGCATGGCAATTACCGTACAATTGTACGCTAGGCGTAAACAGTGGCCGCTAGAGAAGATGGAAATTCAACTTCATCTAGAACGATTCAAGGCTGACCAATACCCCGGTTATCGTGGTGAAGCCCAATTCGTGACAGAAATTCGTGAACATATTACCTTAGTTGGTGACCAATTGACCGAAGAACAGCGGGCACGTCTTATGGAAATTTCAACAAAATGTCCAGTACGTCGGGTACTGTTGAATCCGACATTCTTCGTTGCATCACATGGTGAACCCATCGCCGAGACCTAATTCTAGAGGAATAAATAGTACTAACACCCCTTTTTTACAAGGGGTGTTTTGTTTATGCTGATTGCGTTACACTCAATCTAGTAAAGGAGAAAATTACATTATGACTGAGGTCAATTATTCAATCGATCTCGACCTTAAAGAGCTTAAGGCAATGGTCGAAAATCTTATTCCATACATCTACGAGGATAATTTGTACGGCAATATCAACACAGATTCTGCACGTCTGACACCCGGTTCGATTCTCATGCGTTTGCGACGCTTGGGCGCACTCCGCGACCAAATGAATGAGGCACAAGCCACACAGTTTGACAAACTGAATGCTCAAAACGAGACTGTACGTAAAGAATGGGGCGTAGCCTACGGCAAAAAGATGGTCAAAGAGGCAGAATCTCGACTGCGTGATTTGCAAACCTACATTAAAGAATGCAGGGAAGATGCGAAGCTTTGTGCAAATGCTTACAATCCGGAAGCCTTACGGCGCACAATTGTTGCCGAATTGATGGCTTCTTTACCATCCGATGTAGATACCTCGGCATTAAAAGCATCAATGAGCAATGTGGACGGTGGTCTGCGACGTAATATCCGTGAAACGCCATTCATTTGGGATCAGGCTTTACAATCCACCTACCCGCAAGATAAATTCTGGTGGCTGTACGGTCGTCCACCTCAACCCGAATAAGTAGCCGCATGTGTTCAGTTCTGAATCTTCTCCAAAGAAATACAACGGAACGATCCTGTTTGCGGCAGGATTGCTCCTCATCGCATTCCTGATTTCGACCGTTGACCTACAACGTGAAAGTTTGTGGAATGACGAGGCATGGACGGCGTGGGCGATCCGTTCACCTTATCTACGTGACATATTGCAACGTGTGGAAGCCGATGTACATCCACCGCTCTATTTTTTGCTGTTGGGTGGCCTAGACCGCTTTGCAGGTGATTCGGTGCTGGCGCTACGCTGGCCTTCTGCTTTATTTAGTATGCTTGGGTTGGCTGCAACTTATGCCTTAGGTAAGCATCTCTTTAATCGCCGCACTGGAATGATCGCACTGGTGCTATTAGGAACAGCTAGCTTTTTTGTGTACTATGCCCGCGAAGCACGCATGTACAGCCTGCTGATGGCACTTGCTGCATTCGCAACTTTACTCTATGTGCGTTGGCGAACAAAATCTTCGCTGTGGTGCGCATTAGCATATAGTTTGGGGATGGCGGCGCTGGTCTATACGCACTACGCCGGAATATTCGTTATCGCTTCACACATTTTACACGCGATCATAACGCAGATATTTCCGCGCACGCGGCTAAGAAGTAAGTGGTTCGTGTATCCTCTGCCCTATATCGCAGCGGCACTCTTATTCGCACCTTGGCTGCCTACGCTATTCAAGCAAATGAGTAGTAATCCAAATGGCCCTCTCGCCATTCCAGTACCGACTAACTGGGCAACTGTTGCTGCTCTTGTACTAATATTGACTGGTGGAAGTTGGGGACTAACACTAGCCCCTTTTGCACTCGGCACGGCACTTCCGCGAATTCGCCAACATGCGAGTATTGTTCTGCTACTATTTTTATGGCTGCTAATTACTCCGATTAGCCTATTAGCGTTAAATATGTGGTTCGCTCCCGTGTATCAAGTCCGCTATACCATAGGTATGCTACCGGCCGGCGCATTACTTTTGGCTTATGCCCTGCGACATATCGAGTTACCTCAACGACTGTCAGCTGGAAAATTTTCTACACGCACTATTGCCAGTGGAGTGGCAATCATTTTGGTAGCGTGGCTGACTTATGTTCAACTGACGATGTTCCAAGAGTTGTGGCCGCCCAAACCAGCATGGGAAACCACGATTCGAAGCATGATTAACGAGCGAAAGCCACTAGATGCGACCATTAGCGACTTGGCAGCCTACAGTCCAGCAGCCTATTATGACCGTCTATTGGGAATAAGACGTGGAATAGGGCTAGATTTATCATGGCGATTACAACCGCCTGATGATGTACACAAGTTAATCAGTAAACTGGATATGGAACCGTTCGTGTGGATAGCTTTGCCTATCAATACGGCCAAGACTTGGCAAGTAGCTGCTCAGTTGGATAGAGATCGTCGCATTGGGTATCGAAGCGGTTTAGGCAACATGGTTTTTTATCGTTTTGACCAAGGCAAGAACAATGATTTGCAATTTCAATTTGGTCAACAAATACGCTACGTTGGTCATTTGTTGGCAGATCAGCAACTTAGCGTGCAGATAGGCGAGCAATTATGTGTCAACATCGCACTCCAAACATTAGAGGATATAGATAACTCGTTTTCAGTGGGATTGCATCTGGTCGATATTACAGGGAACATTAATGCTGCGCAGTGGGATAATGGTTTTGGTACTCATGCAGCTAAGGAAGTCGTTGAGATTGCGCCATGCTTGAATATTCCAGATAATGTCTCCCCCGGCTCATATCATCTCGAGCTTACAATTTACAACTGGTCAACGCTGGAACGGCTTCCAATACTTGAAATGGGAGGCGATAAGCCTGTTGGCTGGGGCGATGTGCTCATGATGCAGGCGATAGATGTAAAACCATAAGGTTCGTAAATATTGTTACTTTAGGGTCAAATTGAGTTATATGTTTTCAGTCAATATTTATGGAATGCGTTTATGTACTTTTCAATGCATACTGTTTATGTGTGTATCGTAGAGATGTTCTTATCGTTATTCAAGATTAATTGATCCTAGTATAAGTTTGAGGTATTCATGACTGAGCAACAATCTGATGTACTTATTATTGGTGCAGGGTTAAGTGGTTTGATCGCAGCAGGTAACGTGATTGAACATGGATTAAGTGTTACATTAGTCGACAAAGGACGCAGTGTAGGTGGTCGTTTGGCAACGCGTCGGGTTGGAACTGGAGTTGCAGATCACGGCGCACAATTTTTCACCGTTCGTTCCGATGATTTCCGGCGGAGTGTAGACAAGTGGTTAGCTGAAGACCTCGTTTACGTGTGGTCAGATGGCTTTAGTGATGGTGTGCGAACGGCAGAGCAGTTTGATGGTCACCCTCGTTACGCATCAAAAGGTGGCATGAACACGCTGGCGAAATATCTTGCGAGAGAAATAGGAGAAAAAACCTCCATTTGCACCGATGTAAAAATCTCAAGTATTTCCCAAACATCGAATGGCTGGCAAGCACAAGACGATAAAGGCGAGACATACTCGGCAAAATCGCTACTGATAACTGCACCTGTACCACAATCATTGACATTACTCGGTACTATTCGGGAAAAACTGAATTCACATGACCGTAAGGCACTGGAACGAATCACCTATTTACCGTGTGCAGCAGGATTATTTCGGGTAGAGGGTGAAGTAAATCTGCCCGAACCGGGTGCATTACAACGACCTGATGCTGTTCTAAGTTGGATCGCGGATAACCAGCGCAAAGGTATTTCACCTCAAGCACGGATTATTACAGTTCATGCAGCCGGTAGCATCAGCCAAAACTTATGGGATCTACCAGAAATTGAGGCGCTGAATTTTATTAAACAAGAGTTTGAACAGTATTTGGCGGACGATGCAAAAATCGTCGAAGCTGAATTAAAGCGCTGGCGTTATTCACAGCCAATAATTTTGCATCCTGAGCGTTATCTGATGGCACAAGGATTAGCACCATTGGCTTTCGCAGGGGATGGGTTTGGTGAAGCCCGCGTTGAGGGGGCATTCCTTTCGGGATTAGCGGTTGGTGAAGCATTGACTGGGCGATTAACCTAAGATTTATTGTTGGGGATGAAGGCAAGGGGTTATGAGTATCGTATGCCTTGGCGAATTATTGATTGATTTCGTAGCACTTGAACACGATGTAAGTGTGGGAGAAGCATCCGGTTTTAAGAAAGCACCGGGTGGTGCGCCAGCAAATGTAGCAGTTGCAGTTTCCCGTTTAGGACATGCCAGTGCTTTTCTAGGGCAGGTTGGCGATGACCCATTTGGTCATTACTTAGCTGACGTGCTGGCCGCAGATAAGGTTGATGTGAGTGGGCTGCGTTTTTCAGCCGATGCACGAACCGCATTAGCTTTCGTATCACTAAGGGCTGATGGTGAACGTAGTTTTATGTTTTATCGGCATCCCAGCGCCGACATGTTGATGCGGCCTGAGGATGTAGCGCTCGATGTGTTGAAGGGTAAACAAATCTTCCATTTCGGCTCGATTACGCTGATCAACGAACCCAGTCGTTCTGCTACTCTAAAAGCGGCTGATGCAGCGCGTGCTGAAGGGCTGTTGATTTCATATGATCCCAATTTACGCTTAGCATTATGGCCTGATGCTGATGCAGCACGTGCTGGCATGTTAGCCGGATTAGATTATGCAACTATTGTCAAAGTGAGTGAAGAAGAAGTTGAATTTCTAACAGGCGGTCGTGATGTGTCATCTTTATGGCGAGATTCTATTCAGCTCATCGCCGTGACACAAGGTGCAGATGGGGCGATCATTTATACCCGCGATAATCAACAGCATATAGAAGGCTTTAATGTTCGTGCTGTCGATACAACAGGCGCTGGTGACGGATTTGTGGCGGGTTTGTTAGTTGGATTGCTGGAACACAAAGCTGACTATTTGTCACATCTCGAATCTATTGTGCGGTTTGCGAATGCTGTGGGCGCATTAACGACCACACAAATTGGGGCTATACCTGCTCTACCAACACGCGTATCAGTCGAGCAGTTTATGCGTAATGCCAATTAAGAAAATTGTGAAAACCATCTGAAATCCCTATTCTTCAGGCATTTAGGTGTGGATATTCGCCCTTATACTGAAATAAGACTGAATATTCACCAAAGGGTTTTTCGGATGGGAATAAAACTTAATTGCCCAACTTGTGGCACACGGATGTCATTTGATTTAAAAACCACCAGCGTTGTTTGCCCTGAGTGTGGTTATAAACCGACGACGGACATTGACGAACGAGCGGCACAAATCCGCGCTAAAGGTCAACGCCCTAATGTATCTATTCACAATATAGATCAGATTCAAGCACGAGCAATCTCCCTCTTTTATACCGCACAAGACTATCTTTTTGATGGGAATAAAAAAGCTGCGATTGACAGTCTAGAAGATGCACTAGATATTCAACACGATTTCGCCGATGCTCATTTATGGATTGCCAAAATTAGCGACGATGAAGCTGTTAAACGTGACCATCTGAGCAGTATTCTGGCGGTTGATGGTTCTCATGGTGAAGCCACCCGTATGATGCTCGTTTTGAATGGACGTTTGACCGCCGACCAAGCTGAAAAAGGTGAGAAAAGCAGCGGACCAGTCATCAAACAGATTGGCGAAGCCGTCAAAACAACCCTTTCAGGCACACGCTGTCCTAAATGCAATGGCAACCTGACGACCAATGACATCACGGGACGTGTTGAATGTGGCTTTTGTGGTTACAAAGAGGGGCAAGGTGAACGCCACACAGCGACTGGCGACTCGTTATTAGCAGCATTGCTAGAACGGCGGGCGCAACCCGTCAAATGGGTGATTGGCGAACGTTTATTACACTGTAAAAATTGTGGGGCAGAACGAGCTATTCCGGCAACAGAACTTTCTGCCCGATGTCCATTCTGTAACTCAAATCAGGTCATTGAACAGGATGCCTTAAATTCATTCGATCAACCCGACGGTATTATCCCCTTTAAGGTAACACGAGAAGAGGCCAGCAACCTCGTTAAAGACCATCTCAAAAGTGTGACTGAACGTATTAAAGGCTGGTTTGATAACAATAAGATTGCATCAGCCACACTCAGCGGCTACTACCTGCCCTTCTGGATGTTCGATGCAATTGTGGAAGTCACACGGACACGCATACAAAACCAATCCACCAATAGAGGCTATGGTTACACGCGGACAATAACACCCGTAGAACCCTATGTACAAACAAAGTACAACGAAATATTTGGGGATATGGAAGTGTGTGGCGTGCAATCGCCATCCAAAGAACTGACACGTGGATTAGGAGATTACCACACTTCCGATTTGCTCGATTATTCACCTAACCTGTTGGCTAAATATCCAGCACAACTTTATACGCAGGATTTTGATCAAGCCGCGTTGGAAGCTCGCAGCCAGATTTCAACCGCTATGCGCTATAAGTTTAGCCGTCGCGAAACAATGGAAGACGAAAAAGTAACCATCAATGTTTTCACGACTATCCAGCAGATGAGCTTTCGTTTGATTCTCGCGCCCGTGTGGATTGCCCATTTAATTGAGCAGGATAAAGATCAGCGAACAGCGTTGATCAACGGGCAAACCGGACAGGTAATTTTGGGTAAAAGTGAAAAACCACAACATAACCACTCACTCTAATCAAAAGACATTTTCGATTTAGGCCGATGCAATGTCGGAATATGCAAAGTAGTTTTGGGTTGAATAAGCAGGCATCTAGGTAATTCAACCGCTTTACTCTACAATCAAACTCAAGATCAAAGCTGCAAGCAAACAGCACCATAAGGGGGCTTCATGCGTCGAACTATTTTCCTGATTGCCAGTGTGGTCGTCAGTGGATTTTTCCTGTGGATCGCTTTACGAGGTGTTGATTTTCAACAAGTGTTGCAAAGTATCCAGCAAGCAGAAATCGGCTGGATTATCGTATCGTTCATCGGAATCACAGCAGGTTTGTGGACACGGGGTGTTCGCTGGCGCGGTTTGCTCGATTTCAAACCTGCTCTATTAAAAACCTGTCACATACTCAATCTGGGTTTCTTACTCAATTTGCTACCGCTACGTGTTGGCGAAGTCGCACGCAGCATCCTCATTATGCGTGAAGGCGTGCCAGTCGTCACAGCAGCGACCAGCGTGGTGTTAGAACGGTTGATTGACACTTTATTGGTGGTGATTATGCTGGTGTTTTCGATCACCAACATCCCAAACACACCGCCAGAAATCATCCAACCAACTACAATATTTGGTGCAGCGGTGGTTTTCGCGTTTGCAGTGATGGTGTTCTTCGCACGGTTCCCGAAACTTGGACATCAAGTATTGGCAACAGTCGAGCATGTGCTTCCCTTCCTCAAGAAGCTGGGGATGGACAAGTTATTTGACCAACTTTTGGACGGACTCAAACCACTCACCCATTTGAAGAGTGCTATTTTCGCGATTGTTTGGACACTCATTTGTTGGGCATTTTCGATACTCACGTTATACGCACTGATTCGCGCACTCAATATTACGGATGGCAATGGCGCACCGCTTACCGAAAGCAGTCGAATGTTATTGACCATTCTCGGTTTAGCTTTGGCTGCTCTGGGTAACGCTGTACCGATCAGTGTGGCGGGTATCGGCCCATTTGAGGCGACCATTCTTCTAGCTGGGCAAACCATTGGTATCCCTAAAGAAAGCGCAATTTCACTGGGTTTCCTTTTTCATGGTGTCAATATACTCGGATATGCAGTGTGGGGCATCATCGGGCTGCTAGCAACTGGCGTTTCATTGGGTGACGTGATGAACGGTGGGCGTAAAGTCGAAGCGCCGGAAGGCATTTAACAACATGCCTTTTGTTGACATCGCAACCCACGCACGTTTGCATTACGAAGAAATGGGTCAAGGCGAACCCCTGATTGTGCTACACGGGTTATTGGGAACAGCCAAACTACATCTGACGAATGTTATGAATTGGCTGAACAGTAAGTATCATATTTATGGGCCATCGCTACGTGGTTACGGGGAATCAACTCCCAAACCGCGCGACTTTCCTTTAGATTTTTACCGCCGCGACGCTAAAGATGTGCTAGCATTTATGGACGCGCTTGGCATTCAATCCGCACACATCTTAGGTTATTCAGATGGTGGCGAAACCGCCTTAGTGGCGGCAGGTTTACAACCGGAACGTTTTAAGTCGGTGGCGGTGATCGGCGCGGTAGGCAACTTTACACCGGCTATTCGTCCGCGCGTTCAAAGCATGTTCCCCGCGACGTGGATAACCGAAGCTGACAAATCACTCCACGACATTCCAGACGCAGATGTGTTTATCCTCCAATGGATCAACGCCATGAAGCACACCATTGATAAAGACGGGGATGTCAGCCTCGGTTTAGCGCATAACATCACCTGTCCGGTTTTGATTATGCTAGGCGATAAAGACACGCTCAATCCACAGGAATATGCCCTCAAATTTCTTGAACGCACACCTAATGGAAAACTCGAAATGTTCAAGTGTGGGCATCCAGTACATGACGAACAATGGACTGAGTTCCAGCGCGTGTACGGAGATTTCTTGCGGAACGCCCGTTAAAGTTCATTTTGAACGAAATTGATTCGGAAACTTCACAGCCAAGTTGTTAAACAGTGCATTTGATGGCGGCTTTGAGAGAGCGAACCGCCTAAACTGCGGAAGATTCTGCAATTTCTTCAGATTCAGAACGGTTTTTATTGCAGATTCAGCGGATTGCTCGGCTGTGGATGCCGCAGCAAAGCGATAGGGTCTGCCGCTGCAATGATTGCTGCAAAAGTTAGATTAACAACCATCCAAATGATGCTGTTGCGACAAGTCAATACCCCTAACCCCAGCCATTTCCCCATAGTAACAGGGCAAGGGAGAAATACAATATGTCGATTAATAGTGTATTCGATTTGACGAGCTAATGGGTTACCATTTGGAAGAACATTTAGTAACTCTTTGGCAGGGTTGGCACTAACGGTTTTGAGAGAGCAGAATTGTTAAGCGGGTTGGCAAACGGTATAGATTGTGTTTGAGGTGGTTTGTACATTTAAACCTAAATACGAAATTCGACAGTCATTAGATCGCTGGCAGCGTGAAAGTGCTGTCAGGATTTGGTGGGAAGGCTACAACCTTCGTTACCGCTTCGAGGTTAATCGCGCCGTAGATATGCGGAAATAAATCTTTAACATCGGGTTCGGGCTGGCCTGTCTGCGGATTAATTGGCGCTTCAAATTTTAGAGGAGCGGTCAATTTATCCGTATCAATCAGCAGCAGCACTAAATCAGTTTGTCCACGATAAAAGTTATCGGCGACACGCAGCGCTTGGGCATCGGATGAGCAGTGGATAAAGCCCTCTTTCGCCAAGGTGGGTGTTTGATAAGCGCCCAATTCAAGGGCTGCCTGCCAATCCTGCTGATGGGTGATATGCAATATTGTAGCCATTGAAATTTTCCTCTTACAACATGCCAGTTTCGAGAAAATGACGTAAATCTTCGGTACGGAGGACAATGACTTCGGCGGCGTGTTCACGAATGCGCGGGTTATGTAAATGTCCAGCTTGCCAGCGACAGGACGCCAGATGCCGAGCCGCCATAAATGCCTCTAAATAATCCCCATGGTGAGCTGGCAGAGCACGAACGGAAGAGTAGCCACTCAACCATGCCTCGCGTAATTCCGCATAACGACTTTCCGACTTGAATAACAGCAAACTTGGCGAGAGATCATAAAGGTAATAACCCCAACTGACATCATCGAAATCAATCGCCGCCATACCGGTTTGCGTGAACAGAAAATTCTTGGGCAGAAAGTCGGCATGAATCACGCCAAATGACTGCGGCAGCGCATCCAATTCATTGAACACCGTTTGAACACGGGCTTCGACAGCGGCAAAGACCACCTTTTGATCGGCAGTGAAGATACGAGCGCCTTCACCGGGATTATAGGGGGAATGTTCACCAAACAGCCCTTCCCAATCCAAACGCGGACGGGTGAAAGCAACAGGTGGTTTAAAAGTGTCGGCAAAATCGTGTAAGTGCGCGATAAACGCCGCCGCTTGATATGCCTTATCAAGTGGTATATCAGCAGCTGTGTAAAAGTGACCTTCAATCCACTGAAACAGTACACAGGGCAAAGGTTCTGAAAGTGTTTCAACATGTGCATCAACCAGCCATTCACCTGTTTGAGTCGGGATCGAGCGTGGCACATGAGCCGTTGACTGTTCGTTCAAGGCTGAAAGCCACAACAGTTCGGAAAGAATCCATTCGATGCGTTTATGACCGGGGCGGTGAACGCGCAGCACATAATGATCGTGTGAAGATGAACTGACTTTAAAGACAGCGTTGTTGGCATAACTGAGCAGTTGGATTTGTGCGCCTGATAATCCGTATTGAGGCAATATGGATTGGGCGGCGGAGGTTAACTGCGCGACTTGCTGTTCATAGGTGAGGCTGGCAAAGGTCATTACAAACACCTTCAAGGAGCGAGCTAGAGGGAACAAAAAAGCTCCGATTTTCAGAGCTTCGAAGCGGATGACATGATCCGACCTGTGAGTAAAGACGTTTCGCCTGACCCACCATTTGCTCCAACAAAGAATCATGGCATTGTATCAATGGCAAGCCGAAACTAAAAGAGAGAAGCCTTGCTATATGCGGGGCTTTTCTTCTTTGCCCCTACTACCTTCAGCCAAGCGCTCCAACGTTTATCTAGCTTTTCAAGCGCTTTCTTGAGGGCTAATATACGTTCTTTCTGTTCAGGTATATCAAGGATTTGAAGTGCGTATACATTTCTTTCTAAAATGTATTGCCATTTGACTATATGGGGGTTCTCAAAACCGCTGTCTAATTCCATGACAACTAACTCCATCGCATCACATAATTCAATTAAAGCATAATGCTGTCTGATACTTGAGCTTATAAATCGGAAGAGAAACGGGAATGAGTATGCGCTAATTGTGTCAATAACTGGCTTGATATATTCATTGAATTTCGCCCAACCATCTGCACGAGTACCATCCTTCCCCATATTAATAAGCAAGGGAATTTCTTGATCGTGACGATTAGCAAGATTATCAATGATCGTGCCCAAACCATACCGATATTTACTCGCTAATGCGCCCGTAATCTGGTTAGGCTTACTAAACTCTCGTGTCGCGTCAGCAACATGTCTTACACATCTCCAGCCACTTCCCCTCTTGAATTGAGCAAACATAGTAACATAACCAGCTAGCCAACTTGTTAGAAATCCAAGTATTGCGCCCACGCCCAATAGCATTAGGTCTTTATTCACAAAACAATCCATATTCTCGTTCCCCAGATCATCAAATTCAAATAATCGTACATCATGACAACCCACTATACTAAAAACACATATATGTTGGGTAACAATCCGCAAACGCATATACTACAAATTATTGTAATTCCAAAATAGTTTACGTAGGGGCTGAGGCTATCTTGAGTACACCTGCAACACTCGAAGACGAAATGAGGGCTTTGACTGAAGAAATTCAAGCCTCAGAAAAGAACATTAAAAATCTCAGTGGAAGGCAATTTAACGGTACGCGCGAGGAGGCAATCATCTTTTGTCTTAAGAGGGCTTATGACTTAGCTCAGGGGGCTTCGATGGCAACCATGATTGGGCTACCTGAAACAGTAAATATATTAATGCGCGGTCTCTTTGAAATCTTTATTCAAACGTACTGGATCACATTGTCCGATGAAAATGCCCAAAAGTTCGCTTTAGCTACAGATAATGAAATGAGACGACAACTGCGGGCATTTTTGAAAAAAGACCTTGGAACGGTTTCTAATAAAGAAACAGGAGAGAACAAAAACAAAGAGGTTTTGAACGAGTGGGCATCACTCCCCCAAAACCTGAGTTTTCAAACTATGGCTACCGAGGCAGGGATTGGAAATCTCTGCCAAATGATGTACGGTGGAATGTCAAGGCAAGCGCACGGCTACTCTTTTGGCCTGTCCGAGCCACCAACCCCAAGAGAACAACTAGACATAAGTATTTCGGCATCCGTAAGTTGGATGCAAGCCATTAATTCTATTGCTGTTAATTGGATTACTGGGCGCACACAAATATCTTCCAGTGAGATGTATAGCCTGTTAGACATGAGCCGATTTAATGTTTAGAGTCCTAACTTGAATTGTGAGAAAAGCGCATTCTATTAATACGAATTGAAATAGCAAATAGAAGACACCGAAAGGGTTTCTGTATTAAGAAACTGAAATAGAGTTGGGGCAACAAAAAACCGTTATAGATTTTTCACCTAAAACAGTTTTACTTTTAGCGGGCGACGAGATTCGAACTCGTGACATCTTCCTTGGCAAGGAAGCATTCTACCGCTGAATTACGCCCGCACTTATGAAAACCATTATAATCCGTCATGACCACTTTGCAAGAGGCAATTTTATGGCTGTGAGTCGGTTTTATTAAGGGATAACTCAGCTTCATTTAGCCGTTGCAGCAGTCCCGCGAGATTGACCTCTGACAGTACCTTCAAGGCCACATGTGCGCCAGCGCCATGCTTGCCGCCTAAGCCCACACGCCAAAATCCACCGGCTATGGCGGCTTGCATCCCAGCGACCGAGTCTTCAAAAACAATGGCTTCGGACGGTGATACGTTAAATTGTTCGGCAACCCACAGAAAAATATCGGGAGCAGGCTTATTGCGGGTTACGGTATACCCATCAGCAACAACATCAAAGTATTGGGCTAAGCCCAATTTCTCGACCACACCCCGCGCATTTTGGCTTGACGAGCCGAGGCCAACTTTCAATCCAGCGGCATGCGCTTCTTGCATGATTTCAGCCGTACCGGGAAAGCGATCCGCAGGCGTAAGCTGCTTTAGACTTTCCATAAAATAGGCGTTCTTACGCGCCATCATTTCTTGGGCTTGGGATTCGGTAATGGGTTTGCCGCCCAAAAAGACATCGAGGCTGTGACGGCGCACCAAACCCTGCATTTGTTCGTGCTGTTCCCAGCCGAAGTCAAGGCCTTCGTCCTGAGCAAGACGCTTCCACGATTCATAGTGTAGAGGCGGCGTATCCGCCAAGACACCATCCATGTCAAAGATGAGTGCGCGAATGTTCAAAGTCATAGATAATCTACGAGGTTTTTCTTTAGTCGATTAACGCTATAATATCAAACTATGCGCCAAAACAAACCACTAATCCCAACCGTTATCCTAGTCTTAACGTTTCTGCTCGTCGGCTGCGATCCATTAAGCAGCCAACCTACTCCAGCGGTATTGATTATTACTGCTGTTCCCAGCGTCACACCTGCTCCAACAGCAACGCCTGCGGCAACGATAACAGCTGTGCCGACGCTAACACCAGTCGTCTTGCCGTCGGCTACATCACCCGCGTGTGATGAACCAGAGGGGCAAATCATTAAGATTGACCAATTTAAGAGTACAGTAGCGGACGAAAACCTGCGTTATAGGGTATATGTGCCGCCGTGCTATCAGAAAACACAGAAGCGCTATCCGTATGTGATTTTATTTCATGGCGCGGGACAAAAAGAAGATGAGTGGGAAAAACTCGGACTTTTAAACAGTGAAAATCAAGGTTTCCAATTGGGCATCCTGCCGCCGATGATTATTGTCATGCCCTACACAGGCACAATCGGCAACAATCCCTTTTTCCCGCCCGATCCCGCTTATGAAACGGTTGTTTTGGATGAACTGGTTCCAGCTATTGAGCGTGATTTCTGCACATGGAGCAATCGTGATCACCGCGGATTAGGGGGTGTTTCACGCGGGGGATTTTGGGCGTTCAGCATCGGCTTACGTCATCCGGATATATTCGGCATACTCGGCGGACACAGCGCTTATATGACGCAGGATTTGAACGAAGTGCCACCTGCGTTTAATCCGCTGGAATTGGCAAATGATTCAACATTCCTGCCCGATGCCAAACTGCGAATGTATATTGATAACGGCGCACAAGACCCGTCCGGCGCACTCTTAGAGTTATTTTCCAGCCGTCTAACCGACCGGGGTATTGCACACAGTTATGTCATTAATCCTATAGGCAACCACGATGAAACTTATTGGTCAGCCCACGTTTCGGAATATTTAGCCTTTTACGGACGCAATTGGCCGCGTAATGCGGGTGACTTACCGAGCTGCCTTGATCCTAGCCCGACCTAGCTTTAGGGCGATTGGGTTGCTTCAGCGGTTGCATCCGGTACGGCTGTGGAACTAATGATGCCGGTAGCGGCTTCACATTCGCGTATTAGATCATCGGCAGCGCTAACTACGTCTTCAATTTCGGCTTTAACGGCCAGTTCGCGTCCCTGACGAAGGTTGGGTAAGGCTTGTGTGCATAAACCCAGCGATTTCTGTGACCGTCCCAACCAAAAATAGTAATAGGGGAACTGCGAACCTAAATCAACCGCTTTTTGTAAGTGTTTGATGGCGCTCTCGTTATCATCAAGGCTGCTTTGCACGCGTCCGAGATAGGCATTGCAATCAATGCTATCCGGGTTGGCATCGACACAACGGCTCAACATTTCTGCAGCCTGCGAGAAATTCCCCTGTCCACGAAAATAGAGTGTCCCCAAGGCAAACAGTGCCAATCCATTTTTAGGATTCACTTCGATCACATCACTAAGAATGGAAATAGCATCATCCATATTCTTGTTGAGGGTTGCGGTGTCTCCGCTGCTCACGCCCAAAGTATAAAGAATATTCGCGAGGTCAACCGCGAGATAAGGGATTTTTGGAGCGATATCATACGCCTGCTGGTAATAGTTTCTAGCCGTTTCACGGTCGAATTCTACGCTTTGGGCAATCACCCCGCGCACATTTAAGGCTTCAAAGCTGCCGGAATCAAAGTTTACGGCTTGCTCACTCGTACTTTGGGCAAGTTCAAATTCACCATCGCTATAATAGGCTAAAGCCAAGAAAGCCATTGCGCGGGCATTTTTTGGATCCAACTCAAGTGCGCGTAACGCACTGGCAATAGCCTCCCCTGCGCGATCATTACGGTCTAGAGCCAGCGAGCGGAATGCCCATGCATCCGAAGAAAATGGATTGGCTGTCACAGCTGCTTCCGATGCAACCAGAGCCTCTTGATCTCGTCCCTCCATCAGCAAGCCGTAAGCTAAACGGTTGTGAACGATGACATCATTCGGCAGCGCACTCACAATGACTGTATAACTTGTTACCGCGGCTTCGATGCGGCCTTCCCGCCAATCATTTTCCGCCGAGTTCAATTTGGCGGTGGGATTCTCGGTCGCGGTAGCAGTGGGAGCAACAACTGTTGATACGCCACTTTGGACACTCTGGATTACGCTGCTGATTGCCTCTTGAACGGGGGGCGCAAATTCTGCACGGCGTTTATATAACTGTATGCCCACGACAAGAACAATGGGGGTCAGTACCCAGAGCCATAACCAACGCAGCGAAAGTGGACTGCGGCGCTGTTTACCCTTTGAATAGCGCTTAGGCGTTTTTAAGTACATTCATTAACCCCCAATGGGTGTTGGTACTATCGCTGTGGGTTCAATCGTCGGAACCGCGCGATTGGTGTACTTGACACAGTTTTGTGTAACGAGTTGTAAACCCGTCTGGATAATAGTCATAATTTGGGGTTCGGGTGGAGGTTTTAATCCCTGTGCATCGCTCAATAAAGTCCACGCTGAGTCACAATTCGCGGGACCACCGATATAATAATAGGCAAGCCCTTGCTGATAGTAGCACTCAATGGCGGTTGAGTCATTGGCTTGGCACGCCTTGAAATCGACTATCGCATCTTCATAGTTACGCCGGCGGAAACGCACACCACCTCGCGCTTTATAAGCATCGGCATATGTAGGGTCAATCGCCAGCGCATCATCGCAATAACCTTCAGCCTGCTCGTTTTGCCCAACTTGCGTGTAAGTTTCACATAAACGGAGTAACGCTTTGGCGTTGCGCGGCTGGATGGTTAGCACCTTTTCATAGGCAGCAATCGCATCTTCAAGCCGATTTGCACCCTTGTACTGTCCCGCTAATTCAAAATAAGGCGGCGTTAAATTCGGATTGATATTGATGGCATCTTCGAGTTCTTTAATGGCTTCGTCGCGGCGACCAACCAGAATGAGCGCAATCGCAAAACCACGATGGGCATCTACATTTTTTGGGTCGGCATCGACAGCCGCCTGACCATAATCCAAGCCTTGTTGGTAACGGCCAATATCCGTGTAGGCACGTGCCAATACGGCCAGCAGGGGTGCAAAATTATTGTTTAGCTCAAATCCCTTTAATGCTACCGGTATTGCAGACTGCGAATCATCCAACCATACCAGCGCCTTTGCCTTTATGGTATATGCTCGCACATCCTGTGGCGCGACTTCAATGGCATGGTCGCCTAGTTCAGAAGCGAGTTCTGCATCAGACTTCGGTCGATTTTGGACAAGGTTCGCTGTTCGATCCAACTCGATGAGTGTGCGACCATATTCATAGAGGTAATTAATGTTATCCGGCTCTTGGCTGACGGCGTGTGCATAGGCGGCAGATGCTTCTTCCATCTTACCGGCCACAAACAACTCATAGCCCTGAGATGCCCACGTACTGGCAAAAGCGGTTGGTGTTGGGGCTAAACCCACCGCACCAAGCGCGACCATTTGCAATTTGCCAAATTGGGCACTGACAAATACGAGGAAACCACCAATTAACAAACCGTAAAAGAACAGAAAACGACCTGTCACGCGGCCGCGACGACGACTACTAAAGAACGGTTGTGAATAATCCCGTTTGATTTGCATACTTATATTCCTATCAAACAACTGCCATCTCAAAAATAGCGGACTGGCTAGGTGGTGTCAAGATATAGCCAAGTGGGGGGAGATGCGCTAAGGGCATACTTATTAAGCGCTAAGGTGGTGAGTAGTTGGTCACACTAAATTTTACAGGGCTGCTCATTTGCTCCGTACCATCGTCCATCGCAGCAACGGCGACCAATTCGTGGTCACCAAGCGCTAACTGCCACCACAGCACCCAAGGTGAAGCATCTACCTCACCAATAACTTGATCGTCCAGTCGGTATGTTACCGAGCGTGTACCGGATGGAGCAGCTACTGTCAGACGCAAACGTTGTGTCTCTGCGGGAGTTAGCGGACTCAATTGAAATATGGTGTAAGGATCAGGTGCAAGCAGCCGCAATCCTGTCTTATGATCGGTTATTTGGACAGGCGCATTGTGTGGCGGTGGACGGATACCGTGCTTCAAGGCCCAATCCCGAGCCTCTTGAGGCAGCACTAAATAGACCCGTGATTGCTTCTGATCGGGTGGTGTAGAGTCGTTTGCTAAATAACCTGTTTGCCGGTCGACTACAAAGGTTTGATACAAATTATCAGATTGGGTAGGAACTGTTCCGCCGACAAAAATCTCATCCTTGGTTAAAGGACATTGCGGTGTGGGCAACAAGCCGCTGGTTGCGCAGACCGTATGGTGAACGATACCGGACGGCTCACTAAACGGCACTTCAGGCTGTCCAATCAAGACATCCCGAATAAACGCATTCCAAATAGGTGCAGCACCACTGACACCCGTTACATCCACCATCGGCGCGTTATCAGCATTACCTACCCAGACACCGACCACTAAATTCGGCGTGTAACCCACAATCCAGTTATCGCGGAAGTCGGTGGTTGTTCCTGTTTTAGCCGCTGCTGGACGACCGATATTTAAGGCGCTGTTCGGCCCAAATGCAGGTAAACGTGCGCCGTTATCACTGAGAATATCGGTGATAACATAAGCCACGCGTGGGTCAATCACACGGGTTGAGAGCGAAGAAGGCTGCCATTGATACAGCACATTTCCACCATGGTCAGCGACTTTCAAGATAAAGGTGGGCTGCACACGATAACCGCCATTCGGGAAAATGCTGTAAGCCTGTGTCAGATCAAGCAAACGGACTTCGCCACCACCTAACGTTATGGCAAGGTCGATATTGGTGTTCTGTGCGAGTGTTTCGACACCTGCCCGCTTCAACAATTCCACTAAGGTTTGCAAACCAATATGGTCGAGCGTGACAACCGCTGGAATATTAAATGAAGAGGCTAAGGCTTCACGCGCGGATACCGGGCCGTGTTCGACCAAGCCAAAATTAGCGGGGGTATAGCTTTCAAGCTTGCGCGTGATAAAAGGCGTTTTCACATCCAGCAGCATAGTCGCCGCAGTCCACGGCTTGGACGTCGTGGGATCAAAAGCCGCCGCATAGGTAAAGGGCTTTAATGCACTTCCGGGTTGACGCAGCGCTACTGCCGCGTTCACTGCCCCATCAATGGACTCATCAAAATAATCAGGGCTGCCCAACATGGTCAGGACTTGCCCATTATAGGGGTCAATAGCGACCAATGCCGCGTTGTGTGCATTCGCTGGCACTTTACCAGCGACAACCGGATTATTGAGCGTGTTCAACTGCTGGCGAGCAATCGCTTCAGCACTGTTTTGCCAATTGAGATCGACGGTTGTAGTGACATCCAACCCGCCCTGATAAAGTGCATCAGGGTAATCTCGTTGCAACTGTTTCCAGACAGCCATTACAAAATGAGGCGCTTTAATCGGGAACGGACTGGCGGCAAATTGTAATGTGTCCTGTTTAGCGACAGCCGCATCAGCAGCAGTTAGGTAACCATTTTTGATCATGAGTTCCAGAACTGAATCGCGTCGATCTTTAGCCGCTTGCAGATTGGTCAAGGGATCATAGGTTGCAGGGGCTTGTACGAGTCCTGCTAAAAGTGAACACTCGGATAACGAGAGTTCACGTGCTGATTTGCCGAAATAAGCACGAGCAGCACCTTCTATACCGTAGGCCAGATTGCCGAAATAACTCTGGTTTAAATACAGTGCCAGCACATCATCTTTGCTGTAGGCATTTTGCAGGCGCAGTGCGAGGATACTTTCACGCAATTTCCGACGCAGGCTACGCTCGGCACGTTGTTCAGGGTCAAACAACAGATTACGCGCGACTTGTTGGGTAATCGTACTGCCGCCCGCAATAATCTCACCACCACGCAAATTAATCCACACAGCACGTAAAATACCAGTGACATCTACACCGGGATGGTTGTAAAAATTAGCATCCTCAGTAGCAATCACAGCTTGAACACAATGCGTAGGTATATCACTCAAGGGGAGAGCGTTATTGCGACCCCCTTCGGAAGGGAGTATTTCGTAGAGTAGCTGACCATTCCGGTCATAAATCCGTGTTGAGGGTAAGGCTAGACCCGCTTGCAGACGGTCAATTGACGGAAGATCGGCAAACAACCAAAAGTAAATGAATATTCCACTCACCACAATTAAGGTAGTGATGCCTAGCAAAATTTTGCGGCGGCGGGAAAGGTGAGCAATTTTGCGAAAGATTAACACGGCAGATTATTTACAATGCATGACGCGAACGGAGAATAAAGAGGTAACTCACGGCAAATCCAACCACGAACACGCCTAGCGAGTTTGCTAGCAAATCACTCACAGATGGCGCGCGATCAAATACACCAAACTGCGAAAGCTCGGTTAAGCCACCTAGTATTAATACTATAGCCATTGTCAAAGGCAGCGCCCATTCCCGCTTGATACGTATTGCCAACACCATATAAACCGTAAAAGTTAGCACTCCGAATAAGCCAGCATGACCAATAGCGTCTCCCAATTCGGTGTTACCAATGGTACTGGTCATCAAATGAACCAACGGCAAACGGTCGGATTGTGTTGTCAAGATGATTGCCAATACACCCCACGCCAACAAAACGAGCAAGCGCAGCGGCACAAACCCAAATCGTGTTTTCACTGAGCATTTCCTTATATACTGCTTTATATCCTAACAGACTTTATACACCACTGCCCAACGGCTACCCCACTCTTCAACTCTGGCTCTTCCTGATTAATCTCATATTTTTAGAGATATGCCGTCAACAGACCTTGCATTCTGCACACATATGGATAATAATCATTTCTGACTAGTCAAAATTGACTAATCAGAATCGAGTAATCATGGACCGAGAACTACTTCTATTAGGATTGCTACGACAAGAAGATATGCACGGTTATCAACTCCACGAGTTTATCAACCGCAATATGTCCTCTTGTGTTGATCTGAAAAAACCAACCGCTTATTACTTGTTGGAAAAAATGGTTGATTCGGGTTGGATCAACGAAATACAAGAACAGGAAGGCAACCGCCCTCCTCGCAATGTTTTTCAGCTTACCCATGAAGGGGAAGCTACTTTCCAGCGCCTACTGCGCGAAAACATTTCCACGTATCACAGCACCAAATTTGCTGATGATATTGGGTTAGCTTTCTTAGATGCCCTCACACATGACGAAGCAAAAACGCTCCTCAACACACGCAGGGAATCAATTGTTAGCGAATTAGCACAAGCACAGTTGATCCCTCAACATTCTGGTAGTTCACAACTCGTGATTGACCATCTTGTTCACCACCTCCAATCAGAATTGGAATGGCTGGATAAGGTGATTGCAAAAATCAAGTAACGCTTAACCGATAAAGGATAACCTCATGCAAGCATTTCTCCTCCAACTCCATTCCGGCGTACGCTGGTTGGTGGTTCTGGTTACCATCGTAGCGCTGGTCAAATTGGTATTAGGTATCGTTCAGAAGCAGTCTTATGACAAACTCACGCAGCGGATCATGACAGCCTTCAGCATGTTGACTTCACTTCAATGGCTGATTGGCATCATCTTCTTAATCGCACTCGGCAATTTTAGCAGCGGCCAAATTTGGAGCCACGCTGGCACCATGACCATCGCCGTTGCCGTATCTCATTTGCACAATCGCTGGAAGAAGGCTGAAGACTCAGTCCGCTACCGTATGAGCCTGTTGGTGGTCATTGCAGTCTTAGTTCTGGTCATCATCGGCGTGGCGCTGGTCAATGGCTGGCAATAAAGGAAATAAATATGACTACAAATTCGACAACAGTGCCAGAAGAAAAGCTGGATTTCAAAAGAGTCTTGCCTATATTCGTGATTATCTTGGTCGATTTACTCGGATTGACCATCATTATCCCTTTATTACCCCTCTACGCGGCATCATTCGGCGCAGACCCGGTCATGATTGGGTTCCTCGGCACGGCTTATCCGTTGATGCAATTTATTGGCGCACCAGTGCTCGGTGGGTTATCCGACCGATTTGGGCGAAAACCAGTTTTGCTCGTCAGCCAAGTCGGTACATTTATTGGCTTCCTTGTACTGGGATTAGCCAATAACCTGATTTGGATTTTTGTGGCGCGCGTTATTGATGGTATTTCCGGTGCCAATATCGCTGCTGCACAAGCCGCAATAACCGACAGTACATCTGAGAAAACGCGGGCGCAAGGACTGGGCCTATTAGGGGCAGCATTCGGGCTAGGATTCATAATTGGCCCGGTTATTGCTTTTGTTTCACTTGGCTTGAGCCACAACAATTATCATGTGCCTGCGTTTGTGGCTGCCGCATTTTCTCTGTGTTCTATTTTGTTGACTGCCTTCTGGTTCCACGAAACATTACCAGTCGAGAAAAGAGGCGCAAAAAAGAAGCAGGAAAATGTGTTGGTCAATCTAGGCCGTGCGCTGACTAAACCTGTTATCGGGACCTTATTAATCCTCATGTTTTGCCAGCAGTTCATCTTCGGCGCATTCGAATATCTCATTGCCTTATTCAATTTGAACCGCTTAGGCATTAATGCATCCGGTAATGCCATTATCTTTGTCTTTGTGGGCATCATCATCGTATTAGTACAAGGCAAATATATTGGCCCTTGGAGCCGCAAATATGGCGAACGTAAGCTGATATTTGCCGGACTGCTCTTATTGTGTGTCGGGCTAGTATTAACAGCTTTTACACCTGCTCAAACACTTCCCGGTTATAGCAGGGCGGCTGTCATCAAAGAACTATCACAAAACGACTCAAACACTGCTAGCAACGAACTATCCGTTTCCATTCCAGAAGATGGCAACAGCGGTTGGCTCGGTATCGGCTGGATATTGGTCGCTATGATTCCCACGTCAATTGGTGGCGGACTGCTTTCGCCCAGTATCAACAGCCTTTTGACAAAAAATGCCGCAGGTGATATTGGTGGCACATTAGGATTAAGTGCCGCACTCGTCAGTGCAGCAAATGCTATAAACCCATTAATCGGCGGCGGTGTCTTTAAGCTACTTGGCTCGACAGCGCCCTTCCTGATTGGCGGAATCCTCATGGGTATACTTTATTTTGTGGCACGCTCTAGCATCACAAAGATTCAAGAACAAAGTGTCGTATCAGTCAATGCTGGTAACACAGTTTAGGAAGTAATCAGCAGGGAAATTCGCGAATTTCCCTGCTGACGTAATCATTCTGTAATCAGATATTTGATATAATCTCAGCAGCAGAAGATCATAAATTACATCACAAAGTTTGAAGTATTTTATGAGGGTTTTGAACCATCCACTACCTTAGAGAGTATAGATGAAATAAGAAAATTTATAGAAGCTACTATACTGGTAGCCATTTATTTCGCCCATCATGTGGGGGATCATTTAACATGGCCAATTTGGATAGCGAACTTAGCGATGCATACCTCATTGAATGTATTCGTGGAAATGATTTAGACGCCCTAGGACATCTCTTTGACCGTTATTATGCTCAAGTCTATCGTTCAGCAGTCGTAATCACCCAAGACAATGCAGCTGCAGAAGATATTGCTCAGGAATGTTTCTTAAAAATCCACCGTTATGCGAACCGCATTGACACAACTTTGCCGCTGATCCCGTGGTTGTATCGTGTTACTGTTAATTTAAGTTATACATGGGTTACACGACAAAAAAGGCGTACTATATCATTAGATGGTATGGTTGACCGTCTGATAAGCCCTAATTGGCTATCGCCTGATCATTTAGCGGAACACAGTGAGACACAGCGGCAAGTGCGGGACGCTATTGGCGAACTTCATTTGAACCAACGCGTGGTGGTTGCGCTTCATTATCTAAGTGGTTTGAGTCTGGAAGAAATAGCAGACATACTAGATTGCCCACTTGGTACGGTTAAAAGCCGTTTACATTATGCCCGTGAAAACCTACGGCACCAACTCGAAACAGTCAATTTGCCCGGCGAGGTTGCACATGGATATGCGCGATAAAGAATTTGATTATTGGATCAAAAGTAGTCTCAACACAGAAATTGGGTTGAACAAACAAAATCGGCAAGCAGTCTGGGAACAGATTCAGGCGAATGCCACTCAAACAACAATCAACTTTGCGTTTGAGGAAGACTACAATCGCATCACAAGCCCGGTTGCTTCTCACGAACCGCTTCACAGTCGAGTCCTTCAATGGGTTGTCTATTTTTTCACTCAAGAAAATAATTACCAAAAGGCGCATGACAACTCGGTACATTATTACAAAGCAAAGCCCAACTATTGCAGTGGTTTGACTTTACACGATCTTGAGTTGATGCGGCACCGTTGGACTTGTCCCGTATAGAAGGACGAAAGTACCAGCCAAATCTTAATTCAATTTCACGATTAGTTGCCTTTCCGATGCACCGAAGTGCAGTATAATAATTATTGCAGCAAATACGGAAAGGAGTGGAGGCGAACACTAGGTCATCAGCAATCTGATCTCGACCTCATCGCCTATTTAATATGCCCTCTCTGCCGCGAGTCATTACAGTAGACCCCACGCAAAATATTTCGCGCATCGTACGCAGCGCCACAGATTTGCTTGGCAGATCAATCATTCAGGTTGATGCGCCAACTGGAGCAGATGCGCTCGAAGAATTACGGCATAGTGATGCCGACTTGATCGTCATGAGTTGGGAACTCGACGATGAAATACAAGGTTTAATTCTTGCGCTTGAGGTAAAGCAGATTGCACCTCAAACAGCCGTACTAATCCTTGCTAATGAAGACGACCCGGAAACGGTTGATGAAGAAACTGACGGTGAACCCCCTTTTGTTTATCTAAGGCGGCCCGTTGATATTCACCAATTGTTGCGCGTATTTGTCGCGGGATTGAATAAAGAGAATATTTTTGAAGCCGCTCGCGCGGTTACAAATAATGGACCGGCTGCAATTGATCATGGCCCGCTGCCACCACTCAATCTACAAAACGCCCGTACGATCATTAAACAAATGCTGGTCGACGTGGGCGCAATGGCCATTATCCTATCTGCACGCAATGGTGAAGTTTTGCTCGAAGATGGCGCACCGGGTTACCTTGACCGGGAACTACTCACCAAAGCGCTGCTTCCGACGGTGATGACCACAATCGAAATGTCACCTTTGGTCGGTGGTCAAGCGCAAACCATTCATTTTTATGATGGTGATGAAAAGGATGTGTTCGTCCTGTCGGTGGGTTTGCATCATTTTATGTGCGTTGTCTATGATGGACAGTCAGGTGGTCGCCAATTTGGCAGCATCACACGTTTTGGTCGTCGTGCCGCTCAAGATTTAATCGCCCTGCTCGGTGCATCGGCATTTCTCATCCAGCCATCAGAAGCACCTAAAGCAACCAGTAATTCGCGTACCCCGATCAGCAAACGTAAAACCGCCACTAATGAAGTTGAAAAAGTCGAGCTTGAATTGGCGGTCAAACCTGAAGCTCAAGTACCTGAACCTGAACATGTCAAACTTGACCCCATTCAAAACTTTGATCTGGGACTTTTTGACCAATTGATGGACTCCAGCGCTGCCGATGATATGTTTGATATTGACCGCCTAGCGGAATTGGTCAACACAGGCAGCGGTCGTAAAGAAATCTCCTTTGACGAAGCAATTGAATTAGGTGTATTGCCTAACTTGGACGGCGAAGGGAAACAATAATACTTCGCATACGTTGTTTGAAAGCGGTTGGCTGAACCCCAGCCGTTTTTCTGTTGGGGGTAAAATCACATAACTCTTACAGCTAGCGAGTCCTGTATATACCTTATAATAGATTCAGGCAAGCAAAGCCCCCGGAGAAAAGGATAAGGTTGTGACCAAACAAACCCGTTCGGCTAGTCGAGAAAGAGACCCCTTGATTGGTCGTCTGGTCGGTGATTATCGACTCGATGCGTTAATGGCAACGGGTGGCATGGCTCGCATCTATCGCGGGGAAGATACACGTCTAGGACGAACTGCCGCCATAAAAGTACTCGCTCACGATGACGCAGATGATGACACACTAACAAAACGCTTCCAAAGAGAAGCCCGTGAACTCGCCAAACTTGAACATCCAAATATCATTACCATTTACCAATATGGCGAACTAGAAGGTCTTTACTTCCTCGCCATGAAGCTCATCAAGGGTCGCGACCTTGCCCAAGAATTTAAACACCTCAAAGGCGACGGTCAGGCGATGGAAGTTAAGCGTGTGTTGCGGATACTGATGCAGGTAGCCTCTGCATTGGATTATGCTCACGCTAATGGTGTTATCCACCGTGATGTCAAACCTTCCAACATCTTATTGACCGATGACGATACCGCAATCCTCACGGATTTTGGTTTGGTGATGCAGTCATCTAACCAAACCACATTAGGCACTGCATTCGGAACACCACGTTATATTGCACCGGAACAGGCCACTGCATCACACAAAGCAATGGCGCAAAGTGACATATATTCGTTGGCGGTTGTTCTCTACGAACTATTGACGGGAGAGCCTCCCTTTACAGGCGATACGCCAATGGAAATCGCCCTAAGCCATATTAGCGACCCACCACCACCACCCCGCAGTAAAAATCCTAAAATTCCCGTTTCAGTTGAAAAAGAAATCCTGAAGGCGCTCGACAAAGAACCTGAAAATCGGCAGCGTACAGCAATTGAGTTCATAACCAATGTACAAAATGGGTATGGTATCGACACACTCGATTTGCCGCCTATCACCACAATGACCACGCGCCCTCAAGGCATGACCACTAAATCTGTTAAGGGAAATGAAACACCTAAACTAAAACCGAAGACTGGCGGAAAAAGTAACAGTCGCAAATTCATCTTTGCAGGCATACTCGTCATCATCATTGTCGCAATAATTGCCTTCGTCCTATCTTCTAACCAAATTGCACCTATTGAGGGCGTACCTGTAGCGTTGTTTTATAATGATTCAAGTTTCACATTTTATAATGCCAGCGATGGCACTCTAAACGTTCAGAAGGCTGAATTCATACGGGGTGTGCCGGGAAGCAATGATGATTACAGCGGCGACCGTGTTCCGGGCGACAAAGTAGACTCCCAAAAATGCTTCCGTATAATTTTGCAGGGTGGCACAAATACTTCACCACCAGAATGCGGCAAGGGAACACCCAAAAGCGAACAACTTAGTAATCCTTTGCGCTTGTTTTGGCGACAAGAAACCGAGGATGGCACGGTAATCAAATCATTTGAGGTACGCTATAATGGCAATGTCATCACCCGTTGCAACACCGTTGCACGCGGCGGTAACGACGAATGCCGTTTTACGTGGCCTATGCCTAAATAAGCTGCCTTCGTCTTCAACATAATATCGAAAACACACCATTACAGGCATCCACTATGCTTACCAATCCCCTTGTCTCCACTGAATGGCTGCAAGATCATTTGAGTGATCCTAATTTGCGAATCGTCGATATACGCGGTCATGTATTGCCCGCCAACCAACCTACACCACATTACTTCAACCATCACGATGATTACTTGAAGTCACACATTCCCGGCGCAGTTTTCATTGATTGGGTGAAAGAGATCACTGATCCGGCAGACCCACGTCACGCGAAAATTGCTAAACCAGAACGCTATGCTGAGGTTATGAGCCGCAACGGAATCGACGAAAATACAGTTGTAGTGACCTACGACGATGCCAGTGGCATGTTCGCGGCGCGCCTCTGGTGGTCACTCAATTATTATGGTCACACACAGGTTGCAGTGTTAGATGGCGGATGGAATAAATGGGTTGCAGAAAACCGTTCCGTTACAGCGAAAGTCCCGACAATCAGCCCCAAAAACTTTGTAGCACACCCTACGCCAAACTTATACCGAAACGCGGAGGACATACTTGGGAGACTAGGGACAGCAACCAAGCTTATGGATGTGCGAACGCCTGAAGAATTTCGAGGGGATTATGCCCGTGCTTCAAGAACCGGACACATCCCCGGTGCAGTCAATCAACCGCGTAATACGCTTGTCAACGCTGATGGCACGATGCTTGCTCCGGATCAACTCCGTATAAAGTTAGGGGCAATTGGCATTACATCCGATACGCCTGAAGTTATTGTCTACTGCAATGGCGGCGTTTCAGTCAGCTATGGCCTGCTTGCATTACAAGTGGCAGGCTTTAACAACGGCGCAGTTTATGATGGCTCGTGGAAAGATTGGGGGAATGACGAGAGCAAACCACTGGAAGGTTAGCTCGTCGTTGAACCGAGTCCCAATACTGAACTGATAGTCGGCATCGACAACTGACGGAACATATCAGCCATTTGCTCAGCCGTATAATTGGTCTCTTGCTTGAGCCACCAGCTAATCAACGAGATCATTGCGCCTGCTAAATAATTGGCAAGAACATCCAATGGCACAAGTGGCTGACGTTCGCCAACAGCCATATCGATTCTCTCGCGTAAACTGCCCGCTAAATACTCACGAATGCCGTTCACAATCGCGGCTGTTCCCTGTTGGCTGAGCAGCGTCACCCGATACAAATCACGATATTCAAACGCATGCTGGAAGGGAATCATCCGCAATGCCATATCACCAAGTGGGATGTCCGAAGATGGTGGGGTTATCCGTGCTTTAAGATCATCAAACATCTCGCGCAGACTGGTCATCAATAACTGATCTTTACCCTGCTTAAAGTGTAAATAGAAGGTCGCTCGCCCTAAATTGGCACGATCCGTGATGTCTTGAACTGTCACAGAGTCGTAACCTTTTTCGAGAATCAGAGAAATTAACGCATCACGCAGCAAACGGCGAGTGCGTGGCCCACGTCGGTCAGGTCGTTTGGACATAACAGTTACACTCAAGTAATTCTATACAATTGTCTGATAGTATACACCAAACACAAGCACAGCGGTTCTATTCTATTTCATGATTTTAAACACGCTGCGTTGCAATCCTCGATCAGATGACCACGGCGCATATGGAGCCATAACCAATTCACATAATGCCAAAAGCACGGTGTCATAGTTGACGCGCCAACCGGAATAATCCTTCCATGCTTGGTCACGGTCGGCCTTTAGAGGCACACCATTTGCTGCAAGCTGATCAAGCGCATCCTCAAATTCCTCACGGGTGATGCTGATGTAATCATTAAAGTTAGGATTAGCATTATAGGGAATGCGGAAAAAATCCGCGATGTGATGCAAGGCAACGTAGCCAGCCCGAATACAGAGCTGCGACTCAGAATTGCGCGGAATATCAACAGCAGAGTGGATCAAAGCCGCCCCATCCATAACAGCTCCAGCCGCCGTAATCCATGACCGATCAGGCTGTGGTGACCGGAACAAGTTGAGCGCAAACAACGAGGTGTGGCTTTCCTCAATCTGGGCGAACCAGACTTCCCACGCAGCCCACAACTCTTTTAGCGAGTCGAAACCACGAATCCGATGAGCACGTAAAATCAGCTCGACAGCCGAGGGTGGCGAATTCGCACGAATTTCGAGGAGCGTCACCAACGTTTCACGGGCAGAAAATGCGGCATACATAGTCGGCAAGTATGAAATCACAATGGCGATGAGTCCTAGGCCAATGGTTGATTCGGAAAATTCTAAAACCGTTGCAAACAGACCCATACCATTAGACGGTAACGATTCGATGGTAAAAAATCCAAGTGTATATAATGATGAACCGCTGATTTTGAAGGAGTCGTAAAGTGTGCCTTCTCCCAAAGCAAAAAACATCAGAGTATATCCAATGAGGATCAGGAACAGCCACGTAACCGGTAATAAGAGCAACGTAACAGGGGCAAAAAGCGCCATAATGCGATCTTGTTCGGTATAGGTTTTAGCTCTTTTTGCCCTAAGGCGATACACAGATGACATACGCCTAAACACAAAACGAGTTAGGCCGACATTATCGCCCCGTGGCAGCACAAAACTGCGAATAGCAGACATCACAGTCCAGCCAGCAAGATAGCCCCCAGCCAGAAACAGCGCGATACGCAGCACGACCTCAACCCAATTTGGCATATGATTTCTCAATGAATGGACTTGTGGAAACCGCTATTATATCGGTCAACAAAGACCTATTGCTACTGCACTTTCGGGCAGAAGATTAACTTGCTATCATGTGTACATCAGGAGGAATTTTTATGAAGGCTATTCATTACCAGCAATTGACGTGGCCGGAAGTGGTTGATTTGCCTCGTGACATCCCTTTTATATTACCGTTGGGCGAAGGCTACAAATTAGAGGAAATTGCGCGGCAAGTTGAGGCTGAAACGATTTGCTTACTACCACCACTACCCTACGGTTGGCAAGGGAGCGTCGCGCCCGTAAGTGAGACAATGCTAAAACGAGTCATAACAGCTATTTTCGACGGATTATGGGAACAAGGTTTTAGACAATTCACAGTTGTCCATTCTGGTTTAGAAAAACTGGAAAGTGAGCATGTCAAGCAGCTTTATATTGCCCGAACAACAGATCATGATCCTCAACCCCTGATATCTACTCAGCAGCGCGTCATCTTGATTCCCTGCGGACATACGGAACAACACGGCTATCACTTGCCTTTAAATACCGATACGGTGATTATCGGAGCAATTGCTGAGGGAACGGTCACAGCGATTCCTGATGAAGCCGAGATGCTGCCTACCCTCCCCTATGGCGTGAGTATGTACCGCGATTCATTTGCAGGCACACTCAACTTAGGTGGACGAGTCTTAGAAGACTTCTTACTGGAAGTCATTGACGGTTTAGTGGCACGTGGCGCTGATCGTTTTTATCTGATGAGTGGGCACGGCGGCAATGGATCGTTCCTACACAACGTCGTTAAATATGCAGGTGACCGTCACCATCATATTTTTGCTGCGACCACATTTCTACATACATCAGGACATTTGGGTGCGCCAGCAATTGAAAAATATAGAAAATCAGCCATTGGTGGAATGGGTCACGCGGGAGAACTCGAAACTGCCTATATGCTTCACCTGCAACCTGAACTCTGTAAGATGGAGCGAGTGGTTGATGAGCCGGAATTCATCAGCACAGCTAATTATTACATGGATTGGATTGAAGGCGGCGCGCTGATTATGTCCGCGATGTGGGAAGATGATACGTTGACCGGTGCATATGGCAGCGGGAGTCTCGCGACAGTTGAAAACGGAGAACGCTGGTTAAAGGTGGCGATTGAAGAAAAAGTCGCCCACGTTCAAGAAATCCATGAACAGGCACGGCGACGCATCCAGCGACGAACCGATCAAACAGAATTAGGACTTACACCCGACAATGTGTTGAAGAAACAAACATGGCGTTAATGTGAATTTACACAGAGTTTACAAATTTCGCAGCCCAAGGCATTGACGACGATTTGGATTTGGCGTATCGTAATTATGTACACCATGTCCATAATCGTAGTGAGTATAGATTAACGTGACGACCATAAACAAACTTCCACCGGGGCCAAAAGGATTGCCATTTCTGGGCAGCATGCGCCAATTACAACAAGACCGCATTGGTTTCTTGAGCGCCAACCAGCAGCAATATGGTGATATTGTTCACTTCAAAATTGGGCCGCGTCATATGTACCAACTGAATAATCCTGAACATATCCAATATGTTCTGGTCAAACACCCCGAACAATTCCAAAAGACCCCAGCCCTGAAACGAGCCTCCAAAGACTCCATCGGACAAGGTTTGCTAACCAGCGATGGTGAACTCCATAAACGACAGCGGCGTTTGGTGCAGCCCGCCTTCCACCACAACCGGATTGCAGCTTATGCCGATACGATGGTTAATTACACCGACGATATGCTGCATGAGTGGCACAATGGTCAGCAAGTCAGCATGTTAAACGAGATGATGCATCTC
The DNA here is from genome assembly GCA_038251275.1 of Aggregatilineales bacterium. Taxonomy (GTDB): domain Bacteria; phylum Chloroflexota; class Anaerolineae; order Aggregatilineales; family Phototrophicaceae; genus CFX2. The sequence continues at coordinate 122,886 of JBBSBM010000009.1, forward strand.
ACCATGCGTATCGTTGGCAAAACACTTTTTGATACGGATGTCACTGATGATGCCGATAGCATTGGTGCAGCCATTAGTATCGGCATCGAAGCAACATCTGACCGTATATCACACCCGCTGCAACTAATGGACAAGCTGCCAACAGCCACCAGACGCAAGCGCCGCGATGCGATCAAGGTGATTGATGAGACAATTATGCGCTTCATCAATGAGCGTCAATCTTCGGGTCAAGATAAAGGCGACTTGCTCTCGATGTTACTGATGGCGGTTGATGAGCAAGACGGTGGGCAAATGACCAACAAGCAAGTCAAAGATGAGGCCATGACCTTGTTTGTGGCAGGTCACGAAACGACTGCCAACGCGTTGGCTTGGACGTTCTACTTATTGGGACAGCATCCCGAAGTTGAGCAGAAACTCGCCGCGGAAATAGCCGCTACACTTCAAGGTCGCTTGCCAACGCTGGCTGATTTGCCCAAGATGCCTTATCTGGAAATGGTAATTAAAGAGTCGATGCGGATGTATGCACCCGCTTGGATAACTTCGCGTGAGGCGCAAGAAGATTTCGAACTCGACGGCTACACTATTCCCAAAGGCAGTACCCTCATGATGAGCATGTATGTGGTGCATCACGACTCCCGTTATTGGGATCAGCCGGACGCATTTCGGCCTGAGCGTTTCTCGGCAGCCAATGAGGAGAACATCCCAAAATACGCGTATTTCCCGTTTGGTGGTGGGCCGCGCGTATGCATCGGTAACCAATTTGCGATGATGGAAGCGGAGTTGGTGACCGCGACAATACTGCAACGTTATCAGCTCGCTTTGCTGCCCAACCAGCAGATCAAGTTGAATCCGTTGGTTACGCTGCGTCCCGAACCGGATATTCAAATGCGTATCAGCCAACGAGAACCGGTTCAGCAGAATCAAGAAGCAGCACCATTATCGGCCTAAGTGAAATCAATCGGGCGCAACCAAACATGGTGCGCCCTTCGTGTTTTAATTTTACGAGACGAAACTTTTTAAAATCACACCCTGTTTTTCTCGTAGGGAAGGGGCTCAGACCCTTCCGGTATTCCTTCGCTAGTCCAAAACTGTCGTCTTGTGAATGTTTTAATTGGAAGCTTGCCAGCGATGGGTAACCGCTTTGCCCTCAGCATAAATGTTCATAAAGGCAAACTCCACCGTCAAAACAAACAGGATGTAGCGATCCGCAGGCTTGTAAGATGATGCTTGGATAGCCTGCTCGCGCACCTTTGGATCGACACTCAAGACGGCATTTCCCCGCACATAAAATTCACCGCCACCACCACCTGAATTTTCAACCGAGCAATGCAGTGTATAACGCGGATCACGCTCTAAATCCTTGCCTTTGGGCGAAGTCGGTTCCATAAACAGGAATAAATGATCACCGACAATCGGCGTTACAGGATGAACACGCGGGCCACCATCCTCACGGATTGTGCCGAGATAAGCAACTTCACTGCCAAAACGACTTTTACCAAATGCCGCAAAATCCGGCGCTTGATTTGCAAATTCTGCCCATGTGATCATATGCGTTATTCCTTAGGGATCGAGTACTTCTTTTTTGAGGCTTTTTTGAGATTTTCAGCGACACGGAATTGAACAATCCTGCCGACAAGTTCGAGCGGAAGGGGTTGGTCTAACGGAAACTGCACCGAACCTTTTGCGCCCTCATACACCGACAGTTCATCCTCAAATGCCTCAATTCCTTGAGCTGTTGGATAAAATCCAATGTGATGTTTGAATGCCGCGAAATGAACCAGATTACCTTTCAAGAAGAAGGTAGGCATTTGATAGCTGATTTTCTCGGTTGCGTCTGGCGCAGCCGCCTTGATGGTCGCCCTCATTGCTCGCAGCCGTTCTTGTATCGCTTCAGGAAACGCCGCAATGTATTCATCAATGGATTGAAAACCTGCTTTATTGCTATCCATACCAACCTTCTTTCGGTACTTATTCGGCCACAGGCATCAGCAAAAAGACATTTTCGACGGCGCTGAAAAAGCCGTTAGACAAATGCTTGAAATCAGCTTCAGTTAACTTGATTTCATCGTCCACCTTATAGCCTAAAATCGACTTCGCCGGATTCAATTTGATGCCTTTGTCAGCTATCAATTTGCCTTTATTATTCAGTAGTGAATTGCAGATAACCCGCACTTCATTCATCGGATTACCATCTTTGCCTTCGATTGCGCGGCTGCGGTGAACGAAAAGTTGGTCGAGCAGCAGCACCAGATTATTGAAGAACACCGGTTCAAAAGAGTTAATCGCCTCCTGAAGCGGCTTGACGTTGGTCGCGGTTTGGTCGATAGCGGCGATCAAGTTCCGGTATGAGGCAAGCTGGACGTTCACACGTTGGCGACATTCGTCGATATAGTCTTGTTCGTAGTTGTTCATGCAAAGCATAAGCTGTAGGCTCCGTTTCCCAAATGCAGATAAGATTTAAATCATCATCGAGATTAAACGGTTGGTCAAGTTCAAACGCGGATGGCGTTAGGATTTTCACACCATCCACACCCTGTATTTCAGTTAGGCTGTTGCCGCGACGGGTTGGCGCTGCGACTTATAGTGACCGGGAACGGCACGCACAGTCACATTGAGACGGTTATAACTGTTGATGGCGATCACGGCCATTGTCAGTTTAACAATTTCATCCTCGCTAAAGTACTGTTGAACCTCCGCGTAAAGTTCATCAGATACACCATTTTCACTGAGGAGTGTCACGGCTTCCGTCCACGCCAAGGCCGCACATTCGCGAGCCGAATAAAACGGCGTTTCGCGCCAGGCATTCAAGCTGTACAGGCGCTGTTCGGTTTCGCCGCTGGCACGCGCATCCTTGGTATGCATATCGAGACAGTACGCGCAGCGGTTAATCTGCGAAGCACGAATAAGTATTAGATCGAGCAGCGAACGATCTAAGCCACTGTTGTTCACATAATCGCCGATGCCATTAATGGCTTTCAGTGCACCGGAATCGATGTTGAGATAGTTAATACGGGGTTGCATGATGAGTTCCTCTTTTCAGAGATTTTATTTACGAGATGAGATTGAGCATGTCATTCAATTTGCGCTGTAAATAAGCGCGTTCGGCACTGTTACCACAAAGGGCAAGCGCCAGTTCGTAAGTATCAGCCGCTGCCTCACGCTGATGGGTTCGACGCAGTAAATAAGCGCGCGCGACGTGATAAGGGTAAAAATTCTCCACCCCTTTGATGCGGTGTATAAGACTCAAACCATCAGCCGGACTTCCAGCCATCGCGACCGCTACAGCACGATTCACCTCCACAACAGGCGAAGGTGTCATGATTGCCAGTGTGCCATACAGCGCCGCGATTTGATGCCAGTCGGTTTCATTGGGTGTCGCGGCCTCCGCATGTAAGGCACTGATAGCCGCCTGCACTTGATATGGCCCGGGCGCATATAAGAGTAGTGCTTCATCAAGGATAGCAACGCCTTCGTTGATTTTTGCGCGATCCCAACGGCTTCGATCTTGGTCATCCAATAAGACAAGATTACCTAACTGATCAAGACGGGTTTCGCGCCGTGAGTCATGCAGCAGCATCAACGCCAATAAACCACGCGCCTCGGCACTTTCGGGCAGCAGATCAACCAGCACTCGACACAACCGAATGGCTTCCGCACACAAATCACTGCGGGTGGATATTTCACCGCTTGTTGTCACATAACCTTCGTTGAAGATCAGATAGATGACCGCCAGCAGAGCGTCGAGCCGTTCTGGCAGCAAATCGGCAGGTGGCACACGGTAAGGAATACCTGCGTTATGAATCTTTGTCCGCGCCCGTGCCAATCGCTGCGCCATCGTCGGAACAGGCACAAGGAAAGCCCGCGCGATTTCCGCTGTAGATAGACCACCTAATGTATGCAGTGTCAGCGCGACCTGCCCTTCTAACGGCAGTGACGGATGGCAGCAGGTGAACATCAGTTTTAGGCGATCATCCGGGATGGACTCCATCTCGGTTTCCTCCTCCTCAGCAGCGAAGGTGTCGAGAATGTCTGAATCAGTCTCTCGATTTGTAGTACGACGCATTCGGTCAATCGCACGGCGGCGAGCGACCGTCGTTAGCCATGCACCGGGATTACGCGGCACACCACTTTTAGGCCAGCTTTCCAGCGCGTTCACAAGCGCATCTTGCAGCGCGTCCTCGGCCAACGTGAAATCACCAAGCTGGCTGATGAGTGCCGCCATCACACGCCCGTGTTCGGCTCGAAAAGTAGTTTCGATCTGCGAGATTGCGCTCATGCCTTACGTGCGACTGCTGCATCCCGAGCCTGTGTATAGCTGTTTACAGGGCGTACTTCAATCGTGCCGAATTTTGCGCCAGGGAGTCGAACTGCCCAACTCAGCGCTTCATCAAGGTCTTTGCATTCCAGCATGATGTATCCACCCAACTGCTCGTGTGTTTCAGCGAACGGCCCATCAGCAATGATAGCTTTTCCATCGCGAAAGCGGACGCTAGTAGCATCCTCGACAGGCGCAAGGCCATCGTTGCCCAGCAGTATCCCGGCCGTTTTCATCTCGCTCATAACGGCGGACCATTCTTGAACCGATGCCAGACGTTCTTCAGGGCTGTAGTCAGGGAGTTTAGATTGATCGGCATAGATCAGCAGCATGTATTTCATGGGTTTGTTCTCCTGTGAGATTGGGTATTTCTACCCAATCTTGCCTAACGGGATGGTTATGAGAATTAAGCGTTCTGGCTAAGCCCGACAATGTTGTCCTCTGCATCTTTGACCACCGCGATCAGCTTACCGTCACCCACATCTTTGATGTCTTCGATAGTGGTTGCGCCAGCACCAAGTAGGGCTTGCAGACTTTGTTTGATGTCATCCACCTGAAAGTAAGGGGTCATGCCGTGTTTGTGACCGTTGGGGTCTAAACCGATGTCTTGGTTACCGACCTTGTAACCCACATAATAGGGTTGGTCGGCATAAGGTTCCTTACCCAAAAGCGCCGTGAACAACGTCTTGGCTTTGGCAATATCTTTGACCGGATAAATGACTGTTGTGACACCGTTACTCATTTGAAACGCTCCTTATAGCTAAATTATCGGCTGTTTTGCCTTTCTATACAAACGTCGCAGTAGGAATCACCAAAATGACAGTTTGGCATTTCCTCTCATCATTTACTCATAAATCTCGATAAAATCGTAGACATCATTGAGACACTAAAAACAATTTCGCGTGTTTCCATATGCAACCTATATTTCCAAGGTTAGGAAACTCGGTAGTCTCCCTAGAGGCTGTTGGTAGGAATAGGGACAGAAGTTAAGATCTCACGAATAGACCAGAGATGGTCAGTCAAACCAGCGACCATGGCAGGCGAGCGGGGCATCCATCTTTGGTCAGTGCGATGAATCTCGAC
>JBBSBM010000010.1:0-128045 GCA_038251275.1 Aggregatilineales bacterium
TAGCTTCCTTGACACAATCTCGATCCATTCCGATAATTCTTGCTGGTGGTGTGCCATTTGTCTCAGGTTTCGATATGTTTTAGAGAACCCTATCTTAACCTGTCTTTTGCCTCACCACCTTCCATACCTACCCCTGAAAGACCCTAACCCTCCCCCGCAAGCGATGGAGGGAATAATTGCAGCAGGTTTGTAAGGTAAGAATTGGTTGGAAGGTTGCGCCGCATGAGGCTAAAGCCATCATGCTAACGAGGGACAAGCGCACTGAAGGCGCTTTAAGAATTGTTCATTCTGTGTTCTTTTACTTCAGCTTCAGTCCGATAATCTAATGCAAAAGGATCGTGTGTTTCACGCATAGGCAACTTAAGCCAAACTTGTTTGGGGGAGTTGTAATCAAATTCTGAAAACCAAGTAATGTCATATAATCCTTGACTTTCCGCCAAAGATTTTGTGCCTTTTTTAGCAGTTGATGTAACACAATAGCCAAAAGGTGGAAGTGCAATCTCTGAATTCACATATTCGATTGCACCTATATCAACTCTAGAAATCACTGCTTCATGATCGATAAGGCGGGGTTTGCCTTGTTTATTCAAATAGGTAAATATCCTTAAGTGTGGCGGTAAATACCTTTGGGAAGGATTAAGCACAAATCGTCTTAATTCCAGATGGGCATCAATCCTTTCTTCAGAAACTGTAGCTAGATTCATAATCATTATCTGTTTAATCACGTTCAAAGGCATAATGTTAAAAGGTAGTTGTAAAGGAAGACTAAACCTTATTTTGTCAAGATAAATGAAACCTTGTTTAGACCATTCAACAAAGGCTTTGGCATACAAATTTCCGGTTTTGTTATTACAACTTTCACACAGTGTAGTTTTTTGAATACCACCCTGAAAAATAGACTGCTTCTGTCCACTCAAACCTAACGCATCTTGCATAGTTTCAAAGACTCGACGCTCGTGATTAAAGGCTGCTTTAGGAGGAATGTGTTCTTTAGTAAGTTCCTTTAAATCTCCACAAAGACGACAACGACCATAAGGTTTAGCCATTAGGATACCTCAATAGATGCCACATCGTATTACATTTGTTCTATTCAAAATATACGAATTAAATAAATTTGTAAAGTACAGGAGCTAAATCTAGAGGAGAAAAATACGATTCGATTTTCCTGCTCGAAGGTTCACTTGCACTTTAGGACATTGAGTGTTCATAATCTTCAATAATCTTACGAATGACGTCAGGAGGTAAGTCAGAACGAGATGCTTTGGGATAAACGCGCAATAAGAGAATGAAGTTGGCGGTTCGAACGTAATACAAAACACGGAAACCGCCTTGCTTACCTTTGGCTTGGTCACGGCTAGCCACACGCACTTTGTAAACAGGATAACCAACGTTGGGAACTTGATCGCCGGGAGTTTCGCCGCTTACAAGTTGGTCAATCAATGGCTGGACATCGCTTTGTATGCGGCGATATTTCTTGATGAGTTGTTTGAGATCACGTTTAAATTGGTCGGTGTAGTTAACCCGTATTACCGGCTTATTCATCTTCCAAATCATCCCAGAGGGTCGAAACAGAATGCGTTTGGTCGGTCATTGCTTCGTGCCAAGATTGCTTAAAAGCCGCCTCAGGATCAGTATCAAAGTAAGCATCAACTTCATCAATTATTGAATCAGCATCAACTAACGAGAGCAAATAGGCTTGTGCAGTTTCATAACCATGTTCCCGCGCCTGTGTCTCAATTCGTTCGCGTTCAGAGCGTGTAATATCGAGTGTCAAAATCTCACGTTCGATCATGATTTTGTTCCTCACAAACGGTCAACAAAAATAGTATAGCACAGGCCAGAATTTGTTTAACTTTCTCATAAGCCAATAAACGATCATCGATTTTCAAACCAAACACTAACTCGACAGATTAGCCCTTTTGTTCTATCATATATATTCACCTGAGCATATATCAAAACGAGGCGCAAGCATGGCTCAACAAGTCGTCCATTTCGAAGTCAGTGGCAATGACCCTGAAAAGCTTCGCAGCTATTACGGCGACCTGTTTGGATGGGAGTTCGACACGGACTCGCCTGTTGCACCGGAGGTATCTGAAGCAGGCAACTACGGTTTCGTCAATCACGATCCGGCGAAGGATGGCGATGGTATTCCCGGTGGTGTCGGTGGCGGCACAGACTTCACCAGTCACACGATTTTTTATGTCGGCGTTCCCGATGTTGAAGCGGCGCTCCAAAACGCCGAAAGTCTCGGTGGAAAGCGTGTCATGGGTCCCGCCAAAAATCCCAATGGGCAGCTCGTCGTTGGTCATTTCACCGACCTTGAAGGCAATTTAATGGGCGTTGCCGGGCCTCAATAGATTATTCAGAAAGCCACATTGTGAAGCTGCAACGCACTGCTCAAATAAGCGCCGCATTCGATTTTGCTGCCAATAGAATTGCAGTTTCAGCGAAATGCTCCCTTACGTTCGCGGCGGCACACCACAAATCCTCGTACTAAAGTTGTCCTTGTTGGGACAAATCAGTGGGTCAGTTTGGCACGTACCGTTTTTGAGCAGCCTCAATATTCAGCGATGCGCTTCCCGACCTTTGAAACCATGGAAGATGCTCTGGAGTATGGGCGCACACAATCTGGCAATCCAACTGTTACCGTGACATAAGGATATCTCCTTGTCATTCATGAATTCTGCATAAATATCAGCCTCACCTTTACAAATTTCCCATTTCTTTACACTTATATGGCTGAATGGCATTTAGTATTGAGATGATATTCTATTCCAAACGTAATCTAGTGTAACAAAATGGGTGAAGATATGGGTTTTAGCTTAGAGTTATTGCCTGATGAGTTAATATTGATTGCCACAGGCACAGGGGTTTTGACGGTGCAGGATTTCGCGGACATGTTTGAAGCATCGGCGAGTTTGCTAGATGGTGTGGAAGAGATTGTCTATCGAGTTTCCGATTTTCGCCAAGCGACCAGTTCCTTTATGGATCACATTCGTATGTCACAATTGGCATCTAAAGGCGGCGTAGGTACAACGACCGATCCGCGCATTAAGGCCATTCTGGTAGGCACAAATCAGTGGGTCAGCCTCGCACGTACTATTTTCGAACAGCCACAGTATTCCTCAATGCGTTTACCCACACTTGAAAATCTCGAAGATGCTCTGGATTATGCTCGGGCTCAACTCAATAATCAAACCGGTAAAACTGTTGTTGATGCCTAATTTAAGCATCAGCATTATATGACAAGGTAAGCACAGTAATGGCATTTAATATAGAATGGCTTCCAGATGAACCAATCCTTATTGCGACTGCCGCTGGCTCAATAAGCGCTGACGACTTTAAAGGGATGTACGAGCAAGTTGCGGCGATGATTGAAGGCCGGCAGGAAAAAATCTACCGGATTGCAGATTATACCGCCGCCGACAGTTCATTTATGGATATTCTCAAAGCGGTGAAGCTGGCTTCCAATCATGCCGCTGGTTCATCATCTGATCCGCGCATTCAGACGGTCTATGTCGGCACCAGTCAGTGGATTGCCTTGGCACGTACTGCGTTGCAGCAGCCTCAATTTGGCGGCATAATGATCCCCACATTTGATAATCTGGATGATGCGTTGACATTTGCACGTCGCGAGATTGCCAAAGCACAGGAAGAATTAACAACTTAAAGATGGGGTAACAGGTCTATCTATCCCATCACTCACAAGGATGGATAGACAGATATGCCACATAACTTTGAACTCTATGATCTACGCGTGACAGTGACGGCTATTGAAGGTCGCTCTGTCTGTAGTATGCAAGTCGGGGATTATTTTGAACTCACTGAAAGCAACCAATTGCGCTTGCCGCCCGGCAAGCATTTTTGTATTTATGCCCTCAGCAGTGTATTACCACTGTTAGCCGCAAAGCAGCGTCAACTCTCAGCCGGAGATTGGCTGGAACGGGATTCGCTGGTGGCCTGCCCCGATCCAGACGAACGCCTCATCATGAAGCTCGAACGCATCAACAAACGTACAATGGACAGCGACGACCTCACCTAAAAATTAACCCTCGCAGTATAAACAAAGATGAATAAGAAACAGATCATTTTGAACAAGTGGGAGCAATCTGATGAAGCATATCTATTTCGCCCGCTGCCTGCGGGGTGACATGCGAATAAACGAGGAACTCAGTGACGCGATCCAGAAAGTGATTGTGGCACATGGTTTCAGTACGCAATTCACTATCCCGGTTGATCCGACATGGGAGGGGAGTTTTACGAATGACGTTTTCATTTACCGGCGGGATATGATGTGGATAGATTCCTGCGACGCAATGATCGCGGAGGTGAGTGCCGTCTCGCATGGCGTAGGCTACGAAATCTCCTATGCACATCATGTCCGCTGTATTCCGATTCTGATGCTGGCGCACACCGGGACAGCCGTTTCCACCATGCTAATTGGTTCAGGTGCGTTTTCGCTTCAATATTACAACGCTATTTCAGAACTTGATGCGGCGATGACACCTTTTCTTGAAACGTTGAACAAATCCGTAAGTAACGTTAGTTTTGGCTAAAAATAGCCGATTCGGCCTCGACAAAAACGTTACTTTGACCTGTAATAAATCTTTGCGTAGGGCGAGTACCTGCGCGTGCTCCCGCATTTTCCCTGTTTTTCTCGTAGGGAAGGGTCTCAGACCCTTCCGGTCTTCTCTCTGCGTATTAATTAACCGTCGTGCCGCCCTCGGTCTGCATCGCCGTAATGTGTGGGCAGCCACCAGCCACTGCGGCTGCAACGACTTCTGGTGTAATCATGGCACTTTGCGGCTTGCGCTTGTAGCGTACTACCGCACCATCAGGACGGCTTGCGCCGAAACTATAGGTGGTCTCCACGTCTTTGTTGACTAACTCTAAATCAAACTGCTGGAGCATCATGGCGGTAATTAATGTCATCTCATTGTTGGCGAAGTTCATGCCTGTGCATTTGTGCATCCCACCACCAAAGCCGGTGATGGTGAACTTGTGCTTCTTATCTTCTTCGCGTCCCGGTGCGAAGCGCATTGGATCAAACTGCTCCGGCTCTGTCCACACGTCCGGTAGTTTGTGGGCGAGCTTGGTGTTGAGCATGACCAGCCAACCCTTAGGAATGGTGTAACCTTCGACTTCCGTGTCCTCTTCGGCAAAACGGAAAATCGTGTCGGCTGACGGATGCAGCCGCGTGGTTTCTTCCACGGCCCATCCCACATGTTGCAAATTGGCAATGATGTTCAAATCAATCGGCATCATATACGGAAACTTCTCGGTGATTTCCCCCTGAACCATCTTCAGATAATCAGGATGTTTGAGCAGTTCGGTAATCGTCCATGCTGCCTGACCGACTGTTGTCTCATGTCCGGCAAACATCAACGCTGCGATCAGCCCGAAGATCACCTCGTCCTCTACAGGTCGCCCATCCTTATAAGTCGCGGTGGCAAAGTCTTGCAGCATGTCATTGTATTCGGCTGTGCTGTTACGACGTTCCTCGATGATCGGCTTGAGGATGGCCTGCATCTTGGCCTTAGCCGCATCACGTCTGCGGAACTTGGGCAGCGGCCAGTTCGGCGGGAAAATCATATCCATGCCCTTGTTCAGGTCAGCATACAAATCCCAGAACTCGCGCCCCATCGCCTTACGGAAAGGTTCACCCATAATCGCATGTGCCGCCACATTCTGTACCAGTGGAGCCAGACCTTGCCCCAGATCAACCTCACCTGACTCACCCAACGAATCCAACCACTGCTGGATTTCCTTCTGCATAATCGTGACATAACCCGGCATCTTCCCGCCCTTGAATGGCGCGTGTAAAATATGCCGTTGCGCCATATAAACCTCTGGCGAAGCGGTGAAAGCAATATCCCCAAACATCGCCCGCAGCGTACCGTAGGCTTTGTCCATCCGCAGTGACGTATCGGTCTTGTTGAAGAATGTAGCCTGTGCTTCCTCACCAGCGATAATCGCCACATTTTGGCTCACCAGCTTGATGCTGAAGATCGGCCCTTTTTCTTTATAACCACGTTCGACTAATCCCGCGCGATCACGGGAAAACTCCATCACATTGCCGATCAATGGCAGCCCGGACAGTTGAGGAGGTGTTGGTTTCATAGATTATTATCCACTCTACTGATGACTTACAATAACGTTACCTATCAACGATAAACCATATTTGCATTAAAATACGCTTATGATTTCGGCACGCTGTCGTATAATCAACACAAACGGTAAATATGTCGAAAAAATCCACATCACCGCTTGACCCACGCAAAATCCGAACCCGGCAATTGCTTCGCAGCGCCTTCATCGACCTGATCCGCGAAAAGGGTTTTGATGCCGTTAGCATTCAGGACATCACCGACCGCGGTGGCCTGAACCGTGCCACCTTTTACCTGCATTATCGCGATAAACATGATTTAATGACGACACTCATGACAGAAGTTTTGGATAAGCTTGGCAGCTTACCCATGCCCTTTATACCCTCACGTCCTCAAGAACCCGACCCCGAACGACTAAGTATTTTCTTCATCAGCTTGTTTGAACACGTCGCCCAGCACGCCGACTTTTACCGCCTCATGCTCATAGAGGGCAGTGTCGCGCCATTCACCCAGCAGATGCAGGAACATATCGAACAGTTTGGATTACGCTGGTTTGCCCGCGCACGATCACGACAATTTAGCGTCCCGCCCGAAGTGGTCATGAGCTACCTCAGTGGCGCTTACATGGGCATGATTAAATGGTGGCTCAAGCATGATATGTCTACTACACCACAAGACCTGGCAGCCCAATTCATGCAGTTGGCGCTCCCCGGCATTCTCCAAATCGACCAAACCAACGAGTAACAGGCATGATGTGTTGGTTTCCTCCCTTGTTAATATGGACTATCGGCTGACTGAGACTGCGAAGATAGCCGATGTGGATTAAGGCGGGGGTTATCACCAGACAAATAAAAAACCGTGTAGGCTTTTGACCCACACGGTTTTAGGTTGCTTACTTAAGAAGCGGGCGCTTGACTAGAAGCGACCACGTCCGCCACCACCACGGTTGCCGCCGCCGTAGCCGCCACCGCTGTTCGAACGCTCTTCACGGGGACGAGCTTCGTTAACAGTCAAGGCGCGGTTGTCAACGGTTTGACCATTGAAGCGCTTGATGGCGTCCTGTGCGCCTTCTTCGGTCTTCATGGTGACGAAACCGAACCCTTTTGGACGACCGGTGTCACGATCCATAATGAAGGCGATTTCGGCGATCTCACCGGCCTGTGAAAACAGGGTGCGGATTTGATCTTCGGTGGTTGAATAAGACAGATTGCCGACGTACAACTTGGTTCCCATTTGGGTTTCTCCTGGATACACGATACACGGAATATGAAAATGGATAGAGCAAATAAGTGAGGTGGCAAACAGTGCAGAAGGAAGACGAAGCTCAATGTGCAGTGGAAACCAAGACGTTCTATACCCTACCTTCCCCTATGATCTCACACTTTTGGGGGAGTGTATAGGGACAATTTTGCCACTTTTCAAATATAGGCCAAAAGTCCTGTTTTTAAAGATTCGTTATAAACCTTTTACACAGCTTTGTACCTCAATTCATCCAAATCGATCACACAAATGAACGAAAATTATGCATTTGAACCAGCCGCTCACTGAGTACGGGCATAGACGAGCGTGTCTTCCATCGAACTCACCGTGGGAAAATGTAAGGCTGAAAATTGAGGTTGCTCAAAATTTATTCGACCTAAACTAACCCACTGAGTCGTACCAACGATCACCGCTTTAATGCGCGGATCTGTCGTCGAACCTTCTAGACCTTTGGTAGCGACTTGGGTGATCCGAGTTAAGTCCATGAAGCTGTACGAGCGTAAAGATAATCGAAATGCGAATGGAATAATTGTTTAGGTAAATGGGGGTAAATAAAGCCGTTAGCAAACCATTATCTGATGTTGACTACAACCGTTAAGTTCCGGAAGTCGCTGACTTATCCAACGGCATCGATAATTGTATGCGCGCATAGTGCAACGCTTCTTCCATGGTTTCAAATGTTGGGAAACGCATCGCCGAATATTGAGGCTGCTCGAAAATGGTCCGTGCCAAACTGACCCACTGATTTGTCCCAACAAGAACAGCTTTAATACGAGGATCAGTGGTTGTGCCTTCACCGCCTTTTGACGCAATCTGTGCCATACGGAGTAAGTCCATAAATGAACTACTGGCTTCGCGAAAGTCAGAAATACGGTAAATCCTTCCATTAATGCCCTGCAAAAGTTTACGTGAAGCGGCAAACATTTCAGCGAAGTCTTGTACAGTCAGCATTCCTTTGGCATGTGTGACCACTATCGGTTCATCAGGAAGTAAGTCTAAGGTAAAACCCATGTGTGAAATTTCTCGTTAAATTAGTAACCGTAATGTGTAGATTTTACATGTAATTGAAGCGTTTAACTATAAAGACATTAATAACCTACGAGGTTGTAATAGATGCAAGTTCCTTGCACGAAGACTGTTTAATATCTGTCTTCATGCAAGGGTGAGGGAAACGATTCAAGGGGCAGAATTTACGGGGGATTGAACAGCGGGTTCATTGTCACCGCCAAGACGACGACGGGCTGTTTCACGCCGTCCCACAGCCGGAACATGTTTGGTTGCAGCAGCTAAGCCAAAGACGGGCATGTTGCCATAGACCGCTTCATATTTGCCCGGTTCGACCATGTAAGTTTCATGAAAGATGCCGACCGAACCATCCGCACCAACCGATTGATTGAAACTTTTCCAAGCGGCGAGATGAGGATCAGAAGGCTGGCGGGCAAAACGTTCAAGATCTTCAAATGAGCGCCAATATTGTACCAAGGTTACACCCGGCCAATAGACGAAGAATTCACCTCCTAGGAAGCCTTTTTCGGGATGGGTGTATAAATCTCGCAGCATGGGTCCCATGGCATTAGCAACTGGAAGCCATTTGCGTAAGGCAAGCAATTTATTGACTCGCATCCCAATAATAAACACCACAAAGGGTTCGTCCGTTTGGGCGGCGAAGCGACCGGGAATTACAGTTGTCATCAACATTCTCCATAATCTATGTGCATCGTTATCTATATGTACGCACACATATATAAAAAGTTGCATAGTAGAGTATGAATACAGGGAAAGTGGGAGTAAGGTTGGCTCCGCCCTACTCTGCACCCAAGTTTTAGGTTTTAGTAGAAGGCTTACGGAGTATGGCGATTAGGGTAATGATCTGAAATAGGATTGCGCCGGAAGCGCCAAAGACGACATAACCCGTTTGGACATTATCGCGGATGACAAGGCGTGTCACCGGCCACGCAATGGTATAACCCAAGGTAACAGCTAATGCCCAAAGGATTGATGCACCGCCTTTACGCTGTAATTGATAAGCTTGTGCCGCACTCCATATAACACCTGTCACAACGGCACGAGCAACGATGCTGTTGACATCGGTATCCGTACCGAGAAGTGCAGTGCTTAGACCGACTCCTCCCGCTAATCCGGTGCTGCTGACTGCAACCCAAGTAGCATCCACATCGCGGTCGGAACGCAGGGCTAAGCACTGCGCTCCACCGATAAATGCTCCTGCAATTGCGCCACCTATTACCCCTTTTAACGGATTATCTATAGAACCAATAATGAGGTAGGTTATACCTCCGCCTATCGGAAATCCTAGAAAGGCTAATAACCAACGTCCGATAAGCCCCCATTTGGTATTCAATGATGCGATCATTAGGCGGCTTTTCCTTGTGACTTGGGATGTGCTTTGAAATAGGCGACGGTTTCGCGCACGGCTTGTTCAATAGGCGTGGCCTTCATGCCGAAGGCTTTTTCAAATTTGGTGCTATCTAGAATGAAAGGCTTTTCAAATTCGTAGAGCATCTCGACAATTTCACGAACGCTGACATTGAAGAGTCCCATGACACTCAAAATAAGGCGACCACCTGCACGTATCTTCAATGGCTGCCCGGCTTCTTTGTAGACCAATTCCGCTAATTGGCGTTGGGTCAAAGGCGCAGGACTAGGAATATGCCAAACTTGACCGAAGGCTTCGTCATGCGTGCCGAGGATTGCCAACGCTTTACCGACATCCAGTACATAGGTGAAGCTGTGGAGTGCATCGATATTGCCGATAGCATTCGAAGTTTTGCCTTCTAAGGCGGGATAAACCAACTGGTCAGCACCGATGAAATATTCCGGGCCAATGAAGTCGGACGCGCGTCCAATAGCCACACGCACCTTACCACTACGATCTGCATTCATCAGTGCTTCGCTCATGGCAGCACGTACTTTGCCTTTTTTGGTATGGACATCATAAGGCAGGGTTTCGACAATCGGACGGCCATTGGGGTCGCCATACATATAGACGTTTTCCATGACGACGAGTCGAGCGCCACTGGCAGCGACACCTTCTAAAACTGCTGCTTGCAACGGCGGGAATTTTTCGGCCCATTCGTGATACTGTGGTTGGGCACACTGGTAAACAGTGGTTGCACCTTTGGTCAGTTGGGCGACGTTGGCGACATTGTAAACATCGCCTTTAACCACTTCGACGCTAGCAGGCAAATCCGATGCTTTGCCGCTGCGATTCACCATGCGGACGGTTTTCCCCAATTTGACGAGTTCACGGGCAGTTGCTTTGCCGACAGGTCCAGTTCCTAAAACGACGTGCAGTTCATTGGTATTCATGACATTTCTCCTTGCGCTAAGGCGCATCAAATACAAGCCTGCGAATTTACAGACTCATTAACGAATAAGTTGTTTGCAATATTGAGAATTAGTGGTCGATTTTTAGCCCCATGGTCATGAGCATATTGCGGATTTGGGTCTCATAAAAAACTGCCACATCGCCCACATTCGGTTGTATGTGGTTGAAGACTTCCAGATAGATAATGCCATGTACTTGCGTCCATACAATCATGGTTAAGTACATGGATAAGGTTGCAATGGGATAACCGCCTTCGGCTATCAGTTCTTGCAAGCGGGCTTCGACAATAGGTGGAATTTCATCATATGGTGATGCGGGTAATAGTTCACCTGTTTGCAAAGCTTCTTCAATCAGTGACACCGTAACTACAAAGGTTCGGACAACTGCCGGAACGGTTAGTTCGCGAGGGGCAACATAACCGGGGATCGGATTGCCGTAAATCAGTTGGAAGTCGATGGGATAATCAACCGCCCATTGACGATAGGCCATGAGTACATCGATTAATTTGGTACCTGCGGTCAGAGCCAGCGATTGGACGGCTGCTGCTTCAAGCGCATCTGCCAAGCCATTGAAACTGTCTAGAATTAGAGCGGTCGTTAATTCCTCTAAGCTGGCGAAGTAGTGATAAATGGCTGGTGGCGTAAGATCGAGCACTTTCGCGATACCGCGCACTGAGAGACCATTCGTGCCTTCTTCAGCCATCAATTGACGAGCGGTCTTTTTGATGGCTTCGGCAGTTGCTGCATTGAGTTCATCGTTGCGTTTGCGTGCCATTTACTGCTGACCTTCATTCGTTATATAGTGTAAACTTAATCCGATTTCATTTAATTTACAGCGTAAACTTAATTCTGTCAAGTGGTCTGTAAAAACTCATTTTACCCGTTACATTGACACTCCTAAGCTGACGCTTACCCAACGCATCTTGCAGAGTGGGAGTGACGGTGGGATACTTGGCGGACGGTTCATATCCTAATAGTCTAATGGTTTTGGTAATGCACTTAGCCCTCAAACGTACTACCCTTTTCAGCATGGTCGGCTTGTTCATCTGCCTGTGTTTGCTACCTGTAGCCGCGCAGGATGCTGGCGGAACTGTTATGCCGACCCCATCTGTGCCTGCTACGCCAACACCGATTCCTCGTCCACAGCCTGACACCGTGCTGAACCAAAATGGAACTACGTTAGAGGTGTACTTTACCAGTTTGGCGCAAGGAAGTACGGGATTGCTACACGTCACCGGTGCGAATATTGCCGGTGCAAAATCCAGCTTTCTCGATACCCTGGTGGATTTCTTCCCGATGCCGAATGATGGCTTTTACGGATTGGTGTCGGTAAGCATGGAACAGACAGCGCGCAACTACGGTCTGGATGTGCTAGTGTGGTATGAAGACGGCACACGGCAGACAATCAGTACCAAGGTGGATGTCATCATCGGGAGTTTCATCAAGCAGGTGGTGACGTTAGCACCAGATAAGGCTTTTCTAGCTGACCCAGAAATTGAACGGAACGAATTCGCTAAACTTGAAGCCATTTTTAGTACATTTACACCTGAACGGTTGTGGGATAGCAGTGGGTTCCAACTGCCGATACCCGGTGGAGAACTGACCTCACCATTTGGGGCGTTCCGCAATTTTAATGGCACGATGGACACGCGGCATACCGGTTGGGACATCAAGGCAACTTTGGGGCAACCCGTAATGGCAAGCGCTTCGGGAACAGTGGCTTACACAGGATTAATGGATATTCGCGGCAATATTGTGGTGGTGAATCATGGTATGGGCGTATTTACAACCTACAACCATTTTTCACAAACGCATGTTACACGAGGACAGTCGATTAATGCGGGGCAAGTGCTGGGTGTGGTGGGTAATACGGGACGTACCAGCGGTCCTCACTTCCACTGGGAAGTTATCGTGAATGGCAACTTTGTCGATTCGATTCAGTTTATGCAGATGTGGAAGCCATAATTAAACGAGAAAAGACTAACCGCTGAGTGACTATACAGTAACATCACATCCGCAGATGAAAGTAAGACATCCAAAACCCCCACCCCAGCCTTCCCACGCATCCACAGGAGGCTTCGCACAGCGATGGAGGGAGCTATACAGGATCTGTGGCAGGTTATTTTTAAAGCAGACTTGGTGAGCGCAGAGAAATACAGAGTATTTTAGAATAATATTCATCGAGAAGCGTTCAGGGATTATTTAAACGAGAGTTAACCACTTCGCGGTATGATCATGCGATTTCCACACTTTATTTAGGACTCTGCATGAATACCATTACCCCATCCAACAAAGTTACATATGGCGAACTGATGCGATTGTTTTTGCGACTAAGTCTGACGGCTTTCGGTGGGCCTATCGCGCATATCGCTATTGCCGAAGATGAAATTGTCGTCCGGCGCAAGTGGATGACCCATGACCAATATCTTGACTTAATCGCAGCCACCAACCTCATTCCGGGGCCAAACTCGACCGAGGTCATGATCCATGTGGGCTATGTGACACGAGGAATCCCCGGCGCATTAGTGGCTGGCGCGTGTTTCATCGGGCCAGCATTTTTGCTCACGTTGGTGCTGGGTGTTGTGTATAGCAGCACGGGTCAAATCCCTCAAATCCAAGCACTTCTGTGGGGTATCAAACCGGTGATCGTCGCGATTATCGCGAATGCTGGCTACCGACTGGCACGAACAGCACTTCGAAGTGGCGCTTTGTGGGTGTTATTCATCGCAGCCGTCGCAACGGTCATTTTCACACCGATTCCAGAAGTGGTTGTCATGATTGCAGCGGGGGTTATTTTCGGATTATTTGTCATCGGATATAAAGACACTACAGCCGCGATGTTGGCCTTTATCCCTCACGCCACAGGCACAATATATCGTGTCCCTACAGTCAGACCAGAAATCTTCCAAACCTTAATAGCAGCACCACCGAGCTTATGGGATATTTTTTTCTACTTTCTCAAAATTGGATCGGTGCTGTTCGGCAGCGGTTATGTACTCATTTCGTACATTCAACAAGATGTGGTCAACGGGTTTGGCTGGCTAACGGGAAAGCAGCTTTTGGATGCGGTGGCTATTGGACAAATTACACCCGGCCCGGTATCGACGACGGTAGCAGTTGTCGGCTATATTGTGGCAGGGTTGCCGGGAGCTTTTGTCGCTACACTGGGTATATTTCTTCCGTGTTTCATCCTTGTCATTTTGACCGCGCCTCTGATTCCTAAAATGAGACAAAGCAAGTTTCTGGGTGGTTTCCTATCTGGTGTGAATGCAGGCGTGATTGCGGCAATATT
This sequence comes from Aggregatilineales bacterium, assembly GCA_038251275.1. GTDB lineage: Bacteria > Chloroflexota > Anaerolineae > Aggregatilineales > Phototrophicaceae > CFX2. The sequence continues at coordinate 14,005 of JBBSBM010000010.1, forward strand.
AGTCACCTTGATAGACTTAACAGGTGCGGCGTTGCGCACCATCGATGGTGCGGCGTGGAGTCCTCTCGCAATTTTGCTGGCATTGATTACCTTAGCGCTTTTGATCCGCTACAAAATTAATGCGACGTGGTTAATTTTGATGGGGGGTATCGTCGGCTTAGCAGCATCTGTGCTGCGGCTGGCCTAATGTATAGTCGAGACAACAGGCAAGGCTTATACTTGACCATCTTCAATTTCAAGTGAAGGGCAAATAATCATGGATGTTGGATTTATCGGCTTGGGTGCGATGGGTCAGGTAATGGCGCGTAATTTGTGTAAAGCTGGGCATAAGGTCACTGTTTATAACCGTACCCGCGGCCGCGCGGAAGTTCTGATAGCCGATGGCGCAGCGGTTGTGGACACGGCAACCGAAGCCTGTAACAACGACGTGGTTATTTCGCTGCTCGCGGATGATGCGGCGGTTGAAGCAGTCGTATTTGGTGAGGGTGGCATTCTGGCAGCGCTCAGGCCAGATACGATACATGTGTGTATGAGCACGATTAGCGCAGCACTGGCAGAACGTTTAACCGAAGCCCATACACAGGCTGACCGCACCTATATTTCTGCCCCAGTCTTTGGTCGTCCTGACGCAGCAGCAGCAGGTAAACTCTTTATCGTCGCAGCCGGCGATGAATCAGCAATTATCCGCTGCGAGCCCGTTTTTTCGGTGCTTGGTCACAGACATTCGTGGTGGGTCATAAACCTGTATCCGCGAATATCATCAAAATCAGCGGCAATTTTTTAATTGCCTCGGTGATTGAAAGTCTGAGTGAGGCATTTGCACTGGTGCGGAAATATGATATTGATCCGCAAGCGTATCTGGATTTACTGACCAGTACCTTGTTTTCCGCACCCATCTACAAAAATTATGGTGGATTAATCGCACGGCAGCAATTTGAGCCGGCGGGATTCAAACTCCCGCTCGGATTGAAAGATGTGCGACTTGCGCTAGCAGCGGGAGACGCAACTGATACACCCTTACCCATTGCCAGCTTAGTGCGCGACCATCTGGTGGCAGCCATGGCAAAAGGTTACAAAGAACTCGATTGGTCGGTTCTAGGACGAATCGCCGCACAGAACGCGGGGTTGGAATAAATATTCCCGATTGTCCAAAGGAAGATGACTATTTTGAAATCACCTTCCTTTAATTTGCCTTAATCGCCCACACGATGTGGGTAAATCACATCAAAACCTAACTGGAACTCTTACTGGGTAACTTGGGCGAAAGCCAGCCGACGAAAGCACTTACCGAACGCGATTGCATCAAAACACGACCCGGTCCGGTCAAGTTGCAAACCAAACCTTCGCCACCAAGGATGGTGGACTTCCAACTGCCTGATTTCACAACACTAAATTTAACGCTGGTGTCCATACCCACAATGTGATCGGTGTCCACAACATAGGTTTCGCCAGCAGCTAAAGTTTTGTCGAAAATGGCACCGTATGAGCAGGCAAGCATTTTTCCGCTACCGCTGACCTTTAACAGAATCAACCCGCCGCCGCCGAAAAACCCCTTAGCCCCTCCCCAACTCGCGTCTACTATCAAGCTCATTTCGCTTGCGACATACGCACCGCTGGCGAGCAAGAACTCTCCAGTAACGGGTAGCACAAACATGTCACCCGCAACTGCTGGAGCAAGGGTAATTTCGCCACCATCGCCGGGAGCTTTCCATGTGTTTTGAAAGAAACTCTCGCCAGCGACCATCCGCTTAAGGCCACCGAATAGGCCGCCTTCGGCTTTGGTGTTCATGCTCATACCAGATGTATGGCTGACCATCGCTCCGGGTTCAACGCGGATTTCTTCGTTGGGTGAAACTTTGACATAGGCTAATGAAAAGGCAGGTTGGAACTTAAGGGTAACATCCATAATGATCGCTCCTCAAAAAGGTACTTTGTTACCGCCTACAAAGCGGTATAACATAGGCTCATTGTAAGGGGCGAACCATTTTGGATGCACTTAAGGTTTCTATAGCAGTTGGCTCATAAGTCCTATTCAATCCATCCCGAACTATTTCATGGTGTAATTGTTCCACAAGGAATAGCGGGCTGTGAAACAATATCTGTACGCAAACGATCACCAATCGTATACGGAACATCGAACGATTTATCTCCAATGTAAATCCGTATCTTGCCCGCTAAATTCACTTTGTAGTAAGTCACTCGATATACAGTGTGTGTACCAGATGCAGCCCGCATCCTTGTGGCATCTGTAAAAGTCATTGCTTCGCCTTGAGTTCGTTCATAATGAACCCCAATAAGATCACCTAAAATTTTGGTAAAGGTTTGAAATCCGGGTAGAAAACTCAGCAAAGGACCCAATTCACCAGAATCAGCACTGGTCGTTATTTCTAAAGAAATCGTCCGATCTAATCCTGTTTCCCGTTCAATTTCACTATTACCAAAACAGTTGTCTAAGCTCTCGGTTCTACTATCAACAACTTCTGTTATTTCAGTAACTGTTTCGGGTAGGAATTCATGTTTGAAAGTTGGTTTGTCATTACTGCTAACTTTAAAAAATGTGTAATTCCCACTATCCGATTTAGGCAACCAAATACCTAATACAGGTGGAGGCACAAAATTAAAAGGAGTAAATTGAAGTGAAATGGCAGTTATTTCAACCGGTACCTGATAAACAAGGAAGATCGGACGAACATGTTTCGCTGTTACAGAAAACTTGCGATCAACACGCCAATTTTGAGCAGGCCAATCTTTATCTGGGTATTTCGCATCTTTCAGCAACCGCATTAACTCGACCACAGGCTCGACATCACTTAATTTGGTTGAATTAGTGTCAATAAAAGTAGCTTTGAAGTCTGAATTGTAAACCGTTAAATCAGTATCCGAATAATTATAGACATAACCTTCAATTGTCAGATATTGTTGCTGAGCAGGTGCTGTAGATGCTAAACCAATCGATGATAGTCCATAAACATCTGTTACTTGAAAAACTGCTAGCCCTGCAACAACTGATGTATCAGTATCCGCAAAAGTTAAAGGTAGCTGATTCAACACTTCTGGGATAGGGGTTTTAGTAGGAGTAGGTGGGATAGGCGTTGGTGTAGATGTTGATGTTGGTATCGGCGTAGCGGTCGAAGTTGGCGTGAGTGTCGGTGTAGCTGTAATTATAGATGTTGAAGTGAGTGTTACGGTAGGAGTCGATGTCGATTGAATAACTACCGAACTAGGAGAATTAGCACTTGAACAACCTGATAGAATAAAAAAGACAATAAGAGTAATTATTGCAATGTAAAAGCGCAATTGAAAAACCTCACTAATAACCAAAACCACTTTCAGAATATAGGAGGTTTGTTATAAAAACTATTAAGATTTTATTTAATGTGAGAAGTACGAGATGCCTCAATTGATACTAAAGCTCGGCATGATCTATACAATCTCAGGTAATCCGTATTTAACAACCGTTTCGCCTCAGCGTCCGCGACGGGGTTTGCGCGATGACTTCAGAGGCTTGGTTTGTTCTTTGACCTTCGCCAGCTTTTCGGTGTATTCGTCCATGAAATCACCGCGATCGGTAGCGACCAACAAACCTGAAAGTGTATTAACCGTCAACTCACCAAAATGGTCGATGAGGCGACCAATCTGTTCGCGGACGATCATCATCATCTCATCCCAATTTACGCCTTGAGGCAGTTCAGCCTCACGCACACTACGCGTGCTGTTGAGATAATCTAAGGCTGGTTCAGCAGTCGGGAAAACTAGCGCACGCGGCAAGTCGTAACGTACGACCGCAAAAAAGTGATGGCATAACAAACGTGTTCCACTTTCAAGGGTAAACGGATCGGTATGCTGCCCCGGTACACTAACATTAGCAGTTCCCGGTGGCGAAAGCAGCGTAATGGCACGGCGAATCAACGCCTGAAATTCAGGCATGTTATGGATGCTGTTGGTGGTCGCCATCACAAAACCCGCCGGCTTAACAACACGCCGAATTTCACGTAGGGCACGTTCCACATCGGGTACATGAAAGAGCATGTGGTTTGCCATAACCACATCAAAGGTAGCATCAGGGTAAGGCAAACGCTGGGCATCCGCTAATGACAACGTCTTTTTATGAGGATGAGTCTGCACCATGCCTGAATATAAATCGCAGGCATAATACTCAATATCAGGGAATCGTTCATGCAAAGTACTATAATAACGACCGGGACCACTGCCCACATCTAACACCATTTCATCACCGCGCCAACTAACCGAGTCCAGCGCCCATGCAGGAAAGTCGAGCTTCGGTTCGCTATAAAGTTCGTGGGTTTCCTGCCGAATGCGAAGTGACTCGTCAGTCAGATACATACGACCGACGGCCTGCGGATCATTGGCGAAGTTGAACATCAAGTCATCCGTTCTGAGCAAGTCAAACATAAGGCCACATTTACTCGTGTGTTAAGAATATTATCACCGAAAACTGATTTCCAGCTAATCGTCTACTTCTAAGAATAACATACGCCTAAATTTACGAATAATAGGTTTTATGCGATTATATCCCACCGTCATCCATAAAACGCTTGCCAACCCTTTCTAAAATGCCGGGTGCAAGCAGCTTGAGCCACGGGAATACCCAACCGGGAAGTCCATTAACGGGTGTATATACAGTACGCTTGCGGTTGATGGTTGCGCTAGCAATCAAACGTGCTGATTCGGCGGGTGTCATTTGCTTTTTGTCGCTTAACTGCTGGCTAATGCCGCCAGATGATTTGCCGTCCGCATCCAACATCCGTCCGGCAAAACCGGTATCGACAAAACCAAGATAGAGCATGGTGATGCTGACACCATCATCAGCCACTTCGCTTCGCAGCGACTCAAAGAAAGCTTCCATGGCGTGTTTGCTAGCCGCGTAGCCAGTGCTGCCGGGGGTGATAATCTTATCGGCCATACTAGAGATATTGGCGATACGTCCACGTGATTGCTTCAGATGAGGCAGTGCATAATAGGTGCAGTACATTGCGCCCAAAAAGTTGACCTTCATAATCTGTTCAATCAACAGCGGGTCTTTGAGGTCGGCAAAGCGCGACCACATGGTAATACCTGCGTTGTTGACAAGGGTATCCACACGTCCATAAGTCACCACCGTTTGTTGGACGAGGTTTTCGCAATCGGCTTTTTTGCTGACATCACAAGCCACAACAAGCGCTTGACCACCAAGTTCTCGACATTTGGCGGCGACTACTTCAAGCTGATCGAGGCGACGCGCTCCGAGTGTGAGATAAGCACCCTGCCCTGCGAGTTCATAGGCTAAGGCTTCGCCAATGCCGCTGCTTGCGCCGGTGATGATGGTGACGTTTTGGTGGTAAGGGGAGGTCATACAATAGCTACCACAGACCAGCAGCCATAAGTCCAGCACGCGCCTCAACTTGTTTAGGCGCATTCATTTGTAAAATAAGTACAGTAACCCGCCCAACAATCGTCTTCGAAACAATCATATATCCTTCAACTGAGAAATGTTCTTCCCATTTCTGAGTGCGAGGATTAAATAACGGCGTAAGCGCTCCACTTTCAGGGTCATAAACTGCAACATCCGTGCCTTTGTGTTGATTGCAAAACAAGCAGGCATAAACCAAGTTTATCAGGATTGTTAAGCCACCGTGTTTTATTGGAACAATATGATCAATCGTGTGTCCATAGGCTGTTTCATGGTCTGGTCGACGACAATATTCGCACCGTCCACCCGCATTTAACCTGACTTCTTGGCGAATATGCCCCGGAATGGCGCTCATAGTTGATGATGAACTTTGTGTGCTTTCGCTTTTAAAATGGTGACCAGCAGATCAAACTCCGCCATTTGCTCAAGCAGAGATTCTTCATTAGCAGTTAATAATCCTGCGCTTTTGCGCTCAACCAAATTTTGCGCAAATTCTTTTTCTTCATCCGAGACCTGAAAAGATAAAATTTCTTCTGGTGTTGCTTTTTCCACCAGAAAATCGAGGAATTTGTCGTATACCGATAAGAACGTTGCCGTCGCCATATCATACCTCGTTCATTAGCTTAAGTTAATTATAGCCGATTTCGATATACAAGAAGCCTCCGCCCCAGCTCACTCGCTCCGAAGGGCGCGGCTAGTGACGAGTTTACCGAGGCGGTAGGCGGGATAAATGCCAGCTGCTAATGAAGCAATGACCGCTACGGCGAAGGCTTGAGCAAACTCTCCCGGTGGCAAATGAAGCTGCATGGTCCAACCGAATGAACGCACATTAATGACGTAAATGAGAACGAGGGCTAAGGCCAAACCAATTGGAAGTGCGAGTGTACCGGCCGTAAAGCCCATCAAGCCAGTTTGAATGAGGGTATAACGCCACAACTGCGCGGGAGTCATACCCGTTGCCCGCATGACGCCATACTGGCGCGTTTGCTCTAATTGCAGCGACATCAACGCACTGAGAACACCAATAAATGCCACAACCGTTGCCAACAGTTGTAAGGCGATCGTGATTGAAAAGGCTTGCTCAAAGATCGCAAACACGCCCGCCCGCAAATCGGTATAGCTTTGGACGCGCATGTCATAGCCGTTGAGCGTATCGGTTTGCAATTGGTTGATGATTTGCTGACGATCAACATTGGGTTTGAGAAAGACAGCAATATTGGTGGTATAGGGATCATTAAAGAAGAAGCGGTAGATGGGATCAGCCATGAGTACCCCGCCCTGATCAGTCGAGTAGTCATAATAAACGCCGACAATGGTGAAGGTATGCTCACCTTTATCAGTTAACAATTTGAGGGTGTTTTTCTCAGGCGTAATGCCACGATGAAAGGCAAAGGGTTCACTGACAACTACATAACCTTCTGTGAGGGCTGTGCGATAGTCACCATCAGGTGCATTGTTCCAGATGAAATTGCGTTTGCCGTTGGACGTATCTTCACTAATCGCCAGTAAATTAACGGGTGGCAAATCAGGATAATCGGGCGCGATGGCATTGACCTCACGCACAGTCGCAACATGATCCACACCTGTGACTGAAGCGACTAAACTGGCAACTTTCGGGTCGGTATTGGGTGTAGCACTGATCACTGTCAGCAACGGTGGTGAGATGAAAATATCTGCGCCGAGTGTGGTATCCAGCCAATCGGATACCGTGGTGCGAAAGCTGCCAATCATCACACTAACACCGACAATGACACTGACCGCGATGGTCAGCGCGGCCACAGCAATCGAGGTGCGACTGAGTGAACGTGTTACTGCACGGGGAGCCATGCGGCCTAACACGCCAAAAATACGTGTGGTCAATGGGGATGCCAAGCGCATCATGATAATCAACACGACCGGCGTGAACAATGCACTACCAATGACGATGCAAAACAACGCGCCAAAACTCACATAGAGATTGGTCGTCGGAACACGCAGCAGAATTAAACCTAACAAGTTAGAAGCGACTGCTCCGGCTGTCGTCAAAGGGACTAAACGCAGCGCCCGCTGCTCGACATCCGAACGGCGCATGGTTCCAGCGGGTGGTGTACGGGTGGCTTCATAAGATGGAATGAGGGCGGCAGCAATACTGGCTGCTACACCAATTATTGCACCTTTAATGAGCGTAAGCGGCGCGATGGTAATGGACTGCACATTCACGGTGAAGTACAAATCACTGATGGTTTTGGCAACCAATCCGACCGATGCCCGTCCCATAATAATGCCCAGTGCCAATCCAATCACAGTGCCAACGATGCCGAGTACAAGCGCCTCACCCAGAATGAGCAGGAAGATTTGTCCACGTGTCGCGCCTAATGCCCGCAGTACGCCAATTATCGGGCGACGTTGTATGACGCTAAAAGTAACGGTGTTGTAAATGAGAAACACACCCACCACCAAAGCCAGCAAACTCAGTGCTTGCAGGTTCAAATTAAAAGCAGCGGTCATCTGGTTGATGGCACTATTTTCAGCGTTGGGTGTGGTGAGCGCTGTGCCCTGTGGAAGAATGGCAATGATTTTTTGAGTGTCATAGTCCGCTGGCAAAATCAGATCAATGCGGCTGATATTTCCCGCTGTCCCGGCTATCTCTTGAGCAGTAGCGATGTCAGTCAGCAATAAATTATCTATCGCTTGAGCGCTGGCTTGATCCGGTACTTGCAGCAAACCGACAATACGAACGCCGATTTGCTGATCGTTAGAGCGAACATTCAACGTATCGCCGATCTTCAAATTAAAGCGTTTGGCGAGTGTGGCACTCATCAACGCTGTACGAGGCTCGGCAATGAAAGCATTAATAGCATCAGTGGTTGTGCCATTCGCGCCGCCGCTAGTTGCCGTTTCGCCTGCGCTTTGCGAGGATGCCGCTGTGAGATAATTGCGAAAGGGTGGCTCAGCAAACGGATCAACACCCAGCAGCCGTAGTGGTTGATCACCGACGTTCACACCGCGCACGTACTGTTCGACAATCGGTGCGACCGTTTGCAAATCAAGATCGAGGCGCAGTTGGCGATAAAGTTCAGTTGGAACGCCATTTGGCCCGCCGAGTATTTGATGGGTAGCCTTGCCGGAAATACTCTGAGCGCTCAAGTCAAACGCGCGACTGGAGGATGTGTTGGCAATATCAATGGCGATAACCATTGCCACACCTAATGCAACGCCGACCACGAACAAGACACTTTGCAGTAAACGACGGCTGATATAACGCCGTCCTAAGCGAAAGATGGCAAATGACATAGAAGAATTAGCTTTTCGCGGTTAGCGGTTAGTCTGTATAAACTTAACCACAGCGGATGATGACATCAAAAAAAGTTACAAACATATTTCAGTATTATAACCTTGTTTACAGACCAAAACGGGCGATATTTAGGTAATGCTTATGCAGTTCGTAGGTATATCATCACAAGATTGTAAGGTTATACTGGTTTATTAAACTTGATTCTCTCATGCAGGCCTTTCGTCCTGTGTTCCCACTTATTCAGAATTGCACTATAATAGGTCAAAATTACTCTCAAGGAGTCCGGGCATGCATAAACCGGAGTACGGCATCAGCCTTCACAGCAGCGCACGTACCAGCACAGGGCAAGTACGGCAGAACAATGAGGACAGTATTCACCTATGGACAGGTGATGGTTTTGTCCTTGCTATCATCGCTGATGGTATGGGCGGGGCAGCAGCAGGCGAAGAAGCCAGCCGCATTGCCGTGGAAACCATCAAAGCTGGTTTTCATCCCAACGATTCGGAAGACATTCCGGTGACAGAACGCCTGCAAGACACCATTCATACTGCCAACATGAATATCGTGCATAAGGCAATTATTGCCCCTGAAATGCGCGGCATGGGAACCACATTGACGCTGGTTTTTATACGTGGGACATATGCCACATTTGCCCACGTTGGCGATAGTCGTGCTTATCTGGTTGAGCCGGATGATGAGTCGATTACCCAAATCACGATTGACCACAGCTACGTGCAGGCATTGGTAATGGCAGGACATATCACACCAGAACAAGCCGAAACGCATTCAATGGGTAATGTGCTGTACCGTGCGTTGGGACAAAACGAAGATGTTGACGTAGACATCTATTATAAACGTCTACATATTGGTGATCGCTTGATTTTGTGTTCAGATGGCTTGACACGACATATCAAAGCACCAGAACTGGCAAAATTAGCGTTTTCCGATCCCAATCCAGATGTGGTTAGCCAGAAAATGATCGACCTTGCCAATCAGCGCGGCGGCGAAGACAATATCAGTGTAATTGTGATTTCAGTTGAAGGGGATCCAACAGCACCAGACGAAGAAGATACAGCCGGATTAACCACCCCTTTCAAAGATGAAGATGACCGCGACTCGACAATTATCTTGAAGAACAATCCACTCAAACGCTCACGAGAAACACGCGAAATTCCCATTGCGGATCCACATGATACACTGCAACTTCCAAAACAAGATAAGGAAGAGTGGTTGGAAGAATCTGCCGAACCAGAATCGGTTGCCGATGATTCAACCGAAGAGGTGAAACCCACAACCGAAGTTGATACGCTTAAAGTGCCATCGCTTTCCAATGGCACTCGAGAAGATGCTGGTGAAGGTCGGGATACACTTACACCGGATCAGTAAGCGGGACTTCGGAACTCATATAAGACTGTATTCACAAGGGGCAGCCGATTGAAACTACCCCTTTTTTATTATTTAACCACTGCCCATGACTGTGTACCAGTCAAGTCCTGCCCCAACCGAGTTGTTCCATCCGGCATCCGAATGAGCCACACGGAGCCATATATTCGAACTTCAACTGCTGCGCTGATTTCTGGATTTACACCCCAACCGAGTTTGCTGCGAACCTCATTGTTTTGCGACCAGACCTTGCCGAAAGCGTGATCAAGTAAGGGCGTATAACGATTCACTGGTGGCGTATCCGTGATACCCACTGCCAATTCCTGCCACTGACCAAACTGCCATGTTCCATCGTCATACATGACAACAACGGGCTGCTCCATAACACCCGGCAACCAGAACATGCTGCCGTTTTCAAATTTTTGGTAGGTCGCCTCAGCGACTTCTCGCCAGTCAATGATTCTTAAGTTTACTGGTGAGGCTGTTGGCTCTGCGTTAGGCGCATTTCCACCGGAAAGATTGATCGGCAATTTTAGGATTGCAGCGGATGGAAGACTGCTCACAGGAATCTGATCCAGTTGTAAAATCAACTGCAAGGTTGAATAGTTGTAATCGGATGGAATGGTAATATCTGTAAGCCCTTTTGCGGGAAGGTTCGTCTTCAGAAACACTTGTTTGTTCTCTGGGTTTAGCGCCAGCAGTTGAACTTGGCTCACATTGCGTGTTTCCCAACCAATTTGGTGGGTACTGCCGGGTATGGTTGCGTTTCGACCAAACAGGTTGAAATAAACAACTTGAGGTTGTGTTGATTGTGGACTATTCACCGTTACGACACAGGTTGTGATTTCAGTGGTACCATCCTCATATTTTGATGTCAGGACGTAGTGTTCGGAATAACCTTCCGCATTGGCAATAAACTCTTTACTGCCCACGCCTTCAATATCGGTGTATATCTCCGACGCTACATTTGCCTTCGTTGCTCCGTTGAAAAATTCTCTGGACAGCATAACATCTGAAAGAGAACCCCCGGTCGTCCATAAGACGACTAAATTCATTCCCGAAGAAATCGTATTTACCGACACGCTCAAGTAGCCACCACAGGCTCCCTGAGCCGCAGAAACCTTCGGTATAGAAGGTAAAGCTGACACTCCAAGAATTGCAAACAGAATTATCGCAACGAATTGTTTCATCTTCATTTACCCCTTTTCAAACTCGAAAAATAACTGTGGTTGTACGGTGGAATAATCTAATCGTGAGACAGTGTTGCAACAATATGATTAGAAAATTGTTATGTTTTCTATAGCATAAGGCTTGATTGAGCTACGTGGCAGAGTCGTATGTTAGGCGTAGGATAACCGTCTACTATAACTTTAGTGCAGTGGTTGAACCTAGTGATTGATTGCGGCTAAAAACACGAGTCAAAAGCAGCTTATCTCATTCAACAAAAGGATTGCCATTATAGGGTCGCCCGTATTCGCGGCAAAAAGATAAATCCGTGTATAATATGCGCGATGACACTAACCGTTTACTAACCTCGTAGACATTTTAGGGATGGGGCGTATGTCCGATAACCCGTCGAAAAAAGACGACCGTAAAGCTGACGGCAACAGTAGAACTGGCTGGTATACACCGCAAACGACTACGATCGAGCCGGTAATTGAAGCACCGTCACGGACACAGACAAGTGGCTGGCGTGTTCCTGCATTGCCACAAAATTTGCCTGCCCAGCCTCAGAATAAGGGCGACTGGCATCTACCGCGTCCTGAAGACACCGTCTTCACCGAGGAAAGCGAAACCGAAATCACCCCTGAACGTAAACAGGTGATTGAGTCACGCCCAGAAGACTTTCTGGAAAGCCTGCAACTCGGTGCCGATTCGCAAAGCTCTGCTCCAACTGAGGCCGCGCCTATCGCTGAGCCAACAACCGAGAAAACTGATTCACAAAGTCTGCTGGATCTTGAACTCAGCAGTGTGATTGAGGATACCGGCGCAGATCAAGATGACGAGGATGATGACGCTTTCAGCATGAGCGAACTCATTGCGCTGTCCAGTCTGGTCGAGAAATCACCACCATCAACAATTGTGCCAAAAGTGTCCAGCGAAACGGGCGCTCAACCGGCGGAAGTTACCGGGCCGCAGCCTGCAACCGCCACATCTGAAGACCCGGCGGATTATGCGCGGCGACAACTTGAAGCCTTACAAGGTGGCAGCACCGGTGCTGCTCCTGTTCCCGCCGTAGCAACACCATCTTCAACTGCAACATCGACAACCAGCCCTGAGGATTACGCGAAGAAGCAATTGGCCGCGTTGGGTGCCACGACGGTTGAACCATCTGTGCCTGCCGCGCCTGTACTCACTGCCCGCCAACAAGAATTAGCGCAAAAATTCAGCGATACCGAAACTCAGGTACGCGCTTTGCGAGCGCAATATCAAGCGGGGCAGTTGACACGGGATCAACTTCAGGAACAGCTTAAGCGCCTGATGATTCTAGATGAAAACAATACGTGGTGGATGATGGGTGTCGAAACCGACACCTGGTATCGCTTTCAGAATAATGAATGGGTGGTTGCAACCCCACCATATGGTTCAGAAACACCATCACCCGCAGCGCGTACACCTGCACCGACTGTAACAACGAATCTTGATCCGAGCCAAGTGATACAAGGCGGTTCGCTGCCCTACTTCCCAACGGGCGCAGCAGCGCCACAAGTCGGCGGTTTTACGCAGCCTTATGACACAAATCAGACAAGCGGCTTTGGCATCACCGAAGAACTCGGACTGCCGCGCCAAAATATTCCGATTCAAGACCCTGAACGCACTGTCGTGAGCACTGCCGGCGCGTATCTGTCTCCAGTGCAATCGAACAGCGCGCCGACTGTACCGAATATTCCTTCGTATAATCCAGCATCGGCTGAGACACAGGTTAATCCGGCTTATGACCCGTATGGTTATGGACCGGCAACACCCGCGCCAATACAAGGGCAAGCCGAAACGATCCCTGACTATGCGCTGGAGGAACCGGGGCCAACCTTTGAAGATGCGGCTAAACGTCAGCAGCAGCGCACCATCCGAACGGTTTTAACTGTTAGCGCACTGGGCATCGGCGCGCTTTTGCTACTGGTAGCCTGCGGTGTTGGTTTTGTACTGGTACAGTACAACGGTCTTGCCAGCCAATATCAGGCACAGATTGTTGCCCTAAGAAATTACAAACCCGAGTTCCAGACGGCAAAAGTTGTCGATATTAACGGCAATACAATTGCTGAACTCAACAGCCAAGAAGGTGGCGCCCGTACCGTTGTGCCCTTGGGTAAAATTTCCGAAGAAATGATTCACGCGGTTGTGTCGCTGGAAAACGAACGTTTCTTTGAGGACCCCGGTTGGGACTGGGTGGCTATTGGTCGGGCTGTCATCCAAAATGTCAGTGCCGGGCAAATTGAATCGGGCGCTAGCACCATCACCCAACAAATCGCCGAGCAGTTAATTCTTAAAACGCCAACCAACACGGCGGCGCTCAAGCTGCAAGAATTGGTGATTGCTGCCGAAATATCCAAGCAGTACACGAAAGAAGAAATTCTTCAACTGTATCTCAACCAAATTTATTTCGGCAATCAATCATATGGTGTAGAGGCGGCTTCACAGTTTTACTTCAACACCAGCGCAGACAACTTGAACCTGCCCCAAGCGGCGATGTTGGCGGGTATGATTGCATCCCCTGTCCAGTACAATCCAGTACGTTTGAGCGGCGACACCGACCAGAGCTACAACCAGCGCCGTGCAGCAACCTTTGCCCGTATGGATTATGTGATCCAGCGCATGCAAACTGTCGGGTGCTTGCCGGTGCGTGGCAGTCAGCCCTTCTGCGTGGATGCGAATGTCGTCCGACAGACTGTTGTTCAAAAAGCGCAGATTAATGCAGCGACCTTTACCCCGCGTGAGGTGAAGTTCAAGTATCCGCACTTTGTCCAATTTGTGACGCAGTATGTCGAAACGGTTTATGGTTCCGGCGAAATGTACCGTCGCGGTTTCGTCATCAAAACCACACTCAACTCGGCTATTCAAGATGCCGCCGAAACCGCGCTCAAGCAAACCATGACCACCTTGATTAATACCGGCGTCAATACCGGCTCAGTGATGGTGACTGATCCCCGTACAGGCGCAATTAAAGCCATGGTTGGCAGCCCGAATTTCAATGATGATACGATTGATGGACAGGTTAACGGCGCACTCACATGGCAGCAACCCGGTTCATCTATTAAAGTGGTTGAATACGCCAAGGCATTAGAAGGCATTGATGATAATGGTGATGGTCGGCCTGACAGATGGTATACGCCCGCGACTATTCTTTGGGATGTACCGACGACCTTCCAAAACCCATCATATACACCTACCAACTTCGACAACCGCTATCATGGGCCGATTGCGCTGCGTTATGCGCTGCAAAATAGTTATAACGTTCCAGCCGTCAAAACCTACCAATTCGTAGGTGATGCTGGATTTAAGGACATGGCGGCCCGGCTCGGCTTAAGTTTCCCTGACGGCGCACAGTTTGGTTTACCCACAGCCATCGGTGCAACTGAAGTCACGCTCTATGGCATGATGTCGGCTTTCGGCACGATTGCTAACAGCGGTATCCGCCTACCGCTCTATATGGTGGACAGCATTACCGACTCAACAGGTGCTGTCGTCGATTTGCCTGCCCGCGCCCAGCCCGCACAGGTCATTCAGCCCCAAATTGCTTATTTGATGGAAAACATCCTCAGCGATGACACTGCTCGTGCTACCGCCTTTGGTGTAAACGGCCCACTGACCATCAGCGGCATTCCAACGAGTGGGTATGTGTTGGCTAAAACAGGCACGACCAACGACGCCCGCGATTTGTGGACAATGGGCGGCACGACCAATACTGTAGTGGGTGTATGGCTCGGTCGTCCCGACAACAATCCAACAGCAGTCCGCGATGGTGGCTATGGCAGTGCCGCACCGTTATGGAACCGAGTCATGACGGCATCCTTGCAAGTACAAGGTCGTCCGAATCCGTTCCCCAACCCACCGGGATTGATCCAAGCACAGATTTGCTCGGATACCGGCACACTACCGCCGCAAACCTGCTCATCACTACGTACTGAACTGTTTGTGCAAGGACAAGAACCCCCATCAGCCGATCAAGCCTTTGTGCAGCAAGTGGCAGTTGATACATGGACAGGTTTACGTGCTAATGAGTTCTGTCCGGATAACAAAGTCACAGCTACAGTTCTCAACATCAGTGATCCAACCGCTGTGGCATGGCTCAACAGTCCGCAAGGTGCTGCTGATGCTCAACGTTTGGGCATCAACACAGGAACAGTAACAACCGTTCCAACTGACGTATGCAGTGTCAACACTGAAGTGCCAATTGCCCGCGTCTTATCACCAACCGAAGGTCAGGTTATTACGACAGGGCCGATACAAGTGTTTGGCACGGCATCAGCAACCCAAACCTTTAATCGCTACCAGATTGAATATGCCTCGGCAGTACAACCGACAGTCTTTACCATTATTGGTGGGCCATCGACTACACCGCAAAACAGCGGTGCGCTGGGAACATGGAATACACAGCAGTTGCCGACAGGCGCTTATGTTTTGCGCTTGGCAATGTTCTCTAACAGTGGGGGCTATCTGTATCGCACGGTCAATGTCAACATCGTGAATGTTGCGCCTACTGCCCTGCCACAAATCGTACAGCCGACATCGAGTATTCCGCTCTTTATCACAGCGACACCGTTTGGTGGAGTCATTGATGGTAGCGCTCAAAACTCAGGGGGCTTCGCCACTACTGCGCCATTGCCATTCTTGCCAGTGGTAACACCACAGTCTCCATAAAAAGAGTTCGATAGATACAATAAAAACAGGGATGAGTTTTGAAAGACTCATCCCTGTTTTATTTCTAACCAGCATTATATTTATGAAGCCTATGCCCCCGTTTTGACAGGTGCAACCCACTGACCTTTTTGGAGTATTGGAACAGCCTTTTTATGTAGTTTCTTGCCCTCTCTATCCATGATGGGGAGAGCTGAATAATGTGCTTCGTAAGCACGCCGTACTTGATGACTTACATTTGCGCCACTACGATGAAACAACCGGCTGGAAAACACGAGCATACTACCCGCCGGAACCAGTACCGGAATGCCGGGATCGTCACCATAATACCCTACACGGTCGTTTGTTTCTTCTTCAAGCATGTGTTCAAACAAATCAGTGGGATGCATTTTGGCCCGTTCATAAGGCAAAACAAATAACGTACCATTCTCGGTAGTCATATCATCCAACGCGCACCAACACGTAAGGAAGGGATCGTGGTAATGGTCAATGTATCCGGAGTCTTGATGCCATCCAAACTTAGTACCAATATCAGCCACTTTAACCACATACTGCTCATTATAAAGATAGGCATCATTGCCCAAAGTGGATCGGCATACATCTGCCAGCAGCTCACTCATTAAGAAATCGGCAATTTCCGGACTATCTTGACCCCGACCTTCAATAAAATAACGCTTTTTGTAATGTGAAATGCCTAAATCAGTTACGCCTTTTGCCTCCATCTCGGATTCATAATCGTCGACATAACGTTGGCATTCGCTACGCAGCATATTAAGCTGCTGATCAGTCAAGGCATTTTCGACAATGAAGTATCCATCTTGCCTGAACTGCTCGATCTGTTGCGGGGTAATATGCATGGCAGACCTCCTAAAATCTCTGTAACGAAATATTCAAGAATTGTACTTTGACACTCAACAAAATTGACGATGCGCTGCGACAAATAAACAATAGTTTCATAGCTGCAAAACGGTAGATCAATTATAAGAGTAAGTTATATCTTGACCTATTTCACGCTTAATGTTTATTTTAATTATTCAGAGTGCAATCTTTTGCTGATAAAGAATACGGTTTTTTAAAACAGTTGAGATGGGCCAGTCAGCTAATTAATGAATGGGTGGTTGTGGTGGGGTATCGGTGGTAGGGTGCAGCGTTGGTGTTTTTTGTGCATTATTGCGTTCATCACGCCAACTGCTAATAAAGAACAAAATCACGCCTAGTACTATCGCATGATCCGCTAAATTGGATACATTCGAAATGACACCGGGAATCTGGTAGTTAATAAAGTCAACTACATAACCATAGGATAAGCGATCCAATACATTACCCAGTGCTCCACCGACAATTAAGCCGGTTGCCAGCCATGCTAAGCGTTTTTCGTCAGGAATGCGTGGGTACATATAAACCAATACGCAAACAACAATCAATGCAATCACGGTGAATATATCACCTGCCCACGGCAGCAATCCAAACGATGCCCCCGTGTTGTGGCTGCGAACAATTTGGAACAAAGGGCTAAGGAATGGAATGATACGACGTGTTTCGCCGAGTATCATATTATCCACAACCAGCCGCTTGGTAATTTGGTCAACTGCCAGCACCATAGCGACAATTACGAGCAAGCGCAGCCAGCGGCGCAATGTTGGGTTCACGAAGATTATCCATTCCATTCAACACGACATTACAAATGGCATTGTAGCACAAAAGTGGATAGCTATTCAGATGTTTCCTTTATCATAGATTGGAAAACAGTTGCCGCACGGCTAAGGGGTCGTTCTGCCACCATAACCTGACTCATTGTACGGGTCAGAACGAAATGAGGAACATCCAGAACAACCAACGTACCAGCAGTCCGTTCAAGTTTAATGGTCGCTTCAGAGACAATCGAAATGCCTAATCCGGCTGCAACAGCTTCCTTAATGGCGGACGTTCCTCCAAGCTCCATCGCGGTATTCAATTGCACCCCGCGTGTACGCAGCTCTCGTTCGATATTTTCGCGGGTGCCAGAACCTACTTCCCTCATAATGAAAGGTTCGGCAAGGACATCATTTAGGGCAAGCGGTTGTTTACCCACCAAGTGATTATCAGGCGAGGCAATGACTACTAAGGTATCGACTCGCCAAGGTGTGATAATCAGATTTGGCAAATCAACTGGCCCTTCGACAAAAGCCAAATCAAGTGGGGCGCTAATCAAGCGTTCAAGAATTTGGTGCGTATTCAATATATCTAACATCAAACGTACACCTGCATAGCAACGGTGAAATTGGCTGAGTAACGGTGGCAGTAAATAGGTGCCGATGGTTTGGCTGGCTCCCAACGCTAATTGTCCACGCACCAGTCCATGCAGTTCTTCTAGTGCCACCTCCGCAGCTCGTTCGGCGGCGAATATATGCAGCCCATGTTGATATAGCAAACGACCACCTTCAGTCAAAGTAAAGGTGTTCATCGAACGGTCAATAAGGATAAGGTTAAGCTGACGTTCGAGTTCTTGTACACCACGAGACACGGCGGGTTGACTGATATATAACTGCTTAGCGGCTTGGCTGAAGCTGCATTCCATCGCGACAGTCGTGAAGATACGAAGCAGGTGAAGATTAAGCGACACTGGTTTATAACCTAGCCTTATGAGCTATATAAAAGATATGTATTAGCATTATAACAATGGATGCAGTAACTTGATATTATTATCAATGTAGCCATCATCGGCTGGTCAGGGTTTGACCCCGTTTAGGAGTTCTCGCGTGCCTTTCTCACAATTATTCGTCATTGGCGTTATCGTCGTTCCTTTAGTGTTGATTGCGACCAATCGTTTACGCTTAGATGTTGCAGCCATGATGACCGCTGCAACCCTCGCTCTAGCACAGATCGCCGGTTTAGGTGTGCTGGGCGCACCCAATAATCCGGGTGATGCAGTGAACGCCCTCAAGGGATTATCGCAACCCGTCATCGTGACCCTTTTCAGCCTTTTTGTTATCACTCGCTGCCTCGACCGCACCGGTATTACCCGCTGGTTAGCGCGGCGCATTCTCGGTGTAAGCGGTCAGTCAGAATGGCGTTTAATCGGCTTGCTCACCACGACTACAGCCTTCTTCTCATTGTTCATGAACAACTTGGCTGCTGGAGCATTGATTTTGCCCACAGCGATGGAATTGGCTCGACGTACAGGTGTTAAGCCAAGCAAACTGCTCATCCCCATCGCCTATGGCAGTCTTCTGGGCGGTGCTGCGACTTACTTCACCACTGCCAACATCATCGCCAGCGATTTGCTGCGTGCTGCTAATCCACCACAAGCGCCTCTACATATCCTTGATTTCACACCAACCGGTGGTCTTATCGCACTGGCGGGGATTGCCTTCCTCACTCTATTTGGTAGTCGTTTACTACCAAATCGTGAGCCATCCGCTGAACAAACAGTCATTCGGCGTACAGGTAGTGACCTTGAAGATGCTTACCAGTTAGGTGAACGATTATGGGAAGTTCGCGTACCCCCTGAATCAAAGCTGATCGAGAAAACGCTGGCACAAACCGATATTGGTGGACGATTGGGGTTAAGCGTCGTAGCCATCTGGCATGGACGGCAGGCCATCTTTGCACCTTCGCCGCAACAGATGATTCAGGAAGGCGATATTCTGCTAATTATCGGGCGTGAAGATCGCGTCATGCAATTAAACGAACTCGGTTTGAAAATCGGACGTGATGCAACCAGCAACGGGAATGGGCACATCAGTACACGCGGCGTCTCCTTTGTCGAAATGGTGCTTGCGCCGCACTCACAAGCAGAAGGCCATTCGCTCAAGGAATTGGAATTTCGCCGCTCCTATGGTTATACCGCGGTGGCACTGCTGCGTGATGGCCGCAGTTATCGAACAGATGTAGCCGACTTCAAACTGCGCCCCGGCGATTCACTGCTGCTTGTGGGCGCACTAAATCGCGTTAAATTACTGAAGGCCAATGCAGATTTCCTAACCCTTGAAACAGATGTAGGCGACCAACCTGTACTTTGGCGATCAGCCGCCTTTGTTGTGCTGGTAACGTTAGCAGTTGTTACAGCTTCGATTTTAGGATTTCCTGTCTATCTCGCCACATTAGTCGGCATGGTTGTCATCCTGCTTAGTGGAATCATTACCATAGAAGAAGCCTATCGTACAATGCAGTGGCAAGCGATTTTCCTGATTGCAGGGATGTATCCTCTTAGCCTCGCGATGATCAACACCGGATTAGCCAGCACCTTAGGTGAGTTAGTCGTCAAAGTAGTGTCACCATTTGGTCCTTTAGGGCTGGCGGCAGGTGCTTATATGTTCACCGCATTGCTTACTCAAGCGATAGGCGGGCAAGTCTCAACTCTGATTGCCGCGCCCATTCTCATTAGTGCTGCTATTAGCCTTCATACCAGCCCGCAGGCAATTGCTGTTGCATCCGCTATTGCTTGCTCAGCCTCATTCTTAACACCCATTGCACATCCGATCAATATTTTAATGGTCGCTCCTGCCAATTATCGTTTCAGCGATTTCTTTCGGATGGGTTGGATGTTAACGCTACTTTCATTTGTCATGCTGCTCATTGGGATGGTCGTATTCTGGCATCTCGGCTGAATATATATAGCACTCGATTCGTAACTACTCAGGTGGTATTTGAGGGAGAATTGCGTAATCACGAGTAATTCATCTCAATCATCTGAGGGAGACTTCATTGCTCATAGTTCCAAAATAGATACTCACATTTTGGAAAATGAGGGAGAAAAGGGTACCTGAGTAGTTACCTCGATTCACCTTCACAACCTACCATTAGGCCAATGTCAATAGAATACGTACTATCCCAAAATGGTTCGTATGTCTCACAAGATAATGACTTAAATACTGTAAAGTTTAACTATCAATAGATAAATAATCGTAAGCAAACATAATTCAGAAAGTGACTTGGTTTTGATTTACAAAGTTTTGAAGGTGATTCGAAAGATAATACTCGCACTATGCACAGTTTATATTGCATTAGCGCTAATTGGTTTTGTAATCTACGCCTTTATGGATCCCAATAGCTCTTCAATCGAATTAATCAAAAGTTTGTTTGAAATCAGTCTCTGGCTGGCTATCCCAATCTTTATAATCATCATATTACTGAGGGCATGGCGATTATCTATAGTTGCAGGGGTTGTCGTCATTTTATTCGGAATTGTATATTTCCCCTATTTAGTTCCTCGAACACCTCATGATGCTACAAGTGCGCCTCATCTCAATGTAATGACCTTTAATTTAAAAACCACTTCTGAGGGCATTGTTGATGTCATTCGGTCTGGAAATACCGATATTGTTGCGTTGCAAGAAGTGGGCAGTGCGGGGGCAAGCGTTATGGAAAACTTGAAAGATACTTATCCATATCAGTCTGTGCATCCTCAAGATGTAGACTATAAAGGACAAGCTGTTCTGAGTCGTTTTCCAATTAAGGCCGACGAATACTGGAATTATCCAGAAGTCCCTCATACATTAGGCAATCAAAGGATCGAAATTGATTTTAATGGGACAACGGTAGTTATCTACAATGTTCATCCTTGGCCGCCACTCGGTTGGGAGAGCGGCTACAATGATGAATCGCATCGAGTTGCTATGGGTGACATTGCGAAAAGAACATTTGCCGAAACGTTGCCACTGCTGCTTTTGGGTGATTTCAATATGACCGACAACTTTGAGGAATATGATCTCTTGTCAACTCACTTTATTGATAGTTATCGTGAATCCGGCGACAGCACTGGTTATACATTTCCAAATTACAAATTTGAACCTTTTCCGCCTCTTTTGCGCTTGGATTACATCTGGCACAGCAATGAATTTCAAAGTATCAAAACACGGGTTTGGCCGGTACACGCCCATTCGGATCATTCGCCCGTCGTCGCAACATTATTCCTTGGTCAAACCCCTTAATGCGTCACAATATCTCACATGACAATGTTGTAAGAGAACATGTCACCCAAAGCGCACTGAATTAACAGGTGGCAAGTGGTAACTAATACATTCCCAATTGTCGCCACGATCATCGGAAATATACAGGTTGCCAGTCGTCGTGCCAAATGCCAAACGGTCACCTGAGATATCCAACGCATGACGATAAACTAAATCAAAGCAATCTTCCTGTGGCAAACCGTTGCGTAAGGCTGTCCAAGTTTTACCCCCATCTTCGGTGCGGGTGACACAAAGTGCCTCCTTGACTGCAACACGATATTCATCACTAACAGCGGGTACAACCCACGCCGTTTGTTCATCTTTGTCGTCCAACGCAATAGCAAACCCGAAAAACGCAGGCACATCTTTCTGCGAGATGTCCTGCCATTCTTCCCCACCATTGGTGGTACGGAAGATACCGCAGTGATTTTGCTGCCACATGACATCAGGATTAGAAGGTGACATCAACAGGAAATGCGGATCGTGACCGTACTCAGCAGCGGGGTTCGGTAAATAACAGGCTTTAAGTCCCTTATTCTTACCTATCCATGTTTTGCCACCATCGCAGCTTTCAAACACGCCGCCCACACTGATGCCAATTACGATATGTTGATCATCACGTGGGTCGATCTGAATCGAACAGCAACCGGGGAAGTCACGCCCACCACCAAACCAATTCTTCTCACGTGATGGATGATTCCACAACGACTCAACCAGCTCGAAACTGTCGCCGCCATCGTCGCTCATAAACAGGCCACCCGGTTCGACACCGACATACAAACGGCCCGGTTGCTTCTCACTTCCCGGCGTGATGTACCAGATATAACTAACTTTGGCAGGCACACCAGGCTCTCGTTCTGCGCCTTCGGGATAAGCTGGCGCGGCGACTTCTTGCCACGTTTTGCCGGCATCTTTAGAACGGTGCAGCTTGCAGCCCCAATGTCCGTGATCGAGACAAGCCCACAGCGTACCATCACGCGGATCAACCGCCGCATAAGACACAGGAACGGCCTGATGTGCCTCCTGAGCCAGTTCCCACCCATGTCCATTTTTCTCGAAGGTCAGCAACCCTTTATTCGTACCAATATGCAGTCGGTTCGATGCCATTCTTAACCCCTTTTATGTGCAAATCGAATTATTCCCAAAACCGCGATTAGTCTTTACTGCCCGGCTTCTTCATATACCATTCTTTAAAGAGGCTGCATCGCCCGGTATCGTCAAATTCCAGCACAAAAATATTGTCGAACTCGCGGCGCGGTGTTTTGCCATCGTCTTCAAAATAAGTACTGCGACCATTGGCAACTGCCAGATTGCCGTTGGTCGCCATCAGCTTATATTCAGCCTCAAACGTGCCAGCTTTATCGGGGTTTTCTAGCCAGTCAGCAATGATTGCTTCACGGCCTTCAAGGGGTTCGCTATAAGCAGAGTAGTAGTAACGGGCATCTTCACTGAACAAAGCGCGGATCGCTTCGGGATCATAACTCTTCCACACCTCGACATAATTGCTTAGCCAGAGTGCGACTGATTCATTGCTAATCATGTGTTACCTCGCTGTAGGATCATTTTGCGATAGGCCGAAAATATTACCTTCTGTATCCATGCAGTAAGCTGACCACCCAATGCCGGGAAAGGCTCGCTTAGGAACAACCACCGTGCCGCCTGCCGTAACGACCTGACCCATTGTGATATCAACCGACTCCACATCAATGCTGCATACAAAGGCCGAAATCGGATTGGGTTCGATAGGTGCAGGGCCACGTCGAGGGAACAAGCCGCCATCGATGCCCGGTTGTCCCGGCACACCTGTCGTAATCAACCAGTAATCTAAATCGCCCATTTTCTGAATCGCCCAACCAAATACCGAGATATAAAACTGGCTGGCTCGTGCAGGGTTTTCGGCATGGATTTCAAAATGAACAACGCGTGACATGATGACTCCTTTTTGAGAAAGACGAGGTTAGTGGTTGTGGGACTCTAATGAAAACGGATTAAGCTCAGGATCAAAAGCATCTACGACCAAAATGCCGGGTGCGGGGGAACGCACTTCTGAAGCAGCAACGCCTTTCGTCAGCAGCATCTGACGAGCAGCCTGAATGTCATCTACGCCAAACACCAACTTGGGTATCTGAGTTCCAATGTCTTCACTTCTGCCACTATGCAAGGCAAGCGTGCATGATCCTGTTTCTAGTTCCACCCAGAACTCGCTAGAATAATCCACTAACCCTGCTGGAAAACGCACTTTTAAGCCTAAT
This sequence comes from Aggregatilineales bacterium, assembly GCA_038251275.1. Classification (GTDB taxonomy): domain Bacteria; phylum Chloroflexota; class Anaerolineae; order Aggregatilineales; family Phototrophicaceae; genus CFX2. Next base: position 38,110 of record JBBSBM010000010.1, read on the forward strand.
ATATCACGATAAAATCGCACCTGAGCATCCATGTGCTTCACGTATACAATAACTTCAATAAGCCCTTTAATCATGGTATTTACCCGCCGGATAGTGCTTGGAAAATAAATACGCGTGTTTTCTGACCAACGGTGTCACTCAAATTTTGACGGTCAATAATGAGTTCATCATTCACAAAAATATTGACGTGCTTACGCAATGCCCCGCGCTCATCCACAATATAAGCCGCGAGGCCGGGATGCTGCTGTTCTAAGAAGTGGATAACTTCGGCTACTGTTTGTCCTTCTGCGGGTGTTCCCTGCTGTAAAGTCGGAAAGAAGCGCTGCAAATGGGTCGTAAAGTGTACATTTGGCATGACCGTACTCCTCTCACGCATAGAACATAAATCCAAGAATAGAACATGAGTTCATTCCTGTCAAGCAACCGGCAAACAAAAAGGCGAGTATCACTACCCGCCTTTTCTGAGTCGTTCTTTGTCTTCTCTAAAGACTGATGCTAATAACTAGCGACTATTCCTTCGCTGTGCTGCCCATGCCTTGCAGCACTTGGTCGAGATACCAAACACTTGGGCCATCAGCAGGCTTAGCGATCTTCGGCAGTTTCACGCCGTCCTTCGCCAATTCAGTGCCATCCGCGTAGTTCAAAGGCCCTTGCCACAGCCAGAAGGTATCTTTGTTGGCCGGGTCGGTGGCGTAAGCAGCCATCTTGCCAATGAATTCGTCCAGTGACTTCTTGCTGTCGGCACTCAAAGCAGTGCCTTCAACAAAGCCAACGGCGGATGTATCTACGTTGTTGATGTCTTTCCAATCCGGCGGATTGTAATCCCAGCTTGGTGTCCAAGTGCCAGCCATAACCGCCTCAACAATGCCCTTGTATGCGGGTCCCCAGTTGAAGTACGGCACACCGAGGCACACGTCCGGTGCAATATCGCAGGCGCTCTTCAAATCATAAGGAACAGCCCAAACCTGCTTGCCTTCTTTGGTGCTCTTGTCGGCGGTGGTGATGGCTTCGGTTGTATCAATACCCGACATCAGAACATCTTTGCCTTCGTCAATCAATTGAGTGGAAACTTCGGTTGGGTCAAGGGTGACGCCGGGGATATTGAACCAGAAACCAATCCACACCACGTCAAACTTGAGGTCAGCACCGCTCATACCACGATAGTTTTCGTAGCAGTATTTCGCGCCCAAATAAGCGGAGGAAACCAAACGGCGGGTTTCAGCATTCACCAACGGACCAACATAACCGATGCTGCCAGTTTGGGTGGTCAAGCCAGCGGCACAACCCGCAATCATCTTGCCCCATTCCATCTGCCCCATGACGTTACCGACGTTCTTGGGTGCAACGCCTGAATAGACATGGTCACCCGATGTGTGAATGAACGTCACATCCGGATACTTGGAGGCAATCTTGTCGGTATCATCGGCATAGTCGTCGGTAGTCATGAAGACGACTTTAGCGCCTGCGTCGATCAACGACTTGGCAGCCGCTTCGGTGGTAATATCAGGGTTGCCCGCGTTGATATTTTCCAAAGGCTCCAAAAATTCGACACCGGGAACATTGGCGGCAACATATTCGCCACCTTCATAATTGGCCTGGCTCCAACCACCATCATTCTTGGGGCCAACCAGTATCATACCAATCTTAAAGGTGTCCTGCGCGGCTGCGGGGATAATCCCCAGAGCAGCAAACGCCGCAATCATCAAACAAGATAACAGTAATTTACGAGACATGCACACATCCTCCTGAACATTGCTAAATGTTAAGCTGAGTTTATCAAGCATTACTAATCTCACAAGTGTAAATGTTGTACAAAAAGCCCTATGCTTCTATCGTGCAATCCGGCGGAGGACGATTCGGGAGTCTTCTGCGCGATGGCGATTTTATGGCAAAATCAGCAGCAATTTCGGCAAATTTGGCAATGGGTTCGGCGGAAAGCTCACTGTTTGCCGCTGTACGCCGCGGATTATTCGGCTGATGCCGCCGGAAGGGGTCTGCCGCCGCCAAGATTGCTATGGCATTCATGTGTTGAGTCGGTGATTTTCCCGCCAGAGGCTAAAGCCCGCTCTGACCTGTCGGGACGCACTACAGTTTGCGAGGTCAGACATTTAAAATTGACCAATTCGCATATCGTTTGGTATGAGGCTACCGAGAGAATAATATAAATTTATCGTAAAACTTTTGTTCCACGAAGTCAAGCGAAAATCGTTCGAATTTTCAAACTTTATTGGTCTTTGAAGCGGTGCTTTTAAGGTGGCTTAGTAGTTGTTAATCAACAACGGTTAGACCAGTGGCTTGATGTACTGCTTCGGCTAAACCGCGTAGACCCGCGTATTGTCCTCGAAGGCGGACGGTTGCGCCTATAAGCACATCATCAGACAAGTTCATATTTTTGGGGAGCAATTTAATATTTAACGCCGCATTCCTAATTTGGTATTCCATCTGTTGAGCGATTTGTTCTCGAACTTCAACACTTGTCAAATCAAAACTGGATGGCAATCCACTATCGATATTTCGACCTTTGATGTTGAAGCTCGTTTCGGGAGACATCGCAGTAATAGAGCCAATATCATAAAGCGCACGATCTATTGTCATCCGGTTAACAAGAAAATGATGCTGCTCTTTAATATAAGCGACTAAAATGTCAATTGGGTCAGCACTACTGCCCGAACCCCAATCGTAGTTTGGTCTGTCGGGATGTTGTGCGATAACCCGAGTCACAAACGGTTCAAACTGAATCAGAATCTTCATTTCAGTTGAAGGTTCTTTTGCTTCTATATCTTCGACAAATTTCAGCACAAGTTCTTGCTGGTCATCCGTCAAAAAAGATATTTTCTCAATCAGTGTTCCTTCATGTTTAGACATACAATAGCCTGACTTCTAACACAACAAGTATGCAATCTCAATTCACAAACTTACCAGCAGGTTCAGGAATGGGGTGTCCATATTCGAGAGCGACTTCAAGCCATCCGGTTTTGGCTTCGTCGATCATTTTGAGAAGTTCTTCCCACGTTTCGGCCTGTGTGATGCAGCCACGCAGTTCTTTGACCCGTGCTACATATCCACCTTCTTCAATATCCGGAATGATCTCAATTGTATAAGGCAAGGTACGATAGTAGTCTAAAGTTTTATTAGTCATCATTTACATGTTTACTCTACGTCTTCCACTTCAACACGTATCTCCCTCTCGTGTTCTCGCCGGTTTGGGTATACATAATCGTCACACCATCGACCACCAATATATCCGCATGACCGATACCCACGTTGAAACCTATCGGATCAATCACCGGATTGTGCGAATACTTCTCCCATGCGCCGTCGATGCTGTCACCGACTGAACGCGCGAAGCCCAAGCCGAACTGCGTATCCATGCCGCGCTCCAACACATCCGGCCCGCGCACACCTTCATAAGACATATAGTAATGGTCGCCGACCTTCAGCACATCCGCCGAACTGGTATAACGAAAGTCGAAATAAGCATCAATCGCCGCGCCAACGGTAATGTCAGTTGGGCCATATTCACCCGCGCCACTGAACAAGGGATCAGTATCACAGCGTTTGAGTTTGCCGAGATCGCCATAACGGTCACCTTTATAGCAGCGCATATGTCCCGGCGCTGATCCTGACGCCACGAATACGTACAGCGTGTTGTCTTCCACATAGAGTCCCGGCGGCGCACCGACCAAGCAACCATCGGCTTGTCCACGAATATTGGGATGTGGGCCGATGGTTTCAGTCGCCGTACATTCTTTATAAGAGGTAGGCCATGTGCCGCCGGGAGTCAGTAGATACCGCCAATCTGACCAATTGATGCCATCGGTTGATGAACGCAGCATCACCTGTGCGTGCCATTCGTAAGCCATATACTGACGATCACCGGCATTCACAACGCGCGGATACTGCTGGGCGGTAATATGGTCACGCTGGTCGTCACACGGGCAGCTTGTGCATTGCATCAGGCAAACTGGCGCAGTGATGGTAAAGCTTTTGCCGCCGTCAGTACTTTGCCAGAGGGTCGTGCAGCCGGGGAATGCTACCGGATCGCCGCACTGGTCTACCACACCTGCCGATTGGTCACTCGCATGAAGATATGACCAATACTCGTTGTTTCCTTTATAGAGGGTATCGCTCTCGCCAACAGGCAGTCCGACATTGGGGATGTCCACCACCCATTCGGCTTTACCGTCCCAAAAATCTTCCAATGTGGGTTGGGCTTGGGCAGCAGTTGGGAAGCTCAAAACTAACGAGAAAACAATCATTAAATATCTAATTTGCAACAACTTTTTTAACCTGACCATTTTCCCATCCAACAGAATGATTTACATTAAGATAGCATGCACTTCCGAATTGGGATTATATGCTATAATCTTCAAAACAGCCGAACGCCGGACGACTTTATGTTCGCTGGCGATAGGATAAAGAGCAGAATGGCCGACATCAGCCTACGAGATTACCTTGCCAAACTAGATACCCTGCTCAAGAGTGGCAGCGCAGCCGAAGTCATACTGCACTGTCGGCATATCCTGCAATATTTTCCCAAAGATGCACAAGCCTATCGTTTGATGGGTCAAGCCCTCGTCGCGACTTCCCGCTGGCAGGAAGCTGGCGAGGTTATGCGGCGTGTCCTCAGCGTCTATCCGGATGACCGCGAAGCGCATGCTGGCTTGAGCGAAGTCTACCGCATTGAGAAGCGTCCTGATGATGCTATCTGGCATTTGGAACGCGCCTTTGAGCAAACCCCCAACGACCACGTGATTCTCGATAACTTGCGCGAACTCTACCGTAAATATCGTAAGACCGAGCATGGAAAAGTGCAGTTGACCGCTGCTGCTGTTGCCCGTCAATACATGCGCAACGGGCTTTATGAGCAGGCCATTGATACCCTACAAAAAGCGCGTACTGCATCCCCTGAACGGATGGATTTACCACTGCTTTTGGCGCAAACCTATTGGGATCGTGGGCAGCGCGTTGAAGCCGCTGAAACCGCACTTGAAGTTCTAAAAGTTCTGCCAGACTGTCTGGTGGCAAACACCTTGTTAGCTGCGATGTGGCTGACCGAGGCTCGTCCATCCGATGCCCAACGCTACATCGGTCGTATCGAATCGCTTGATCCCTACTTGGCACTGGAATTGGCACAAGGGCAAGATGTCCCTGACAACGCGTTCAAATTGCCAGAGTTAGATTATGAACTTGCTGCTCAACGGGAAATGAATTTACAAACGCCCGATTGGCTTGGCATGACAGGCAATAGTGAAAACCTGTTGCCGACTGAAGATGAAGATCCAAATGCCGTTCCCGATTTTTTTAATGACATTACCGCAAACGAAGATATGTTGGCGAAGCAATCCTTTGATGTTCCTTTGACCAGCGCAGACTGGGCAAATACATCAGATGATTTGCCGGCAGTCGCTGATGACTCTTCACCAACTATTCGCAAACCAACCGGCCCACTTACAGGTCTAGCCGGACGTTTTGGCAAAACATCAACAGGTTCGCTGCCCACTGACGCACCACCGAAATCGAATGTACCCGGTGCTAAACGGGGTTTGACCGGACGATTGACTCCATTACCCGAAGAGATGCCAGAACCCGAACCAATATCGACTGATTTCTTTTCATCCTTTATGGATGAAGTGGATGCAGCTTCAACGGATGATGTTACTTCCCTCGACCAGACAGGTAATATTTACACCAGTGATTTACCCGACCTTGAAGACCTTCTACCGGATGCTACGCTAGCCGAAGAAGACCTTCCTTTCCGCCGGGAGCGTACTACCCAACCCGAAGACAATGATCCGTTGGCATGGCTTCGCAGCACTGGTGTAGAAATTGATGAAGAAGCGCCAGCACGTTCAGATGACGAAGACCTGTATGACGCTGATTCTGACAACCTAGCACTACACGAAGCCGATGCCGCTGACCCCTTAAGTTGGTTGCAGGGCTATGGCAGTGATAATCTTGTCATTGAACAAGATGTGCCACAAGTTGGAAATGGGACGGACAATCTGCCTTTACCCGAAGATCAAGCAGGTGATCCAATGGCTTGGTTGCAAGCTACCGAACCTGCCCCATCAGCAAAATCAACCCCTGATAGTGCCGTTACGTCATCAGGGAATGAAGATCCTTTAGACTGGCTGTCTGATGACAGCTTGCTAGACGAAGCATTTGACCTTGAATCGTTGGTGAATAACCAATCATCTTTGCCGGAACAACCGTCGTATCAGGCGGATGTTTCCTCAACGGCTGCAACGCCAGAATGGCAGGATACAATGGCCGATGAAAAAGACCCGTTGGACTGGCTTTCATCCGAATCGGAGCCGGAAGCCGAGCCTACAGATTCCTTCACATGGATGGAAGATGCCTCTACAACGGCTGCCGACTCGTCAGAAGACTTTCCTAGTTGGCTGAATGCCTCTGCATCTAACAGTGAAATTGTAGATGGTGGCGGTGAAGGCTCTGAAAACGACATTGATTGGATGACGGATTTACCAGATTTGGTTGCAAGTGAGCCCGTCGAAGAGCCTCCGTCAGCTACAACAGGGATGTTGGACTGGCTTGGCAAAGAAAAAGTTGATGCGCCCGATATGCCTTCAATGGAACAAATGAATAGCGATGCTCCCGACTGGCTGAGTGAAGTCAAGACAGAACCACCGTCAGCTAGTGCCTCATCTCAAATTGACGAAAATGGCTTTGAATGGATGTCCACAGCCGATGAACTGCCGCCCGTTCCAAGTGTCAGTGACGTTCCAGATTGGCTGTCAAGCATGGACATCAATCTAGAACCTGAGGATGAATCTGAACCCATCGCTGCCGATGATTCTGATTGGATGTCCAGTATGGAACCAAGTTCGCAACCTGCCGAAGAGGACGAGCCACTCGGCATCGCTGATACACCTGACTGGTTATCGAGCATGGAGCCTGAGGAACCAGAAGCTGAACCGTTTGCCGCTGCCGATACCCCCGATTGGCTGTCCAGCATGGAACCAACTTTGGAGCCTATCCAAGAGGATGAGCCGGAACCGCTCGCCGCTGCTGATACCCCCGATTGGCTATCCAGCATGGAACCCGAGGATGAGCCTGTCGAGGAGGATGAGCCGCTCGGTATTGCCGATACCCCTGACTGGCTATCCAGCATGGAACCCGAGGATGAGCCGGAACCGCTTGCTGCTGCCGATACACCTGATTGGCTCTCCAGTATGGATTTCGACGAAGAGCCACAAGCTGAGCCGGAACCGCTTACTGCTGCTACTGATCAGCCTGATTGGCTAAATGACTTGCAACCCGACGAACCCGAAGCGGAGCCCATTGCCGCTGCTGATACCCCTGACTGGCTATCTGCAATGGAGCCAGAAGCACAGCAAAACGAACCCGAACCCATTGCCGCTGCTGATGCGCCTGATTGGCTCTCCAGTATGGATTTCGACGAAGAGCCACAAGCTGAGCCGGAACCGCTTACTGCTGCTACTGATCAGCCTGATTGGCTAAATGACTTGCAACCCGACGAACCCGAAGCGGAGCCCATTGCTGCTGCTGATGCGCCTGACTGGCTATCTGCTATGGAGCCAGATGAACCCGAGGCTGAACCTGAACCACTTGCTGCTGCTGATACACCTGATTGGCTCTCCAGCATGGATTTCAACGAGGAGCCACAAGTTGAGGCTGAACCGCTTACTGCTGCTACTGATCAGCCTGATTGGCTAAATGACTTGCAACCCGACGAACCGGAAGTGGAGCCCATTGCCGCTGCTGATGCGCCTGATTGGCTGTCCAGCATGGATTTCGACGAAGAGCCACAAGCTGAGCCGGAACCGCTTGCGGCTATTGATCAGCCTGATTGGCTAAATGACTTGCAACCCGACGAACCCGAACCGCTCGCTGCTGCTGATACCCCTGACTGGCTATCTGGCATTGGCGATGTGTCCGAAGCACAGCAAGACGAACCCGAACCGCTCGCTGCTGCCGATACGCCTGACTGGCTATCTGCTATGGAGCCGGAAGCAGAGCAAGACGAACCTGAACCGCTCGCCGCTGCCGATGCGCCTGATTGGCTATCAAGTATGGAGCCGGAACCAGAGGCTGAACCTGAACCGCTTGCTGCTGCCGATACGCCCGACTGGCTATCTGCTATGGAGCCAGATGAACCAGAGGCTGAACCTGAACCGCTCGCCGCTGCCGATGCGCCCGATTGGCTATCAAGTATGGAGCCGGAAGCAGAGCAAGACGACCCCGAACCGCTTGCTACTGCCGATACGCCCGACTGGCTAACAAGCATGGATATTGGCGACCAATCCTATGCTGAGCCAGAGCCACTTCCTGTAACGGATGCACCCGATTGGTTGTCCGCTATGCAACCCGAGGACGAACAGCAAGATGAGCCGGAACCACTAGCCATTGCTGATGCGCCCGATTGGCTATCCGCTATGCAACCCGAAGATGAGCCTGATGCCGAACCTATTACAGATGCCGTTTCGAATGACACTCCCGACTGGCTATCTGCTATGCAGGAGCCAACCGAAGATCAACCTGCGTCAAGCGAGGATCAGGGGATGCGTGTCACACCCACCGATATGAACAATTGGCTGGATGATATGCCTGTACCCGAAGCAGATGCCGAGCAACCCATGAATGATGAGGAGTGGACAGAAACTGCCGAACAAGCACCTGAAATGACGGCCGATGTCCCGGATTGGCTTACTGCCATGAATACTACAAGCAGTAATACACCAACCAATGGCGAAAACAACGATAGTTACCAATGGGATGATGTACCTGCCGAGGAGTCGATGCCTGCCGCACCTGCTCCTGCTAGCAACGCGCCTGATTGGTTGAACGCCATGGTTCCGGGCTTGGATGTCGATTACGAGGCGCCCGAAGACAAGCAGGTAGAAACCGAATTCCTACCGACGAATAAGGAAACATCGACACCATCCGCACCTGCCAAAGAGTCGAAAGTCCGTCCTGAATTTGGTTGGCTGTTGGATATTGTGAGCGAAGAATCACAGCAGGTCACAGTGGTGGCGGACAAAACAGCCCTGCGCCGCTTTGTCTTCTCGAAGTTGCCAGCATGGCTGCGAAAGCCAACAGAACAGTCTGATAACTCACCTGCTAACGAGAGTGAAGCTGATAATGTAGATATACCGCCTTGGTTACAATAAACCTACCGGGCGACACGATGCTGAGAGGATTGAGCGATGGCGGATAACGCACCAAATTTTGACGCAATGACTCCGGAAGAGATCATGGCGTGGATGGAAACCCTTGCTAAACGTCAGGGCGCATCTACTGATACACTGACCACTGACGCAAATGAAGATATTGCTGAGGTAGACCCCGATTCAGTGGTGATTGATGAACCCGGTTACATACCTTCTGAAGGCAAGGATCGCGGCAAAAAGATTGGCTTTGGTGTGCCTATCAAGGCTGCTTCACCCGCACCTGCCACGTCGGCTCCCGCTGCGCCACCAGCTCCTGCATCAGTTGCTAAACTCGCGTCGCCGATTGAAAAGTCATCTGTACCAGCAGCCCAAGTGCCACCACCTGCTGCTCAACCTCCCGCGCCTGTGATCAAAACACCGCCGCCTGCACCTGCGGCTCAACTGCCTATCTTCCAACCTGAACCAGTCACAGAAGCACCCGATTGGTTAGCAAATTTGGGTATCGACAATGAACTGCCGCCCGAACCCGTTGAAGATGAGCCAAAAGCAGCCGCTTCACCCAGCTTATCTTGGTTGGAAAGTCTGGCTGTTGATTCAAGCAGTGCGCTGCCTGAATTTGACCTTTCATCGTTGGGGAAGGAACTTGAACCCACCAATGCTGTATCTGCTTCCACAGAAACCAATCCGGTCAATTGGCTGGAAAGTCTCGCGCAAAATCAAGATGATGTCACGCCTGCTGCACCCGTCGCCAGCAATCCGGTCAATTGGTTGGAAAGTCTGGCACAGGAACAAGGTGTACAAGATGCACCCGCTCCGGCATCCAGTGGCGACGATGATGCTGTTAATTGGCTGGAAAGTCTCGCTAAACGTCAGGGCGCGCCCAGTGAAGAACTGACCACTGAAGCCGATCTCAATCTACCGCCGATGGTCACGCCTTCTACACCATCTGGTTACTCCGATTACACATTCGACTCACCTGTACCACCTGCCAAATCAGAACCGCCCAAGCAGCCTTCACCTTTTGCTGCCGAAGCGCCAACCGATCCCGCAGCATGGCTGGATTCACTGGCATCACAAGCCTTTGAAACGTCTAAACCACAGGCGGCACCGCCTCAGCCCGCACAGGAAATGAGCGACAACGATATTCAGCAAGCGCTCAAAAAAGGCCAATTGGTTCCACCTGATCAGATGGAAGCATGGATGCAGCGTCAGTTGACAGAAGGTGCTAGTCGCCCTGAACCGGAAGAACTCTCCGGTGATTATGATCCCGATGCACCACCGGTTAAAGCTGATCTACCTGACTGGCTCATCGAGCAAGTGGGCGATTCAATACCCTTTGATGAACCGGAAACGCCTGCTATCCCTGTTGCCCAAACACCTGCGCTCATTGATACGATTCTTGAGCCGCCAACCGTCATGGATATGCCGGATTGGTTGAAGGATGATGAACCTTCGGCTGATGAACTCGATAGTATCTTTGACACGCCTGTACCTGAAAATTGGGCGGACACAGTCGGTTTCCCACAAGCCACTGGCACCCCCATTTATGAGCCACAAACGCCGTCATCTGACTTAATTGATAAGAATGATCCGTGGGTCGAAGCTCTTGAAATGGAATATGTACAGGCTCATGGCGGTACTAAAGAAGTAACCGAGCAAATGCCGCCACCGCAGCCTACAGCACCCATGCCGCTTATCTCAACGACTACAACGCTGCAAAGCACATCACTCCCACCCGAAACTGAAGTACCTGCGGGTCAACCCGCTGCCGTTCCTGATTGGCTGTCGAGTGTGACGGGTGAACAAGCCATTATCACCGAAACGGCATCACCATCCAGCGATGCCGCTATGCCGGATTGGCTGACGATGGAAATTACCGAAGCGCAGCCCGCATCGGCTGATGTCCCTGATTGGTTGCATGATGTAGATGTTGAAGCAGCCGATATTCCTGACTGGCTCAAACAAACTATCACCTCAACCACAGATGAAATGGTGGTTACGCCAACACCAGCACCTGCACCGGCAGCAATTACTCCGGCTGCGCCATACCAAGCGCCAGCCATGGTGCCAGTACGTTCTGCCTCACCCGCACCTGTGCCCGTCGCTGCCCAAAATATTGATGTGGCGGCTACCTTACAGAGTGCCCGTACTCATGCCACCAGCAACGATCTGGATTCAAGTCTGCCGCATTATGAAATGCTCATCCGTGCCAACGCCGCATTGGATGATGTAGTAACCGATCTTGGCAAATTGGCCGAAAAATTCAAGACCAATCCTGCCGTTCACCGTGTCTTAGGTGATACGTTGATGCGTCAAGGCAAGCTGCAAGCCGCGCTTGATACTTACCGGAAGGCGCTCAATCAGCTATAATCAGCCTTCATAACGGTACATGTCTCGTATTTAAACGGGTCACTAATGACCCGTTTATTGTGTCAATCTCTTGTCGAAAGGACTCACTCGCACTATGGAACGTACATTTATTATTGTCAAACCAGATGCCGTACAACGCGGCTTGACGGGCGAAATCATTGGTCGCTTTGAAGCACGCGGCCTGCGCATCATCGGCATGAAGTTCCTGCAAATCTCACAGGCACTCGCTGAAAAACATTATGCGGTTCACGCTGGCAAGCCTTTCTTTGCTGGCTTGGTCAGCTACATCATCTCGTCGCCTGTCGTGGTGATTGCTCTCGAAGGCACAAATGCCGTCGCTGCTGCCCGCAAGACCATCGGCGCGACCAAACCACAAGAAGCCGAAGCTGGAACCATTCGTGGTGACCTCGCCCTCGAAATCGGACGCAACCTCGTTCACGGCTCGGACAGCGTCGAAAATGGTCAAATCGAAGTGGCGAACTTCTTCAGCGAAGATGAACTCATCTCCGGTTGGTCACGCAACACCGATCCTTGGATTTTCGAATAGTCCTTCGACAATCACGTCAATAAAAAAACAGGACACACTCTTCCTGAATGTGTCCTGTTTTTATTTGGCTAAAACGTCTTTTACTAACATCGTATCTTATGTATTTAACTTGCAGATTCTAACCTAAAACTAACCCGCACTCGGCTGCCGGCGCTCCACATCACTCAACATTTCACCTGCAAAGCGGCACAATAGTCGAAGCAATCCCAAATCGGAGTCTGAAAAGGGTTCATCTCCCGGTTGGTTCAGTGCCTCAATCAGACCGTAGACTTTACCATCACCAATCAGAGGAGCAGCCGCAATCGACTGTGTACGGAATTTAAACGCTGCATCGACTGCTTCCGAAAAACGCGGATCACGCCGCACATCCCGCACCAATGCCGCTTCTCGATGCTCAATCACCCATCCGGCCACACCTTCACGTGCCGAAACACGAAAGCCTTTGAGATCAGCCGCCAACGCTCCGCGCACCAGTATAAACACCAGTTCTTGGCTATCCTCGTCCAACAGCATAAGCGATCCATCTGGCGCATTGAGTAATCTCAGCGCTTTAGCAAAAGTCGTCTCCAGCATAGGCATCAACGCCTCATCGTTGGTAGCCACCTTTGCCTGTTCAGCCAGTTCATTCAAGACTTGCACAAACTCACGCAGACTTTGTAATTCAACTTGCAAGCGTTCGTTTTCTGCCTGCAACCGGGCGTTTTCACGCTGTACCACGGCAACCGGATTCATCACCATATGTTAGACTCCCTGCCTATTCGATTTACAAATAGTATAGACCACAATACTCTTTGTAAGATAATCGAAATCCTATGGTTCACCGCCGCCTGCTCACCGGTGCGTCATCTTCGACAATTTCCATCAGTTCGCCATCATGGTTCAGCGTCAGTCGGTCGCGTTTACGTTTGATCTCACCCTCTTGCATTTCACCCGATCCACGCCGCCATTCACGTTCATGTTGGATTTCACGCTCGATAGCACGTTCCTGTGCTTCTTTCATCAGGTATTGGATGAAATGAATCACCAATCCCATCCCCCACAAACCGGAGAAGATTCCCGCGATAGTGAACCACGTTCCCTGAGGTTGAAGTAACAGCCAGAGAAGTCCATTTACGACCGAAAATGCCACAAAATGACTGAAAAATTCGGCTCGATTGTTGTAGCGATTGGTGATGCGCTTGCGGATTTCAGCGTAATCCGGTTCCAAATCGTTTTTACTCATTACTCACACCCACATTCTATTGGTGCTTCCGTTTCATCGGCCAATGAGGGTCATCTTCAATCGCTTCTAATTCACCGTCATCAGTCAAGCGCATCGGCACATCATTTTTAGGTTTCTCATAGGCCATACTCCGCGCCATCTCGCGTTCGATTTCGCGTCGAATCGCTGCTTCTCGCCGCATTGCTCCGCCACCGTAACGAATATAATAATTCAATCCATGCGCCACCAACCCGATGCCCCATCCACCCATAACAATCAACGGCCACGGGAAAAATGCAATTGGCACAAATGTCCCTATTATGGGTACATACTGTCCGCCAAGCTGTGTCATAACTCCATAAATAATCCACAGTAAAATATTCACGACTGCATAAACAACAATGTGGCTATATAAAGAGGAGCGTTGCTGAAAACGCTGCTCGACCCGCTTGCGAATCACCTCATACGCTTCGACTTCCATAGATTCTGCCCTCAACTACCCGCGCTTCGATTTCGCCGACCAGTGATCCTCATCCTCTGGCACTTCTTCGATTTCACCATCATCGGTCAGCCGCATTCGCGTATCGTTCTTGGGCTTCTCGAAACCCAAACGCTCACGTTCCTGTGCAATTTCTCGTTGGATTGCAGCCTCTTTGCGGTCTGCGCCACCGCCATACTTACTATAATAATCAATGACGTTGGAAACCACGCCGATACCCCAACCAAATGTCACCCAAAGCACCCAAGCATCATGGAAAAAGAACCACAACATCAGGTTGGTAATCACATAACTCGCAATGTGGATATAAAGTTCTTGTCGCTTCTTGTAGCGCTTCTCGACGCGCTTCCGAATTTCATTATCCGATTCGATGTTTGTCATTTTATTCTTCCCTTCGCCACTCTTAGCATCTCACTAGATATTACGCAATAATGGCAATCGGAGTAGCATCAATCTGAGTCGTTTTTTAGAGCATTATCTCGTGTGCTTACGCTTCTCCGCTAAACTAATTTCATCCTCAGGCACTTCTTCCAGTTCGCCATCATCGGTGAGCCGCATTCGCGTATCGTTCTTGGGCTTTTCATAGCTCAGGCTGCGTTCACGTTCTTGATCAATCTCGCGCTGGATCGCCTCTTCCCGCCGCATTGCTCCACCGCCGTATTTATTGTAATAAGTCATAAAATGAGAGAACATGCCAATGCCCCAGAAAAACGTAATCCAGACCGGCCACGGCAGCCCACCATTATTCAGTCCACCGGTAAACAACCAGATCATCCATAACATGGCGTTGACGATGATAAACGGTGTAGCATGGGCAATCAGTCCAGCCCGTTCTTTATATTTCTTCTCAATTTTCTCGCGTATACGCGCTTCCTCGGAAACCGAGCGCGGCGTATTGGCTTCATAAGCTGCCGCTCGCGCCCCTTCTTTAGCCGCTTCTTCAATCGAAGAACCTAAACTTTCAGCCCAAGTCGCACCCTGCTCCACTTTATCTTTAATGCGGTCGCCCAATTTCTTCCAATCATTCTGGTCATCAAACTTAAACTCAAAAACCTTGTCCCGTCTCGCTTCACGCTTGGCGGCACGTTCCTCGCGGCGTGAGGTAGGTTCAGGACGTGCATAAGTAGGCGGTTTGGGTGGCAGCGGTGACGGAATACTCGGCGCAGGCGGCACGGCCTTCATGGGCGTGTCGGTGCTGACAGTCGGTGAATCGTCTAGAAAATGATCGTTCAACCGCGCGAAGGATTGCTCAGCCACTTTATCACGATTATCCGGTAATGCAGTCAATCCTGCCGCAGCACAGGCTTGCTTGAAAGCGGTCATCATATCAATCGCCGAGTCGTAACGGTCAACTGGTTTCTTCGCCAATGCCTTCATCAAAACGGCTTCCACCTGTGGTGGCACAACCGGATTAATCACGCTGGGGCGCGGCAAATCGGTATAGATATGGTCATGCACTACCGCGTAAGGGGTATCCCCATTAAACGGCACACGCCCAACCACCATCTCATACAGAATCACACCCAACGAATAAACATCCGTGCGTGGATCAAGTTCGGCTTGTCCGCTGGCTTGTTCGGGAGAAATATATTGTGGTGTACCGAGAATCATATCGGCGCTCAAGGTCGAAGCACCAGCTTTCGTCACCCGCGCCAATCCGAAGTCGGTCAGGAATGGTTCGCCCTTGCCATCAATCACAATGTTAGACGGTTTAATATCACGGTGAAGTACGCCGTGTTGGTGGGCATACGTCAGCGCCTCTGCCATATCATCCATCACGCGGATAATCTCCGGTAAGGGCATCGGGCCATCGGAAAGGACACGCTTGAGCGTTTGCCCTTCGATGAACTTCATCACCAGATAAGGCTGCCCATCCAATTCATCGAAGTCGTAGACAGGCACAATATGTGGATGTTCCAACTTGGCAACAATCTGCGCCTCACGCTCAAACCGCGCGATAAATCCTGCATCTTCGGTGAATGCCTTGTGCATCACCTTGATCGCCACATAGCGATCCAAACGGGGATGGTACGCCTTGTACACGGTCGCCATCCCACCATGACCGAGCTGCCCAATAACTTGGTAGGGTCCCACTGTTTGTCCCGGGTTTAGCGCCATGCCACATTTGCTCCACATCTATTCTGATTGTGGCGATTATAGCCCACAGAACGGAAATTCGCGCGATTCAAAACTATAATATTACACACAACATTATCACCGTTTAACCACAATGGTCAGCACAAATCCGCCTACAGCATAAGTGTGTACATTATGCATATACTTTCAATTTTACATCTTATCGGGTCGTGAGAGTCCACACAGAGGTAGTCATATTGTCATGACCTGCGCTTGTTAGCAACTGCCTCATCCTTATCTTCATCCTCAATTTCGACCAATTCCCCATCGTCAGACAAGCGATATAAACGGTCACGCTTCAGCTTTTGGCTGCCCCGAGCTTGCATCCGCCGTTCCACCTCCGCCTCAATGTCTTGGTCGCGTTTTTCCCACAAGAAAACCATCAACCCATGAAATAGCACCAGACCAAACCATGAAACTGCCACAATCTCGACCGCTGCCACATCCACCATTGCCAGAATTCCGCAGCCAATCAACCACGCTATAAAATTCAGTCCCAGCAATCCACGCCGCCACAGTTTCGCGTCAACTTGCCGCTTAATCTCTTTTAGTTCTTCGTCCTCGTCAGGCATATCAACCCCCACAATCGACCTTAACGCTTATTTTTAGTTTCGTAATGGTCATCATCCTGATTATCCCATTGGCTAACCTCATCGCTGTTAGCTTCCATCAAGCGCTCCAAACTTGGCGTATCACGTTTACGCTTTTCGATACGCTTTGCCGGAGCAACCTGTCGTTCGCGCATCATCACGTAGATACCGTGCGCCAGCAGCAGCATCAACCATATTGGATAAATCCACAGCCCTTGTCCTTCACCCGGCTGCTGCGGTCCCGGCTGACGCGCTGTCAACCACCATAACAATACCGCTGGCCCGTAGGCGACATAAAACGCACCGTGTAGACCTAAAATCATCCGACGCCAGAAGCGACCCCCTGCTGCCCAATCGTCAGCCGCTATCTCGCGGTCACGCATGTGTATCAGCAGTAAGGTCAATCCGTGCATAATCCATAGCGCGATCCAAGTAAAATAGAAAACACTTGAACCCACGGGCATTTTAAATCCAACCGCTTCCAATATCAGGAACAAAGCCAGCATCAGGGTATGCAGTCCCCAAAATGCAAATATCCCGTAGGGCTTGCGGGTTGAGAGCATTGCGTTTTTGGGCATCTTAACCTCCGGCTGCGCCATCGCTTATGGTTTTACTCATGTCAATTCTTGTCGATTACACCTTGCGATTCTGTTGAATTGGTACTGCTTCTTCCACCACATCATCCACTGCTTCTAACTCACCATCATCCGTTAAACGCATCATGCCCTTACGCTTTTCATGTTCTTCCGTATCCTCAGTCTGCGCCCGCGCCATTTCCCTACGCATCTCGCGTCCGGTTGCCCGGTCACGGATCGAACGCTCACCAATCGGCGTATCAATAACCATAGCGATCACCTGGAAAAGTAACGCAACCGCCCAACCAACACTCAGCATGATGAGCGCACTTGTACTTGGATCACCAGAAGGTTTTGCAACTCCCGGAATATTCAAGAATTCTTCAATGCGCGGTGGGGTTCCGCCGTTACTCAAATACATGTTCCATGCCATAGACAAAAACATCACGAATAATCCCAAGTTGACAACAAACAGGATAAATTTCGAAAGGTTCTTTTCCTTCCGAACCTGCTTCTCTACACGCTCGTTAATTGCCTTATAATCCATTTCCGATGACATCTTCTTTTACCCTCTGTATTGATCTCCGCGTCCTGTGCGAAGCCTCCTGTGGACTGCGTCTCAGCGGTTCAATTCTTTTCTTCCGCGCTCATCGCGTAAATCGGCAGGTTCTTCCACGACTTCTTCCAACTCGCCATCATCCGTCAGCCGCATCAACCCTTTGCGCTTCTCATGTTCTTCCACTTCATCCAAACCCATCTTCAGCATTTCACGGTTAATCTCACGTGCGACCAACCGTTCCCGAATCCGTTCCTCACCCCGTTTGGTTTCCATCGTCAGCGCGATAAATTGAAACAAAACTCCAAAAAAGCCTGCCATACTCAACATCATCATTGCGCCGACCAATACGCTGTCACCTTGGGCATCAAGGATGGGTATATTTTGCCCACCTGAACTCAAAAACATCCCCCAACCTACCGCCATGAACACGATATACATGAACAAACTGCCCACAAACAAGCCCATTCGGTTGCGGAATTTCTGTTGAGCGATTCCTGCTTCTACACGTTTGCGTATTGCGCGATAATCGAGATCAGATGTCATTTTTCACCCCTCCACTTTCCATACTTATTACGCAATAAGCCTATCGCAGGTTGTGGTAATGTTGGAAAATTCTGTGCAAATTGTGGGTAAAAATCCTCGCAAACCGTTTTCTAACCATCCGTCAACAACTACAGTCCACATTTTCCCTAAAGTAGGTTAGTAAACTCGTTCGCAAAGAGTTACATTTTGGTCACCCGTTTACCAAACATTTGTGCTACGATATGTTTATTTGATAGTGGTCAAAGTAAAAGCTAGTCACTTCTGTTGAGGATCAACATGCAACCCCATCTTCGTGTCGCACGCCCTACCGACCATATGCCCGAAATTCTACACTTTTATCGCGATGGCCTCGGCTTTGAAGTCATCGCTTCCTTTGAAGATCACGAAGGTTTTGACGGCATCATGCTCGGTCATACCGACACGGCCTATCATTTTGAATTTACCGTCAAACACGGTCATTCTGCCGGACGCGCACCCACACAGGACAACCTGCTCGTGTTTTATCTGCCCGATGCGACCGAATGGCAGCAAGCCGTTGACCGTATGATTCAGCACGGCTTTTCACCCGTTGCGTCTTTCAATCCGTATTGGGACAAACAGGGCAAAACCTTCGAAGATGCCGATGGTTACCGTGTCGTCCTCCAAAATGCCGTATGGAGTGTGTAATGTTGTCTCTTGCATCCCTTCGGCTCAATTCGTATTGCTTTTGCCTTTGCATTTTCGGCGGATTGCTCCCTCGCGACCGCCATGCAGTTGCCACAATATGCACGCGGCGGACATACGAGAGCCAACCGCTGCACTTGCGCCATTTCAGCGGATTGAGCCGAATCAGTCGCGTTGCAGTTTTGCACATTCAGCGGGTTTAGCCGACCTTCCCGCCTGTCATTTCAGCGGATGAATCGTCACAAACCACACAAAATTCTCACTACTGACAATACGGATTATAACCATTATAATTCATTTTGATGGTTATAATTTGTCTAGGGAGATAACCTGTGTCAATACCTGCGGCATTACGATTAACCTCTCCTTACCGCGTCGCCCTCCTGTTCATGATCGGCTCGGCTGCCATGTGGGGAACGGGTACAGTCATGAGCAAATTTTCGCTCAGCTACTTTCCACCATTCACCTTGCTTGTCGTCCAACTAGCCGCCAGCGTAGCCGTACTCTGGGCACTCATCTTTTTCCGGGGGATGCGACCAGCCTTGAACCTCGCCAGTCTGCGCCTCGGATCAGCCGGAATTCTCGAACCCGGTTTAGCCTTCGTACTGGCGCTCATCGGCTTGGCACGAACTTCTGCCAGCGTGGCTTCTTTCATCGGCGCAACCGAGTCATTTATGGTGATCGTCTTTGCCTACCTCATCCTCCATGAACGCGTGACGCGCCGTACCCTAATCCTAATGCTCTTGACCTTAGTTGGAGTCATCCTGATTTCGACTGCCGATAGTGAGGCTGGAACTACGCACTCAGTTATTGGGGATCTATTGGTACTTGGGGGAACAGCCAGTGCTGCCTTGTATGTGGTGGTGAGCAGTCGCAGCGTCAGCCAGATGGAACCTTTACCGCTGGCTGCACTCCAACAAACCTTTGGCTTACTCTTCGACCTAATCGTCTTACCCATCGGCCTAGCTAACGGTGAAGGATCGCATCTCGCCAGCATTCCCACGTCCGTTTGGTTGTGGGCCATGCTCAACGGCATCATCCAATATATGCTGGCATTTCTCTTTTATTTGACCGCTCTAAAAGGAATGCCCGCCACCCGTGCCGCACTATATCTGACACTGATTCCAGTGTTTGGCGCAGTCGAGTCGTTCTTATTTTTAGGGGAGCAAATGACGTTGATACAACTTATCGGAGGGGTATTTATATTGGGGGCGTTAGTGGCGCTGAGGCAGTCAGCCAAACCCTCAGTATAAAATATATCAAGGGGTCGTAGGGCTTGCCGCTGGCAAGCCCTTTGATTTATCAGATCGCTACTGGATCATCCCTACATAACCGTCACCCACGCCCACTACTGCATAAACCAGTGATTGTGTTCCAGCTTTGACCACACCCGCCACATAAATGCGGGTTGAAGCGGTCACCTGTTTGTTGCTCACGCCCGTTCCATAATCAACCGCTTGGAAAAGGTAAACCTGTGTAGTAGTAACTGCTTGTAGTGCCACCGCATTCAAACCGGGGTAAGTGTTATGGATCACATTCAACGCATCATTAGCGTTGTTTGCAGTTCCCGCCGTATAAACCGAATACACGCCTGATGAAGCACTCGTCAGATAGACATTTAGGCTGTCCATCGAAATGGTGCAGTTCGGATTACTCGTACAATCGCCGATAGCGGTCATGCCCATGCCGTTTTTGAACAGCCCCCAATAAGCCCCACCCGCCGCACTGGAAAATGTGGCGATGTACGACTGGACATTAGCAGGCAGTTTGGCGACAAATGCATCCCAATTAGCCGAGCTGCTGCCTTCCAACGAACCTGCATATAAAAAGTCGTAAGCCATACCGAGGTAAATGGAGGAAAAACTATTGATAACAGTTTTGGCTTCATCAGATGAAGCGGGTACAGATAATGTTCCACGAGGGGTTAAAGTGAGGTTGAGCGGTACGCTGAAAGTCGCTACCGATGTGCTAATTACTCCGCCTGTTCCAGCAGGTTTCTGTCGTGTGGGTTGAGCTGCATTGGGCGTCGATATAGGGGTACGCTGTACACTAGCGCCTGAGCGATCAACAGTGGCGACGGGTGTTGCCCGTCCCGGACGCTGTGCCGCGACCGTTCCTGTCATTATTATAAGTGCGAGGGAAAACACCATAACTGATAAACTGACCGAACCCAGATGACTGCGCTTCATACCATGATTCTCCCAATAAAGGATAAGGTTACGGTCAGTTTATGATGGAGTTGTAAAATATGTATTGCCTATATGCACTAGATTTGTAAATCTTGAAATACTTACGAAGCCTCTGCTAGTGCCGGTGAACGGAGCATTGAACTAAGACGATTGCTATCGCCTTTCATCGCTTCTTCTTCAACGTTGGTGCTAAATACAGGGGTAGCCTTCCTTTGATTTTCCATCACGATGATTTTACGCTCGATACACCAATCGAGTCCCATCTTAAAAGCGGCATCCGAGATACCCAGTTCTTCCTTAACATCATTTAGGCTAGATGCATAGAAATCAGGCATTTTTTTCATGTGTTCGCAAATGAGGCGGGCATAGTAGGATGGGCGTTGGGCAGAAAATGCGCTCATGTGGGTAGCTCCTCAAAAAATCTTACGACAATGGATTGTTGTTAAACTTAATTGGTACTCAAGTCCTATAGATTGAGGATATAACATCTTCCACAAGGCTGAATTAAGGTTTTGTTCGATCACAACTCTGTTACAAATTTTTCATATTTAATTCGTTTGTCATGCCCCCTCGCTAACTACGAACTGACTCTTTATAATAACCATCTAAGTGTTGACCGAAAAAGGCATAGACATGGCGAAACCTCTAAACTTTCAACAAGTGATCATGAAACTTCACAATTTTTGGGCGGATCAAGGCTGCTTGATCTGGAATCCCTATAATGTGCAGGTTGGGGCGGGTACGAATAATCCGGCAACCTTGCTGCGTGTGCTAGGGCCAGAGCCTTGGCGCACCGCTTATGTTGAACCGAGTGTGCGTCCTGATGACGGTCGCTACGGCGAAAATCCCAACCGGATGCAGTATTACTTCCAATATCAGGTCATCCTTAAACCTGATCCGGGGAATCCGCAGGAGCTTTATCTACAATCGTTGGAAGCCTTGGGCATCAGCCAACGTGAACATGACATCCGCTTCGTAGAAGATAACTGGGAAAGTCCTGCCCTCGGTGCATGGGGCTTGGGTTGGGAAGTGTGGATGGATGGGCAAGAGATTACGCAGTTCACTTACTTTCAACAAGCGGGCGGCCTCGAACTCGACCCCGTTAGCGTCGAAATCACTTATGGGTTGGAACGCATCGTCCTCGCACTGCAAGACAAGAACGCCGCATGGGATATTGATTGGATACCGGGACTTACCTACGGTGATGTCTTCAAGCAAAGCGAAATCGAACACAGCAAGTATTATTTTGAAATCGCAGATGTCGAGTCGCTAAAAGATGTTTACGACAACTACGAGAGCGAGAGCAAACGGGCACTAGAAGCCGGCTCAATTTTGCCCGCCTACGATTATGTGCTGAAGTGCAGCCACCTTTTTAACGTGCTGGATACGCGCGGCGCAATTGGTGTGACTGAACGCGCTCACTTCTTTCACCGCATGCGGAATATGACGCGCGATGTGGCAAAGGCTTTCGCTGCGCAACGTGAAGCCCTTGGTTATCCTTTCTTGAAGGAGGATAAGGGTTGGGGCGCACCAGCATTACCCTCAGTAGGTGAGATGCCCAAAATCACATCCAGCCACCCCGCCGATTTCTTACTGGAAATTGGTGTGGAAGAACTGCCCGCCAATGACGTGGACTCGGCACAGGAACAACTTGAAGACATGGCACTTGGCTTGTTTGAACGGCTGCGCTTAACGCCCCCACAAGGGGTGGAAGTCTATAGCACGCCGCGTCGCTTGGTGCTGACAGCATGGAAGATTCCCGCCAACCAACCGGACGAGGAGCGGGTTGAACGTGGCCCCGCGGCTAACCGCGCCTTTGATGCCGATGGCAAACCCACCAAAGCGGCTGAAGGTTTTGCACGTGGCAAGGGTGTGCGAGTCGAGGATTTGAAGGTTGAAGAAATTGACGGCGGGCAATACGTTACCGCGCATGTAAAAGCCGTTGGTCGTCCAGCCATAGAAGTTCTCGCCGAGGAAATGCCCAAACTGATTGCGGCTATCAAGTTCGGGAAAACCATGCGCTGGAACAGTACCCGCGTTGCTTTCTCGCGACCGATCCGTTGGATTACTGCTTTACTCGGTGATACGCTCATTCCGTTTGAGTACGCAGGTGTCGCTAGCGGAGATACGACTCGCGGTATCCGTCCTTACGGTTCACCTGAAAGTAAGGTCACTTCAGTACAAAACTATTTCGACACACTCAAAAATCAGGGTGTGGTGTTGAACCATGAACTGCGGCGCGAGGCCGTCATTGAGCAGATTAACAAAGTGGCTGCCGGTGTCAACGGGCGTATCCCCGAAAACGCCTCCCTCATTGATGAAGTCACCAATTTGATTGAAGCACCAACCGCATTGCTCGGTACATTCGATGACAAGTACCTCGAACTGCCGCGCGAAGTTCTAGTGATGGTGATGGCGAAGAAACAGCGCTACTTCCCGGTTGAAGACAAAGAAGGCAAGCTGCTGCCTTACTTCATCACGGTGCGTAACGGTGATGCTGAGCATCTGGACAAGGTTGCACATGGTAACGAGCAAGTTTTGAAGGCGCGCTTCTATGATGCGTCGTTCTTCTACTCACAAGATACCAAGAAGCCGCTCAAAGATTATCTGCCACGTCTCGCGACGTTGACTTTCCAAGAAAAACTTGGCTCGATGCAGGATAAAAATGAACGGATTGCCCAATTGGTCGAGCCGTTGGGAAAACTGCTCAATATGAATTCCACCAGCATCGCGATTGCTCAAAGAGCTTCGCATGTAGTGAAGGCTGATCTGGCAACACAGATGGTTGTCGAAATGACAGATTTACAGGGGACTATGGGGCGGGAATATGCGCGGCTCAATGGAATGCCCGATGAGGTAGCAGATGCCATTTATGAACACTGGCTGCCACGCAGCGCGAATGACAGCTTGCCAGCAGGCGTACCGGGAACCATTCTGGCACTGGCTGACCGACTGGATAGTCTCGTTGGTTTGTTCGCGGTGGGGCTTGCACCCAAGTCAACCAGTGACCCTTACGCGCTCAGACGTGCGGCGTTAGGTATCATCCAAATTGTGGTGAGCAAGAAATTGGATGTTGATTTGAACGCGGCAATCGGCCTAGCGGCACAGGTTCAACCGGTTAAAGTAACCTCTGCCACTAAAACTGAAGTCTTGGAATTCATCGGTGGACGGCTTCGTGCGTGGGTGGAAGAACAAGATTGGCCGCGTGATGTGATTACAGCCGTGTTAGCCGAGCAAAGCGCCAACCCATACCGTGCTACCAAGGGCATTGAGCAGTTGAGCGAGTGGGTCAAGCGCAGCAATTGGGAACTCCTTCTGGACGGTTTTGCCCGCTGTGTCCGCATCACCCGCGCAGAGAAAGAACGTTACGGCGTGAACACCGATTTGCTGGCAGAAGGCGAAGAAAAACACCTCTATTCAGCTTATGCCGATGCATGGTCACGCTTGGAAACTCATGATAATGTCGATGCTTTCCTGACTGCCTTCGAACCCATGCTGCCCGCCATTACCGACTTCTTTAATAAGGTGATGGTCAACGTAGAAGATGAGGCCGTGCGCCATAACCGATTGGGCTTATTACAGGCCATCAGTGCCATGCAACGCGGACGTGCAGACCTGAGCAACCTCAGCGGTTTTTAGGAACACGCTCAATTTTCGATAATTTACTTTGTAGGGGCGCAACATATTGCGCCCTCTATTCTTCATAATAACTTCAATACGCTCCATAAACACAGTTGCGTGATTTGCCGCTTCACCCTTAAACTCGTATCTATTCTGTTTAACGCATCAGATACCAACAATCCATGATCTACGAAATCCATTTGTATGTTCCCAAAACCGGACAAATGACGCCCACTATGCTCGAATGGTTGTTTGAGAACGGCCAAAGTACCGACCAACCAGAAGCCTACTGGCCGGTTAAGAAAATCCGGCAAAAAAATTTGGCGCGGTTGATGCTCAAACTCGATCCGACTTTGATACCCATACAGGGGCCGGGAAACGATGTGGAGCTACACTACCCCAACAACGACTTGGGCATCGTCATGTATATCCATGATCGGGGTGCGATTCTATTCTTCCCTTACATGGCCTATAGCATTTACTCGCGGATTGTGATCGGCATCTGCTACACCTACATCCGTTATTTGTTTGATACGATTGGTTTCTGGAGTTACGACCCGCAGTTGGATGTACTGTCATTTGCGGATGACTTCCAATCCATCGAGGATACTGCGGCCTTGATGGATGCGGTCATGCCCAAATTATTAGGGCAATAACTGTAACCAAATCGGGTCAATCTAAGACCATTCTCACAATACAAACTCAATTTTTAACATTAGTGAGGCAATCTTAGGATGCTGGATTTACTTGATTATCGCCACAAGATATTTGAACTTTACCGTGACATTCGGATGGCACGGGATGATCCCGCTGGTCGCGTAAAATTCCAGCAAGTGAAGGATGCGATTTTCCGCACCCATCCCCAGTCGGCATTAAATGACGAGCAAAAGGCGACTTTCACAGGGCTACAATACTACGATTATGATCCGGCTTATCGCGTAACGGCACAGGTCGATCTGAATGTTGAGCCGGAAACATTGGTCATCGAACTGGAAGGCGATGAACGCTTTTCGTATCGCCGCTTCGGAAAAGTGACATTCACGTTACCAACTGGAACGGGCAGCTTGAGCCTCTTCTGGATCAACGGTTATGGTGGCGGGATATTCTTACCTTTTGGCGATACTACTAATAGGCAAACAACTTACGGTGCAGGACGTTATTTGTACGACACCATCAAAGGCGCTGATCTCGGCGCGACACTTGACAGTCTCGTGCTGGATTTCAATTACGCTTACAACCCTTCATGTGCGTATAACGAGCGCTGGGTGTGTCCGCTTGCTCCGCGCGAAAACCGTTTGGCATTCCCAATTCCGGTTGGCGAAAAAGTTTGGAGTTAGGCTGAGGAGTTTTCCATAGACATTTAGGGTGCGAAATGTCATGATTAGCGGGTTCGTTGGATTATTCATTGGGTTGATATGACACTCCTACAGGAAGCACCCCCCCAAACCACTTTACGTCCGATGTGGATTGGCAACGTTTATATTGAATCGCCGCTGACACTCGCGCCGATGGCTGGACAAACTAACCACGCCTTCCGCACCATGTGCCGTGAGATGGGCGACTGCGGCTTGGTCTGCACCGAACTCATTAGCAGCCAAGCTATTCACTACAAAAGCCGAAAATCGCGCAATATGTTTGATTGGACGGAGGCCGAGCGCCCTTTTGCGGTGCAGCTTTTCGGCAGCGATCCCGTGATGATGGCCGAAGCCGCGCGGTTGGTTGTCGATGAAGGCGCGGACATCGTGGATGTCAACATGGGCTGCTGGGTTCCGAAAGTCGTTAAAAAAGGCGCTGGCGCGGCGATGTTGAATGATATTTGCAACGCCACATGGGTGGTAGAAGCGATTGTTAAAGCGGTCAATGTGCCGGTGACAGTCAAGGTTCGCACCGGTCTTGATCCTGACCACATCACAGCAATTGAGTTCGCTAAGGTCGCTGAAAAATCCGGTGTTAAGGCGATTGCCGTACATGGACGCACCGCCAATCAAGGCTTCACCGGCAGCGCTAATTGGGACATTATCCGACAGGTGAAAGAAGCCGTGAGCATTCCGGTGATTGGTAACGGCGATGTCAAGAACGCAGCGGACGCAGCGCAGATGCTGACCGAAACAGGCTGCGACGGCGTGATGATTGGACGGGCGGCGCTCGGTAATCCGTGGTTGTTCAGTCAAATTGCCCACGAAATTCGAACGGGTGAGCCGCTGCCACCGCCCACGGCTTCGGAACGGGCAGCAGCAGCCATTCGCCACGCACGGCTGAGTGTCGAATCCAGCCAAATCGGCGAACGCCAAACTATTTTTGAACTGCGCGGGCAAATCACCAAGTATCATTTAGGTGTGCCGGGTGCAGCATCTATGCGTGAAAAATTGGTATTCGCCGAAACTTTGGCAGATGTCGAAGCCATATTGGAGCCGTATCTGTGAGTTATTTTCGTAGTACGTTATTGCTAATTGTGCTTCTGGTATTGGCAGGATGCGGTGGATTAAGTGCCGAACCCCCCATCGTCCAAACATTCGCGCCCGTCACCCAAACTGTTGACTTGCCAGCCACGCCACCGGATTTAGCAGTTGGTGCGTCAGTTTTCGCCGAACATTGCACCAAGTGTCATGGTCTTGGCGGTGCTGGTGATGGTGAACTGATCGGTAACAAACAGGGGCAAATTGCTAACCGTCCGCCTAGCTTTCGGGGTGCTGCCACCACTTCCGATCAAACACCCCTGACATGGTACCAAACCATCACCAACGGCAACCTTCAAAATAGTATGCCACCGTGGCAAAATGCGCTCTCAACCGATGAACGCTGGGCTGTGGCGCTTTACACTTATACCCTTCACAACACAAAGACCAATATTGATGCGGGTCAGGCGTTGACTTCTGCCGATCCTGTTACACCCGCTAACCTTCCAACACATCAGGATTCGGTCAAGCTGAAAGATTCCGAACTCATCACTCAAGTAGGTCTACCAGCAGCCTTCACCAACAGCCTGAGTGCCGATCAAAAGAATGATCTGGCGGCCTATTTACGCTCTCTGCTGGTCGCTAATCCACAGCATATGGGTTTGGTAACAACAGTCCCACAAACCACACCTGAACCAGCCACAACACCGGAAGTGACTCCTGATGTCACGCCAGAGGTTGTGGGGACAGGCACGATCACCGGACAAGTGACAAATGGTACATCAGGTGGAACTGTACCCTCTGATTTGAAAGTTAATTTGTATGTGGTCAGTTCAAACGGAGCGAATACGCCGATTGAAACCGGTGTCGGTACGGATGGCAAATTCTCTTATACCAACATCAACATTAGTCCCGCTCAGAAGTATGTGGTGACCACAAAATACAAAGGGCGTGCTTTCGGCAGTGAAGCCAAAGACGGTGATGCAACTACCAACACACTCGATTTGCCAGTCAGCATATATGAAACCACTAGCGATACCAATGCACTGACGATTACTGCGTGGGTATCTCAAATTCAATTAATTGGCAGCAGTTTACAGGTCAGTGATTTCATCCAGTTCACCAATTCGACTGATAAAGCTTATTCGACTGATACGATGGTGGATGACCAACGTTACGCAGGTGTAACGGTACGGATGCCAAATGACGCGCAAATTTTGAGTGCCGATGTTACCAATCCACGTTATACGATTGGGACAGATGGCCACAGTGTTATTGATACCGCGCCTGTGTTACCCGGTACGGGGTACATCTTCCAAGTGGTTTACAACTTGCCCTATCGTGGTGATGTTGCAGTGGATCAACCCGTTTCCTACACCTTAAACGGCGCATACCGCATTCTCTTGAACGACCCGAATGCTATCGTTTCATCGGACGTACTCAAATCACTTGGCGCACAGGATATAAATGGTGTTCAATATCAAGCCTACGGCGCACCGCTCAATCTGAAGTCTGGCAACAGTATCGGTTATAGTGTACAAAGCGGAGCGCGAACGACTACATCGAATGCGGCTGTGATTAGTTCTAATCAGCTTATTCCATTAGTCTTGGTTGCAGTAGGATTGGTCGCCATTATAACGGCGATGGTTTTGTATTGGCGCGGTCGATCAATTCCTGCAACACAAAACGCCACCAATGCCCTCGACACACTGGTAAACGGCCTGATTCAGCAAATTGCCGAACTTGATGAGACCTATCATAAGGGTTCATTGGATGAAGAAATCTATCAAAAGCGACGCGATCGTTTGAAAGCTCGGTTGGCGGCATTACTTGATGAAGAAACAGAATCCTGAATATCGCATAAAAACCAAACAATGTAGGAGCGAGGCGTACCTCGTCCGCTTATCCATAAGATAAACTGCAAAAAAGAGAGGAAGAAAATGAGCTTAGAATTTTTGAAACGCCTTTTGAACGCACCGGGGCCATCATCACAGGAAGTTGCGCCAGCACGCGTGTGGCGAGAGGAAGCAACCAGTTTCGCCGATGAAGTACAAACCGATGTGCGCGGCAATACATTCGCCATACTAAAAGGTGGCAAGCCTCGTGTCCTACTAGCCGGACACATTGATGAAATTGGTGTGATCGTCAGCTATATTGATGATGAGGGATTTGTCTCGTTTGCGGGTGTCGGCGGCTGGGATGCCCAAGTGTTGGTCGGACAGCGCATCCGCTTGCTGGGCAAACAGGGTGATGTCATTGGTGTCATCGGCAAGAAGCCCATCCACCTGATGAAAAAGGATGAAGGTTCAAGCACCATCGACGATTTGTGGATCGATATTGGTGTCACCAGCCGAGCTGCGGCTCTGGAACTGATTCGTATCGGTACAGTTGGGGTTATTGATGCGGGTATGTATGAACTCCCTAACGGACGCATCGTATCGCGCAGTGTCGATAATCGCATCGGTGCTTATACCGTGTTAGAAGCCCTACGATTGTTGTCTAAAGACCGTCCCATCGCGACCGTAGCAGCAGTGGCTACCGCACAGGAAGAAATCACGATGGCCGGGGCGCATACAGCCGCCTTTAGCTTCGATCCGGATGTCGCAATTGTGGTCGATGTGACTCACGCCACCGATTATCCAACGGCTAACAAGAAACAGGCAGGCGAAGCTAAACTCGGCGGTGGGCCAGCCATTGCCTCTGGTTCGGTCAACAGCCCGGTGGTTCATCAAATGCTATTGGATATTGCCGACCGTGACGGCATCCCCTATACCCTAAAAGTTAATTCGGCGCGTTCCGGTACCGATGGCGATGTGATGCATTACGCGCGTGGCGGTGTGGCTGTCGGTGTGGTATCGATCCCCAACCGTTATATGCACTCGCCTAACGAGATGATTCAAATGAGCGATGTGGAACAGGCATCACAATTGATCGCCGCGTTTGTACGGTCGCTGACAGCCGATACTGACTTTGTACCGCGATAGGTGAATGATGGGTTATTTCATGCGTTTCATTTCGGGTGATCCCCGAATGCTGGATATGAAAGCTATCGGGGATGTGCTGACTGAGATTGATCCTCATTACCTAATGCAACCAACTGATCTCGAAGATTTAATCGAGGTCTATTATGACGGCGCGTTATACGGGCAGATTGAAATTGATACACGCGGTGAAGAAATGTTCACCGATGACATCAGTGCTTTCACCGAAATGCTGGGGCAGCCCACCACTCCCCAAGAAATCATCGTCGCTGATTCCCTTAAGGCCGCTACCCAAATCATTGCTGTGGAAATGTTCTGGGAAGGTACGAACGGCGAAACAACCTTCGAGAAGTTTGATCCTCTGTGGGATTGGTTATTCATTAACCGTAAAGGCATTTTGCAGGCCGATACTGAAGGCTTCTACAATGCCGAAGGCTTGCTGGTTGAGCGCAAGTTTATGATATAGGCAGCTTATTCGCAGGCGGTGCGGCCGGTCGTGCGGCACATGAAATACATCGATTCGCCTGTCCGTGCGAAATACGTCATTTGTTCCCCTGAATAGGTAAAATCTGCTGGTGCGGTATTATGACACAGAAAACAGGCGTTCAAACTTTCATTGTATTTCGCGCCTGTTTGAGTATCAAAAGAGCCGAAGTTCCAGCCTTCATTACGGGCGCTGCTGGTAAAATCGGCAGATGACCAATCCACGTGTTTCTCACGAACATGTACTGAAGTCAACGCCTCCCCTTTGACATAATGACCGTTGGCGTCAGTCACATAACTACCGTCAGCGTTTTTCAACGCATTGTAGCCATCAACAACGATCACTGTGCCATAGGGCAAGTTGTAATAATACTGAATAGATGAGAGGCCAACAGCATTCATATATAAGTCACGGATGGTGCCATCGGGGCGTTGGACAGTGGCGAAGCGTGTAAAATTCTGCCGGAAATTAACGGGATAAGTTACTCCTATCTCACGAATTGCCGTCGGGCTTGAGGGACGTGGTTCGCCAGAAGCAACCAGTGCGGCAAGCAAAGGCAATACGACTAGTGCTATGAAGGCGATAGCCAATGTCAGCCGATTGTTGTGTAAGAAAGTGCGAGTCATAAGCCAATCTTGGAACAAAATGATTACAAAAGTCTATCCTAACATCACTTTTGAATAAACGAGATTAAAAGTAGGCAAAAGGGGTGATTTTCCCAACTGATGTTGTTACACCACGACAAGTTATAATCAATCTATCAAGCTAACTTCAAAAGGAGGCTGATAACTTATGACCTGCGTTACTTTTTCAAATCATTCCAAACCCCTTTTCATCCTCAATTGGAGTAATGATAGATTTTTAAGGAGTAACCTTTATGTCACTGCGATTTCACGAAATTTCTGAAGGCAACCACCACATTCTTAATCCGTTTACACGCACCGAACTCATGCTGCTTAGTGACATTTGCAGGCTTGGGCCTCATATTCGCCAGCTTGATTTGGCTTGTGGTAAGGGAGAAATGCTGTGCCAATGGTCACAACAATGGGGTATTCAAGGTGTCGGTATAGACATTAGTAAAGTGTTTCTAGAAGCCGCACACAACCGTGCAGCCGAGTTGGACGTTCAAGAACGGATCTCTTTTATAGAAGCCGACGCAGGAAAATATAGTGCTCAAGGCGAACAGTTCGACATTGTTAGCTGTATCGGCGCGACATGGATTGGGAACGGTTTGTCTGGCACAATTAAACTGATGCTGCCTGTCCTTAAACCCGGTGGACTGCTTCTCATTGGTGAACCCTATTGGAAAGAACCGCCGCCAGATGAAGCTTACAAATCGTCGAGCATCGGGAAAGATGACTTTACATCCCTACTCGGCACACTCGACCGGTTTGAAGCGTCTGGCCTGACACTGGTTGAAATGGTGCTGGCGAACCTGCATAGCTGGGATCGTTATGTCGCTGCACAATGGTGGACGGTCGATGCGTGGCTACGTGTTCATCCGAATGATCCTGATGCAGAAGCACTTAGCAAATGGATTGCCGCAAGCAAGCGCGATTATCTAGAATTTGGTCGGCGCTATCTCGGTTGGGGCGTGTTTGTAGTAAAGGTGAAATAGCAGGCTAAACTTAGGGTGTATTCGGCGCAGCCAATGATGGTATAGGCACAGCCGTGAAAAAGCTGGATGATGAGGTTTTGGTTAGCGTAATCGTGGTTGCAGTAGCGTTGTTATCGTTAATACGCTCAACCACCCGATCCATTAAGCGCAGGGCTGCCAACACACTAATGACGATCAGCACACCCAGCAAGATACCCGTCCACGGCAGTACAAATTTGGGCTTGGATGACGGTGCAATACGTGTGGATTGCGGCAAAAGTGAGGCTTGTAGATCTTCATCCGTGGGTGGGTAATAATCACGTATCGTGGTAATTAAACGGGCAATATCGTGGTTAAAATCGGGATCATGACGAACAATTGCCGCATTTCGATAGGTGAGTTGACGCAGGCTTTCCGGTAGATCAATCGTCGAAGGCATGGCAGCAGCATCCACCAAAACAGGAATGACCAATACATCATCTCGTTTGAGACCTGCCTCAATTTCAATCCGCACAAAATCATCAGGGTTATCCAAACGGCGCTGACCATTACTTTCAACAGTAGTTAACCATTGTGATCCAATAATGGCTAGCAGCACATCACATCGCGCAATGGCCTCATTCAACAGTGAAGGATAATTCGCACCGGGTGGAATGACATCGACATCTTTAAAGATCGCTTTTTCACCAAAGGCCATACACAAACGGTCATAAATTCTGCCACTGGCGGCTGCACTATCACTACGGCGATAGGAGATAAAAATTCGCGGCACAAATGCCTCTCTGTCAATATAAGGTCAATCTACTGTACTGCTCATTATAATGCGAAAAATAGGCAAAATAAGAGGCTTACACAATGTAAGCCTCTTCATTAGTCAAATGTGGTAAATCTTAAGAAGTGACTTTGGGAGCCGTGAACTTGATGTCCAAGGTGACATCATTGCTGACATTGGCAACGAAGGGAACACTTGGAATTTGTAGATTGAACTGGTCACGCGTAATCTGTGTTGTTGCGGAACCCGTCAACGAGTCAGCACCAACAGTAACCGAGACATCAAAGGTGACCGATTGAACGATGTCGCGGATTTTGAGATCACCGATAACCTTGAACTTAATCGTTGAACCGACCGCAACTTGATCCGGCAAGTCCGTAATCGAGGTTGGTGTGAACTCAATGAATTGATACTTGTCATCGGCAGATTGCAAAATGCGTGCGCGAATAGCATTATTGCGCTGAGTCTCAGGAGTCACAAGTGTACGGGCGTTGATGCGTATGACACCCACTTTTGAATTGGCAGGCGTGGTTAAGTCTACGAATATGTCGCCTACAACTTGATCGGTCGTACCAACAACTGTCGTCGGTGTGCCGCGCAAATCTTCGGTCAAAGTAAAGCTGACTTCTGAGCCTACGGTATCAATGCGATAGAGTGTACCCGCAGCCGCGACCTGTGCAGCGCCAGCGGCCTGTACAGCCGCGGCAGCTTCAGCAGCAGCAGCGGCTTCCGAAGTCGCATCAGGTGTGCTTTCGCTGGTCGCCTCAGCCATCGGAATGACATTGGCCTCACTGGTCATTTCAGCGGTAGCTTCAGCCGTGGTTTCCACCATTGCGGTGGTGGCCTCAGCAGTCATTTCTGCTGTGCTTTCACTTGTCGCTTCTGTCGTAGGACTTGATGCCCCTGCTAAAGCCGTACTGAGTGCAGCATTGGTCGCCTCTAATTCCGCTACTTTTGTCTGAAGTGCGTTAGGCGTAGCGGTAGAAAGGTCAAGCGTCGGAGCTGTCAGCGGTGCGGTTGCCTCACCTGAACCGCCCACGATGGCGTTATAGGCAAAGATGCTGATAGCAGCGGTGATACCCATCAAAATTAGGATACCAATAGTGTTCAAAGTACGACGTCCCATTTGTCCTCCATGATACAGATTAATGATATTTAAGCAAAACCCTCACGCCATCATAGCAGAGGGTTTTTATACACGAGACAATTGCGGGGAAATACTCACCTACTTCTAAAAGTGCATTTTGCTGCTGGTTATTACAATCTATTCTTCTGCCAGCAAACTAGATTAGCTCTAACCTCCTCTATTAGAAATTATTGTCGCCATTATGTGAAGAAAATGCGGAGGGTATGTGAGAATCTGGTGAGGGAAACTTATTCACAACATCTATTTTCTTGCAGGTGAAAGCGCTGGCAATTGGTTATACTGGCAAATAAATACAACTTATTAGTGGAGAAAACTTATATGGGTCGTTTAAGTGGGAAAACAGCCGTTATCACAGGTGCAGGTAAAGGTATCGGGCGAGCTTCAGCATTGGCTCTGGCCCGTGAAGGCGCAAATGTGGTGATTACCTCACGCACGAAATCTGATCTTGAAGCGCTGGCAACGGAAATTGAGGCACTTGGGAGCGGCTCTGAAGCACTGGTCATTCCAGCCGATGTCAGTATTGAGGCGGATGTTGACCGACTTGCACAAGCCGCTTTCGCGAAATTTAAGATGATCGATATTCTGGTGAATAACGCAGGTACGGGTAAAAATGGAACCGTCGCTACCCTTACCACTGCCGACTACGACCATATTATGAATACCAATATGCGCTCGACATGGCTCTGCACCAAAGCGTTTTTTCCAGCGATGATTGCACGGAAATCAGGCAACGTCATTTTTGTAAGTTCGGTCGCAGGTTTGAACGGCTTACCCAATGAGCCAATTTACTGCTCTACAAAATTCGCACAAATAGGGTTTGCTCAGTCGATTGATTACGAAGCCTATCCCAATAATGTCAAAGTGAGTGTGATCGCCCCCGGCGGAACCAATACCTATTATGGATTTGACACGGGTACACGCACACCCGGTGATCCGATGTTAGAAACTTACCATGAGTCGGAAGATATAGCAGAAGCGGTTGTCTTCGCCGCTACCCAACCGCCCAAGTCGCGGGTGTTCATGGTGTGGATGCGTCCGATGAGTGAGAGTTTAGGTACAGGAGGCGGTAGCTATTTTAAAGGTACCGCCGCCGAGGAATAAATAATTTCAAAGGGAAGACGTGAAAATCTTCCCTGTAGCTACAAGGAGTCGATCAGTAAGCGGTCGGTACGCCGATTTCTTGCACATCGACTTTCATGCCGTCCAATTCCTTTGGAATGACATCGCTTGGAGCGAGTGTGTCAGTAGGCCGTTTTTTATCGACCATGACGACCAAGCACACATCGCCCGTATAAACACCGTTGGTTTTCTCCAAGCCAACTGCTACACCCATAACATGCGGGATTTTGAGCAGCATCTCGGTATATTTTTTTTGCACCAATTGGGCTTTGGCGGTCTTTTCATCTTGTGACATGTTAACCTCCCGAATAATAACCTGTGGTTTAGAGGTTGATTTGCAACGCGCTCAATACAGCGTCAATGGGATTAAAAATGGTTGATTGGTCGGAACCTGCAAAGAGCAGACCAACCGCTACATTTGAAGAACCATCCACCAAGAGCGAACCTGAATCACCGCCTTGGCTCATCGGTGTGGTGATGATTTGTCCAGTGAAACGCGCAGTACGACCGCCATAAGCGACATTGACTGTCGCGTTGAGCAAGGTAATGGTTCCAGTTGTGAAGCCAGTTGTACGACCTGACTTACGAACCGCCATGCCTAAAGCTGCGGGTTTTGTACCGTGCACCTGCCCGATACCCAAAATCTCGCCCGTAAATTTAGTGGGGTCAATAGGTTTCGCAACAGCGCAATCCACTTCGTTTGAAGGTGTTTGTGCGACTGCATCGACGGTGCTAACAGCTTGGGATTTTGTTATCACTGCGGCACTGGTCGACGTAACACGTTGATGTGATCCTACCAGTGCAGCAGCCGCGTTAATGACAGAGACAACACCATTTACGACCGTACAACTCCCTGTACCACCCGGTGTAGGTGTAGGCGTTGGAATAGGTGTCGGGCTGGGCGTTGGTGTTGGAACATCAGGATCATCGACATAGCGTAAGGTAACAAAGCGTTCAAGCCGTGCGACCATATCCGCCGGATTTTGTCCACCATCGGCTGTTCCCGGTTGCAAGATAGGATCACCAACCAACGAGTCATTACTATTTGCAAGAACATGATTATTGGAGAGGATCAATTTTTCGCCTGTGGTACGGTCAGTAACAATTGTGCCGAGTGTACCGGCTGTGATTTTATAGTGGCCTATGCTCACACCGCTGGGAATTTCAGGGCGATAACGGTCACGAGGGCTATCATAGGCACGCAGATAACCAACTTCAACGACATCAGTTTTGACACCATCGACTTCTTTCGGCACAGATTCGGCTGCGGTGAGCGCAGCCACCGGCACTTTACGTTCCACCAAGACAACTACCGCGGGTTCTCCCACGCCATTTTTCAGTCCTACCGCTACGCCGACTACGTTAGGTTTTGCTAAGAGCGAGTCCATAAAAAGTCGCTGCGCCTGAAGCACATCATTGATCGCCATATTTACTACTCCCCGTACATATAAGCAATTAACCTCAATCCCATTGTAGCACTGTTTAGGGGAGGACGCTGAGTGGTGCATACTGTAAACACGACGCTGAAATTTGTGTTAAACTCGGTCAGAGTTAATGAATTCGTGAGTTAGCCGAACCTTTGCCCACAGTTTGGGATATAGTATTAGCTTAATATCATTCAAGGTCAATTGTTTTGATGGCGCATTGCATCCCCATAAACAGGAGAACACGCGTGAAAATCCGAGTGATTGGTTTAATGTTAGGCATATTTGTATTGGGCGCGTGCACAACATCCAGCCCTGTGAAGAAGTTTGAAAAAGGCGACCAGTTAGCCTTTTACGATTTCACGTCACCATCAAGTTTTGAGGTGGGATTATATGGCAACAACACAGCGCGACTAAATATTGCTAATGGTGTATACAACATCCAGTTGAGCACAGGCGATAACACTATTTATTACGGACAATGGGGTGATACCCTTTCTGATGTCGTCATTGAAGTTGATACAAACCAAACCAGCATTGATTTAAACAGCACTTACGGGGTGATGTGCCGGATGCGCGGTACAGTCGGCCAAGCGGTCACAGCTAACCTCGAAGCAACATCTGAAGCGACGGATGCGTCTGGTAGCGACACCATTCTCGCCAGTGCAGATGCAACCGCCGAAGCAACAGCGGTTGAAGTAACTGCCGAACCTACCCAAGAGGCAGCGCAAGAAGCCACTGCCAAAGTAACTAATTCACCGGACACAGCAGCTGCAACACAAGGTAATACATCTAACAATGGCGATGGTTATCTATTCATGATTCAAGGGAACGGACGCTACGCTATTCTGCGGTCACAAGGCCACAAAATTACGCCGTTGGTCAATTGGACTTCCTCAGATGTCATTAAGATGGGGGCGGCACAAAATCGCATCAAAGCGATATGTGCGGGCAATTATCTAGCCCTGTATGTGAACGACACATTCCTCGCCGATACCTCCGATGATTTGTACACGAAAGGCCAAGTCGGATTGGTTGGCGCGTCAGCCGGACGGACAGGTATGAATGTGACGTTTGATAACCTGTCGGTCTTCCAAGTGAAGTCAGGTTAAGCACAGACATGATTGAGGCAGATCCCGTATTTGGCAAGGTTATCGCCAATTATCCCAGCAACCGCACACGCCTGATTGCACCCGCAGTGGTAATTTCGGGCGTGGTCTCAGTGATCTTGAATGTTACATTGGCTGAGGTTGATGCATGGTGGGGTCCTTTTTTAACCGTCATCATAATGGCGGCAGTGGTGTTGGGATTGGGTTGGCGGGTGCTCCATTTCTGGAACCATGAAGTGGTATTGTATGAAGAAGGATTCAGCTACCGTGAAGGCGCACGTCCGGTGTTCTTCTTGTATCACGAAGTTATGAGTATCCGACAGCAGGGCCAACGCCTCGCCTACTTCGGTGGTCTCATCCGCCGCAACACTTACCAATTCACACTGACAACGCTTCGTGGCGAGGTGATGAAAATAGATAACCTGTATGTGCGGATTGAGGAAATGGGCGCACAAATCGAGAAAAAGATTTATGGCGTACTCGAACCCTATCTCAAGGAAGAAATGGCAAAGGGCGAGAAAATCCCTTTCTCTAACAGTCTTCGTTTAAGCGCTGAAGGTTTAGAAGAAAAAGGTCGCGAATTGCTTTGGGAAGAATTTGATGGCTACAAAGTTAGCAGCGGACAAATCGCCATTTTTGCCCAACCTGACCGCTCAACATGGTTAAGTATTCCGCTACCCGACGTTGATAACCTTCCTATTTTGGTACGCTGGCTCAAGCAGCGTGAATTTACCCCGCCAACGATGATTACAGTCGAACCCAAACGCCCCGTTTAGGTAAGCCAATAGTTTGAAAACTTGAACGGTTTTTGGTTGACATTTATGAACTTGTGTTCTAAAATCAAGTTAGCAGACAGAACTATTTTGAGATGGATATCAAGCCTCTGATTGCTGTTCTACCATTATTTAAGCGTTGGCAATTACAGCGGCAGCACACCCCTATAGCAGCGGTGGCATCAGCCGAGCAATCCGCCAGATTAATGTCATTTCAGCGGCATTAGGCGGACTTCCGCCGCACTAAAATGGCAATTCCGCGAACTTAGCCGAACTTGCCGCCGTGCAAATCAGCGGATAAATATGCAATTTGTGCTGATTTTGCAGTAATAAATGATGTTTCTGACGATTACCATCCGAATTTGACTTTCTAGTTATTGCCCAAGCACTTCCAATACCCTTACAAACAAGGTTTCTCTAGGCGATGTTTTGACCACTGGAAAGTGATAGTGGTTGGCTTCGTCTTCCAACGCTAAACCATATTGAAAAGAGAACGCTGCCTGTTTGTCCACACCTTCACCCGTATACTTTCCTCTGTGCCGTTCAACATCGGTTGTATGGAGATGCTCTTTGGTGTCAAAAAGAAAAATACTTTTAACTTGTTGTAAATCTGTTTGGGCAATCAGTTGCGGTAGGACGCCATCGCCCTCAAAGATGACTCGCTCATGGCAAACAATATGTTTTGTAATCAGTTCATTCAGTGCAGGCCACAGCGCCTTTGCTACATTGACCAATTTTTCTACCAACTGTGAGCAATCATTTACCTGTAGATAATCAGGATGATCCGGAAAGTAAAACAAATCGGGGTGCTTTTCTCTAGCGCTCATTTTCTGAACAGCTATTCGAAGATCATCTATTTCCATCAAAGGGATTTGATAGTGCAAGGCTAATTGCCGGGCCAAATATGATTTTCCGGTAGCTGAACTTCCACCAATTAGTAAGACTGTCCAATCGGGTTGCATGTCTACCCTCCACTCAAAAAGTCAATAACCGATATTGTAGCAATCCTTAATTAACCCTGCCCCAACAGTAAAATCAGTGTAGCTTATTTATCTTTTGGGCAAGGATATCCTGACCATTCGTGCAGTAGACGTGCGTTCATCTGTTCTGTATGATTTAACCACTAGAACACATGGTTCTAAATGGAGGTTAATCATTATGCATGGTGGTGGATGGTGGGTTTACGCTTGGGGCAGCGATCAAGACAAAGGCAAGGGCGTTACATGGCCGTTGGTCAAGCGGGTATTGGGTTACGCGCGTCCCTATTGGACTAAAATTGGTATCACGCTGGTTACGATTCTCATCACAACTGGCTTGGGCTTGCTCACGCCGCTTATTTTCCGTGATCTGATCGACAATGCGCTGCCAAAAGGCGATGTACAACGGCTTAATGTGCTAGCAGTTGGTTTGGTGCTTATTCCGATTGTAGTGAGTTTGGTGGGCATGTATACCCGCCTTCTCAACGCTGAAATCGGTGAGGGGGTCATTTTTGACCTTCGAACAACTCTTTACAGTCATCTACAACGGATGTCTTTGCGGTTCTTCACTAACACTAAAGTGGGTGAGTTGATGAGCCGCCTCAATAACGATGTGGTGAATGCCCAATCGGCGATCAGTGACACGATTGTGACGATGGTGGTCAATATCGTGCAGGTGATAGCGGTAATGGGTGTTATGCTCACAATGGACTGGCGGTTGACGATTATGAGCGTAGCTGTACTACCCGTGTTCATTGTGATTGCCCGCAAGCGCGGTGGCAAACTCCGTGACATCCGGCGCGAAGGTATGGAATACAACGCACAGATGAACGCCATGATGAACGAGACATTGAACATCGGCGGAACATTGCTTGTCAAACTGTTTGGACGTGGCACATTAGAAACCGAGCGTTTCGCGAACCGTGCAGGTAAGGTGCGCGATATTGGTGTGACTGAGGCTTATCTCGGCAACCAATTCTGGGTAATCGTCGGTATGGTGGGCGTGGTCGGTACAGCTGTTGTGTACTGGGTTGGTGGGCATCTGGTACTCGATGGTGTATTTAGCATCGGCACAATCGTAGCGTTTAGCGCTTATCTAGGACAGCTTTACGGCCCATTACAATCACTCACGAATTCACCCGTAATTTTTGCGCGGTCAATGGTCAGCTTCGAGCGTGTTTTTGAAGTGATTGACCTGCCACTGGATATTATCGAACAGCCGAATGCATTTCCGCTGAAAGATGTGCGTGGCGAGGTCACTTTCGAACACGTTAGCTTTAGATATGACATCCATGCCGAAAATCTACTGACTGAAGTTAATCGCCCGGGGCGCATGGATAACATCAA
Source organism: Aggregatilineales bacterium (assembly GCA_038251275.1). Classification (GTDB taxonomy): domain Bacteria; phylum Chloroflexota; class Anaerolineae; order Aggregatilineales; family Phototrophicaceae; genus CFX2. The sequence goes on from JBBSBM010000010.1 coordinate 78,884, forward strand.
AAACGTGATGTCGTTGGGTGCAAATGGCGACAGTAAAGCGGCTAAAGTACCTGCTAATGGTGAGGTAGATGCATCTCATACGCAGGCACGAGAAACCGCGCTGGATGATGTGTCTTTTACTATTCAACCGGGGCAGCTGGTGGCGCTGGTCGGCCCAAGCGGTGCGGGTAAAACCACAATGACTTATCTCATGCCACGTCTGTATGATCCTTCAGACGGTCGCATCCTTATTGATGGGCATGATCTGCGGGATGTGACACTTGAATCACTGGCGAAACAAATTGGCATGGTGACACAGGAAACACATCTTTTCCACGATACTATTCGTACCAATCTCCTCTACGCCAAAATGGATGCGACACAGGAAGAGATTGTTGCAGCCTGTAAAGCAGCTAATATCCATGACTTTATTATGGGTTTAGCCGATGGTTACGACTCGGTGGTCGGTGAGCGTGGTTATCGCTTAAGCGGTGGTGAAAAGCAACGACTTGCGATTGCGCGTGTCATCCTCAAGAATCCGCGCATTCTGGTGTTGGACGAAGCGACCAGCCACCTCGACAGCCAGTCGGAAGCACTTATTCAAGATGCGCTCAAAACGGTAATGGCGGGGCGTACCAGTATTGTGATTGCTCACCGCCTAAGCACTATTTTAGCGGCTGACCAAATCTTAGTGATGGATCGCGGGCAAGCTGTAGAGCGCGGAACTCATCAAGAACTTTTGAATCAGGGCGGCCTCTACGCTGATCTCTACGAGACACAGTTCAAAGGTGAGCGTGAGATGGTGTAAAATAAGCCACATTTGATTGCCGGCTTATTTTACGGAAGATCGCAATATGGCTGATCCATTTTACTTTGCTTGCGGATGGGTAATCCGCCCTGACACTGATTATGATGCGCTGATGCATACAGCGGGCGAATGTGGCTGTGAACTGGTCGCAGTCGCCCCCATCAATATGACACAGCAGGGCTTGGCAGTGATGACCTTTGCAGTGCGTACTGTCGAAGAATCTAACCTCGTCAACTTTATCCGCCAGTACGAACCAGAAATGGGGCTGACCCATTGGTATGGTGTGCCGGAGTCGTACTATGAACAAGGAACTCCACTGTACGTTGAACTTGTGCCAGAAGAAATTCGAGAACAGTGGTTGGCAGGGCTAAACGCTTACGGCAAATACAACGATGAACAGCTTAAGAAACTCACAGGGAACTAATCGTTCCCTACAGAATCTGTACCGCCTCTGCTATCCTTCTCGTAACAGTAAACTATAAACAACTCAAATCACATGACTGACTGGTATTTAATTGTCGGGTTAGGCAACCCCGGCAAAGATTATGAAGAAACACGCCACAACGTCGGCTTCCGTGTCGCAGAAGAATTAGCACGACGTTACGGGCTGGCATTCGGCAAAACCGAGCGTAAGGCTCAGGTTGCAAGCGGAACAATCAAAGACAAGAAGGTGATCCTCGCTAAACCACAGACCTACATGAACTTGAGCGGTGAGGCTGTGCGCTCGTTGGTTGATTTCTACAAAATCGAACTGGCAAACATTCTGGTGGTAGCTGACGACCTTGATATTCCGCTTGGTACGGTACGACTACGACAGTCGGGCGGTGCAGGTGGACAAAACGGTATCAAGAACATTATCCAACACCTTGGTACACCGGAGTTCAACCGTTTGCGCTTCGGCATCGGTCGCCCACCGGGAAAAATGCAAGCTAAGGACTATGTCTTGAGCGGGTTTAAGGGCGACGATGCGATCCTTGCTTCACAGGTGATTGACCGTGCATGTGATGCGGTTGAAACTTGGCTGGTAGATGGGGTTGAGATGGCGATGACACGGCACAATGGTGACATCGACCAACCCAAACAGACGCCTAAACCTGCAACACGCGAAAAACGAAAAACACTAGAACTGGAGCCGGATTTCGAACAACTGAAAAATCATTTAGATGTGGATGGTCGGCTCAAGTGGTGGCCTTCCAAACGATCTAAGCAACTGGTGGCGCTGGATTATTTATCAAGCAAGTTCGAAGCTGGTAAAACGTACAGCGAGAGCGATGTCAACGACCTGCTCAATCAATGGCATACATTTGGTGATCCCGCTTTACTGCGGCGCGAACTCTTTGATTATGGACAGTTAAACCGTCAGCAAGATGGCGCGGAATACTCGTATACGCCCAGCACCAAGATTTATTAGCGAGTTTGGCAATTTATTGACATTCAGATGGCGAAATTGGCGACCAATAAGAGCAAATCCGCGATATTGAGGGAAGTTCCCGTTAAAATGTTGGCAAAAATGGCGGGGCTGCCGCCGCCATTTTTGCCAATAAGTCTTTAATCACCAGCTAAAACAATATATTAAGGCGTATGTTAGAGCGCTTGCCAACGGCAACCCTGTACAATTTGCCCTTTCGATATTTTATTCGATGTGATCTGCGAACGGGTTACTATTTGGAAGAACATTTGGTAACTCTTTCGCGGGTTTGGTACTAACTTAACACAGGAGTTATTTGGCTATGAAGTTAGTAGGCAGTTTGGAAAGCGTTTGCCAATAAACTTGAAATAAACTTAGTTTATAAGATACGCCAGATATATCTATTCAATATGGAAAATCATAAAATTTATTAGCGAAAAAAGCATGACTGTTCCCTAGATCAATCCGAGTATTAACATTGGCAGGCAGGTCTATTGATTTTTCGGTAATACAGGTGGTAATTAAGTGTGACGATTGAGATTTGGCTGTCGTTAGCGGTCATACACATCACAGCGGTGATTACTCCCGGCGCGAATTTTTTGGCAGTGACACAGACGGCACTAAACCGTTCACGTCGTGCTGGATTGTGGGTGGCAAGCGGCATCATCACTGGATCACTGATTCATGTGGCGGCAGGTATGATCGGCTTTGCCGCGATTATTTCACAAATCCCACTGCTATTCGCAGCAATTCGGCTGTTGGGCGGATTGTACTTCGCGTATATGGGATACAAGATGCTGAGAGCGGCTTATGCGCAATTCAAGTTGGGCGGTAGGGCATCGGCTGATTTTTCAGGAATGCCAACACAAATGGTACTCAGTGACTTGACACCAGCCCAAGCCTATCGTCGTGGCCTATTCACCCATTTGTCTAATCCCGCGTCGATGTTGTATTACGTATCCCTGTTCACCGGATTCGTTCCGGTTACGGCCTCACTATTTGAGAAATTATTGATTGCTGTTGCACTACTGGGTACAACCAGCGTCTGGTATTTGCTGGTCGCATTTATGTTTTCGCAGGCACGTATCCGGAAGTTCTACTTTCGCCTGATGCCTTACATGAATTCTCTATTTGGTTTACTGTGGATCGCACTCGCGGTCAAATTGATATTTATGTAATGCTTAAATCGTAACATTGCTAATCACTGTGCGACTTGGAATATCCTCGATTAGTCATTAAAATCGCATTACGTTTCTGAACTAACCGTTTGATGCAGCCTTCGATAGGATTCAACACTGATACCATTATGACAAAACGCTATTTGTTTTTGCTCCTACTCCTTATGACGGCGTGTGCGCCTACTCCTGAACCAACCCCTGACATTAATGTTTTGATACAGGGAACAACGACCGCGAATGATCAAGCAGCGGCACGAGTCGCGCCTAAATTAGTCTCACCCGACAGTGATTCGGTGTTCGACAATATCGCCGAAATTAAACTGACATGGAGTTGGACACGTCCTTTAGCCGAGGACGAAGTTTATGATCTGCGTGTTTGGGCAGATGGAGCAGACCATAATGGCATTGCCCGCACGCAAGACAATACTTTTGATCTCACAAATTGGCTGCTCTACCAGAAGCCGGGGAAATTTCATTGGACCGTCGTGGTCGTTAAGAAGGATTCAACCGGAAGTGCAGCCGATGAGCTAACGGATACACCTGCCGACCACAGCTTCATCCTCAGCAAGTTCGATATGAATATTATGGACTTACCAGACGGTTTCCAGTCCAAACTGTATGCTCATTTGCCCATTACGCAGCCAACGGTGGTTACATTCGACTCAAGTGGTGCGATGATCGTCCTATCGCTGGATGGTCAGATCGTCAAGATGACCGATGAGGATCCTGATGGCTATGCTGAAACCAGCACGATGTTATTTGAAGATCCCGGTGATAAAGTCAATTATGCAGTTGGATTAGCGTTCCACGATGGCAAGATGTATATCTCGGATGCGGGACGTATCAGCATCCTGACTGACAGTAAGGGTGATGGCAAACTCGATACGATTCAACCGATTGTGGAAGGCTTACCGACGTGGAAACATACTTTCCATTCCAATAATGGCATCGCATTCGGGCCGGATAACAAACTCTATGTGGGTGTAGGCGCAACGACTGATCACGGTCCACTGCAAGATAAATATGAAGCCTCTATCCTACGGATGAATCCCGATGGGAGCGATTTGGAAGTTTTCGCCACAGGATTCCGCAATCCTTATGACTTAACTTTTTCGCCAAAGGGTGAATTATTCACTGCCGACAACAGCCCTGACGAACCGGACGCTACGATGCAATACTTGCCACCCGAAGAATTGGATTTTGTACAGCAAGGGAAAAACTATGGTTTCCCCTATGTGTACGGCATGGCAGGCGCGGTGGGAGATTACACCGGGCCTGTAAATGACTTCTATACCTCATCAGCTAGCAGTGGTCTTGTCTACTATTCGGCTAACCAGTTCCCGCCAGAGTATCGCGGGATTTACGTGGCACAGTTCGGGACGGGTGCGGCATTCCCTAAGCAGATGGCTTTGCAAAATGGGCAAATCGTGGCATTTGTGAAGTTAACTCCGGATGGCAAAGGCGGCTACACCGGAGCGTGGCAGCCATTTGCCCGTTTCCGCACCGAACTCGCTGTTTATAATCCGATTGATGTGACTGTTGGGCCAGATGGTGATTTGTATGTAATGGAGTGGAATACGGGAACGGTTTATCGCGTCACTTATACAGGCGCGTCGTTCGTCGAGGCCACCGCCGAAGCAACTGCCGCATTGCAAACGGAGAGCACCAACACCCTCGTGTCACAAGGGGAAGCTATTTTCCACAACGGAGCGAACGGCGCTCCAGCATGTATTACGTGTCATCTATTGGACAAAGGCGTGACAGGAGTAGGCCCCTCGTTGTTGGGTCTTAGTGATGTTGCAGATTCAAGAGTGGCAGGGTTAAGCGCGGAAGAATATGTCCGCCAATCCATTTTGCGTCCCAATGATTTTATTGTACCGGGGTATATTGCAGGTATCATGTACCAAGGTTTTGCCAATCAATTACAGCCAAACGATGTTGATGCGTTGGTCGCATATGTGCTCTCGCTGAAGTAATAGGCCACGAAAGAATTACGCGTTTGAGGGCATCTAAATAACGTTGTTTTAATACCCTTTTTTTGTGTTAGACAGTTTTCACTAATCCCACCAGCGATACCACTCTTTGCGGCGTGTTCCGTATACACGACCGACTGGCCCCGGCGACATGTAATATAACCATACCCAAAAAATCGCGAGAAAGACAAAGCTGCCAATCGCACCGATGACCATGCCCAAAATGCCACCCATCGTCACATCACGGCCTGTGCGTTGGTGAATATAAGCTGTTCCGAATGATCCGATAAGCGCGCCAGCTATTGACCATACTGCCAATTCCCACATTTCGGAAATCCCTATTTATTTTATATTGATATAACCAGCATACAATAATTCAACGAATATGACGAAAAGGATTAATGAGTATCGTAAATTTTTCAAAAGCAATACGTTGGCAATAATTCGTAGACGATGTCCTTATTCCCTTTTTACCACTAGAGTTTATAATAAACGGTTGCTCGTTGACCGACAGTTCATTTTGATTCAATATTCAGGACAGTGCTGAAACCCCTATGCAATTAACCGGACTTCTTGATCTCTTACGCAGCAGCAGCGCCTACCGTGATTTGCTCACCCGATTGCGAGGTGAGACAGCCATGCCCGATTTGGGTGTGATTCGTGCTGCGCGCCCATTCCTGCTGGCAGCGCTCGCTCAAGAGTGGTCTGCTCCAATTATCTACATTACAGGGCGTGTTGACCGCGCCTATAACGTATCCGAGCAGCTTCCTGTTTGGTTAGGGGATCGACCAGTTTATCGCTTTGCCGAACCCACTGCCCTCTTTTATGAACGTACGTCATGGGTTGAAAACGTCATTCGCGGGCGCATCGCTACGTTGGCTGCCTTGACACCACCAGAAGAACTAGTTGGTATAAAGAACAGCGAAACCACAGGGGTTCAACAGCCAATCATCATTACTTCGGCGCGGGCTATTATGCAGCGTACGATGCCGGTGAACCAGTTCCGCAAAGCGACTCTGTTGATTAAACCGGGGCAGCGCCATACGCTGGATGTACTGTTGAGTCGTTGGCTGAAACTGGGTTATGAACCAGTGAGCGTGGTGGTCGAGCCGGGTACATTTAGCCGGCGCGGTGGGGTGGTTGATATTTTCCCGCTGGCTGCGGATAAACCGATTCGCATTGATTTCTTTGATGACGAGATTGACACTATCCGCATTTTCGATCCGTCAACACAACGTTCGGCTGAGAAATTGGATTACCTTGCTGTTCCTCCCGCGCGTGAAGTGCTGCCAGAACAAACACCTCGTTTGGCTGCTCATCTTGCGCCTTATTTCGATACCATACCAACAGCCGCTGAAGATATGACTTCGTCGTTCCGCGATGCTGAACCCTTGGCAAATGGTGTGGCTTTCCCGTACCTCGAACACTATCTTCCTTATATTTATCCTCAACCAGTTAGCCTATTGGACTATGCACCACAAGATGCGCTGATCGTAGTTGAGGATTGGTCGGAACTGCGTGATACGATTGCCGGTATTGAGGAAGGCGCAATCCGAACGCGTACCGAGCGACTGTCCGCAAACCAACTTGCACCTAACCATCCATTGCCTTATCTGACATGGGATGCGTTGGCGGAAGAGTTCGAGAACCGCACCACTATTCATTTTGGTGCGATGTCCTACGGTGAGGACGAAGAAGAGGAAGAATTATCCGACGAACCAGTGGAGGATACACTGAGCTTCCGTGGTGTTTTCGCGCCTGAAGAACGCTTCGGTGGTCAGTTAAAGCCGCTGTTGGCTCGACTGCGAAATTCTCAAATAACAGGTGACTGTGCGGTTGTCGTCTCACAGCAATCGGTACGGGTAGCCGATTTATGGCGCGAACAAGAAGGTTTTGTACCAACCGTCAAAGATGTGATTGATCCACCGCAGCCCGGTACATTTTTGCTGGTGGATGGCGCATTGGGCGAAGGCTGGAAGATGCGCCTGCCGGGAGTCGAAGTTCATCTCCTGACGGACGCTGAAATTTTCGGTTGGAACCGACCTGAACCACGCCGTCGCAAAACGGTTACTAAAGGACGGTTACCAGAATCGAGTTATGCCGATCTTAATCCCGGTGACTTCGTAGTACATCAGGATTACGGTATTGGACGTTTTGGCGGGATGCGCCGCCGCACTATCGAAGGCAACGAACGCGAATATCTGGTCATTGAATTCGCGGGTACGGATATGGTGTTCGTGCCGATTCATCAAGCTGACCGGCTCACCCGTTATGTTGGGCCGGATGACCGTCCACCCAGTTTGAGTCGTCTTGGTAAACCCGATTGGGCAAAGGTCACCAGCCAAGCGCGTAAAGCGGTCGAGGAAGAAGCTAAAGAACTACTGGAACTCTACGCAAAACGCATAGCAACACCCGGTTTTGCCTTTGCACCGGATACCCCTTGGCAGCATGAACTGGAAGCATCATTTCCATATGTGGAAACGGATGACCAACTGCGGGCGATACGTGAGGTCAAGGGTGATATGGAACGGCAAGTTCCAATGGATCGGCTAATCTGCGGCGAGGTCGGCTACGGAAAAACGGAAGTGGCATTGCGGGCAGCATTTAAAGCAGTTATGGGCGGCAAGCAGGTTGCCCTGCTCGTCCCGACCACGGTATTAGCACAGCAGCATTACGAAAACTTTAGCCAACGACTGCGGAACTTTCCGGTAAAGGTCGAGATGATTTCGCGCTTCCGTACTAAGGATGAACAGCGAGCAATATTACCGCTACTCGCAAACGGCGAGATTGACATCATCATCGGCACTCACCGTATTTTACAAGATGATGTGATCTTCCAAGATTTGGGGTTAGTCATCATTGATGAGGAACAGCGGTTTGGTGTTACCCACAAAGAATCACTCAAGAAGATGCGAACAGAAGTCGATGTGATGACACTAACAGCGACACCGATTCCACGTACGCTTTACATGAGTTTGACGGGTGTGCGCGACATTACCATGATTCAGACACCGCCGGAAGAACGGCTGCCAATTGTCACCCATGTTGGGCCATTTGATGACCGTTTGATACGGCAAGCGATAGTACGTGAATTAGAACGCGGCGGGCAGGTTTTCTATGTGCATAACCGCATCAGCACAATGGATTCCGTGCGCGAGAAATTGGAAGAAATCGTACCAGAAGCGCGTGTAGTCGAAGGTCACGGGCAGATGGACGAACGCTTATTGGAAAAAGTAATGGGTGCATTTGGGCGCGGCGAATATGATATTCTGCTGTCGACCTCGATTATCGAAAACGGGATCGACATTCCAAATGCCAACACCTTGATTGTCGATCGTGCCGACTGGTTCGGTATGTCACAGCTTTATCAATTGCGTGGACGGGTGGGACGCAGCGCTCAACAAGCATTCACTTACTTTTTTCATCCCAGCAACAATCGTCTAACCGATGAGGCACGTACCCGCTTAGAAGCACTAGCAGAATACACTGAACTCGGTGCAGGCTACCAGATTGCCATGCGTGACCTCGAACTCCGTGGTGCAGGCGACATCCTTAGTACGCGCCAAACAGGGCATGTTGCGGCAATTGGGTTGCATTTCTACACACAGTTACTGACACAAGCGGTTCAGCAGCTTAAGAGTAGTATTGATAATGAAGTTCAACCGCCGATAGTTGTCAGTAACGTGACCATTGATTTACCATTGCCAGCTTACTTGCCCAACGATTGGATTAGCGAGATGGCACTGCGGTTGCAAATTTACCGCCGTGTGGGCAGTTTGAGCAGCATGGAAGATGTTGATATGATGCGCGATGAACTGCGCGACCGTTTTGGTACACTTCCGCCTGCGGTCGATGGGTTGATGTTCGGCATTGATGTCAAAATTTTGGCGCAAAAAGCAGGTGCAACGGCAGTCGTCACCGTGAATGATATGATCCATATCAAACTGCCGTATCTAGCCGAGATCAACCGCGAAAAACTCGAAGCTGATCTCGGTAATAATGTGCGCGTGACACGAACGGCGGTTATGGTTCCGACCGATGATGAAACGTGGCAGTTGCAACTGCTGGATGTCCTCAGCAAATTAGCTGAAGGCGCTCATGCCGGAATCGGGTCGTAACCGTTAATTCGGCAAACGACCCATTATTCCAAATACGCCTTTGATAAGCCGATGAAAGCCATCTGAAGGCTTGCCAAACATGAGCGGGCAAGCTCCGGCAATCACTGAAATATTGTGATCTTTGCAGTAGGTGACTGCTGTTTCAGAAACACTGCGGCCGGGGCCATGTACACCACCATGCATCCATACGCGTGAAACTCCTGCATCAACACAATCATGAACCACATCATCGGTTGCGCTGGCGCGGGTAACGATGACGACACCATCAACATGACCGGGAATGTCCTTTAAATGCTTGTAGCAAGTCGTTCCTTCAACCGTTTCGGCATTGGGGTTTACCGGAAATACTTCGTAGCCAGAATCGCGAAATCGTCTGTATATTGCATTAGCGGTGTTATTTGGATTCTTGTGCGAAACACCTGCAATAGCAATCCGTTTTTGTGATAGAAAATCATCTACCTTTGTCTGTAAGTTGCTAGCCATTTTTGCTCCCATCAAAGATTTGACCGCGTTCCGGGTTGGTACGCGGCAAAATACACCTGAGCTTACTTTAGGCTGGATGTATTTTAGGGTGTAGTGATAGCTGTAATTAATGCGTGGTTACAGTTGGCAAATTAAGAATGCGAAATGAGTTCCATTACGAGGCTTCGCGGCGTACATCAGCAAATGTACCGCCAGTAATTGTTTCGAGTTGATCCAGTGTAACACCAAAAATAGCGTTACTCGCACCACCTGCGGGGTATATTTGTTGATAGCGTTTCATTGAATCATCCAGATAGACCGCGCGCGGTTGTGTTCTGTGAGCCAAAGGCGGCACACCACCCGGCGCATACCCAATGAGGGTAATACACTGCTCCGGCGTAGCAAACTTGACCTGTTTACGAGAAACGCCCAATAAGGCGGCTATTTTACGATCATCGACACGTTGATCACCACTCGCAATTACGACCACCGGTTTATCATCCACATTAAAGCAAATACTCTTTGCGATTTGACCGAGTTCGCAGCCAATTTCATCAGCCGCCAATTGCGAAGTTGCGGTTGAGTTTTCAAAATAGCGAATGTGAATACCGAGGTCAAATTGATCAAGCACAGTCTGGACATATTCCGTCGTTAAAGGCTCCATTATTTTCTCCTGTAGAAAGCCCATTTTTGCAGTCGCAATGTTAAGAGATTCTCGAAATGCATACTAATGTTAAGAGTTTTGCAACTTGTGATTAATTAATTTACACTGGCAGTTACAATGAACCATTACGAGACAATACATAGGATGACATCTATGTCCCATCGCGTGCAAGTCAATCACGCAATACTTGATTTGATAGAAGGTGACATTACCAAGCAAACTACGGATGCAATTGTCAATGCAGCGAATTCGTCACTGTTGGGAGGAGGGGGGGTGGATGGAGCAATCCATCGTGCTGCGGGTGCCGAATTACTCGCCGAAACCCGTACCCTTAACGGCTGCCAAACTGGGGATGCGAAAATTACAAAAGGCTACAATCTGAAAGCCAAATACGTCATCCACGCTGTCGGCCCTGTTTATCAGCCGCATGATCCGCTTGTGCCACAACAGCTCGCAAACGCATATCGTAACAGTATGGAATTAGCTGAAGCTAATGGCATCAAAACTATTGCGTTTCCGTCAATCAGTACTGGCGCGTATGGTTATCCTGTTGAGGAGGCCGCACCGATTGCATTAAAAACTGTAGTCGATTATGTTATTCAACATAATCAATTTCAGCGCATAGTATTCGTTCTGTTCAGTGAACAGATTGTTGAAACTTACGCCAATGCCCTCACACAACTGGTGAAACTGAATCCAGACACCCTAAAATCAATATAAAAAACCCGGCAGCTACATAGAGCTGCCAGTTTTTATTGATCGTCAGAGTATTGTCCTATTCAGTCGGTAAGGCTTGCAGATTCGCCAGAACGCTCTGAAAACCCTTAAAATCTCCGGCAGTGACCGACTTGCGGATACGGGTATCCACTTGTTCTGCACTCGCCATAACCTGATCACGGCTGCTGTTTCCCTTGCTGGTCAGGTAAATCCGCACGGCACGACGATCTGATGCATCGGGGCGGCGTTCAATCATGTCCTTATTTTGAAGTTTATCCAAAATAGGTGTGAAAGAAGTCGCTGCACGACCCACCGCACGTGCTAATTCTGACGCATGTTGCCCATCCTGATCATAGAGTGAACGTAGGATATACCATTCTATTACTGTAAGACCCAACGGTTCTATTATCTGACCATAAACCTGGTCAAGGTTTCGTAATGCAATATCAAGATTACACCAAATCGAACCTGCGAACCGTAAGGATTGATTTTTCGTATCGCTCATGAGTACCTCAGTCCATTTCCTTCTGCTAAGCGGCCAATAGTAGCCATATTTAATAAGTTATTGTTCTAAAGAAAGAGAAAGCAAAAGATCGCCGAACCCCAATTGGTCGCCAGAGGTCAGCATGTAAGGAGTATCCGCTTTGAGACGCTTCGAATTTAAAAATGTGCCATTAATCGAAGCCAAATCAACAAGATGTAATTTTTCTTGATAGCGAACCAACGCGGCATGTCGTCGTGAAACACCTTTTTCGAGTGCTTTGAAGTCCGCTAAATCAATATCTGGAATATAACTGCTGCGGTTGTCGGAACGCCCAAGCACAAAACCATCAGTGGTCAATAATGACACTTGAACACTTTGAAGAGTATTGTCTGTTGCTTGAAGAACTAATCTATTTTCCATTCTCACCTGACAACTTAGCTGGTTAACAGCGATGATTAGAATTATACGGCTACTTTATCGTCATAAATAGTTAAGGTTTAACACTACCCTTTTTTCGCTTAGGTAAGAAGTGGACTAATGAGCATTATTTTCAACTGAGTATGCCATAAATCGCAAAAAAACTCTATATCCATTAATGCGATTTGAAATATTGGTTTCATTACAAATTCACTTTTATGGGTATTACAACGAGCAAATGGCTTTTTATGGGTTGCAATCATCCTAATAACTTGTCTAACATTACAATGCATGTTACATAGTGTATTATATGCATTTCTCAATATAATACCACCTATATCACTAAAATGATACACTTTATTAATATTCAAAAATTAGAAATTAATTAAGTTACTGATTAATTAATATGTTGAGGGGTAATAAAACTCGCTATTGAGGTATAAAAAGCTAATGCAGACAATTGACACCTGAAACTATCTGGAAAAGACTTTAGTTGTATATTACTGCGCTTGCTACTTTTAGGTGTGGTAATTATAGACTTATTATACTCAACAGCAAATAGTCGTTTCAATCTCGATTACAAAGATTGACCTACTATCAAACTATCAAAGTGATGTGAAGAAATAATGGGGATTTCGATATTTATCTTATTTGGATTTCCTGTAATGAGAATTGAAATCCTATGCGGGCTTCCATGAAGCGCTATCCAGATGGTCAGTTGGAGCAAAACTTAACAACGTGTTCCCATCACCTGATTTTAAGTAATACACAAAATATTCCTGATTCGATTGAAATCGTTTATCAGGAGCAAAACTATGTTTAAAACTTATCAAAGTGCCATCGGCACCAATTAGAACGATTGGCTTCCAGAATAACCACGTTGATGGCAGCTTCTCTGGCGCACGAAATACACCGAAATGCACAGGGATGCGCGCGTATCGCCGGGTACGTATAAAAAGCATAACGCCACCTACTAGCAGCGCTCCTACCCCGATCATCCACAATCCACCCACGAAAAGAGTCAGTAAGAAACTTCGCATTAATATAATAGCAGGAACCAACAGCAGCATTAAGGTTACTACGGGTTCCATAACGGCTTCGCGGCGCTGTTCAACGTGGAGTTTGCCCTTGCGATTGACAAGCAAGCGTTCACGCATTTGGGGAGAAACTCGTGTATCAATTACAACGTTCATAATCATGGATGTTAGCTTCCAATACTTCTTTATTCAAGTGCTGGGACTTTAACACGGGTGCCTAGTTGCAGCACCAGCACACTGGCAACGATAAATGCACCACCAATGAGCTGTACAGGTTGCATTTCTTCACCAAGAAAGATACGTGCAAATACCAGCGTTAAGATTGGTTCGACGGTACCAATAATGGATGCACGAGCCGCACCGACTTTTTGGATACCCATTGTCAGGAAGAATCCCCCTAATACGGTACTGACAGTCGCAAGAGCTAACATCCTTAGCCATAGTTCAACACCATTCTTCTGTTGAGCGGCTAATATGGGCATTGAGAATGCAATCTCGCCAATATGATCCCAAAAATTACCGGGCATCTGCAACGCACGAACCGGGATAATTAACAGCAAGATTAAGAGTGCGCCGGTTGTCGACCATGCACTCGCCGCGCCTAATGCTGTATGCCCTTTCAACCAGCGTCCGCTCAGGATGAAGTAAACCGCAACAACGAAAGCGCAAAACAGCGCCAATAGTACGCCGACCAAATTATCATTACCAATGCCTTTCCCAAAATCAGGGACTGTCAATACAATGCCGATGGTTGTCAGCACTAGCGCGCCCCATCCTGCCAGAGGCAATCGCTCGCCCATCAAAGCTGAAAGGATAGCGACGATGGCCGGATAGGTATAAAACAAAACGACAAAAGTGCCAGCAGGAATACGTTCGAACCCAAAAAATGTGGCTACGGCTGCTATGGCCAGTAATGTACCCATGCCCAATAACCGTAAGCGTGGAAGCGGTTTATCGCCAGACGGCATGTGCAGCACACGTACCATTAACCAGAACAACGGCACGGCCAATCCAAAACGCCATGTCGCAATATCAAGCGGGTTGAGTCCAGCGACTTGTAACGCCTTGATAAATACCGGCAGCATTGAATAACCTGTTACCGATGCCAAAATTAGGAGCATACCTTCGCGTTCATTGCGGCTAATGTTCATTTATACCCTTAACCTGCTACCGATGGCATATCATCTAATATCGGCTCTGTTGATGGCTTCTCGCGCCCAAGTTGTATCAGCAAAACACTTGCAAGAATAAAAACCGCGCCTACCATCTGAACCCATTCCAAATTTTCATGACGAATGATGACCGCCCATACTAGAGTCAAAACAGGCTCAAGCATACTGATAATCGCAGCACGAGGCGCACCCAAGCGGTGCATTCCGGCATAAAAGGCGAAAATAGGAATGACCGTGCTAATGATTACCAATCCGAGAAAACCTGCCCAAACACTCAAATTAGGGGGTATTGAGGTTGAGTCACCTTGCAGCGCTCTAATGACTATCACAATCACTGCAAAGATAAGTGATCCGCTGATACTCCACGCGCTCGCCATTGAAAGATCATTTACACCTTTTACAGTGCGATTGCTTAACAAAATATAAAGGGCGTATGTCGCGGCATTCGCCAACACCAGCAGCACCCCAATTGGATCAACACCGCGAAAGCCTTGAAGCAAATTGGGAACAGTTAGCACGATGCCGATTAAGGTTAATCCAAGCGCTAACCAACCGCGACCGGATAAACGCTCTCCAAAAAGAATTGCGCCGACTGCCACCAAAGCGGGATAAGTATAGATCAGCACGGTATAAAGTGACGCAGGCACCCGTTCTAAGCTGAAAAAAGCGATAGTCGCTATCATTCCGAATAAGAAACCCATTGCGAGTAACCGTACACGTGGCATATAGCTCGTTTTGGAAGCCAATTTTCCTCGCCGCGGCCAAGCCATTGCCAACCACGTAATCGGCACCGCCAACACAAAACGCCAAACCACTACGTCCAGAGGATTAAAGGTGCTGTTGTCATAAATGAACTTGGTGAAAATGGCGAAGAAAGAATACCCTGCTGCTGAAACAAAGATGAGCAGTAGGCCATCACGTTGGATACGATTCATAAAGTTCCTAAGTGGAGTCGATTGATAAACTGGTAATTCTAGGTGCTGAGGCAAAAAATGGGCAGCGCCAACTAATGCCATCAAGAATTAACAAAAAGAGCGAAGCATAGCTTCGCTCTCACATCAAACTATAGTCACCGTGATTATTTTAATATAGTGGCCGCGATGGTTAAGTTATCCGTCAAATTGGTCGCGAGGAATGGCAGGATGCCCATAATAATCGTGCCAGCAAAGGCAATGTAAATTGCCCAATTGACATACTCAGTCGCGCCTTCAGCCTTATCGCCATCACCATCACGCAAATACATGTTGACAATGATACGCAGATAGTAGAACGCGCTCACCACACTCGTCAGCACACCGATCACGGCTAGTGGAATAAGGTTAGCTTCCAGTGCGGCACGGAACACGTACCATTTGCCAATAAAGCCTGCTGTAAGCGGAATACCAGTCAAACTGAGCATAAATACTGCCATCATAAAGGCCAGCGCCGGACGGCTCTTGGAAAGACCGACAAAGTCTTCAAGACTCGTACCACTGCCATCATCTTTTTCAATCGCCATCGCGACACCAAACGCACCGAGGTTGGTGAACATATAAGCGATCAAATAGAGCAATGCAGCACGGATGGCTTCTAAGCCTAATCCTGCACTACCTGCGGCTGCCACAGCCATCATGATATAACCAGCGTGGGCAATCGACGAATAAGCCAGCATACGCTTGATATTGGTCTGTGAAATTGCCACGAAATTGCCAAGGATAAGGGTAGCCGCTGCCACCAACCAGAACGTTTGCTGCCAAGCGGCAGTGGTATCGCCACTCTTCAAAACGAAGGTTGGTAGTGCAATCGTTACAATTCGCAGCAGTGCGGCGAAACCGCCGATTTTTGCTCCAACGCTCATGAAAGCGGTTACGGGTGTGGGTGCGCCTTCGTAAACATCGGGTGTCCACATGTGGAAAGGAACTACAGCCACTTTAAAGCCCAAGCCTACCAGAATAAGGCCAGAACCGAGCAGCAGCAAGAACGCGCCGGAACCGCCAGTCGCAACAATATTCTGAACGCTTGCAAAAATGTTCGTCAGCGTTGTAGAACCCGTTGCACCAAACACCAACGCCGAACCGTAAACGAAGAATGCGCTAGCAAACGCGCCGAGGATAAAATACTTCATACCGCTTTCTTCCGAGCGCACATCCGGCACACGGAAAGCAGCCAATACATAAAGCGGAATACTCAACAATTCCAGCGCAACAAAAATCGTCACCAGATCATTGGCGCTTGCCATAAACATCATACCGCTCAAGCTAAACAAGATCAGCGCATAAAACTCACCGCGCTCGATGCCTGTACGTTTGAGATAATCGATGCTCATGAGGATGCTAATGAAACCCGTTACCAAAATAACTACATTGGCAATGCTGGTGAAGCTGTCCGCAGCGAACATACCGAGAAAGGCAGTTCCGGTTTCATTAAAGGTAAAGAGGTTCACCACAAAACTGAACACAACGATACCCAGTGCCAAAAATGCAGTCACAACTTTACGGTCGTGTGGAATAAAAACCACATCCACCAGCAGCAGCAAGCACGCGCCTATCGCAAGCACCACGCCCGGCGCAGCCATCCACATGTTTAAGTCAGCAAAACTCGGAACTGAAAACATAATCTACCCCTAAAAAGTTGAGGCTCTTGAATAGAAAGGCAGATCACTGACCCACCCTAACCTCTACACACTATTAGCGCAGTACGGTGCTCGCCGCGCTGTTGATATTCTGTGCCACCTGAGTAACCGTCGAGCCCATCGAGTCGAAAAATGTCTTGGGCTGTACACCTATCCAGATGATCACCACAATCATAGCGACCAAGACGGTTGTTTCCTGCCAACGTAAGCCTTCAAGGTGCTTATTCTCTTCATGAGTAACATCCCCCATGAACACCTTCTGATACATATAAAGCATGTACACGGCTGAAAGGATAACACCCAAAGTCGCAAACAAAGTAAAGAAGAAACCAAGTGTTGTGCTGCCAAGTGATCCCATCAAAATGGTGAATTCACCTACAAATCCGTTCAATCCCGGCAACCCCATGCTGCTTAGGGTAATGACAAGGCTTAAACCGCCGAATACGGGCAGAACCTTCCAGATACCACCATAAGCTGCGATGTCTTTGGTGTGACGGCGTTCATACAGCACACCGACCAGCAAGAACAAACCGCCTGTGCTGACACCGTGATTGACCATTTGCAGGATAGCGCCTTGAATACCGATGGTATTAAGGGCGAAGATGCCCAAAATCACGAAGCCCATATGGCTAACTGATGAATACGCAACCAACTTTTTAACATCAGTTTGTGCGTAAGTCACCCATGCGCCGTAGATGATACCGATTACGGCCAGCGTTGCTACAAAAGGAGCCCAAGCATGAGCGGCCTGTGGGAACAAGGGCAAACAAAAGCGGATGATACCGTAAGCACCGAGTTTCAAGAGAACGCCTGCCAGAATGACTGAACCAGCGGTCGGTGACTGAACGTGCGCGTCAGGCAACCAACTATGGAACGGCCAAATCGGAACTTTAATCGCGAAGGCGATCAAGAAGCCGAGGAACAGGAAAGATTGTGTGCTAAACACGCCGCTGAACGGAAAGACCAACTTGCCTGTCTGGATCAGTTCAGTAATTGCGGGCAGTGAGAACGTACCAGCGTTAATGCCAACGTACAGAATTGCCAGCAGCATCAAGATCGAGCCAGCCATCGTATACAGGAAGAACTTGACGGCGGCGTAAATGCGACGTTCCGCACCCCAGATGCCGATCAGGAAGTACATCGGAACAAGCGTCACTTCCCAGAAGATATAGAACATGAACAAGTCTTGTGCCATGAATACGCCCAACATGGCGAATTCCAGCAGCAGCATGAATATGTAATACAAGCGTTCGCGTCCACGCTCATGAATAACATGTGCGGTGAATGAACTCAAGATCGCGGCTGGCATAATAAAAGTCGTCAGCACAATTAGCAGAATGCTAATGCCATCCACACCAATCGAAAAACTGATACCGATGCTTGGTATCCAATCGATCTGCTGAGTAAATTGCATGCCCGGATTAGAGGCGTTGAAGGTCGCCCACATCACCAGCGATGCGATAAACGCCGCCCCGCTGAAGCCGAGTGCCGTCCATTTAATATTCTCATTGCTATGTCCATCTGCACCCTGCTCGCGCATGAGTAACAGCGGGATGATCCCGATCAGTGGGAGAAATAACACCACTGTCGAGAGCGAAATCGCGGAACTTACCATAAGTACGCTCTCCTCAAAATCCGGCTGCGTTCATAACTGAACCGCACGAAAGCCATTATAACTAACCTACCGCTGTAGGGCAGGGAGTATCAAAACAATTATCACCAAAACCACACCCAACAAAACGCTGACTGCGTAAGTGCGAACATAACCCGTTTGTACAGTCCGAATCCGACCACTGATCCACTTCACAACGCTGCCGACATCATTCACCAAACCATCAATGATGCCTAGGTCAACAGGCTTCGCCAAGAGTTCGGAAATACCCACAAACCCCTTAGCAATGACGGTATCGTGGAAATAATCGTGCCAGAAACGCCAGTCAACCGTATTCGCCAAGAACTGCGACATCTGGTTGTATGGATTCTCAATAAAACGGAAGTAATTCTCATCCCAATACAGTCTTGCATTCGCCAAGCCAAAGATCGCCGCGCCACCCGATGGGATACGATCAATCAGCGGGTCATGGTCGGCAACATGTGCAGACTTACCCTGTCCATAAATCGACCGCGCCGTAAAGATAGATACAAGCGCCAGACCGAGCGCCAGCAGTGCCAAGCCCGGTTGGAATTCGCCGGGATGAGCGTTAACAATACTGTGTGCCAACCACTCGGTGAAGTTGTGTGCGGTAAAGATATTGTCTAAACCGAGCACGTTCGCGGGTGTGTTGATAAATCCACCAAAGATACTCAGCAAAGCCAACACAATCAGTGGGAACGTCATCGAAAAGACGCTTTCAGGGGCGTGATCAGCGGCTTCGGTACGCGCCTGACCAAAAAACACGATTTCAATTTGTCGCCACATGTAGAAAGCTGTGAAAGCGGCTGCTATCAACAAAAGGGCGAAAGCAATAAACCCACCAGCAGAACTAAGGAATGAACCGCCTGCGAAACCCTTCAGCCACGCTTCCCCTAGAATTTCATCCTTAGACCAGAACCCGGCCAACGGGAAGATACCTGACAGTGCCAGCGTACCAATCACATAAGTAATAAAGGTGATGGGCATCTTGCGAGACAGACCGCCCATATTCCGCATATCTTGCGGATCAAACGGGTGTTCATCATGATGTTCTTCGCCGTGCGCGTCGCCATGTGCATCGTGTGCCTGACCATGTCCACCAGCACGTTCATGCGCCAAATGATGTCCATGTTCTACACCATGAATAACCGAACCACTGCCAAGGAACAACAGCGCTTTAAAGAACGCGTGTGTTACCAAGTGGAACATCGCCGCGCCGTATGCACCGACACCAACCGCCGCCACCATGAACCCAAGCTGGCTAACGGTACTGTATGCCAGAACCTTCTTAATATCCCACTGCCCCAGCGCAATATACCCTGCCATAATGGCGGTCGTCGCACCGATGATGGCAACAATAAAGGACGTTAGCTCAGCGTTGAAGAAAAACACGTTACTGCGGCACATCATATACACGCCGGCTGTAACCATCGTCGCCGCGTGGATCAACGCGCTCACAGGAGTTGGACCTGCCATTGCGTCCGGCAGCCAGACGAACAGCGGAATCTGCGCGGATTTACCTGTCGCACCCAACAGCATAAATAAGGTGATGATGACCAGAACCGTATCAATTGGCAGAGAGAACGGACCGAAATTAACCTGATGATTGTCTTTCACCATCCGTTCAGCTTGCCCGAAAACACCAAGTTGTGCGGTTGGAATATGTTCGTTATCAGTAAAGACCGGCCCCGCAATCTCTGCGGTGTGTCCCTCAGTAGTGGCGGCAACCGCACCTTCGGTGGGCGCTGCCGCATGATCACCTTCAGACGGAGCAACACTGCCTTCGCTAACAGCAGAGGCTGTTTCATGTCCAGTTAATTCAGCATTAGCAATTTCGCCGGGGCGATAATAATCTAGTGTACCGAATGTCCAGAACATCAGGAACACAGCCATCAAAATGCCGAAGTCGCCCACACGGTTGGCAATCATCGCCTTACGTGCAGCATTGGCGTTCTTCCAGCCCACACCGTTCGGACGGTCGAACCAGAAACCGATGAGCAGGAATGAACATAAGCCCACGCCTTCCCAACCGACAAACATCATTAGGAAATTATTGCCAGTCACGAGGATCAGCATGAAGAACAAGAACAGGTTCAAGTAGGTGAAAAAACGGCTAAAGCGTGCATCACCATGCATGTAACCCGCTGAGTAGATGTGGATGAGTGAACCAACACCTGTCACCACCAGCATCATGGTTACGCTGAGCGTATCCACCCGCAACTGCCACGGAATAGTGACGTTTGCCGAACCAATTTGTATCCAACCATCAAGAAACGGCGGATTCACCACCGCTGATTCATAACCACTGCCACGCAGGTAAGTCCATAACAGCACGGCCACGCCGAACGACAGTAACGCCGCCGTCGTACCGAGGATGCTAGACAGACGTTCACCCAAGCGCGACCCCACAAACAGGTTAAGAATAAACCCGATCAGCGGGATAAAAAGAATGAGTGTCACTAATGACGGGTAATTTTCCATAATGCCCCTCTGTAACGAACAGACTTCATCAGCTTACCAAGTGGATGAGCTTTAAGCCCCACACTCAGTATTTATGACTGGGTACTGTCCTGCCTACCCTTCCATCTGGTGCAATTCATCGACGTTAATACTATTCTTACTGTGGAAGATCGCCACGATTAGCGCCAACCCCACTGCGACCTCTGCCGCTGCCACCGCGATCACAAAGAACACGAACAGGTGACCTTCCATCTGGTTCCACTGTTTTGCAAACGCCACCAACGCTAAATTGGAAGCATTCAACATCAGTTCAACCGACATAAACAGAAGGATTGCGTTGCGGCGTAATAACACGCCCATCGCTCCCAAAATAAATAATATGGCACTCAAAATCACGAAATCGGTTGTATGAAGCATTCTTCACTCGCTCCTGATTCTCTTTCCCCTTTTGCGCCCATCCCTTTTTATGGGAGGAGGCGTTGGGGAGGGGTTAATTAGTCACCCGCTGGCTCAGCCTGCTGTGCTGGCAGTTGCGGCACAGCATCTACACCAATGTCTTGCCCAATTTGGTCGCCAATAACATTGGTCAATGGCTTCATAACCTTACGCCGGACATCGCGGCGACGTGGTTGGAAACCTTCTTTATGCGTCAGGGCAATCGCGCCGACCATCGCGGCCAGCAGGAGAATAGCAATGAGTTGGAACGGCAGCATGTACTTGCTAAACAGCAAATTGCCGATGGCCTGTGGGCTGCCAAAAGCTTCTACAGCTTTATCGACTAGCGGAATTGCTACGTTACGTGTACCGCCACCCAACAGCGTTTCAGTGCCGATGACGAGCAGTTGTGATGTATCGCGCTTGACACTGTAAACTTCTGCGTTATCCAAGGTTGCGACACGCGGCAGTTTACTCAGGTCTTTTTGGTTATCGTCCACACCTGTGAATACCCACGAGCGCATGGAGGTATCTTCACTTAAGAGAGGGAGTTCAACCAGTGATCCCGGTTGAATATTGCCTTGAACAATGCGGTCATCACGTAGTTCGAGTTTGGTTTCCTTATTGTCAGAAGCCGAACCAAAATCAACTAGATTAACAGGCTCGCTATAACCGTTGAAGACAGCTAACCGTGCCGTACGTGCGTCAACCGACTCCAGATTGCTCTGAACAAGGCTCATATTCGGCGCGGTGGCTTCCGCCCCACCGTAGGTCACTACGGTATAAACATTGGCCTGACGGTTGGTATCACCGGAGAGATTGACGGTCAATGTTTGAGCAACCGTCGATGTTCCGGCAGGATTAACGGTAACAGTATATTCGCCAGCGGCAAGCGGTATAAAATTCGTCGCTTTACCGAAGCCGATATTACTGGCGACCTGTTGATCGTTTACATACACATCAACGATCCCAACATAAGGAGCCGCATTCACCACGCGCAACTCCGGCGCACGTGTCACTGATGTATTCAAGCCGATCTTGCCGTTCATGATGGAGTAGAACGCCACAACGGCAAATGCCACAGCTAGCCCGGTTGCCACCATTTGTATCCAGCGGAAACCGCGCACAGGCGCATTAAGTTTTTCCGCCCCCAACAGCATGATCACAAACAAGAACAACACCATAATCGCGCCAGCGTATACGGCGATTTGAATCATCGCAAGGAATGGTGCGTCCAACATCAGATATAACAGGGCGACACAGGCAAAGTTCACGATGAGGAACAATGCGCTATGAACAGCATTTTCGCTGACCAGCATTAAAACTGCCGAAAATACCGCTATACCCATGACAATAATAAACAGTGCTTCCATATATCATTCCCACTATTTGGATGCCAACTGCCAACGTTTGTGCAGTTTAGCGCAAACTACGTCAGACTTCAAATCTCAAAACACATAATTAGGGGCGGATTTTAAGCCCGCCCCTGCTATTCGTCAATCAATTGGAGATCAATCTACCAGTCACCCGCGTAACCCGGGTCATATGGCGCAAATTGCTGCATCTGATAACCCCATTTGAGTTCTGTTAACTGTCTCATATGCAGGACATCATGTGCCACCCACGAAACCAACATATCCCCTACACTGATAGTCCGTCCCCACGACCAAGTCATTTTTTGGTCGAAGGGAATATTCGTTAGCCCACGCAGCCAGTCCAAAGACTGTTGACGTTCATTCAAATAATCGGCAAGGCTGCTGGCTAAATCCCGTTCGTTACAACGGCGCTCGGTCACATTTTTCGCAGAGTCGTTTGGCGGCGGATCACCAGTTACGCCATTGATCAAAAATTGAAAGCGACTGCGGAAATCTTTGCGTTCTTCATCCGCTAGGTGACACATCACCTCAACCACCGACCAATCATTTTCAGACGGCTTCCAGTGAGCCGATTCACTATCCAACCCGGCGACCATCTGTTCAATGGCTTTGGCATTACTGGTCAACTGCGAGAGGCAATAATCCCAATTCATGCTACAAAGGATTTTTCATATCCGGTATCGACCGCGTATAGACTCCCGGCTCAACCGTTTGTGGCGTGTCAGACATCCCTTCGGGCGGCGGGTCAATCAACATGTCCTTGGTAAAAATCGCATCACGCCGATCAGTGAAGCTCAGGCGATGTTCATGCCCCAACACAATCGCTTCTGTTGGGCAAGCATCTTCGCAGTAACCGCAGAAAATGCAGCGCAGCATGTTGATTTCATAGGTTTTGGCATAACGTTCGCCGGGACTGTAGCGTACTTCATCAGTATTCTCTGCTGCTTCAACCCAGATAGCATCGGCAGGGCAAGAAGCTGCACACAAGGAACAACCAATGCACTTCTCCAAACCGTTGTCGTAACGTTTGAGTTCGTGCCGTCCCTTGTAGCGTTCAGAAAATTCCTGCACCTGTTCCGGATATTGAATCGTAACGGGTTCTTCCAGCAGATGCTTAAAGGTTGTCGTAAAACCGCGTATTACATTCATGTTCTAACCACTCCTCAACCCGTTTTTATCACGTACATAAACGGGGTACATTTGCATCTCATACCCGTTTATTTATTACCCTTAAATGACCGAACTTACCCACCCTTTTCGGCCTTCTTCGCACGAATCTTTTCCAACATGGCTGCCTTATCAAACTTGGGTTTCGCGCCACCGACTGCGGCGGGCTTGGCCTCTGTCGCTGCCGGAGCAGCTTTCGTGGGAGCAGCAGCTGGTGCAGATTCGGCGGCAATTGCTTTCTTCGCGCCGGGAGCAGCAATCGTCTTTTGGGCAGGCAACCCCGCGCCACCAAACGTACCATACTGCTTGGCAAAGGTTACGCTGGGGTTCTCTTTCGGCTTAGGCGCTTCCGGCTCAACATAATTCGGGCTGGTTGCCGCAAGCTTTTGAAGTTGGTTAATGGTAAAGGTCAGCAGCGCGAACGGAATTGCCAGCAGCGCACCGACAAACGTTAGAATACTCCAACCAAGACCAGTCTTCGCACCAGTGACGACCGGATCATCTTCCATTTCTTCGACCGTTTCAGGAGCTTCTGTCTTGCTCAAACGGCGTAGATACATCCAAGCACCGACAGCGACGATCAAGAACAGCACACCCGACGCAATCATGTAAGCAGTGGTGCTCTTAAAGGCATCACCAACGACCAGCGAAATCGCTGTCCAGATGACGGCTACCAAAGCAATCGGCAGCAGTACCTTCCAACCGAACTGCATCAGCTTATCGTAACGAATACGAGGTAATGTTGCACGTATCCACACCATGAAAATCAGCAGCAGGATTGTTTTGCCGATCATCACCAACGGACCAAGTATCGGCACACTACTAACCAGACCAAACCCGTCCTGATAACCACCGAGGTAAAGTGCTGAAAAGATCAGGCTGGAGGCGATCATACCGAGGTATTCCGCCATCATAAACAGCGCAAATTTCATACCGCTGTACTCGGTCATGTAACCGGCGGTCAATTCTTGTTCGGCTTCCACCAGATCAAATGGTGCGCGACTGGCTTCTGCCAACAAAGCAATGAAAAGTACGGCTGCCGCCAGCGGATTTTGGAAGATAAACCAATTCCAAATCATGGGCTGTGCTTTGGTAATATCACCCAGCGCCATACTACCGACGATCATCACCGGAACCGCCATACCGAGGCTCAGTGTGAGTTCGTAGCTGATCATCTGTGAGGTGGCACGCAAGCCGCCCAACATGGAGTATTTATTGTTGCTTGCCCAACCTGCTAGCACAAAACCGTAGGTGCCGATGCTGGTTATACCCAAGATATAAAGGACGCCAACACTAGGGTCAGCTAATCCCAACTGTGCTAGATACCATTTCCCGTCAAACCACGGAACCAACAAATTCGGTCCCAACGGAATTACAGCCAGCACAACGAGTACAGGAATGGCTTTAATCATCGGTGCGATAAACCACACCGCGTAAGAGACACCCGACGGAGTGATGTCTTCCTTCATAATCAGTTTGACTGCGTCCGCTGCGGGTTGCATCAAACCCATCGGCCCTACACGGTTCGGACCCACGCGCTGCTGGAAAAACGCAATAAACTTACGTTCAAGCAGTGTGGTATAAGCAAACCCTGTGATCACCACCAGCAATAAAACTGCCGAATAGATGAATGCGTGTACAGTCGAACATGTCGAATCCGTAGCGCATACCACAATATTTGCCGGGTCAACGCGGCGGTTCGGGTTGAAAATAAAGTTCAACACCGAGTCACCGATGGTGTAAATTACGCCGCCGTTACCAGACAGCATATTGATTACGTCGTACACAATGGCGAGAACCACAACCACCGCCACCACAACACCCACAATAACTGCCGGGTGGACACCTCTACTAGATCCGAATCTTGGATTATTATCCATTGTTGATTCAGCCATCAAAAGCCCCTTCAACTCTCTTTACATACATAATTTAGCTCGGACAAATAGGACGCGAAATTCGCGTCCCAACACTTAATCTAATTTACGCTTTTGCCACTGTACCGGCTGAAATCGTCAGCGGTGCAGGTGTATCACTCAGATGACGGGGCAGAACCACGGTACCTTTGGGTGCGCCACCGTTAACATGCGCCCGTGCTACGACGGGTAAAGCCTCACCAAACGTAATTTGGACAGTATCGCCGTTGCTAATGCCCATGCTCTTGGCATCAGCGCTGTTGATCTCGACAAATGAGTCGGGAACACGTGGATGCATTAGTTCGGACGGACGGAAGGCACGTTCGCGGTTATACAAACGGGTTACAGGCACAACAATCACCTGCCCCTTTGGCAACTCTGCCATGCCACCACCGCGTGCCGCTGGTTCGACTTTCTCACCCTTATCGGCTGCTGATGGGATTTGCACACCCAAACCGCCTTTGTTCTGGTAAGCCGTGCCACCGTAATACAGGTCATGTCCGCCTACATCCGGGAACTGGCGCTCCACTTTAGAGATTTCCGCATAAGAGCAGCCTGCAAACGCAGGAACGTTTTTGCTAATCTCCAGTATCACACTGGCTGCCGACATCTTCACTTTGCCCTGACCAAGCTTCTCAGCGACACGGCCTAATATTTGCCATGCCGGAAGTGCTTCACCTAAGGGTCCTTGTCCGGTATAGAAGCGTTGGACGCGCCGTTCACCATTCACAAACGAACCATCACGTTCGGCAAAACTCTGAATTGGCAAAACGGCCGTTGCCCATTCCGGTGCTTCATCTTTGAACAAGCTCAGATAAATAACATTCTTGATCTTGCTCAACCACTGCTTGGCAGTCGGATCATCCAGCAGCAAATCAGCCTGTGCCACGATCAGCACCTTCGGCGGATTATTGATAATGTCTTGTGTGGTTTCAGGTGTGTAACCCAGATAATATTGGCCTACACCGTTCGCGCCGGGGAGTGGTGCCAGCAGACCGTTATTGGGCTTGCCAACATGTCCGCTTTCAATCAGGAAGTTCGCCGCGCTTTGCATCAGCGCACTGCTGGTTTCCAGCGTCAAACCTTCTGCCCCGCAGACCACAATCAGGTTAGCGGCTTCCGACAACTTCTTACCGTACTCTGCATACTTATCATGCAGGATGCTAAAAGCATTCGCCGCATCCGCATAATCATAACGGATGCTTTCGTTGGCGAAGTCATCCATACGTGTCGGGCGACCGTTCATCACCACAACGTATGCACCGCGATCATGTGCCTGCTTAATCCGCAGCCGCCAAACGGGTACTTCTTCTTCAAGGTCACTGGCGACCACCAAAATTGCATCGCCCTTACCCAGTTTGCTTAAATTCGTACCAAGTCCCACTCCGACCTGTGCGATCAAATCTGCACCGCCGTGAGTTGGAGGCCATGCACCTAAGCGTTTGCCACCCGCGCCCATCACCAATTGACGCAGCGCGTACAAGTCTTCGTTGCTCATGCCACTGCCAGCAATAGCAGCGATGTCATCACCAGCAGCCTTCAGATTGTCCGCCACTTTTTGAATGGCTTCATTCCAATTCATGACCGCTAAACTGTCGCCCTTGCCGATCAGCGGCTCAAGCAGACGCGTTCCAGCATCATGAGTAAAGTGATGACCGAAACGGGTCTTATCGCTAATCCATATTTCGTTCACATATTCATTCTGGCGCGGCATGATACGCTTGATCATGGCCTTGCCGCCAAAATCACGGTCAAGCCGTGTGCTCAAGCTGATGTTGCTGCCGGCTGCATCGTAAGGGCAAATGCTCGGCACTTCGGTCAATTCCCACGGACGCGCACCAAAGCGGAAATCCGCAGTGGTCAATGCACCCACAGGACAAATATCGGTGGTGTTACCAGAGAAGTACGTGTCGAAGCCGGGGTCACTGTTAGTGATAATCTGTAAACGCCGACCACGTTCATGGAACGCCAGCACATCGTCACCAACCACCTCGTCTTGATAACGAACGCAGCGCGCACATTGGATGCAGCGTTCTTCATCAAGGAAAATCAGATCGCCCAGCGGCACATGCTTATCAAGGTGCTGCTTGTCGCTGTATTCCATGCGAGTCCCGCCGGGGCCGTGCGCCATCGTCAGGTTTTGCAGCGGGCATTCACCACCTTTATCGCAAATCGGGCAGTCGAGCGGGTGGCTGGTCAAAATAAATTCGACCACATTCTTGCGAGCCGCCGTCACCATTTCAGTATTGGTACGGATGGCCAAGCCTTCGCTGACCTTATTAGTGCAGGCCGTCTGCATCTTGGGCTGCCACTTAATCTGGGCGTTGCCCTGTTCATCCCGCACAATCTTCTTCTCTTTGGGATCAAAAGCTGAACCCATCTCCACGAGGCACATACGGCACATGCCCACCGGAGTCATCTTCGGATGGTAACAGAACACCGGAATGTCGTTACCGATCCACTTGGCGACATCAACTAGATTTTGTCCCGCAGGAACCTGATATTCGTTGCCGTCAATAAAAATCGTGACTGTTTGCGTCATGTTCGCTACCATCAGTTATCTCACTCGCATAAAAACTAGAGCATTTCTAGTGTAGCTAATCTCTGCTCAAAAGACGAGAACCGAAATTGCAATTTAACATTGGTGTTAGTCTGATTATACCGCAGTCAAAATGAATTTGACTGTCATATCATGTTATTGGTATATCACCACCGCGTCCAAATTCACCAAAATCATATCCAGAGAGAGTCAAACCCGGGTCAGCATAACGAAATCCCAGTACTATTTTGTAATGATTGTCGTCAATTGTCATTTCGCCTCTCAACACATCAGTTATGAGATTAGGAGTGTCAAAATGCCATTCCGTTATTTTCATTACCGCAAATTGCTCCATGAAGTTGGTTGCGCTTATCACATGTTGAAGTTGCGTTGATACCATAAAATTTACTGACTCACGATTGCCCGTTTGTAAATTCCTCAAGAATGAATTGCCATACTCAATTAGAGCCGGATTCTGTATCCTCGACACATACAATGTGGAAGAAATAACCCATCCACACAAACCACAAATTACTACTGACAGAAAACCTATAACAATAATAATTCGTTTTGACGGCATAATGAAAAATCTAAGGACGCATGATAGAGATCAATAATCTATGCTTCCTTCGGAAAAACTTTCTTCACTTCTAATTTAAAATCCGGCAACACATCTCCACCATCAATCGTATCCTCAACTCCGAGTAATTCGCGGTCATCAAGTGTCAGGGTTTCAACTAACTGCTTGCTCGGATAAACCAACCAAACCATTTTTGCGCCGTTCGCTAAATAGAACGCTGCCGTATCTGCCATCTGCTTTGCGCTGTCATCCGGCGACTGAATTTCAATACACAACTCAGGAATATAAGGTGCTGATCCCCGTGTTGTAAGCGGATGTTCATTGGTCACAAAAGAAATATCCGGTAAACGGTTATTGCGATTAGGTTGGGCAGGCCGATGTCGTGATTCAACAGCAACTCGACCAATCGGATGTTCAAATAAGAATATATTGATGAAAGTGGCAATAAGCGCTGCAATAACACCATGTTGTTCGGTCGTCATCTTTTCGATAATCTCGCCATCAATCAATTCAAATAAGCGATCTCTATTTTCAGGTAGCTTCAAGAAGTCTTCAAATTCGTCATCGCTATAGAGTTGTCGTTCTAATGGTTTTGAGACCATTTCAACTGACCTCCATTGCTCTTACTTCACTGGATTAGTAACCGTTCCAACCCAACCGAGCGTTCCTACTTTGTAACCGCTAATTGTCCATTTACTGTTTTGATTGAGCAATTGGAACGCGACATAATGACTACCGTCGTTGTCCGTTACTGTGCCTTCTACATATCCCACATCATTGTTGATGGAAAAATGGCTAAACTTCCAATCTTTGATGCTGTTGCCTGTGAAATCTTCTTTAAAGTTCGCTTTGCTTTCCAGTTGTTGGAAATCGTTATTGAGCATCCCGTAAGCATCGTCTAACTTCTCATCCTGTAGGGCGACCATGAAAGCGTTCGCACTATCGCCTAAATCACGGGTATTATTGAACAATCCACTGAACAGTTTAGCACCACCGATTGCAACTACTAGCCCGCACAGACCGATAATCGCGATGACCACTAGCCCGATAACACCCCAACGTTTTGTCATCGCAAGCGCCGCTGAACTTTTTCCAATCCGGTCAAAGCGCGGTCGCGCATCACCTGTTCCAATAAGCCCCAGTCAGCCAGTTCAAAATGAGTCTCCGCCAGTTCATATGCCTGTTGGAAATCCAACTGCGCTAGCGCATATTCCTGAATTTTCATGTACAACTCGGCGCGTAAAACATAATTCACCGATGCCTCTGGCGCATCTTCGATGGCCTGCGTCAGATTGTTTAGCCGCCCGATGTCTTCTGCAAAACTCCCCATGAAAAACCGTTGTATCCGCTGCCAGCCGCTTACCTGCTGTGGAAGTTGTAAGGTGTTCTGTTCAATGAACCCTTCTTCCGCATCATTTGGGACATCAACAACGCCGACAGGCACTTCAACATCACTGCTGGTTATCGCTGCGTCTGCTACATCCTGAGCTTCAAGCACCTGCTCACCAATAACCTCAGGAGCGACATCCGTTTGCACAACGACTAAGTCCGTATCCTCAGGATCAAAACGAGTCATAGGGGAAAGGTTGCCCTCACCCCCTTCAACAATCTCGCTATTCTCGTTATCGTTAGAAGCCGGATTGTCTAACTCTGAATATTCAGCGTCGCTGCGGTTCAACTTGTGTTTCAGTCCCCCACAGCCGCGCTTTGTTTAGCGGGAGCGGCTGTCTGGTTGGCAATATGCTTCTTGAAATCTTCAGGGAAGTTCTTCGCCGTATGAATAATCGGGTTGGCAGCGAAGTCACCCAGCGCACACAGAGTCACACCCTGCATATTCTTGGCGATATTAACAATCAGGTCAATATCGCTGGCTTCCGCCTCATTCGCCATGATACGGTCAACCACTTTGTCAATCCAGTATGTACCTTCACGGCATTGTGTGCATTTACCGCAGCTTTCATGCTTAAAGAACTTGATGACCTTCGAGGCAACCCATGTCATATCAATGGTTTCATCCATCACGATAACCGAAGCCGAACCGAGGATTGAACCCGCTTTCGCCATATCTTCATAGGAAAGTTTGGTATCCAAAATCGGATCGTCGTTACCATTCACCCGCATAATCGGGCCAGAACCACCCGAAGGCAGAATACCTTTAATCTGCTTGCCACCTTTGATGCCACCCGCGTGTGTGTAAATCAACTCACGCATGGTGATGCCCATTGGCAGCTCGTAGTTGCCGGGCTTCTCGACCATCCCGCTGACACAGAAAATCTTTGTACCTGCGCTTTGTTCAGTACCGATTTTCTTAAATTCGTCCGCGCCATTGACTAAAATCCAAGGCACATTGGCTAAGGTTTCAACGTTGTTGATGACCGTCGGTTCCCCATACAAACCACCGCCCTTATTGGCAGGGAACGGAGGACGAACGCGCGGCTGTCCGAGTTTGCCTTCGAGGCTGTTCAGCAAGGCACTTTCCTCGCCGCAAATATATGCGCCAGCGCCGAGATGTGTATATACAGGGCATGACCAGCCGCTGCCAGCAATATTATCGAAGGCATAACCCGCTTTACGGGCTTCCTCGATATATTCATCTAGAGCATGACCCTGATCCCAGAACTCGCCGCGCAGATAGATGTAAACCGCTGTCGCTTGAATCGCATAGGCACAAATCAACGCACCTTCAATCAGTTGATGCGGGTTCGTTTCAATGATTTCACGGTCTTTGAAGGTGCCGGTTTCACTTTCGTCACAGTTCACCGTGACATATTTCTTCGGCTCAGCTTGCGGAATAAAACTCCACTTCAAGCCGGTGGGGAAGCCTGCACCGCCGCGTCCACGCAGCCCTGATGCTTTCACAATATCAATGACCTCGGATGGCTTCATCGAAAGAGCCTTCTTCAAGCCTTCGTAGCCGCCGTTTTTGACATAAATATCCAGCTTATCCAGATCAGCGATGTCACGCCCGCGCAATAAAATATTCATAGTCGTCTCCCGAAGCTTACACTAAGCTCAGTATTATTCCTTGGATTCGGCTCGCCACTGATCAAGCTGTACACGCATCTTATCCATATCCAACTTCTCGACGAAGTGGAAATTGCATTGCAACATCGGCGCTTTGTCACAGGCCGCGAGGCACATCACATGTTCAACCGTAAACAAACCGTCTTCGGTCGTGCCACCATCATCGACGTTCAGTTCGGCCTTCAAGTCCTCATAGAACTTATCCGCACCGCACAACGCACAGGCCAAATCGGTGCAAACCTGCAACCAATACTTGCCCTTTTTATGCTCCGAATACATGGTGTAAAAACCTGCGATGGACCTCACCTGTGTAGGATCCATATCGCAAATTGCAGCCACTTCTTGAATACCTTCGGGGCTAACCCATCCGTATTCCTGCTGCGCTAGATGCAGCATCGGCATCACTGCCGACCGCTTATCAGGGTACTTGTTAAATGTCTTCTCGATCTGCGCGGCGTACTTCTCTGTTAAGGCCATAATCTGTCCTAAAATGGTTACGATGTAGAAGCCTGCCATCGGCAACCCCCTACGTAAAACAATTCATTTGCTGAGTTTTATCGGTCGCAGTCGCCCAACACCACATCCACGCTGCCCACAATCGCGACCAAGTCAGCGATCATATGCCCGTGCGTCATAATCGGCAGTGCGCCAATGTGCATAAATGATGGTGTCTTAAAATGTACGCGGCGCGGCTTATTCCCGCCCGTACCATGAATATAACAACCGATTTCACCACGTGGGCTTTCAATCGCGCTAAAGACTTCTTGATCCGGCGCGGCGAAACCTTCTGTCCATAACTTAAAGTGATGAATAACGGCTTCCATGCTTTGGCCGAGTTCGGCACGCGGCGGCGGAACAAACTTACGATTCTCCGAACGGAACGGCCCTTTGGCGGGCAGCTTCTTAATCGCCTGCTTGAGAATCTTCACGCTCTCACGCATTTCCAGAATACGCACATAGAAGCGGTCGTAGACATCACCATGTTCGCCTACAGGCACATTGAAATCAAATTCGTCGTAGCTGCTGTAAGGCATTGACTTACGAATATCCCATGCCACACCGCTGCCACGCAAACTTGGGCCAGTAATGCCCCATGCCAGCGCTTTTTCCGGTTCAATCACACCAATACCCTGTGTGCGGTCAATCCACAAAGGATTATTGGTCAACAACTTTTCGTAGTCATCAACACGTGATGGGAAAATATCAAGGAAGTGTTCCAGTTGCGGCATAAATTCCGGTGGGAAATCGCGCCATAATCCACCCGGACGGATGTAGCTGCCCATCAAACGCTGCCCTGAAAGAGTCTCAAACATCTTCAGCAGCATTTCACGCTCACGGAATGCGTACAAAAACACGCTCATCGCACCCATATCAATCGCGTGAGTTCCCAGCCAAACCAAGTGGCTGTTGAGCCGTGTCATTTCCATGCAAATCACGCGCATGATTTGCGCGCGCTTGGGTACATCCAACCCAACCAACTTTTCGACCGCCATGCAGTAGGCCATGTTGTTGGACATCGGCGCGAGATAATCCATGCGGTCAGTCAGTGTGACAGCTTTTTCATAGCTCTTGGACTCGATGTTCTTCTCGATGCCTGTGTGCAAAAAACCAACATCCGGCAAACAGGTCACGACTTCTTCGCCATCCAGTTCCAGAAGCAACCGAAGCACACCATGCGTACTCGGATGATGGGGACCCATGTTCAGCAGCATGGTTTCGCCGGTCATGGCACGCTCAGATACCAGACCCTTGAGTTCGTCTAAAGCACCCTGCCACTCATTAATTTCACCAACACTATCACCCGCTGTTTGTAGCGCCATTGTTTTTACTCCGCCAACTTAGCGTTATGGCTTCATTTCAGTAAATATCTGCTTGATTTGATTAAACTTAAAACGTGCCGCTTGTAGCTTATTGCTATTCGCGTGACTTCGGCTTGTGCTTCATGATTTCTTCCGCGTTAAACGAGAACATCGGTGTCTCGTATCCCAACGGATAATCACGCCGATGCGGATGACCATTCCAATCGTCTGGCATGAGAATACGGCGTTTGTCAGGATGTCCATTGAAGTCCACACCCATCATGTCCATCACCTCGCGTTCAGGCCAATTAGCTCCCGGCCATACTGTCGTAACAGTCTCAACCGACGGTTCATCTTCCGGCAAATAAACTTTTAGCCGCAACCGCCGCTTGTACAGCATCGACAGCAAATGATAACTCACACCGAAACGACCGGGACGGTTAAAATCAGGATAATAATCGACCGCGCTGATGTCCGACAGGAAGTTATAAACCAATCCAGCCGAGTCCCGTAAAAATCGGGCGACGGCGGGCAAATAATCGGGGTTCAAGACCAACGTAATTTCACCCGCGTATTCCACCACATCTTCAACAGCCTGTGGATACGCTTTCTTTACAGCTTCGACCGGGTCAATTGCTGCTGCTACACTCATAAGTAGTCCTTGAAAAATCGTTTTGTAAGGGTTTACAACTGGCAAACCCCTTAAATCTTTGAGTTTTTGCTCTGTGTCGACTAGACGGTGATGGCGCGTTCAGCTCTGTCTTCGGCCCACTTTTCATCGTTGGCCCAATTACGGACGCTCTCGCCTTTGATCTTCTCATGCAGCGTCAGAATGCCATGCAGCAGTTGTTCAGGGCGTGGAGGGCAGCCCGCTACATACACATCGACAGGGATAATCTCGTCACAGCCTTGCACCACAGCGTAGTTATTGTATACACCACCGCAGGATGCACAGTCGCCCATCGAGATAACCCACTTCGGAGAGGCCATTTGGTCATACAATTGGCGCACGACCGGAGCCATCTTACGGGTCAACCGACCGGAAACAATCAGCAAGTCAGCCTGTCGCGGACTGGCACGGTTCAATTCCATGCCGAAGCGTGAAAGGTCATAGCTAGACCCTTGTGTACCCATATACTCAATAGCGCAGCAAGCCAGCCCGAAAAGCAGCGGCCACATTGCGCCTGTACGTCCCCAGTTAACGGCTGCATCCAGTGTGGTTGTCACCACACCCAGATTACCGAGTTTTGAACTTACTCCCATTCCATTGCGCCTTTCTTCCACTCATAAATGAACCCAATTGTCAGTATGAATAAGAACACGCCCATGACAACCAAGCCGTAAATACCGAGGTCGCGCAGTTGTACCGCCCACGGCAGAAAGAACACCACCTCGACATCAAAGATAATGAACAGCACGGCTACCAAGTAGAATTTGATTGGTATACGACGCCTCGCCGGACCAATCGGCTTCATACCGCTTTCATACGGCGCGGCTTTACGTGTGGTGGGACGATGCGGCCCAAAAATCCACGAGATAACCACGACAATGAATGCCACAAGAGATGCCAGTGCAAATAGTGCGCCAATCGGGGCGAATTCGTTAAGTGCCATATTTTTGTTTCCCTGCGGGGCTTTGTGCTATTTTGAACAAATAAAGCTAACGTAGATTAACATAATCCACTAGTGCTGTCAAACCAATTTTACCGCGTAAATAGCATCTCAGCCAAGCCTTGTTAATTACAATTTCCATAAGGAAATTTTGCCCTATCACCTACTTATTTCTGAATTAAAATGACTATTGGGTATCAAAATCAGTTATTTCCCCGAATCAGGGTAATATTACATATGGATGTCAGAGCTAACTGCTAAAGGCTAATTGCTAGAATATGATTCGTTTTTTAATATCGCTTCTCATCGCCATCGCCATCGGTGCAGCCATCGGACTCTACCTCGGATGGGTACGATTCCCGGTCCAATTTCTCAATAGTCCGGCTGCCAGCCTCGCTGACCGTTATAAAGATGAATATACCATCATGGTGGCAACTGGCTACATAAAAGATGGTGATCTCGGTGGCGCGGTAGATCGCCTCCGCATTCTCGGTCAGGCCAATATACCTGCCTATGTTCAAAGCGTCACCGAACGTTACATCAGTAATTCACAGGATGCCAACGACATCGCTTATCTGGTAGCGCTTTCCGAAGGATTAGGCCGCCTCACACCCATCATGCAGCCCTACTCTCAACTTCACGCACCGGGGCAACAACCATGAGCCGTTACGACAGCAGTGGCAACTACGCGCCCGATTCCCGCAGCAAATACCGTCGTCCCCGCTATCCATTCTCAACGTGGGGTGTAGCAATCGGCTTGATTTTGGGTCTCGCTGGTGGATTACTTTATGCATGGGTTGTCAATCCGCGTGTCGAATTCAACACTGAACCGTGGCAGTTGAATGAAGCTGATCGCGCCAATTACATCGCGGGAATTGCCCTGCAATATAACTACGATAGTGACCTTGCCAAAGCAGTCAACCGTCTGGTCGTCCTGAGGCTTCCCAGTGATCCTATTCAGGCGGTTGCTGATACCGCCTGCAAACTCGCCAGCAGCAGCTATGTTGATAACAGCAGCGGCCAACGTGCCGTCCGCAGTATGATGACTTTCTACCAATTACAAGGACGGACTGGCTGCGCCGATACCCTTCTCGCTTCTGGCGTGGTAGCCACACCCAACGTCATCATTGAAGCTTCTACACCAACACTACGTCCGCCTGCCACCAAGACACCGACTCCACCCGTGACAGTGATTGCTCAAGCCACACCAACCCAAAATATTGTCATTCCGACCATCCAACCGCAGGCCGATTTCACGTTGGTAGACGTACGAACCTACTGTAGCAAAGAGTTGTCGGGACTCATCGAGGTTCGTGTACAGGATTACAATGGCGATCCCATTCCGGGCGCATCTATCACTGTCAAATGGGATAACGGTCAAAGTACCTTTGTTACAGGTCTCAAGCCCGAGCGAGGCGCGGATTATGCCGATTTCCAAATGGATGCTGGCAGATCCTATACTGTGCAAGTCACCGGACGTTCTGATCCGTCACAAGCGCTTGTCGCTGGCTCATGCAGTGATCCCGATACGGGTCAACCCGCCATCATTTCATACCGTGCTACCTTCCGCCCGCAATAAGGAGACGTCACATGCCCACCGTTGAAGAACGCGTCTTAGCCGCCATCAATATGGATGATCTCATTGCCTTCCTCGGTCAGATGGTTGCTTTCCCCAGCCTCGGTGGTAATGAGTCGCCCATTCAGCATTTCATCGCAGACTGTCTTCAATCATTGGGCATGGAAGTCGATGTTTGGGATTTAGATTTCGCCGCACTCAGCCAGCATCCCGCTTTCAGCACCGAGATTGATCGTGCTGAAGGGTTAGGTGTCGTTGGGACAATGGGTAACGGAGAAGGCAAATCGCTGATCTTCAACGGTCATATTGATGTTGTGCCAGCAGGCGATACGGCTAACTGGCATTACCCGCCCTTCGAAGCCACAGTCGCCAATGGCAACGTCTACGGGCGCGGCGCACTCGATATGAAAGGCGGCCTCGCTTGTGCCATCTTCGCTGCTAAAGCCATCCGCGATGCAGGTGTAATCCTTAAGGGCAAACTGATGATTGAAAGTGTCATCGGTGAAGAAGATGGCGGTGTGGGGGCATTAGCCACCCTTGTAAGAGGCTACAAAGCAGATGCCGCCGTGATTATGGAACCGACCGAGTTAATGATCGCTCCGGCACAAGCAGGGGCGCTTAACTTCCGTATCACCGTTCCCGGCCTCGCCGCACATGGTGCAGTCCGTGACGAGGGTGTGAATCCCATTGAAAAGTTCATCCCCATCTATCAAGCGCTGATGAGCTTCGAAGCCTCACGTAACCAAGAGTCCGATAATCCATTGTTCACCGCTTATAAACTTCCCTATCCTATTTGCGTCGGCACACTCCAAGCGGGTAATTGGGCATCGACGGTTGCTGAAAGCCTGACCTTTGAAGGTCGCTTTGGTATTGCCGTTGGCGAAGACATTCCGACCGCCCGCAAATCCTTCGAGTCGGTTATTGCCACTGTCGCCCAATCCGATGACTGGCTGCGCGAACATCCACCAACCGTTGAATGGTGGGGTGGTCAATTCGAGTCCGCCATGATAGCCGCTGATCATCCCATCGTTACTACAGTGGGCGCGGCTTTCACCGATATTACCAGTAGCGAACCGATCTATCGTGGCATGCCCTACGGCGCGGACATGCGTTTGCTCGTCAACAATGGCAGCACACCAACGCTCATGTTCGGACCCGGCAACGTCCGCAAAGCCCACCAACCGGATGAGTACGTGCCTGTCGAAGACCTCTCCATAGTCGTTCGCACTCTCGCCCTCACTGCCTTACGCTTCTGCGGCTACGAGGAATAGTTATTTGATTTTGTAGAAGCTTGCCCAAGCAAGTTCTTTTTATTCCTCTTGTAAAGGCTTGCCGCTGGCAAGCCCTTTTTGTCTCTCTGCTTGACTCTAAATCGAATCATATATACACTCTCATATATGCAAAGTTATATATGAAAAATCCACATGCTCAAATTTGTACTGCTCGGCTTCCTCAATTACATACCCATGACAGGCTATGAACTCGAAGGTTGGATCAACGCCTCGACGGGTAACTTCTGGCACGCCGAACTCAGCCAGATTTACAAAACCCTTAAACAGTTAGAAAAATCAGATGAAGTAAAATCGCACATCGAACCGCAAGAAGGCCGACCTGACCGCCGTGTTTACACCATCACCGACTCAGGCAAAGCCAATCTTGAAGTCTGGCTCTCGACACCGATCCTCGAAGAAGTCGATAAGAAAGACCCATTATTACTCAAATTATTTTTCGCCTCACCTGATGACCGACCAACCATCATCACTCAGCTACGCATCCAACTGCGTTTACACCAGCAAAAGTTGGAACATTATCGCCAGCAGTCGCCCAACGAAATCATGCAGTTCGCGGCTAATCATCCCGAACTTTTGACGAACGCGCCACTCTGGGAAGCCACACGACGACACGGCGAACTCTACGAGGAGATGTACATCCGTTGGATTGAAGAAACCCTTCAGCAATTCGAAACATAATCCATGATGGGGCTGTAGGGGTTTGCCGCTGGCAAACCCGATTAAAGGAGAATCATTACCATGTATCAACTAATCGCTAAACAAAAAGTACGTCAGGGTTTCAAAGACATCAGCACTGCCAATTTTGAACCACTGCTCAAGCAATTTGCGCCGGATATTCACTTCACATTTGCAGGAAACCATGCTCTCGCGGGCGAGTTCCACAGCCGTGACTCGGTTCGCCAGTGGTTCAATCGTGTCCACCGGATATTCCCGCACTTACAACTCGTTCCCAACCGCATCTTTGTCAGCGGCCCTCCATGGGATATGGTTGTCACCACCCAATGGACAGTCAGTGATACCTTGCCTGATGGACAGTCGTATCACAATCGCGGCGTGCAAATCCTTCGTATCCGCATGGGTGTCGTGGTCGAAGATCATCTCATCGAAGACAATCAAATATTGGTCGCCACACTTGACCATCTCGCTCAACTCGGTATCGCCGAAGCCGCACAAAGTCCTCTTGTCGTGCCATCCGCCGCATAAATGGTCTTGTTTATCCTAAACCAGTAGGCAAAAGTGGGTTGCTGGTACATCCGCATACAGCCAATCATTTTTACTTTTCGCACCATATTGGCTAAGCTAATGTCTAAAATCGTATATTTTAAAGGCATTACCCTATATGCAAACCACCTCACCTGAAGACGTAGGCTTATCCTCCACACGTCTAGACCGTATCACACCCTACATGGAAGACCTTGTTCACGACAATCAACTGCCCGGTGTTCTCACGTTGGTGCAGCGTCATGGGAAAATAGCCCACTTTGGGAAATTCGGCTCAATGAATATTGAAGCATCGAAACCGATGCAGGAAGATGCTCTTTTCCGCATCTATTCCATGACCAAACCAATAACCAGCATCGCTGTCATGATGCTTCTGGAGGAAGGTCGCTTCAATTTATTTGATCCCGTTTCAAAATATATTCCGGCCTTTGCCAAAACCAAAGTCTGTGTGGGTTCGGGTGTCATGGGTCTGCAATTGGTCGATCAGCAGCCACCGATGAATATCCAACATTTGCTAACCCATACTTCCGGTTTAAGTTATGGCTCATTTTTCGACTCACCTGTAGATGATCTTTACCGCTGTGTCGATAAAGGGCCATTTGACCGAACGGCTCCCTTAGAAAATTTAATCGAACAGCTCGCCGCGCTGCCGCTTGTTTTCCAACCGGGAACAAATTGGCGTTATAGTATGTCAACCGATGTACTCGGCTATCTAGTGCAGCTTATAGCCGATATGCCTTTGGCTGATTTCTTCAAAGAACGCATCTTCAAACCGCTCGGCATGGTCGATACCGATTTCATGGTTCCAAGTCAAAAGCTTAGTCGTCTTGCTCAAATCTACTATTCCGATGCACTTTATGACATTCATCCAGTCTTGTCTAAATCGGTTCCGGGAATTGGGGATATTACCAAACCAACATCGACTCCACTGGGTGGTGCGGGTTTAGTTTCCACTTTAGCCGATTATCTAGCCTTCTGTAATTGCATGTTGAACAAAGGCACTTATGAAGGTGGTCGCCTCCTCAGCCGCAAAACGATCGAGTGGATGACCGCCAACCACATCCCCGACTCGATGATGCCGATTTATATGGGCTTAGAGCAGCGCGATCATGGCTTTGGTTTAGGCTTCCGCGTGACAACCCATCTCGGGCAAGCCCGCCGTCTAAGCTCAGTCGGGGAATTTGGCTGGGGTGGTCTCGCCAATACCTATTTCTGGGTTGATCCTGTCGAAGACTTCATCGGCCTGATGATGACTCAACATCTGCCAACATTGCCTTATATTGCTAATGACATCTTCCGCAATTTGGCCTATCAAGCAATCAATGACTAATGTTACCCGTAGGGCGTGCCTAAAATCACGCCCTACTTGAGGCTTAAGAAGAAACAGTAATCTGTTTCAGCCGATAATATCTCTCAACCCATTGTAGAAGATCGCCTTCAACTTTGTCGACGTTCGCGTAATCGGCTAAATCAACTGTAAATGGGCGCACCGTGATAGTAGTTTGCCCTTCTGTAACAGCTTCTTCAATTTCGGCGTTACGTTCATCCCACTCAACGGCAAATTGCGTTAATTTAGGTGTCAACGCGATCAATTTCACTGTTGAGCGTAATGGCCCGACTATCAACAAAGCAACCAGAATAAAAGTGATAATCGGAGACAATTTGCGTTTTCCGCTCCTCGAAGTTGGTTTCTGCATACCGATTGCCATTATGGTACCCCATATTAAGATCAATATCACCATCACAAAATGGGGGATAATCAGTGCCCGTCCGGGGGGGAACCCGGAAATATTATAGGTTGTGGGCAAAAATATTCCGAAAAGGATGACCAGTGCTACTCCCAGTGAAACAATTAACCATTTTTTTGGAAACGTTTAATTGGTGCAAATTGACCATGAGCAATCAGTTCACGGCTGACCAGCCACCCGCCAACCACTAAAATAACTACATTCGGCACCAGTGAAAAGTAACTGAGATCGATACTCACAAACGAAGCAGTTGCCTGAACATTTAAGATGAAGAGTTCAAATAAATTCGAAGGTTTTTCATAAAGGGCTTGTCGAAAAGCGTTTCCCGGTGCTGTAATCATAATTATGGCACCAATAAGTGACATTCCCCATATGAGATTTAGAGACCGAAAATAAAGAGAATGCCAATAGAAATTACCAAGCAGAACTAGTCCGATAATTGTGACTTCAAAAACAGCAAAAATGGGGGAAAATCCAGCAACGACTCCTGCGTATAGCCCTGCCAGAATAGCTAAAATTCCAACTAGATATAAGGGCAACTTCAGACGAGATGCTTGTAACATTGCCGCAAACAAAAAAGTGATTAATACCATTGGCAGCGTATAAGTCATTGATCCCGATACCCAGTAAAAAGATTGAAAAACGTTTGGCGTACCCTCTAGTAAAGCGTAAAGAATAAGGGTGGCAATCGACACAATTGCCAGATGCGACAATGAAAATCCAATTCTGAAGTTTAAGTCGCACTACTTATTCCTAAACTTGGAAAATTATCGTCTTATCAGTCAACGGATTGATGCGCCCAAGCTCATCGAGTTGGCTTCCTTACCTATGGGATCGCTCTATCTAAA
Organism: Aggregatilineales bacterium; assembly: GCA_038251275.1. Lineage (GTDB taxonomy): Bacteria > Chloroflexota > Anaerolineae > Aggregatilineales > Phototrophicaceae > CFX2. The sequence goes on from JBBSBM010000010.1 coordinate 121,133, forward strand.
CCAAAGTGCCGATTGTTCAACAAGTGACAGGTAACCCATTCAACAATCGCGTTACCTATGATGACGGGGGTTTAATCATTTTCCACGACCTCCTGCACCACATCTAGAAGCAAATGGCTTCCTGAATTAATCGACCATCCTTCGCCAATCATGCTAGCGCAATCCACAAAAGAAATCCTCATAATGCAGGTGGAAAAACCACTTTGCCGCCGTTCGGTTTCACTACGAATCCACCGGCCAGCATATATCCATTTTCTTCGCAGTAGCCTCGTAGGGTTGTAACCAAGGACTTGTAATAAGGTGAGTCTTTCCATACAGTAACATGAATATCATAAATCGATTTCACGCTACATACATACTCCATGCCATAGTCTCGAAAACTGGCAAAAACGCTAAGTGGCTGCGGTGCTTGGAAAGGTGAATGAGGATTTACGGGTGGAATCCACGCACCTTCGCCGTCGACCGCCCCATAACCCATGATAATAATATCGGGTTTCCAACTGAGAATATAATTAGTGTATTTTTCGGCCTTATCGGGTCCGTCCGGCAGCCGAAATAGATGAGCTAAAAAGGGTTCTGCCAATCCATCCGCATCCACAAAACGTGACTGAAAGGCGTAAGGAAATATACCTGCATCCCCAAATACCAGTGTCATCTTTTCGTAATTAGGCAAATGAGCACGAAGATAAGTTCCAAACTGGACATAAGCAATATCGTTAACGCTTGTGACTGTACGCTTATAGAGATTCAAGTCAATCAAGGAATTGTCAGATGACTTGACTTTCAAATACACTGTGCTGACGAGGATAACGACCGCCAAACCGTACAGGATATTTTGCCAACGATTACCAATCCAGTAAACAACCAGCAAACTAATGAAGAATAGCAGCGCGGTCGTTGCATTAATCAGAAAACGATAGTTATAACCAACAAGCGGATTGGTATGGCTGAAAAAAACAAGTGTGATAACCGATAGAAATCCCAGAAATGCTAAAGCAGGGTTCTTGAATAACTGTCTCGATTTTCGCAATGTCACTGCGCTCAGCATCAACCCGCCAATAATCCACGGCAGATAATCCACAAGTGCCGTGACGACATAAGCTTCTCCCAAAAAATTATCGCCTACCTTCCGATAAAATCCAGTTGGGAGTAAGTCATGAAAAACAATATATTTCACACCGAAATAAAGAGCTAGAACCACACCGAAAATGATGCCATCAAGGATAACTTTACGTCGATTTGGATAAAATATCAGCAAGACCAGCCCACCACACGCGCCAACCATCACGATGTTTTCTGGTCGAATCAGGAATGAGAGAAAGGCAGCCACAAAAAAGAGATGTAATGCCAAAACACGCTTAGGATCATCTTTGTCGCAGGCACGGGCGATTAGGTAAGCAGACGCAAAGACACTAACCGGATTGAACAGCGTTTCAAGCCCATGTGCCGCGATAGGAACAACATTGACATCCACAATGATAAGGCTAGAGAAAACAAGTCCAAAAGTGACAGCGTGATTACGTCCTAGTATCTTGGCAGCTAAACCGGTACCAAATCCAATCATCAAGAAGAGCGCAAGTATATTCAAAAGAATACTCACAAACGCCATATTGATGTGAAACGCCTCAAAAGGGATCAGTAACATCAAATAGAGTAAGCTGGTAAAACCTTCAGTGGGTATATTGCGTGCGTCATACGCGAAAGGCCGACCAGCGACGAAGTTACGAGCATAATTGAAGTAAACATACGTATCGTCATTAGGATAAGGGACGATAATCACAAGAATCGTCGAGAGGAACAACAGTAGAAAAATAACCCAAAGCAGACGCGATGAAACACGTCCATTACCTAATTGCATGAAAATCCCTCATCCATCAATCTATGAACGGACACATCATCACTTTAACATTTGACCTCGCCTGCTTTACATTAAGACTCTCAAAAACGCTAATCACTCACCACAATTTCCTGCTTCACGTACACGCGCTTGCCATCACCCACATCCTGAAGCACATGCGTTCCCGGCCCAATCTGAGCGCCTTCACCGATCTTAACCCCCGGCATGGTCATCGCATCTACCGCGATAAACGCACCATGACCAATGATCGCACCCAACTTATCCCGCCCCGTATCCACTTTATTGCCTTTCACACGGCTGCTGACCTTGCCGTGATCAATCCGCAAGTTCGCCGTCGTGCATCCCGCCGAGAAATTCACACCTGATGCCAACACTGAGTCCAGCACGCGGCACGCATGCATATCCACATGCTCTGCCACATAACTTCGTGCCACCTCAGTTGTGAAGCCCACGTTGCTGTGGCTCAACACCATCGAATTCCGCACCAACGCATTATTCCCTACAATCACATTCGCACCGATATAAGCCGGCCCAACAACAGCCGCACCGGGAAATATCTTCGCCCCTTCTCCAATATACACATCACCAACCAATGAGGCTGTCTTGGCAATAAACGCGCTCTCCGCGACTTGCTGCCCCTTACCTTTTAACTGATCAAGGAACACGTTCATAATGTCCAGAACATGCCACGGATACTTGAGCGCTTTCCATTGTCCACTGTAGCGCACCACCTGATACACCTGCTGTTTCATCAATGCATCCATCGCCCGCTCATAATGATCGTCGCTCGGAATATCTTTGCCGTACTCCGCCTTAATCGCCTCGAACAACTGCGACGCGCTTCTGTGCAAATGCGCCACGAACGTCACCAAATTACTCGGCCGTTTATCGGCTCCCGGCTTTTCGACAATCCCGCTGATTCGTCCCGCCTCATCCACCACCAGGTACCCACCCGGGAAATAATCTTCCATCTCGTATCCTGCTAAATAAGTTGAAAATGGATAATTGCGATAGGCCGCCAGCATATCCAGATGCAGTTTGTCATCTACCACATCATGAATTTGGTTCACGTAAACCGCTGTATTCGGTCGACCTGAAAGCACCGGCTCGACCTTCAATATCGCGTCGCCCATGCCTTTCGGTTCAGGCTGCACCACAATCTCGATCTTCATGTCTTTGATGCCGTCAACCAGTCCCGCAATATCCGTCCGATTCTCCAAATTGGCAACAATAATCGCCTCTTTAAATCCGAGGGTCGCATAGCGCCGGAGTTGTGTAATCAGCAGCGGTTGTTCGCCAAACTTCATCAACGACTTTTCACGTAACGGCCACATCCGTGAAGATGCCCCACCTGCCAGAATAATCAATACCGGTGTCTCTGCCATGATGATCCCTTTTAGGCGACATATGAAATACGATCTTGTATATCAGGGTCGCGCATATGATGTAGGGACACGGCATGCCGTGTCCGCAAAATTGTTTAATGAAACCGAATAATCAATCTATTCTACCAATTACAAACCATTCCCCAACCAATTTGTCTAAATTCCTATTCCAGCCGACATTCAATGATTGAAGAGTGACGGATACTGTCGGGGGATGTCACTTGGAACTTATACCGCACAATTCACGTCTAAAACCTATTGCCTATAGACGATCAGCCGTTCCACACATAATATAATAAGGAGATCACGAGGTCATGAGGGCTGTAATTTCGATGAACACTTCTCTTCTCGCCAGCTTGATGCAAATCGCCATCCAACAAACCGGAGCCGACCGCGCAATGGTTTGTGATACCCATCTCGCCATTGTTGGCAGCGTCAATCTGGAACAGGCCGACATTTTATCTGAACACTTAACCGATGTGGTCCAAAGAGCCATCGCCAGTGGTCAGCCAGTTATCACCAATAACGCGGTGCGTGATGCCGCTAATGCCCCATTGACCAAAACCAATTTTGACAATCTTCGGGGTGTCGTGGTCATTCCAGTGGTAGGCATCGGCGCACTTTATCTAGACCGCCCGCTCAAGCAAGGCATCATCGCCAAAAACACCGTCAACCGCTTGATGAAAGTCGCTGAACGGGCCGCTAAAGACGGTCAAACTGAAACCACCGCAGACAAACTCGGTGAACTCTACCAACAAATAACCTAAACAACAAAAAAGGCGACCTCACCAGTCGCCTTTTCTTTTCCCGTCTTGTTTCCTCCGCTGTTATCACGGGGGAGCATTAAGGTAAGGGTTCATTCTCGCTAGCGCCCCACCTCCACCCACACCATATCATCGGCATTCACCACTGACCGCGAAATCTCATCATGTGCCGAGACTTTACCCACCACCGAAATCACCACAATAATCGCTGTGACGAACATCGCATTCCGAATGAGTTTGATATTCATCTCAGCAAACCTTCCTAACCTCGGCACACTGATGCCTTGTCCGTCGATTTCATCACCTTGTGTTTGATTGGGACGCATATTTGTCACAAAACAGATCTCATAAGAAACTTTGTTTTGTATAGTCTATGACCAGCAGCAAAAATCCAAATGAGTAAACTGACGCTGTTGCTGTAGGAAACTCAGCCTATTTTTGGAGTGTGGCGCTCATAGCATTGCCCGAACAAGGCAAACCCCTTATGGAAAATTGACTGGCCTTATCGGATAAAAACATACTCTGGCTCATGCACGAGAACCTCAAAAAAGTCCGCATTAAACGTACGGATGCCTTATGGATTTCAAAATGGCCAGAGAAATCAATTGGCATTTTAATTCACTACTAGATCGAATTAACCCTTTATCAATTCTATTTATTGAAATCAGCCTTAAACTGAAATTATTGATGAGTAATTTCTATGGTAAAAATGGTGTTGTATGGAAACTTACGGGGAACATTTAGTTGCTACCTTATCGAAAAATCTTCCTAAAAAATATTTTACAATTGCTGAACCCAGTATATCTTCCACGAAATCTGCATACAAAAATCCTGACTTTGTAATTGTCGGTGCTGACTTGGGAGTAATAGTACTTGAAGTCAAGGATTGGAAAAACATCCTCGGCATTAAGAAAAAGGAAGTAAGAATTCAACGAGCAAACGGGGAAGTTGCAATTGAGAAAAACCCTTTATTGATTGCAAGGGAATATACACTCAATTTAGTCGATCGCTTTCAAGAAATAAGCGACCTAATGCACCTTCATAAAGGTAAGAAATCCTTGAAATTCCCTTGGATGTATGCCGCCGTTTTGCCCCATGTACATAAAGAATTTATCACAAAATGCGAAGATGGAGGTCTGTGGGATCGCGGTGAGGTTTTGTGTGAAGAAGATTTAACACCAGAAACATTTGAAAATGCGCTTAGGAATCTCCCTAGTAGATGGAAATTGCATGAACCGTTGCGTAGTACCACACTTGACTCAATTCGTGGCGCTATCGATCCTGAAATAATTGTAAGGAATCTTGACGAACAACCGATTGGTGTCTTAACCGTTGCCCAAGAAAAATTCATCCGCGAGCCCATCAAGTCAGCTGTAAGTAACAACATAGCTCAAATAGCACTTCCTCTTGATCTCTTGAGCGAAGAAACAAATCAAATTGCGGAAAATACTTCTGTAAGACTGATACGTGGGGTTGCAGGAAGCGGAAAATCCTTAGTTCTGGCTCGCCGAGCACAGTTTTTGGCTGAAAAATACCCGGATTTATCTATTTTAGTAGTAGCATTCAACGTTGATTTGGTTCAAGATCTTAAACAGCGTATACAAGGTGCAACTAACTTAGAAGTTACAAACTTTCACAAACTTTGCGCGGGCATACTTGGTAATAATTGGCATAGTCCGAGTGACATTCAGGGATGGCTCACAGCGCGCTTAAACGATCAGTTAACGCAATATAACTTTACGTCTGAATTTGTAGCAACCGAAATAGAATGGCGAAAAGAATTTGGCATAGTGAATAACGTTGACTATTTAAAAGTTGACCGTAAAGGACGCGGTAATCGATTATCGGCAGATTGTCGAGCTATTATTAACCAGATATTTGATCAATATATATTAGCCCAAAAAGATGAGGGATTATTTGATTGGTCAGATGTCCCATTTCAGACTTTAAAGTCACTACAGAATGATCATCCATTACAACATTCTTATGATGCTATTTTGATTGATGAAGCTCAAGATTTTGCCCCTTCATGGCTTAAGGTTATGAAAGAACTGTTAAAACCTGATGGCTTACTGTTTATGTGCGATGATCCTACTCAAAGTATCTTCCGCTCCTACACTTGGAAAGAAAAAGGTGTCCTAGTTCAAGGTCGAACACGACATTTGAGAGTTCCTTTCCGCTCAACGCGTGAAATTACTTTGGCAGCCCATAGTGTTATTAGTGAAAACAACCAGGCCAATCAGGTTGATGAAATATTACATCCTGACTTTGACACCTATGAACTTCCATCGGGTGAAATACCCAAACTTATTAGACTTCAAGATTTAGCTCATGAGATTAAATTCGTCGAAGACTCAGTCTTAGGCTCAATTAAATTGGGGATAAAAGCAAGCCGGATTGCCGTTTTGTGCCATAACAAAACTATGGTTAAACATTGGGCATACTTGCGAACAAAAGGCATATATGTTGATTCCTTTAATAAAATGAAAGGTCTTGAATTTGAGACTGTATTTGTGCCTCAACTTCAGTCAAGTTTTACCTCGCAGGAAAATGATCGTGATGATGATTTCATCGATAAAAAATGTCGCGCAATTTTTACTGCTATGACACGTGCTAGACAACAACTAATTCTTTCTTATCATGGCACATTTCCTTCCGAATTAGCTCAAATGGAACCCTACGTTGAAACGCCTTTTGTTTAAACCAAAAGTTTGCCTATTCTAACGCTCGAATAAGAATTTTTGTGCTACAATAAGAGTATTATTTCTAGCTACCGGACACTAAACAAAGGTTCGAAGGGGAGATAATGGGAAGAGGGTCAGAGAGGGCTAAACAGCGCTCAACGAAATCCCATCCCCAGCGAAAGATGCTTAAATCGTGGCGGTCATGGCGATCGACTAAATCAA
>JBBSBM010000011.1:0-127771 GCA_038251275.1 Aggregatilineales bacterium
GCTTCGCGCTACTCTCCCTTTACCTCAACTTTCTACTGAGCAGGCTGCTCTCTTGGTCGTCAAACATCTCGATAATCGTACTCGTTCTCGCTCTTCTCGCCTTAAACGCCGTTTTAAACCTTGAATCTGACTTTGTCGAGAAGTTATAGTTTGGTTTGAAAGTAATCAGCGGGCGGGATTAATCCCGCCCCTACAAATATTGTTGATTTACGTAATCGGAACCATGTGGATGATGGTGACACCACCGCCGCCTTCTTTGGGGAGGGCTTCGGTGACTTTACTCACCAGCGGGTGATGCTCGACACGTTCGCGGACGGCCTTCTTGAGCGCGCCGGTTCCCTTGCCGTGAATAATCCGTGCAAAGGGCAAGCCGGACATATAGGCTGCGTCGACATAGGTTTCCAAACGCTTGAGCGCTTCATCCACCCGTTCGCCGCGCAGGTCGAGTTCCAATCCCGGTGATTGTCCGCGCGGGGCAATCGGATCAGGCGATTTCTCATACACGCGCTGGTGTCCACGCTTGATTTCGCGTTTTTCGCTGCGTGTTCGGTGGGCAATTTCATCCATGCCTGCCCGCACGCGCAAAGTTCCAACCTGTATGGTCACGCTGTTCTGCTCCAACTCGGTGATCGTACCTTCGGCGTTCAATTTCGCCAACCACACGGTTTCACCGAGGCGCGGAACCCATGTGTTTTCGACAATGGTTTCGCCTTCATCAGGTACGCTCTGGTTGGCATTGGCTGCCAACGAAGCCGCTTCTTCCTGTACCTGTTTGAGCATATCCAAGGGGAGCGAGGCCGAGCGCATCTCGTTTCGCAGGCGTTTGACTTCTCGCTGGAAAGACTTGATTTCCTCATCAGCCTGCCGCCGCGCCGTTGCGACGATGTTTCGCCGTTCGTCTTCGATCTTGTCCAAGCGCACTTGAAGTTCGGCCTGCTGTTCCTCAACTTCTTCGCGCAGCGCCGTCATCAGGCTGCGGTCGCGCCGGATTTCTTCACGCGTCCGTTGAATTTCATCCAGCAAATCGTCGGCTACTAAGTCTTCGGTGGTGACCATGCTGCGGGCGTGGTCGATGATCTCGTCGCTGAGTCCCAAGCGGGTGGCAATTGCCAAGGCGTTGGAGCGTCCGGGCAAGCCGATAATCAGGCGGTAAGTTGGTCGCAATGTCGCCAGATCAAATTCCACGCTGGCGTTGCGAACACCGGGGGTTTCCACACCGTAGATTTTCAGCTCAGGATGATGGGTGGTTACCACTGTCGTCACCTGCCGATCTACGAGATGGGTCAGAATGGCACGGGCTAAGGCCGAACCTTCCGCCGGATCAGTACCCGCGCCGAGTTCATCAAGGAGCACCAACGATTTATTGTCACACTCGCGCAAAATCGAAATAGTGTTGGTCATGTGCGAGGAGAACGTACTGAGCGATTGCTCGATACTCTGCTCATCACCGATGTCGGCGTACACACCGTCGAATACACTTAACTTGGCATCTTCGGCTGGCACTTGCAGACCGCACTGTGCCATCAACGTCAGCAGACCGATGGTCTTGATGGCAACCGTTTTACCGCCAGTGTTGGGGCCGGTCACGACCAGCACCCACGTCGATTCGTCAAACTCCGCGTCAATTGGCATGACATCGCCTTTGAGCAAAGGATGTCGCGCGGCTTTGAGGGTAATGGTGCTGCCGGGATGTGCCGGATTATTCGGTCGCTGTCGGAAGGGAAAGATGATGGGTTCGGTGGCCTTCAACTGCTCGGCGTAGTGGGCTTTGGCAAATACCAAATCGAGATAACCGAGAATTTCAACTGTCCTTACAATGTAATCGGACTCTTGCCCGACTTCCGCGCTCAGATCCTGTAGAATGCGCCGGATTTCCTTCTCTTCGTTGAGTTGGAGTTCGCGGTAACTGTTGTTGAGTTCGACGGTCGCTAACGGCTCGATGAAGAGGGTTGCCCCTGAAGAGGATGAGTCGTGGACAATGCCGGGAATACGCCCCTTAAATTCGGCTTTGATGGGGATTACGTAGCGTCCGTTGCGGGTGGTGATGATTGATTCTTGGAGAAATTGCCCGTTGGTGGTGGAACCGATTAAACGCATGAGGCGCGTCTGAAGTTTATCATAGGCGACTTTCAAGTCACGCCGGATAATGGCAAGCTGTGGGCTGGCGGTATCCAACACTTCGCCTTTTTCGTTGAGTACACGCGCGATGGAGTCCTGTAAGTCGGTACATTCTTCGATCTGCAAAGCGATGTCTGAAAGGAGCGGATAGCTGCCCTTCATACGGCCTACAGTGCGTTTGACGGTTGTACCGCGTCGCAAGGTCTGCCGGATGTCCAACAAAACCTGCGCTTCGATCATCACCCCGCGTGTGGCTTGTATGGCTGGCTCACGGACATCGCGTGCGCCACCCAATGTAAAATTCACCTTGTTCTCGGTCAATGCGCGGGCTTCGGCAGTTTCGCGCTGCCACGTTACTGCTTGATCAAGGATGGTCGTCGGATGGAGTGCCCTTGCAAGTTCTGCCCCTGCCGAGAACGTGGTGTGCTTGGTCAATTGCTCGAGTATTTTAGGCAGTTCGAGCGTCTGCGTCGATTTTTCGCTAATCATGATGCGTGTGCAGTTTCCAGTATTTAGTAGTCAAACTAACGATTATAAATGATGGATATTAGATTCAAACTAATATTTGGGCTGATGGCGTGTTCAATTCTGCTACAGGGAACACGTAGCCTGCGAGGGGTTTTGGGCGGCGCAAAATCAGTATAGGGGCGAGAGAAGTGGATGTCAATTGTTAGGTTTTCAAGGGGTCAGGATGGGTTTGATTGTTTTCAAACTAAATATTGTTTAACCCCCACCGAACATACCTTGATAGGCGACAACAGTGAAGTAGATGCCTGCAACCAAGGCTAAAACTCCCATTAACAGCCAGCCGATGCCACCGATAAGGAAACGGCCACCTTCGGTCACGGCTAAACGACGGAAAACATTCTCACGCACGTCGGGATGTTCAGCCTGAGTCTGGATCGCCAGCCAACCGGTTTTAATAAACGGCCAACCCCGTTGAAGGCTGCGCTGCGCGAGGAAAAAGGAAGCTGTGGCGAAAATAGCATTGAGCGTAGCGAGTAGCATATATCTAACCTATTGAACTCTAATCCGGAGAGGTCAAATGAAGTGATGGATGCAAACGATTATACGAGCATATCAGGATAATATGCTATGTTTGATAAGTCGCAATAATAGCCTTATTCGAGCGTGGAATTTACAAAGCTGAAATGGCACTGGCGATCTTATTGTAGTTGGCTGGCTTCTGTAAGAATGTGATATTCAACTGCTTAAGCATATTGGGGTCAGGGTTTTCCCCAGCAGTCAGCAGGAAGAAAGGACGGCTATCTCCATTTTCACGCAGCCATTTTGCGACATCTAGGCCGCTGACAACGCCGATCCAAAAATCGATGAAGATTGCGCGGGCAGTCGCGTAGGGTGCATTTTGAAGCAACTGCAAACTAGTGGGTTCGGCATCCGGAATATGCAACACATTCACCCCGCGTGTGGAAAGGCCAAGACTAAAGAGTTCAGCTTCAATATCATCATCTTCAATGTAAACTACGTCGATTTCAGCCATAAACCACCCGGATTTTAGAGTAATAGGTATCAACCTTACCATAAACCATAAATAGGAGTTTAAGTCCCTTAAGAATTGGGGGATTGTATTACTCGGGTATAGGAAGCGTAAAACTGAAAGTACTGCCTGTACCCATTTCGCCTGTAAAAATAAGTTCACCATCTTGCAGTGCCAATATTTGTTTGGCTAAGTAGAGGTGCAAACCTGTACCGGCATGAGCGCGTACCAGTTTGTGATGACTGCCACGCCAGAAGGGTTTGCCGATGTGTTCCATGTCTTCGGGTTTTAGACCGATGCCGTTATCGGCCACACTTAAAAGCACATGCGTGCCTAAATTATCGACAGACAGCTTGATTTGACCACCGGATGGAGTATAACGCATGGCGTTGTCGAGCAAGTTGGTTAAGATGATCAGGCTCTGGTAGAAATCACCATGGGCCAGCGGAACCAAGTCTGGGGCTTGAATGGTTACATTATGCCCGGAAAGTTTTGCTTGATCGCGTGTATGTTCCCATGCTTCGCTCAATAAATCGGTTGAGAGAAAATTAACCGGTTCAATCCGCACTTTACCGGTTTGAATAGCAATCATCTCTTGTACAGCATCGAGTACAGCGAAGGCTCGGCGGGTGTTTTCCTGTATGGCTTCCAGCCATGTATCCTGTTCAGGTGTGATCTGCCCCAGTAACCCTCCCTGAACCAATTCAGCGCGTCCTCGAATAGCGACTAACGGGGGGCGCAGCGAGTCGGTTAAGCCGTTGAACAGCGGCAGGGCTTCTATGGGTGGTAAGTCATCCGAGATGGCTAATGAAGTTCCATCGTCATAGTGATTTTCAGGATAGGGATCGGTATCCATGAGACTCACGTAATCGGCGTAATCATCAATGGGAATATCAGAAACCGCGCGTGGTATAGGCTGCATTGACTCGGATAAAGCAGGGATATTATCCAAGACCAGACTATTGAGATAAGTATTCTCATCTGAAAGCTGCTTCAAAAGGACTGTAACCTGTGCCAGCTTAACCGCCGTGTTCCCCGGCGCTGCGGCTGTGAGGCGGTTCAGAATTTCTAAAGCTTGATCAAGATCAATACGCGGTTCCATAAATTGCATATTCTCAACTCATACCTGTCAACGCGATTGTAAACGTCGTTCCTTGATCCGGTTGGCTCTGGACATGAACTTCACCACCGAGTAGGTGAATAATTCCGTAAGCAATCGGAATCCCGAGGCCGCTTCCTTTATAACCCAAAACCAACTCATTGTCGGAACGGAAGTAGAGCGTGCCTAATTTTGCCAGTTCTTCTTCGGTCATGCCGATGCCGTTATCCTGTACTTGAATGTGGAGGACATGACCTTCACCATATGCGCCGATGCGAACCATACCGCCTTCAGGTTGACAGTAACGCAAGGCATTTTCGACGATTTTACTGAGGGCTTTGACTAATAAATCGGTATCGACATCCAACAAAGGCAAGCCCTGTGGAAGTTCAAGTTCAAGGGTGCGGTTCAACTCGGTGGCTGTAGGACGCATAGCTTTTTCGACCAACTGCGCCACATTCTTAAACATTTCCATTTTGGGATTGAGCTTGAGCGTACCGTTCCACAGCTTGCTGATGTCACTGACATCACCCAACAAGGATTCCATACGCTTGGTATTGGTGCGCATTACAGTAACGAATTGTTTTTGCATATCGGTGAGTTCGCCCATTGCGGGATTACCAAGCATGTCGCCATAGCCACGAATGCTGGTCAAGGGTAGGCGTAAATCGTGAAAACCGTGCGATAGCATCACGCCGAATTCTTGTTTATAGCTCTCTAGATCAGGTGAATCGGTGCTAGCCGCACGTTCTTCATGGGCTTTTTCAAGCAGTGTGCCAATGGCTTCCAACTGGCTGGTTAAGCGAATGGGGATAATTTGGCCCTTACGGGCGGCTTCGGTGAGTTCAGTTAGGAGGGCGTGTGCTTGTGCCAGCGCATCGTCTGTCATCGATTCATCCTTTGGTGGCGTAGGTTAATGGTAAGCGCTCAGCGGTAACTGCTCTCGCTCATAAACATTTATTATACGGGGATTGAGCCGCCCGAAAAGCCTGATAAACATTCTCCTGATATGCGTTTTGTATACGTGCCTGTGGAATCGAGGACGTTGATGCAGATTGACGCTAAAAAACGACCCAGTAGCGTTCGCCCGGTGTTCCATTACCAGCGCGGAAGAGCGACTGGCGAGTGGCGGACTCCATCTGGTGGTCATCCGTCCAAAAGCTGCTAATTTGAGATTTATAACAGGCAATCGCATCGAGTTTACCTTGTATATCTGCCTCAGTGAGTGACACTATTTCTAATTTAAAGTGCATTGTAGGATAGGTCTGTTGGAAAAATGTGAGTGCTGTGTCAACCGCTTCTGGTTGTTCAGTATAAGGATACTCCTCGTAAAATTTCAGCGCCACCCACGGATAATACTGTTTTAGGGTAATCGCCCAGTTCCGCACAATTTGATGATCGACATGATGACCTGCTCCCAACGGGGCGTAGATGAAACGAGGGATTTCGTAGGCATTTAAGACGATGGTGGGTAGGAGTTGGGCTGTACTATCTTTGGGGTTAATTTCTCCAAATATACTGTTTTCATCAGGATATAGCGCTTCGCCATCACGATTCGTGCGATAGACACAATCTGTCCAATTGACCATGCGACTGGCTCTTGCACCGAGTTTTTGTAGAGCAGCATCGTCTTCCTGTACCCGCATTTGCACCGGATTAGTGTCTTGTTGCCATCTTTCATGTAATTCGTGGACAAAGGCGGTATCCGGTAAGTGATGGGGAACACCCGCCATAATGGTTCGCACATCAACTTTTTCACCGGATGCTACCAATTGGTGAATAGTCCCTCCGCAACTGAGCGCCGCGTCATCGAAATGAGGGGAGAGTACTAGATGTGTCATATCACTCAGCTTTTAATATTAATAGTTTGTATACTATTATACAACAAAAATGATTTATGATTTTTCGGGCGGCGCTGGTGGCTTTGAGGGATTTAGTAGATGGTTAGGTTGAATTTGTGATGGTTTGTGAGCTTAAACCGATCCCATAATAAAGTGATTTGAGATACTCGCGATAAAGAGCATAGTGAAATTGAGTAATGTGATTATGTTCAGAGGCCGGAAATTGTTTGTCATTCTTGCTATCAGTATAACTATAGCGTTAATTGTATTTATCGTATCTCAGCAAGTGGTGTATCAATGTGAATCCTTATTGAATGTGCAACCAACTATTGATGTATTCCCAAATTCGGAAATACTAGGAATAACCACCGATCGAACAGGCGAAGATTATTTGATTTTGCCAGCGCTATTAGGTGCAACACACCACAGCAGAGTTACAAAAGAATATGTCACAGATGCGGACTACAAAGAAGTGATTTCGTTTTACCAACAAAAGGGCGCATGTGATGTTAGGAATGTAAGCATGAGCAGCGGTTGTAACGGCGATTTGCAACCATTTGGAAGATATTCCATCGGTATTGATCCTATTTCAGCATCACCTCAAATACGTTATTTCATTCAACTTGATTGGAGTATTTGCGGAACTGAGTTTTAGGGATAACCAACAAAATCAACCAAATGCTTCAGAGACTACACCTGTAAATAGTTCACTTGTGTTCATACTCTTCGATCATACGGTGGATTTCTTCAGGGGCAATATCAACACGTTCATTTTTGATATAGATTGTAATGAGAATGATGTTGGTAGGGAGACGGACGTAGTAAATAACCCGGTATCCGCTGCTTTTACCTTTTGATAGATCGCTACTCTTGACTCTAACCTTATACACAGTGTAGCCCACACCGGATATTTGGTCACCAAGCGTTTGACCTTCTGCAAGCTGATGTATAAGGTCGAGTATGTCATCAACAACATGAGGATATTTTTTCGACAGTTGCTTTAGGTCTTTTGCAGCCGGACGCGCAATCTCGACCTGAATAGGGGTTTTATTCGTCACTCTCAATGAAATCCCGTAGTTTGGATGCCGGAATTGTGTCCCCACTCATCGCTGCTGCCCAACCTTGACGAAATCCGTTGAGCAACTCTTGTTTTGTCGGTTCATCTTCTTCAACCAGTGCCAATAGATAATCTGTGAGTGTTTCAAACCCATGCTGATGCGCGCGTTCTTCAATACGCTGGCGCTGTTCATCGGTTAATTGTATGACCAAATCGCTCATAGTTTACCCTCTACAGGATCACTTCTATATACTCAAGTATACCATCAAGCTCACCCTGTAAGAGCCTGTGTTTCGTCCGCAGGCTCTTTTTATTGGGTAGGTTTAGAGTTGGGGAACGGGTTGGCGGCGAAATTGGGCTTTGAGGGTATTCACACGCTGGTTGAAACCGTCAGGTGTATAGACATCATCCACCACGACCGGACGGAACATGGTCATGAATTCGTCGGGATGATGGGTGCTGCGTCCGGTTTGGATGCTGACGAAGGTGAACTGGATCCATGCAACGGCTTTGAGGCGGCGAGCGGTGCTGTCGAGCATCAGCCCTTCGACCACGAGGACGCTATCGGTCATTTGAACGAGGTTGGTGCGAATGACGACCTGTTCCTGTACAGCGGCAGGATACAGATAAGCCAGTTGATTTTTAGAGACGACCCAACCTTGGCCCGTGCGCTGGGTTTCTTTGAAAATGTCGAAGTTATAAAACTGCTTGAGTTGATCTTCACGGGCGTTCATAAAATAGTCGATATAACGGGCGTTGTTGAGATGCTGGAAGGGATCGCAATCTTGAAAGCGAACGAGTGCGGTGGTTTCTAAATCTTTGGGCAGGGCGATTTCGGCGGACATGATTTTCTCCTTTAGATAATGCAACTAATCGGTCTCTTTTTAGATCAAAAAATACACGGATGAGGCACGCCTCATCCCTACAGGTGAATCTTTTATTGTGGTCGGACGTTGGTATCGAGATAACTTTGAAAGTATTCGACAGCGCGGTTCATGTGGCGCGGATCGTCATAGAGTTTGCTCAACATGATTGCACCTTCGAGGGTGGCGATGAGGAAGGTTGCGAGGTCATCCGGTACGATTTCAGGGCGGATTTGACCACGTTCGATGCCTTTGGTGACGGTTCGCAGGATGTACTCGCGCCATTTGTCCATCGCACGACGGGCATGGTCACGCAAGAGAGGATGCGTGTCATCGGCTTCGATGGCGGTGTTGAGAATCGGGCAGCCACCTGCAACCGGCATTCCGTCAGGCATGGCGCGGTAAACGCCGACAATCGCACGTAGGCGATCAATGGCATCCCGTTTGTCTTTGAGAGCGTTGATGAATTCGAGTTCAACCAAACCAACGGCGTAATCGAAGGCTTCCAAGGCGAGGTCGTCTTTGGTATCGAAGTGACGATAAATGCCGCCTTTTTCGAGGCCAGTCGCTTGCATGATATCCGCCATCGACGCGCCCGAATAGCCTTTGCGGTTAAAGACTTCCGCCGCTCGCTGCAAGATCATCAGGCGGGTTTCATCACCCTTTTTCAACGCATAATCCTTTTGCGACTGATCGGTTTCAAATTAAGGGTATGCGGAATGAGGGATTTTGTCAAGAAATATGAGTTATTATTCAATGGTCATACATCCAAAATCAGTCCAAGCCTTTAGACCGCTGCTGTTCTCGATATTATGAAGAACGCCACTATCAGGTGTATCCCAACTCATCACCAAATTTTCGATTGTGTCATTTTTAAGGACAACAAGGCTATTTATTAGGTCGTCTTGCGCTGTACAGAGATTAGAGTTTCTTGGGTGATTAATCGTTCCAAAAACATATCCATAATTAGGATATAGCCAATATACGTAAAACATTGGGTCATTTACATCTCCACCTCGGATAGTCCAGATTGTAATTTTTGCTGGAAGTCCTAACTTTTCTATGACGGTTCCTAAGGTGAGGTTGAAAGGCCCTTCGAGCCATATTTTTTGAAGGACATCATCTTTGGTATAGGCTTCAACATGATATTCATCTTTGCGATTTGAAGATCCGCGTGTATACCAACTGTAGCCGTCAGAGTTTCCAGTGTGAATTGACGCGAAATTCAAAGTCATGAAAAATCTCTCAAACTCCTCTGTTGTAGTCGTCCCCGGTCTTTGACCACGCCAACAGTCATATAAACAGCCGTTATTTTCAAATAGTTGTAGATCAGGTAATTCTGTTTTCAGAATAGGTGTTATTTCTGGATCACCCGCGATATAAAAGCAACCGGATAAGCTGATTATCAGCAAAAGTAGGAGTGGAATATTGTTTTTATTCACAACACATCTACCGGATCAATGTCGACATGCCAGTTGCGGGGGATGTCCCAGCCGCGCAGGACAGCCGACGGATCAGGGCCGCGCAGAAGGATGTGCCAGCGGTAGACCTTATTGACGCGGTTGAAGAAACAGGGTGCGGGGCCGATGATTTCGGTAGCGGTGAGGGAGAGTTTCGCCAAACGGGCACGGATGGTGCTGGCAGCGCTTTCGGCATCCGAATGGGCGCGGCTTTCACTCTCATCGCGGAAGATGATACGGGCTAAGCGGCGGAACGGTGGATAACCCAAGTCGCGTCGATAGGCGATTTCGGTGTCGTAGAAGTTGGCGAAATCATGGTCGGCGGCCATTTGCACAGCATAATGCTTGGGTTGGTAGGTTTGCAGGATGACTTTACCACCCAGTAAGCCGCGCCCTGCTCGACCGGCAACCTGTGTCAGCAATTGGAAGCTGTGTTCACTGGCTCGAAAGTCTGGGAGGTTCAAACCCATGTCGGCGCTGACGACACCGACGAGGGTCACCATTGGCAAGTCCAAGCCTTTAGCGACCATTTGCGTACCAATCAGTACATCTGCTTTGCCATCAATAAAGCGCTGCAAGAACAGTTCATGTGATTCAGGGTCAGAGGCGGTATCGGCATCCCAACGCAGTGTTCGCGCTTTGGGAAACATCTCGTGCATGGCGGCTTCGACCTGCTGTGTGCCCGCGCCGAAATATTTGATGCGGCGGGAATTACAGGACGGGCAGACTTGCGGCGGTTTTCCTTGAAATCCACAGCGATGACAGCGCAGCGATTCGCCTTCACGGTGGAATGTGAGGGGTGAATCACAGCGCGGACAGACGGCAACATAACCGCAATCGCGACAGAAAACATAGGTTGACTCGCCGCGGCGGTTGATAAAAAGAATGGCCTGTTCTTTGCGTTTGAGGGTTTCGGTCAGCGCATTTTGCAGCGCATAACTAAAGATGCTGGTGTTGCCATCATGAAGTTCGGCGCGCATGTCGACGATTTCGACAGGCGGTAAGTCAATCGTCATGGCATCGGCAGCACGGGCAGGATAATAACGGGCATTCACACCGGTACGTTCGGACTGCTCCAAAATGCGGACGCGATGCCCCATGATGCGGGTGGGCAAAACCAGCGCACGGAGTTCTCGCCTGCCCGCCCGATAAACGGTTTCGAGGTCGGGGGTGGCGCTGCCGAGAATTAATGCGCCGTTGTTCTGGCGCATCATTTGCTCGGCTACTTCACGCGCATGGTAATGCGGTACGGGTTCGGACTGCTTATAGCTGGAGTCGTGTTCTTCATCGAGGATGACCAAACCCACATCGGGCAGCGGCGTGAACAGCGCCGAACGTGCGCCGACCACTACTTGGATTAGCCCTTCGCGGGCGCGTCGCCATGTATCGTAACGTTCGCCTTCGGTCAATTTACTGTGGACGATGGCGACTTGTCCGGGGAAACGGGCGGCGACACGACGAATGGTTTGGGCTGTGAGCGCGATTTCCGGAACCAGATAAATTGCACCGCGTCCCTGCTGAATGGTCAATTCAATGGCGCGGAGGTAAATTTCGGTTTTGCCGCTGCCCGTCACCCCATGCAGCAGGAACAAACCCGGTGGACGATCATCCACCGCTTGCCCCCAACCCCAGCCTTTGATGTGGTTTTCGATAACCGTCCATGCGGCGGTTTGTTCAGGGGTCAGCGGCGGTGCGACGTTCGGCACAAAATCTCTGTCTGCCAGCGAGTCGCGCCACGTTTGCTTCTCGCCAAGCATAATGAGTTCATCTTCTTCGAGCTTTTTGAGATCAGCCAGTTTCGCGCCGGTTTGAGCATAAACCCACTGCACCTCAATCGGTTCAGATTGGCGGGCGAGGACACGCAGCACATGCAGCTCGGTTTCCGATTTACGCAGTCGGATAATTTCGGGCATGATGCCATCACGGGGAATGGTCAGGGAGACAGTGGCAGGTAGCTTTTTGTCGGGCTTATCAATTCGAATCAGCCCCGATGATTCGAATTTCTTGATTGTGGCTTCGGTGGTATCAGCGGCTTCGGCAAGCTGATACATAAACGGTTCATCAACCGGCAGGACCGCCAGCGCTTCCAGAATATCCGCCGGTTTGGATTCGCGTCCGAGGTGACGCATGATGTTCGGTATCTGATTAGGGTGAATGGCTAATAGCGCGGTTTGGATGGTGCGCGGTTTGACGCGCGGTGGTTTGAGGATGCGTTCAGTATCGAGGATGCCTTCTTTGGCGAGGGCATCAACAGCCGGTCGCCAATTTTGCCCCTGTAAAGATTTGGCGATTTCCAACTGTTTACCGGTCATCGAGCCGCGCCTACGCAGCAGATCCAAGAGTTTTTGTTCAACCACATCTTTACTGGTGGCTTGATCATCAATCAAGGTGACTCGAATGTCACGTCCATTGGTTAAGCCTTGTGGCAGCATGACCCACAAGCACAAACCGATTGGCGCAAGATAGCTGTCACTCATCCAGCGGGCGAGGGCAATCTGTGATGGATTGACCACGGGCAGCGGATCAAGTATAGCTGTGATTGGTTTGGTTTCGGCAATCTTCGTATGGTCTCGAAGGTCAAGTATTATGCCATGTTGAATCGCTGTACCAAAGGGAACCTGCACCAACTGCCCGACCTGTATACGGGCATCGAGTTCAGGCGGAACAGCGTAATCATAGCTTTGGTTGACGGCGGCGTTGACCGCAATTTCAGCATACATGGGTGATCCATTAAATCATTTTTGAGGAGTCATACTATAGCACAAATGGCAGGCTAAATGATATGCACATTTGTTCTGTTTTTAGTATGAAAATTCAAATCAAAAAGGGTAGAGAATTACTTATCCCTGCCCTTTAGTTTTATCTGACTTGCCTAGCATTTCATACAATTACAGCGATTTCGGAGGCGTTATAATTTCGCGATGATTGACGAAGGATTCGATAGTGTCTTTGATGGTTTGGAGGGTATGCTGCTGGTCGGTGTGGAATGAAAGCGCGCGTGATTTGCCGTCCTTTAGGACGATAATCAACTGAGGCCCGACTGAAACAGCCGATGATGGTTGGTAGATATGAACGCCTTCAATGGTGTTGTACAAGACGACATCATCATGGCTAAAAAGACGCGACAAAATATCGATATTGTGAATGACCAGCCGATCTGGATAAAGGTCTAAGTCATGCGAAAGACCTTGAGCGGTCATCACAGGTGTTTCGGGATGGGAAGCGGGGTTAGTAGCCATTTTACCCTCCTTAATTCACAATTTCTTAATTGGAGTGTAGCACGGTATACTGAGCGCGCAAATATGAAGTTCAGCAGTATTATTGGCTGTCATTTATCATTCCCTCGCTGTTTGCGGGATAACAGCAGGCGAAATTTTGTGGATTCCCTAGTATGCCCAAGAAAAAACCAACGCTTATTGTTACTTTTGGCTTGCCCGGTGCGGGAAAAACGTATGCAGCCCGTTTATTTGAAAACTTCGGTTTTACGATGCATGATGGCGACGATGATCTACCGGATCATATGCGCGAGGCCATTAGCACGCAGCAGCCTGTCACTAATGATATGCGTGATGAGTTTTTTGATCGAATCATCGCCCATGTGCATGAACTGCTGCCCAAGCATCCCAAGCTGGTATTGGCGCAGACCTTCATCAAAGAAAAGTATCGCCGCCGGTTTCTAGAGCATTTCCCCTATGCTCAATTTGTGCTGGTGATCGCGAAAGACCCGATCCGTGAACTGCGACTCGAACGGCGCACCAACCAACCGCTTGAACCGGACTACACTCGCAAGATGATCGCCATGTTTGAAACGCCGCATATTCCCTATCAGGTCATTGTTAACGATGTGGATGGTGAGGTACAACTCGACGACCAGATTGCGGCATTGGTGGCGGAAAAGTAGCGACAAACCATTTTTACGATGACCTATTTCATTCGCATTTTCTGTCAATCGCCGCAGATTATCCCGCGTTACAACATCGGTCAGTTTATTTTGGATGGCGTGTATTTTGACGACCAACTAGAATTTACACCTGATTTAAAGGAAACCGAGGCCAGACTGGCGAATTGGGACAGTTTTCATATTGGCTATTTACCAGATCAGCGGCCTATTGTCTTGACGTGTAATGTTGAAGATGGTTTATTCGAGGCAGAACGCGATAACTTAATTGATCTCGTTCCCCGGCTCGTAACCACTCCGATTCAATCTGAGTTGATCGATATTTTGATGACCGCCAGCCAAGTAATCATTGTCGAGCTTGACCGCGAGAATCTCTCGGACGAGGCTTGGGAAATGCTTGATTCGCTTGAAGCTTATCTTGCCGAAACCTTAGGCGGATTGGTTTATGCTCCCGATGATGGCTTTTATGGTAATGGTCTCGAACTGCTTTATAAAATTGGATAGCGTGATTTTATGAGGGTGGGCGCAGGTGTCCGCCGCCTTGTCTGACGTTGGGTTGTATAGCCATCAAGGTAAGAGGAGAGAATATAACGGACAAAGGTTTTGTCTGTATCGACTACTTGTTTAATCTCGCCCCACCACACGCATCTCGACATTAGGCGTATAAACTAAATCCGATTGAGGTGCATAGTAATGATGTTCAGGGTCACGCCGCGCACCCACCGTAAAAAAGCGCGGGCCAATATCACGCCACGAAGCCAGTTCCATGAGGTCAACCGGATTTGAGGTGGTCACAAGAACCCCAAGTCCGCGTGGTCGGATATAGGTCGCCGGGAAAACACCTTCCAGAACCATATCACCAGCCTTAGAACCCAGCCCATCAAGCTGTTGATTGTCACAGGCCGTGATGACGGCACGGCTGTTGACATCGGTGATGCCGATTACGACCCGAAAATTGGGGATTGGTTCGGTCAGGTGAATACGGCAGCGTAGAACAATTGGCTCCCCGAATTCGAATTGGGTTTTCGGTGCGCCATCCATCCCATGAACACTCACTGAACGGATTTGAACACGCGAATCAATGACTCGTTTATGGGATAGCACAGCATCTTCATCGGTATCCGCTTCGGATTGTTTGCCATCACCGTAAACAATATTGAGTTGTCGCTGCTGATCCTGTGTATAGTTGGCAATCACTTCCGAGGCATTGCCGTCTGCCCGTACATGCCCATGATCAATCCATATGACACGATCACACAATTTTTCGACGGAATTGAGATCATGTGAGACGAATACTAACGTTCCTTGACCGACAAACTCGCGAATGGCACTGGTGGCTTTAATTGCAAACACGTAATCGCCCACCGACAATACTTCGTCCAGTAGGATAATTTCAGGATTGATGTGGATGGCGGCTGCAAATCCCAAGCGTGCCAACATGCCTGACGAGTAACGCTTAATCGGCACTTCGATGTAATCACCAATATCGGCAAACGCGATAATCTGGTCAATGCGATCCAGCGATTGTTTGCGGCTCAAGCCCATCAATGTACAGTTCAAAAACAGATTTTCATGTCCGGTTAGATCGGGATGAAAGCCTGCCCCTAATGCCAGCAACGGTGCAACTTTACCCAACACACGGACGCGTCCTCTAGTCGGAAGGGATACACCTGCTAAGAGGCGCAGTAAGGTAGTTTTACCGGAACCATTATGACCGATAATGCCCAGTGCCTTGCCTTGCTCAAGGTTGAAGTTTAAATCACTCAGCACGTAGCGCTGCTCAGGACTTACTATCTCCTTCGCCATCTCAGAGCGTGTCCGCAGTACACGCACGATGTCCTGAGCAATTGTGCGTACTCGAACCGTACCAATCGCATTATATTGTTTATAGACGTTCTGGACTTGAATCGCATCAGTCATGAAGGTTGAAGTTCTTTCAGAAGTTAGGCGATAGTTTTAGAGTGTATCTGGAAAGCGCCACTCGGCACGTTTAAAAAAACGATAGCCCACCATCAACAGGATAAGCGCGAATATCGCTACTACCACTAATTCGCGCCCGTATGTGAAGCGCCCAAATAAAATTGTTTCTTGATAGGCGGCGAAAATTGGGCCAAGCGGGTTAATAAAATACAGCGCCCGAATGCTATCTGGCACCGCGTCAATCGGATAAATGACCGGACTCACATACAGTAATAACTGGAGCAATATTGGCAGGAATTGAAACAAATCGCGGATATAAGCTGAAACACCCGCCAGCAAAAATGCTGTCCCTAAAGCGAGACAGCCGTGAATTAGGAAAATTGGAATCGCCAGCAGGATATAAGGGGTCACGGGTTGGTGATAAACTACGAACAAAACACCGACGATTACCAAGCCGATGAGCAGATCCACAAAGGCTTCGGCTGCCACACCAATTGGTAAGAATTCACGTGGAAAGCTCACACGCGTCACAATATCGAGATTGTTGACAACCGAGGCCGATCCAAAAATGACAATCCGCTGCCAGAAGCTCCATAAAACCAGACTGGTAATGACGAACAACGGATACGGTACAGGGTTGGTCGAAACACGCGCAATTACCGAGAAGACGATAATGTAAACCAGACTCGAAAGTAATGGTTGCAAAACTGCCCACAACAGCCCTACCGAAGTTTGACTGTAACGGGTGATAATGCTGCGGCGCACCCAATAAACAAAGAATGAGCGGTATTCATAGGCGAAGCGTAAATGATCTTTTAAGGTGCGATTGATGCGGTTATCAGCGGCTTCATATATGCGTGGCATATTCAGCGACGTTGCGCTACTTTCCCTTCATTTCGGGTTATTGGAATGGGTAATCATAGCATGGCGTTATCAGCCAAAGCAATGGTATTGGCTAAAGGGGAGGGGCTTCAGTTCATCATGAATGCGGGTTAATCCATGCTTCAATGTCGAGTGCTTGCGCCCGTTCCAAATCTTCCGGCGTGCCAATTGGATTCCAAAATTGTCCCGGTACGATGTTGACTTCCACGCTGGCTGCGAGATAGGTCATATAATCGGTAATCTCGTATTCGCCACGTGAGGATAGTGGTAGTTCATACTCAAAAATGCGGTTGTCGAATTTATAGGCTCCGGCGTTCACAAATACAGGATCAGGATAAGTGCCTGCGGGTGGTTTTTCGTGGATGCGACTTAAGTGATTATTCTCGCCAACGACGAGTACACCCCATTTGGAAGCATTGTCCCGTGTTGCACCGAGAATGCCGATGGGCTGTGCGGCTAATTGCTCTAGTGAAGCGCTGTCATAAAGATCATCACCGTTGAGAACCATAAATTGATCCGAGCGCAAAAACGGTCGGCAGCATTGAACGGCGTGGCCTGTGCCCAGCGGTTTTGGATGCTGTTCAACCAGCGTATAGCTGCGAATAATGGTCTGCTTCTGCATATAATCAGCGACTTGTTCCTTTAAGTAATTGACGACGACTATTACATGATCGACTTGTAGGGGCAGAGTGAGCAATGACCATTCCAAGATCGGTTTTCCCTGTACTAACAGCAGTGGTTTAGGGGTTGTGGCGGTCAAGGGCTGCATGCGCGTTCCCTTGCCTCCGGCTAATATAATGGCATCCATAGCGTTCCTATTAACTAACATCACAGCATCTATTGTGCCTGAGTTTCGGTTACCCATCAACCGAGCAGTGTATTACATCTGTAATCAGCTATTTGCATTCTCTTGACTTTAGACAAACCATTCGTCAATATTGCAAAAACGAAGCCTATCATTTACCCTTCATCGGAACTCATCTCATGATTTTAATCGTTTGCACACGATCTTTGTTTAAGAACATTCTGCTATGTTGATTAGTATTGTTGTCCCAATATTTAATGAAGAAGAAGCCCTGCCGACATTCAATGAGTCGTTGGTGAAAGTGCTACAGTCCACACCCCACGACTATGAGGTGTGGTATGTTGCGGGCGGCTCGACTGACCAAACCTCGCAGATTATCAAGCAGCTCCACGCGCAAAATAACAAAATTAAACTCTTGGAACTCAGCCGCAATTATGGGCATCAAGCGGCATTGAGCGCAGGATTGGACTTCGCCAAGGGGGATGTGGTCATCACAATGGATGGTGATGGTCAGCATCCGCCGAGCATGTTGCCAGCGATGATCGAATCCTATGAGCAAGGAAATGATGTCGTTCTTACACAGCGTCGTTCGACAGGTGAAATTAGTTACTTCCAAAAACTGTTCTCGAAGACTTTTTATCAACTTATCAACCGTTTGAGCGAATCGGAAATTGTGCCGGACTCGGCGGATTTTCGGTTGCTGAGCAAAGAGGTTGTGCAGGATATTCGCAGCCTTAAGGAGCAGCACCGTTTCTTGCGGGGGATGATTAGTTGGATGGGTTTTCAGCAGGCCATTATTCCTTTTGATGCACCACCTCGCATGGCAGGACGCTCCAAGTTTAGTCTGCGGAAGCGCATACGACTGGCGACCGACGCGATTTTCTCGTTTTCGATTGTGCCAATTAATCTGGTGATCGCCTTTGGCTTTGGTTTATTAATCGTTGCTGTTATCCAAATTGCCTATGTACTACTGACACTCATCACGGTTGGCAAAGAAGGACTCCCACCCGGTTGGACATCAATGATGCTGGCGATATTGGTCATCGGTGGCGCACAGATGTTGACGTTGGGACTCATCGGTTATTATGTCGGGATGACGTTTCAGGAAAGCAAGCGACGACCGCTGTACTTCGTGAACAGGCGTTTGAGTACACTCGAAAAACCACAGCCTCAAACGATTGAGACTGAGAAGCAAACGGATGAATTAAAGGATATTCAAATTGATCGATTGGAATAATCGTAAAGTACTGGTGACTGGAGCAGGTGGTTTCATCGGCAGTCATCTAACCGAACAATTGGTGATGGCAGGCGCATCAGTCCGTGCTTTCATTCGCTATAACTCCAAAGGAGATCAGGGGTTTATCGCAACATTTTCCCCGGAAGTGCGGGATAAACTCGAAATTGTCTTTGGCGATTTGACCGATCCTCAAGCAGTGGCAAACGCTGTGAAAGGTATGGATGTTGTCTTCCATTTGGGTGCGCTGATCGCCATTCCTTATTCGTATGTGAACCCAATTCATGTGGTTCAAACCAATGTCATGGGAACCACTTATGTCCTTGAGGCGGCTCATCAGCAGGGCATCGAATACATGATTAATATCTCATCAAGCGAGGTTTATGGCACGGCACTTTACGTGCCGATTGACGAAAAACACCCGTTACAGGGGCAATCGCCGTATTCCGCCAGCAAAATAGGCGCGGAAAAAATTGCTGAAAGTTATTACCGTTCTTTCGGTGTACCCGTCGCAACGTTGCGACCTTTCAATACTTACGGGCCACGCCAATCTGCCCGCGCGGTAATTCCGTCGATCATCACACAAGCATTGACACGCGATGAGATTCACCTCGGCAGTTTGTTACCGACACGCGATTTGAACTTCGTGCTGGATACGGTCGATGGCATGATGCACGCGGTAGGGGTTAATGAACTGCTCGGACGCAGCACCAACATCGGCACAGGTACGGAAATTTCGGTTGGCGATTTGTCGCAAAAGATTATCAATATGATCGGGCGTGATGTCAAAATTGTTCAGGACACTGAACGAATGCGCCCCGGCAAGAGCGAAGTGGAACGGTTGCTCGCTGAAAGCAGCTTTATGCGGGAGGCGACCGGCTGGAGCAATCGCATTTCACTGGACGAGGGTTTGGCGCAAACGATTGAATGGATACGCCAGAATATCGCGTTGTATCGCCCGAAAGAATACGCGGTTTAACCGGAATACCGACAATATGGAGTATAGCAACCTATGAAAGCCGTGGTATTAGCAGGCGGACGCGGAACACGCCTCGCCCCCTACACTAACGTTTTACCCAAACCGCTGATGCCGGTTGGCGACATGCCGATCCTTGAGATTTTGCTGCGGCAACTCAAGGTTTATGGTGTGACTGATGTGGTGATCGCGGTTGGTTATTTGGCCTCACTGATTCAGGCGTATGTTGGTGATGGTTCACGCTTCGGCTTAAATGTTACTTATTCAATGGAAACCACACCACTGGGTACGGCTGGCCCACTGAAATTGGTACAGGGCTTGGATGATACTTTCCTGATTATGAATGGCGATTTGCTGACTTCGCTGAATATGGGTGAGCTGATCCAGTTCCATAAACAGCATCAATCGCTGGCAACCATTTCGACGATTGTGCGCCACACTCAGATCACACTGGGCGTTATCGGTACCGATGACGAGTTTAACGTCAATAGTTATACCGAAAAGCCAAGTTACGACTTTCGGGTGAGCATGGGTATCTCTGTGCTGCAACCAGAAGTGTTGGAATATATTCCAGCGGATAAACCGTTCGATATTCCCGACCTTATTAAAGCGTTGATTGCCGATAACAAACCTGTCAAAGCTTATCCGTTCACCGATGGTTACTGGTTGGATATTGGTCGGCCAGAAGATTATCAAAAAGCGCTAGATGATATTGATCATATTAAGAGCCAAATCCTGCCGCACAAACCGGATGAAGATCAATAATGGTGACAAAAAAGGCGCTGATTACTGGCGCTGGAGGATTCTTGGGTGGGCATCTTTTCAAGCGTTTAGAGTCTCTCGGTTGGGAAGTCAGCGGAACAGCACGACAAGCGCAAGAACGGCTGCTGGCCTGTGACATCAACGATGCCGAACGCTTAACGGAGATTGTCAGCCAAGCTATGCCAGATGTGATTTTTCATGCTGCCGCACTGACACCGGCTACCGCACCCAAAGCTACTGCACAGGATTTTTTGCAGGTTAACGTCAGTGGCACCCTCAATCTGTTAGAAGCCGCGCGGAAATTTGTGCCGAGCGCCCGCGTCATTTTGGTCACATCCAGCGCCATGTATGGTGTGGCTGAAGCTAGCGATGGGGTTATCCATGAGGAAAGCGCTCTGCGTCCGGTCAATCCTTATGGGATCAGCAAGGCAACCCAGCACCTCATCGGGTATCAATATCATGTGCAGTACAAGATGGATGTGGTGCGGGTGTGTCCGTTCAACCTGATAGGTTACGGGCTTCCGAAAGGTTTAGTCGCGTCAGATTTTGCGGTTCAAATCGTGGCGATTGAACGCGGGTTACAAGAACCGATCATTCGCGTTGGTGATTTGAGTGGTAAACGGGACTTTCTGGATGTTCAGGATGCGGTCAGCGCGTTACTCGATTTAGTGAGTGATGGCAAAGCGGGCGAGTCTTATAACCTCGCCTCAGCACAAGCGGTTTCGATTAGCGACTTGTTGACTGATATGATTAGTATGAGCAGTCAACCAATTGAAGTTCGTCCCCGTGCGAATATCACTCCAAATCCAGTGCCCATTCAAATCGGTGCACATGACAAGCTGGCCGCTGCAACCGGTTGGAAGCCGCAAGTCTCACTGAAAAAATCTGTATCGGATGTATTGGCCTACTGGCGTACTGTTCAAGTAGAGGAAAAGTTATGAGAGCCTGTCCAGTTTGCGGAAACGACAAAAACCAAACTGACCTCTGGGATATGCCAAACATCGCCCGCTGCTCGGTTTGCGGTTTAGCCTATGTCAAGCAGTTGCCGACACTGGAAGAACTGGCTGCCATTTACGCCGCTGATTACTGGAACGGACGCAAAGCCTACACTGATTATCTAGCGGATAAGGTTGGGACGCAGCTTCACTTTAAACACCGCATTGCCAGCCTACGAAAATTTAGTTCGGGCGGCAAGTTATTCGAGGCAGGCTGTGCTTATGGTTTTTTCCTCGAACTGGCGCAGCAGTACTGGCAAGTCAAAGGGGTGGATTTCTCGGAAGCGGCTATTGCTTATGCGCGGGATACGCTGCATCTACCCGTCGAGCAGGGTGACTTCGAAAGCAATCCGCCCGAACCGAATACTTATGATGTAGTGACCATGTGGGACACGATTGAACACCTTTACGATCCCAAATTGGCCATCTCCAAAAGTGTAGAAGCACTGAAATCCGGTGGTTATCTGGCGCTAACGACCGCCGATTTGGATACCTTACTGCCGAAAATCCAAAAAACCTCGTGGCGGATGATCATTCCGGCGCACCTGCACTACTTCTCCAAGCAGTCGATCACCTACTTGCTAGAAGCACAGGGTTTGAAGGTGGTTCATTTCTCGCACGTTAGTTATTATCGCAGCGTGCGACAGATGGCACAAATCATCACATGGAATAAGCCGGATTCAAAGTGGCGACGACAACTCCAAAACCAGATTGAGCGCCTACCGTTCATGGGCAGTTACATTCCATTGAACTTATACGACATCATGTTTGTGGTTGCCCAAAAAGCTTAATTCACAAAACGACCGATTTGCCATAAACCTCTACCTCAGCGACAATAAGAATGTTGTATGATCGTTTTGTTACTCCTTTCGGGTAAGATAACAATAATCATTACTGAGAAACCATTCTTTACAACCCTTTTATGATCTCAAGGGGGCAGATATGTCCGGTCGTTTCCGCCGCATCTTCAGTTTAGTCCTGTTATGGGTCTGCTTTCTGTTTGTTTTACCCGTATTTGCCCAGCAGGAGGTGCGCTTAACTGTCAATTACGGCGAGGTTGCGAGCGAATCAGACAAAAACCAGACGGTCAATATTTATTTCACACTGTTTGATGGGCAAAACAACGCCATCCCCAGCCCGTCTATCGCTTCGGCACAGATGATTCTGAATAATCAGACTTTTACAGCCTCCAAAGTTGATAAACCAGCAACACCTTTTTATATTGTCCTTGTATTAGATAACAGCACGAGTATGCAAAGTAACGCGCCTAAACTGCGCGAAGCGGCATTGGCTGCGGTTAACGGCGCACCCGATGGCACTAATTTCTCTGTTTTACGTTTTACCCATCAAATCCCACCTATATCAGGTTTTACAACCGATAAAGGTTTACTGAATAACACCATTGGCGGCATGACCAACGACCAATTTAAAGGTGGAACCTGCTTGTATGACGCTACTTTCGCCGCTGTTGACGCGCTAAAAATCGCGCCCGCAGGTAGACGTGCGGTCGTACTGTTCACTGATGGTGTGGATGAAGATCAGTTTGGCAAGAAGCCATGCAGCAAGGCTACCGAAGACAGCGTTATCAAAAATGCTACTGATAGCCAGCAAACACCCATTTACACCATCGGATTAACCGGAAACGCTAAGACCGATTTTACGACCCTCAAGACTATGTCGGAGCGCACCGGTGGTATTGCCAACGCCGGTGGCATCAATGAAATCGCGAGTGTTTTTCAAAAGGTAATCAACACCCTTGCCAGCCAGAAGCAAGCGACTTTTGACAATGTATGCCTGCCTGCTGGAACCTATTCGGGTGCGATAACGATAGCCATTAGCCAACCGTCATCCAATTCAACAGGTGTGATTAGCAACGTAATCCTGAATAAAACTTGCTTTATTCCGACACCGACACCGACACCTACCGATACGCCTATTCCTACCGCAACGCCAACTGTGACACCGAGTTCAACGCCTACGCCGACCTTAACGCCCATACCGTTACAACTGGGCATCAACCTCAATCTGGATGTTGCCAAGAACGCGATGGTGTTTGAAGTCACGCGTGAAGGTGATGGCGATGTGGGTTTCTACGAAATCACGATCAAGGATAAGGCAACCGGTATCTTATTGGGGCAGCCTTATGGACGGCGGCACTTTACGCCTGACCAAGCGGCTGAAGGCATTTTGACCTCGTTAACCGATGTATCGGCTTCAGTCTGGACAGTGTGTATCCGCGCTCTGGCGGCAGATGAAAAGACTCCGCTTTCAGGCGATTTTTGCCAAGATACCTCGCCACCGCGCACACCAACACCCACCAGTACACCGCTGCCCACCGCGACTGCGACACAAACAGCCTCACCTGTACCGACTGAAACAGCGACACTTACGCCGACAACTGCGCCGACAGCTACGCCGACGCTAGCGGCAGTCATCCCTGAAATTCGATTTAATCCAACCTCGCAGGAATTCGAAATCCAACTGGATGCATCGAATTTCAAACTCGATCAAATTAATTCTTATACTGTTCGTATTGAAGATGCCAACAAATTGGTGGTTCGACGTGTGGAGCAAAGTGGCTCCTTCGAAAATCCACTGCGCGTCAAAGCCATTGACGACCGGACAGGCGCTGAACTGGCTGAAGGTCAATATAACATCTTTGTTGAACTGAACGTCAATGGACAACCTACGGCCTTCCAAGCCTTTAAGGAAATCAAGAAGCCTGCTCCGCCCACACCGACACCGGAACCCGGCTTGATCGACCGTATGGGTGGTGCGATTAAAGACAGCCCGATTCTAGGCATTGGTTTTGTGCTGATTGTCATTGCGATATTTGCGCTGATTTTCTTCTTGATGAGACGTGGACGTGGCAAAGGCTTTGATTATGAACCAACCTATACCAAGCCACAAAAGCCTTCTCCTCAGCCTAAAGGTGGGGCGGTTGTACCGGATGCAACGAGGCCACCATCATTGGAAGTTGAAGGCGGAACCCAAATTGAAATCCCGATGGAGTCAACCTTCCGCGATAAGGGCGGCAGTCTGAAAGTCATTCAGTCCAACAGTGAAGCTGCCGGGCGCACATGGAACTTCACCAGCAATGATATGCCCTATCGCATTGGACGCGGTGGAACCAGCGACTTCCCGGTTAAGATTGACCTCAAAGATTTGGGCGTGAGTTCAGTTCATGCCACCATTCAATTCTCCAACGGGCAGTATTGGATTGTGGATGAAGGCAGCACCAACGGCACATTTGTCAACGGCGACCGTTTGAAGCCTGCCCAACGGCGTGTGTTGGAAAACGGTCAGATCATACGGTTGGGCGCGAATATCGAATTGGAATTCACGGACAAGAATACAGTCTTCCAAAATATGTCGACTTCGCAGAAACTGCCGCCGATCCCCAAAGCGCAGCCTCCAGCAGCACCATCGCCATCAGCGACTACGACACCTGCCGCGCCGCCGCCTGCTCCACCACCGCCACAACCAACCGCGCCACCGATGGACTTCTCTGAGGAAAAGACCAATGTGACACGCATGGGATTGCCGAGCGGAATCAAGGCCACGCTCGAACTTTTACCGGGTGGTCCGGTTTACCCGATACAAGAACTTGAATATACGATTGGACGGCGCAGAACTAATTCGCTGCCGTTGGAACGGCTGGGCATTTCCCGTGAACACACCCGTTTTGCATGGCAGGATACGGAACGATGCTTCACCGTCGAGGATATGAACAGCGGTAACGGTACATTTGTGGATGAACAGCAGCTTCCGCCAAATGTGCCAAAACGGCTGGAACCGAATAAGACCTACGAAATTCGTTTGGCGAAAGATGAGAATGCGGTGTTGATGCGCTTCCAGTATCAGTTGCCGCCCGCGCCAACCAATTTCGAAGACGAGCCAACGCAAGTTTAGAAAACCTCATCCTTTCGGAAATAGAAAGTAGGGAAAAGGCACACCTTCTCCCTACACATATATGGATGACCTGTAAACGATTTGCTGCTTTGAACGCTTTCGCATATAACTAAGATTGGGTGTCTTCATCAGTCAACAACTATGAGCCAAAATATCACGCAGCAAATACAGGTTGTCCAACGGTCTGAAATCGGGTTAAAACGTACTGTTAACCAAGATTCGATTGGTGTTCGTGTGCCGCAAGCGGGGCAAGCTAGCCAACATGCCTTGTTTGTGGTGGCGGATGGTGTCGGTGGTAACTTGCCTAAAGGTGAGGTCGCCAGCCATACAGCTATCGAAGCGATGTTCGCCTACTACTATGCCGAATCCGATGAGACGGATATGCTGACGCGTGTCGGTGACGCGCTGCAAGATACCAATATCGCTGTACGCGACCAAGCGATGGCTGAAGGTGTTAATGCGATTGGTACCACCATTGTTGGTATCGCCGTCGCTCCTAGTGGTGAGGCAATCGGCTTCAATGTCGGTGACAGCCGCCTTTACCGGATTCGCGGCGGTGAAATTGAACTCATTTCTGAAGATCAAGTCAGTTTACCTGAACCGGGTGTGCTGAAAGACGAATTCAAAGCCCGGCGCGTGACCAAAATTTCCTCATATATTGGTCAGCCGAATTTGCTTGAGCCGAATTTTTATCGGCTAAAAACGCAACCGGGTGATACATACTTGTTGTGTTCGGATGGTGTCTGGTCCAAAATCCCTGATGAGGAACTGCTGCAAAATATTGACCGGCAACCGCTGGATCAAGCATCTGAACGGCTGGTTAAGCTGGTCTATGAACGCAATGCACCTGATAATCTGAGCGTTATTTTAATCCACTTAGAAGCCGCGCCGGTCACGCGTGGAGTCGCTGCTGCACCAATTGGTGAAATGCCTACTTCGATCTCGGCTAAACCAAGTGCGACGCCATCGAGCAGCACTGAAGGTGGACGCAGTAATATTCCACTCATCATTGGTGGCATCGTTATCATTGCAATTATCATCGGTGTTGCGGCGATGCTTCTAAATCCATCAGCTATCGCTCCTGCTACACCAACAGTTGCAGTATTAATCGCTAGCAGTGCAACCCATGAAGCCAGTAAAACTGTTCCTGCTACTGAAGCCACCAAAGTTGGTTCAACCAGCACAACAGCGCCAACTAATGCGGCTATAGTTGCCAGTAAGGTGACGGATACATCAATGCTAACTGCCACTTTTACCGCTTCGCCAACCACAACAGCGACAGTGACCAAGACAGTTACGCCATCGCTTGCACCATCTGATACTTTTACGCCAACGTTACCAGCGACCAAAACTCCAACGTCTACACCAACAGTTACGGCTACCCATACCAACACAGCAACAGTGACACCCACAACCGCACCAACTGATGTAGCACTCGTTATCGTACTCGATACGGCAACTTCGACAGCCAGCCCAACTTTAAAGCCTTCAGCGACCGATGTACCAACTCAAGTGCCGAGTGCTACGCCGACGCGGAAGCCAAGTCAAACAGCTACAATAGTGCCGAGCGATACACCAATACCAAGTTCAACTGCTCAGCCAACGACAACCTTAAATCCGACGCTGATTACCTATACACCGTCAGCGACATTTACGATTACGCCCAGCCTGACAGCAACGTTGACGTTTACACCAACAGCAACATTTACTCAGACTCATACGCCAACGGCAACGGCGACGTTTACGCCTACATCGACCAATTCACCGACCTTAACATCAACACCTAGCCCGACGCTGACACCAACGGTCACCTTTACGCCTAGCATGACCTATACGCCATCGCTCACGCCGAATGCTCAGCAGGCCACACAGACCGCGATAGCTAAATCTAAGATTACGCCAACGGTTGCGCCAACCCTGTATGCGCCGCATAACGACGATGTGATCACCTTGTCGGCAAGTGTGGTGTTCTATCCTTCAAGCGATGACAGCAGCTTTACGTTACCTAGCAGCGGTGGCGTTGAACTGCCAGCCAATACGGTTGTAAAGGTCATTAGCAGCCAATCAACACCCATCGACGGTCTAATTTACTCTTACGTGACGCTACAGAGCGCTGTAGAGGGTGTTTCAAGCCAAACAGGGTGGGCAGCGCTTGCACCTGCGGCTCAAGCCATCGTCACTGCTCATATTCAGGGCGGCGTTGCCATTCGTAAGGGTCCCGGAACCGTTTACGAACGGATAGGACTTGGACTGAAAGACGGTGAGCGTGGTGTGGTCTTGGGCCAAGCGACTTACCGTGGTCAAATCTGGTATTACATTGATCCCGAAAACGCACAATCATTACCGGGTTGGATTTGGTCAGGGGTAAAGGGGCTGGTATTGGAGGGTAATATCAGCAACGTACCGCAAAAAGGATTCCCACCCGAACCAACAGCAACAGTTACACCTGCGCCATCAGAGACACCAACACCGTTCGCATAGATTAGCGGTCGATTAGAAAATTTGGCAAAAAAGCGATTCACTGGTAGTCGCTTTTGTATTTGATTTGTCAATTTTGAGCATATTAGTCGCTTTATGAACCCAAAACATTACGTGAGCAAATTGTTTTGGCTTGTCAATAGGTCGCTAGGCTTGCTTGACAAATACTTTTTTTTAAACTTAGAATGAAATGAGTGTTAGCTAGTACACAAAGGGAAATTGCACATGGCCGATACTGTTTCGATCGATTACGCAAACATGCAGAAGGTTGCCCAAGGCTTCAGCCACGAGGCCGCCGCCGTCAAGAAAATCATTGGCGATTTGGATCATCATTTGCAGGTGCTTGACCAAGGTCAAGGTTGGAAGGCGGATGGTGCAACAAAGTTTTATAATGTCATGAGAAATGATGTGATGCCCCGTCTTAAAAGATTGGAACATGCCCTCGAACATACATCTGCGCGCTGCTCTGGTGAAATTGTCCAGACGTTCAAAAACGCCACAGATGAAGCCTGTAACTCCATTCCCAACGCGTAATTAATTAAAGGAGCATCACTGTGAGCGGTGAAATTAAGTTTGATGAAGCAAAAATGCGCCAAGCAGTAGACCATATGCGTCGTGGTGCAAAGGAACTGCGCCAGACGATCCATGCGACCCAAGGGTTGGCAGGTCTGATTGAAAAGGGTGCGTTGGTTGGTGAAGCTGGAACACAGTTTCAAACCAGTATTAAGAGTACTTTGAACTCCAAGATTGAAGATATTGCCCAAAAGCTTGAAGAACAAGCCCGTTTCACCGAAGTTGAGCTTGAGCAGCTTCTCAAAGCCGCCAGCAAACTTCGCTAATACCAGTCAATTGAAAGGAATTAACCAATATGGGTTTGTTAGATGGCATTCTAAAATTTGTACAGAAGATCGTAGAAGCTGTACTTTCCGAAATTACCAAGCAAATGAACCGCGTTCAGAACGAAGTTGTGAACGAGATGATGAAGATGGTATCCGGCCCCTTTGACGAGATTTGGCGTGGTGAAGATGCCGATCAGTTCAAAGAGAAGATCCAAAAAATCGCAGCTCCAAAAGGGACTGACATTGTCAGCATCATCACTAAGATGGGCAGCGGTTTGAAGGCAGCCGGAGACATCATTCAAGGTGCCGACAAAAAGGCTACCCAAATCGTTGGTGACATCGCCAGCGAATTTTCGAAAATATAGTCTAATCACGATAAAGGGATTAAGAAACGATGGCAAAAGAACGTCATATGGACCCCGCCAAGGTGCGGGCAATGGGACAAGCACTTGAAACCATGTCGGGTATTTTGAAGGTCGTCAGCACCGTACTTGAAGTGCAAATGACCATCCTCAAGACAACCGCCTTTATCGGTATGGTTGGTGGCCTTGTGGTAGAGCGTTATCTGGCTCAGATTAAACCCAAAATCGACGACCTCGCCAAGCAGACTGCGGAACTTTCGCAGGACGCGATTTTGTCGGCTCAAGACTGGGAAAAAGCACAGCTCGCAGGCTAACAATTCGGTTTTTCATATATCAAATAAAATACCCGCGATAGTGCGGGTATTTTATTTCAGTACAAACAACTGTTACTTAGTGCGTAATGGCGCTGATTAGAATGCTCAAGACGAAAAGCACCAACAGCCCAACCATCGAATAGATGGCTACACGACGTATATCCTTAAAGAAGACATTCATATCAAAGCGGCGTTTATCAACCACTTCGCCGTATAAGTTCAAGAGTGCCATACGGAACTCAGCGACGTTGTTATAACGCTTCGGATGGTCATGGCGCACTGCACGCTGCACAATATCGAGCAAGCCATCTACACCATCACCACTCCCTTTTGCGCCTTTGCGACCACGACGCGGCGACACTGGCAAATCAGTTCGTCTGAGTACCGGACTCACCTGTTGAATTTCGTCGTATATGTCCTCAGTGCGGCGCAGTGTATAGGGATAAGCTGGCTTACCGGCTAACATCTCATAGAGAATTAGTCCTAAGGCGTAAACATCAGCGGTAGGAGTCAATGTACCACCGCGAATTAACTCGGTTGGAGTATAAGCTGCCATCAGATGATGTTGTAATGCTTGGGCTTCGGTTGCAGGTAACTGCTTGCCTGTGGGGAACAACAGGCCAACATCCAACAAAACAGGCTGTGGCACACCAGCATTATTGCGTTTTACCAGCACCATATCCGGATTCACATTTAGGTGTAAACGTTCGGTGATCTTCTCGATACGGATAATGGCTTCCGAAAGGGTCAGCATGAACCAGCCTACATCTTCATGCCACGGTTGGGCGTTATCCAAAAGCGAGTCAGTTAAGAACTCACCCTCGATATAATCCATGAGGAAGAAATAACGGGTTTGTTCGCCGGAAGTCGCGATGCCATACGCATCTTGCCCGTTAACCGCCATATGTGGATGCCAATTGGGTAAGGCCGGATGTTTGTCACGCGAAGACATGGTAATGGTACGTAGGGCTTCGGCTTCGTTGCGTAAATAGGCTTCGTTTTCCGCGCCGGGGTTAGCGACTTTGAGGATCAGTACTTCACGGTCTTTGTCGAGGCCACGTTCGACTTTATAGATGGTCGCGGTCTTCAAGACCCGCATCAATTCCAGAATTTTGAGGTTGCCGAGGAAGTCACCATATTTGAAGAGTAAGGGCAGAGAGCCTGCTGGACAATCCACTTCCTGACACCACAAATTACCATCTGGTGAGGTCAAACGACAGTGGCTGCAAATATGGCGCATAAGCGACCTATCTCCCCGATATGTAATTTGACACACTTTTCCAATTATGCCACAATGAGATTGAATAAGGCAACTCGCCCAAAATTCATTCTTGCAATACGTTAGCCATATAGTGTTGTCTTGAACCGTGGCTGAAGGGGAGATTTCCATGCCCAGTTCGCCTCATTATGTTGACCGCCCCCCACGCATCCAACCCGAACTCCCGCAAGGCGTGGTGGATATTCCGAATCCCCCAAAAGAAGACGATGCAGGTACTCCGCTGTGGCAGTCGCTTGTCCCCATTATCACCATCATTGGTTATCTTCTGGTTAGTACATCGGGGCAAGGCAGCAACATCGCCTTCATGATCCCGATGGCCCTCACGGTGATTCTGTCCACGGGTATCCAACTTTATACTGGCCTGACTCAACTGGCACGGCGGCGTGAAAAACGCATTTCTTATACGCGCCGTTTGGTTGAAATGCGCCGTGATATGGTTGCCAACCACATCCGGCAGCGCACCTTCTATGAATATAACTACCCTGAACCGAACGTCATCTTGAATATGAAGGGTGATAGCCAAGACAACCGGGGCGGCGCACGGTTATGGGAACGACGCAGCGGTGATCCTGATTTCGCGGTGACCCGTTTAGGGCGTGGTGTACGTCCGACCACCGTTGAATATAAGGTGACGCAGAAGGGCGACAACGACGAAAATCCTCTGCGATCTGATGCTGAGCGGTTGGCATCGGACTCTCATTTTGTCTCTGATGTACCGATTACCATTCGCCTTTACCAACTTGCAAAAGAGCGAGACGACAAAAAATCAAAAGATATTGGTGCAGCGGCAGCCGCAGGCGAAAGTGGTATCAAAGCCCCTAAAGAAGTTGTGCGCCATGCCCTCGGTATCGCCGGTGAAGAACGCGATGCTTACGAATTTATTTATAGTATGGTGGCTCATTACGCGGCCTTTCATTCACCCACTGACGTACAAATTTCAGTCGTCGGTATGAACGCCGCCGCCCCTCATTGGTCGTGGTTATATACGCTCCCTCACAGTCAGATTAATCCGGCTAAAGGGCAGTATCGCCTCTACTTTGAAGATTGCGAACGTATCCACGCGCCAGTCAGTGGGACGATTACCGAGATTAATGTGCAGATTGGCAAGACCTTTGACC
This sequence comes from Aggregatilineales bacterium, assembly GCA_038251275.1. Classification (GTDB taxonomy): domain Bacteria; phylum Chloroflexota; class Anaerolineae; order Aggregatilineales; family Phototrophicaceae; genus CFX2. The sequence continues at coordinate 31,711 of JBBSBM010000011.1, forward strand.
CCGGTAAGGTGGTCGCCCGTATTCGCTCCGACTCGGATGGACGCATTGTGGATGTGGTCAGTCCGGTTGCAGGGCGTGTACAAGAATTTGGTCGGGTAATGGTTGATGGAACAGATAACCTTCCGTTGATTGATGCCGAGCGCCATGTCGAAAAAGGTATGCTGCTGATGCGGCTTGAAGACTTCAGCCTGACCGGACAGCAGTTGGACGACGAAGTTGATCCGCGCAAAGAAATTCAGACCAAATACGGCAAATTCCGCAAGCGTGAAGTCGCAGGCGTGCCACGCTTCTGGAAAGAAAAAATCTGGGTAGAAATGGATCGCCGTGCCCGCCGTTTGCGCGATAAAGACGAAAACGACCGCACTGAGATCACACTGCCTTTCATGTTGACGGTTGTTGATTTGCTGGCGGCACGGCCTAACCTGAGTGATGAAAATAACCCGCTCAAGGAATCATGGCTGGATGATCTTGAAAGTGAAGCCGCGATATCCTTGCTCATTAGTCGCGGTATTGATCTGGGTGGCGCGGTCATTTTCCTCGTGCCGCAGCGCAACAAAGTGCCTAGTGGCTGCCAGAGCATCATTGAACTCAAGCGCGATGCAAGCGGTCAATTGAAGTTCCTGTATGCTGAAGTCGGATTGAACAGCACCCGTTATGTGGGTGATGCCGATACGGTTGTCGATATGAATAAGCTGAAGCAGTTCAGTAAAGCATTAGCTGAGTGGGAAGTTCGACGCAGCTATGGCGCGGATATGCCGCGTGCGGTTGGTTTGCTGCCTCTATATGACACAAACACGATTAGTGGTCTCGCAATTCAGGATCGCTGGCGCGAGAGCGTCGAACCTAAACGTGCGGAATGGCCTAAGATGCCGTTGGGTATGCTGGCAGGGCAAGAACCGCGTTACCTGCACTTCTTTGCAGATGCCGACGGTGTTCACGGTATGATCGCCGGTAGTACGGGTTCCGGTAAATCTGAACTGCTTATGACCATGATTTTGAGTTTGGCAGTCAAATATGACCCAACGATGGTCAATTTTGTGCTGGTGGATTTCAAGGGTGGTGCGGCGTTCGAACCCTTCAAGGAACTGCCGCATGTGGTCGATTTTGTGACTAACCTGCGCGGGAACGCTGTTGCCCGTATGTTCGCGGCGATTATTGCTGAACTGAACCGCCGCCAGCAAGTCAACCAAGATACGGATATGAAGGACATCGTCCGTTACAAACGGGCGGGTTTGCACCTTCAGCGGCAGGATAATTATCCGCATCTGTTCATCATCATTGACGAATTTGCGGAAATGATCTCCAACAACGCTGAGTATAAGGCTCAGTTAGACAGTATCACACGCCTCGGTCGTGCGCTGGGTGTATCGCTCATTTTGGCTGCACAGCGTCCTACAGGCGTTACCGATCAGATGCGCGCTAATATCAAGTTCCGCATCGCCTTACGTGTCGAGACGCGTGAGGAAAGCAGCGAACTCCTGCGCCTGCCCGACGCGGCTTATTTGCCCAGTATTCCCGGTCGCGGTTATATGCAGGTCGGCAGCGAAAGCCTCGAAAATGTTCAGGTGGGGTATACGGGTGAACCGTATCTGCGTGACGACTACGACCCGATGGAGCGTTATGAAAACCGCACTGTAATCTGGGAAGATGATCTTGGTAAGGAAGAAGACGAGCCGACTTACGACGTGATGGTACGACGGATGGCAAAATGGGCGGCTGAAACTTACGGTCCGAACCCACCGTGGCGTAAACCATGGCCTAATCCGCTGCCAACATATCTTTCGCTTGACCAACCCACGGACATTGAAGTCGAATATATTCGTGACGAAGACCAAGATTACATTCGTGGTGAACTCGCACCCAATCAACCATTTGTCCTCTCGCCCAGCATTCCGCAGTGGTTGGATGGACAGTTGACGACATGGAAACCGATGGATTGGGAAAACCGCGCTGTTCGGGCGGTGGTCGGCCTGATTGATGATCCGAGCAACGCCAAACTCCAACTGCTCAAAGTGGATTTGTCGGTTGGTCATTACATGATTCTAGGCGCGTCCGGTTGGGGCAAGAGCATGTTCCTGCGCTCGGTGATTACCAGCCTCATTGCGACCCATGCACCCGACGAACTGAACCTCTACATTTTGGACTTTGGCAGCCGTGCGCTCCAAATTTTTGAGGATGTGACGCACACAGGCGCATATATTGTCGCCCACGAAAAAGAGCGTGTTGAACGCCTGATTCGTATGTTGGAAGACCTGAACGACTCGCGTAAAGAAATCATCAGCCAAGCCAACGTGGCTAACCTGCTGGAATATAACCAGAAGGGTCCGCCGCGTGGTCGTACCGATTTGCCAGCCAAAATTCCGGCAGTGCTGGTGGTGATCGATAACTTTGCCGAGTTCCGCAACAGCTACGAAGGGTTGTTTGAAATTCTCGTATCGCTGGTGCGTGAAGGGCTTTCCAACGGTATTTACTTCATCGTATCTGGTGAGCAAAGTAATGCGCTCGGTAAACTTTTCAACTTGATACCGGAACGCATTACCCTCAAGCTGGCGGATGACGGTGAATACAGCACGATTGTCGGGCGCGGTGCGCGTCCGGTGGATGAAATTGCAGGGCGAGGTTTGCGTCGTATTGACCGTTCGCCGTTGGAATTACAAGTGGCATTGCCCTTGGGCTACATCGACGATGAAGCCGCCAAAACCGAGTCCGAACGCCTGATTGATTTCCTTGGTGTCCTCAAGAAGGCGGCACAGGAACAGAATTATGAACGTCCACCACAAATCGATATTTTGGAAAATTGGGCAGTGCTGCCACAATTGCTCAAAGAATACCGTGCGAGCTTAGATGGAGCGCCTGTATTACCCACCAAGGTGATTATGGGGCGTGCGGATAGCAACCTCAAACCGGCTGTCCTCGGTTTGGATGCTAAACCGCATTTTATCGTTACAGGGCCGCCCTCTTCCGGTAAGAGTACTGCGCTGCACTCATGGATTTTGTCGCTGGCAGAATTGTATTCACCGCATGAAGTCGCGATGGTGATGGTTGATTATCAGGGCGGCATCGTGGACTACGGTGGCGAACACAAACTGGATGAGCTGCCTCACGCATTGATGCCTGTCATCACCGAACCGCAGCAATTTGGCGAGATGGTCACACAGTTGGAGAACGAGTTTGTTTATACACAGAACCGTCCTTACCGTGAAGTCTTCGTGATTTTTGATAACTACGATGATATTGACGAATTGGCCTCTAAAGTTGAGGGTGGTGATCCACGCCGACGGCTGGGTGATATGGCGCGACGTGCAGGTAAGCAAGGGTTGCATTTCGTGGTGTGCGGCATGCGCGAAGGTTTAACATCCGGCGATGATATGCTGCGCCCGATTGCGGCCAACCGCTACGGCCTCGCGATGGATGCGGAAACCGCCGAAAGCGCCCCACTTTATGGGGCTGTACCGCGCAGCCTCAGCCAGATGCAATTGCCGCGTGGACGTGGTTTTATCGTCACGCCGGGTAAAGTAGCGCTGCTTCAAGTAGCAGTCCCGTATCCTGACCCGACACGCAGAACTGATGATATGGATGCGTGGGTCGAGAACATCGTTGGACGTGGTGAAGATCGTGCGGCATGGCTGCCGATGGCTCCACGACCGGATGGCGCAACAGCCGGTGCTAACGGCAGCAGTAACGGCGCTCATAAACCCGCAGCGCTGACCGCTGACCAACGGGCTTATTTGCTGGGTAAAATCGCTGAGAAGATGGGTACGACAGCCGATGTTTTGGAATCAGCCTTCCCGGATGACGAATCGCTGGTGAATACGGCGTTGTCCTACGAAATTACGTTGGAAAAGACATAAAGCAGGAACAGAAGAAAGCGGAAGGGTCTTAGACCCTTCCCTACGATAAATTCTCAGAGTACAAGGCATCCAGAACTCCCATCCCTTCATCAGCTACGGTCGCAGGCTCCCCCGCTGATAGCCCGCAAGCGAGGGAGTGAGGGATACAGAGTGCGTGGCGTGATTATATACAGAGCAGAAAGCGGCAAAGGATAGGCACATGGCAAACCAAGATCGTTATAATCAACTCCGGCAAAAACTGGTTGCCACGCACATCCCACTGACGATTGAGGCGCAGGGTGAACCGCACCGTGTCTTGCTGCTCAAAGAGATGACTGTCCGTGACCTGCGTGAAGAAGCCGTGAATAAATTTGTGCAGGAAAGCGGCAAGAAAAGCGATTTCGTCTTGGTTGCTAACCAGCAACCGCTGGCACTTTCTAAGAAACTCAGCAGTTTGAGCGCTGACATGGTGATTCGGCTGGAGCGTGCCAATAAGACGCAAAAGGTTCAAGAGCAGGTAGCATTGGTGTTTGACGAAAATACGCGCTTTGCGATCACAACTCTACCGGCGATTATCGGGCGTTCCAAGCAGGGTGATGCAGGGCTGGCTGTGAACGTCAATGACCTGCCCAACGGTTTGACCGTTTCCCGCCGTCATGCGGAACTCAGTCGCCAAGGTGAGACTTTTATCATCCGCAACATTGCGGATAATCCGGTAGACAAGCCTATCTATATCAATGAAGTCCCACTGGCTTCCGCAGACATCCCCAAAGAAGTTGGTGATGGAACCGCTATTCGTTTAGGCAAGATTACACTTACTTTGCAAATCACTTAACGCATCCTGACAGGGCATCATGGCTGACAAATCATTTGATAATCGCCTAAAAGAACTGGCTGGTACGACTCTCCCCAAAGGCAATTACACGCTGGAGGAATTTATCGCCTCCAGCAATATGTCGGTGGTGTATAAAGCACACGATAACTCTTCTAAACGAACGGTCGCTATTAAGATTCTGGCGGATGACCGCTACTTCTGGCGATTTAAGGAGGAGGTTGACCTCGGCTTTCTGCTAACTATCGCTAACGTCGCCAGCACCATCCGATCCGAGATGACGGGTGAGACACTGCCAAATGGCATGACGATCAAATATTTCGTCATGAAGTGGATCGCTGGCGTGACTTTGAGTGATGTGATCCGTGACCACAACGCGAAACCGATGCCTACGCCAGAACTGCTGCAATATACGATTGATTTACTACAAAAAATCACACCGGCGATGGATCGAATTCATGCGGCAAATATCGTTCACCGCGATATTAAGCCGAGCAATATTCGGTTCAATAATGACCGTATCGACAAAGACGAACCCTACTTATTAGACTTTGGCATCGCTAAAAAGATAGAGCCGAATCCTACGGGAGAGCTTGATGAGCGTACTCAAGTCGGAGAAGCCCCCGGAACCCATAAGTACATGCCGCCCGAACAATGGACGGGGGATTCGAGTCCGCGAAGCGACGAATATGCTTTAGCGCTGCTGGTATATGAAGTCCTCTCCGATGGTTATTCGCCATTTGAAGGCACGCTTTCTGTACCGGCATCAACAGGTGGTTCGACAGGCACAGACAGCCCTAAGCGTGACTGGAAAAAGGCACATCTTTTCGAACATCCGCTGCCGATTCAGAAATATCGCCCTGATATGCCTCAAGCGGTTTGGCGGGTTTTGGAACGTGCAACGAGCAAAGACCCCAATGCCCGTTATGAAACGGTTGGCAAGTTTACTGAAGCGTTTATTAACGCTGTGCGACAGACTGCGACTCCGCCTGCGATAGCCCCGGCGCCCGATATACAGCGAACGGTTCGGCAGGATCTACGGGAGTTACAGCAAGCAGCTAGCGCGGCCCTTCCAAAGACGACGCAACCTGAAGCGATCCCTTCGGCGCAGCCTGCTTTAACCGTCAAACAACCCTATATACCGCCTTCATCAGTCGCTCAGCCCAAAAAATCCACACAAGAAACCAATCAGGTAACATCATCGATTCCGCCTATGGTGAGACGGTCCTCAGCTAATGGTGATAAACCCAAATATCCTGTAACGCTGATCATCGGAATTGCTGCTGCGCTCGTGATTGTCGTGCTGCTGATTGTCGTGCTACCCGCACTAAATCGTCCGACTGAACCGACTGTCACGCCAACAGACATGTTTGCTGCCTTAGCCGCCAGCCAAACATTTGATGCAGCAGCGGCTCAGACAACGGAAGAAGTCATTAGCCCAACAGCATCCGGGGCGGTTGCTGCCGAGGCTGCCACAACGACAGCGATTCCAGCGACGAATACCGTTATACCAACGACGATTGTTCCAACCGAGCAACCAACGGCTACGCCAATGCCTACCACAGAAGTACCTCCGACTGAAACACCGATTCCGCCGACCGTGGTTGAGGTTATCGTGAGCGATACCGACACACCAACCAATGTGCCGCCGACTGCGACATCGATCAGCACTAAGACCGCAACGCCCACAAATAGCCCAACTGTGGCCGCGACCAAAACACCTGTGCCGACCGCTACTAAAACGGCAACGCCCACGCCGCGCCCAACGAATACGCCGACCAAAACGCCGACTCCAACAGCGACCAAGACAGCTACACTTACATCTACACCGACCGCTACCGCGACACCCAGCCCAACGGCGACGATTACACCCTCACCCACTCCGACTGCAACGCCCACTGTGCCACCGCTAGCTGTGCTGGATTTGCTGACACAGATGCGGGATGCGGGACGACGCGCTAACCAGTTCGACTGTGTGAATTACATCAAAGCCTATGATGGGTTGCAATCTGCTGTGACGGCTGCGCCGGAGGATGCTACAGTGGCGGTGGTTGAGCCGCTGCTGGCACACAGCAACGATCCGGTGACGACGCTCTACACCTTCTGCAAGCTGCCTGCCAACGTCGATCAATCGCGGGTGCTGCTGCGTTCGAATCTGGCAAACAACCAATATCGGGTGTGGGGCAGTTTGATCAGCCAAGCGATTAGCGATGTTGAGGCGCTGCCGTAAGAGAGTCGGTAGTCTTTAGTCAAATGCAAATGATTCTGTTGATGCTGTTGTTACAACGATTCTTTGTCGGCGGGTTTGAGGAAGCGAACTGCCGAAGATTCGCAAAATTCTTCAATTTCTTCAGATTCGGAAATGCATTTTGTCGTCGTCGTCGCGATATCAGGCAGGTTTTGTGGCGGCGGTCGTCAGAGGCTCAAGCCTCTGCCTGAGAGCAAAAAGGCCGCTAAAGCGGACTGGCAAAATTGGCAGCAATTTCGGCACTGGCAAAGTTGGATTTTGTGCCGGATTTGCCATCAAAATTTTAAGGTGGGCGGGAAGTACCCCTAACCCTTGCCCCATTACTATGGGGCAAGGGAGCAAATGCAATTTCCCTAAAGATAGTGTAATCGATATGAGGATGAATAGGGTTACATTTTGGAAGAACATTTTGTAACTCTTTCGTGGGGTTGGCACTAACCGTTTTGAGGGGGTGAAATTGTTAAGCGGGTTGGGAGATGGTTGGAATTGGGTGGGTGATGGTTTGTGGGTTTAAACCTAAGTCATAATAAAAAGGTTGGATCGCAGAGGCGCGGAGAACACCAAGATCAAGACGAAGGAGTTTTGTGATTGTGGAAATAATAATGGGCGGTTTGCGCCGCATCGGGCTAAAGCCGCGATGCTAATGACCGGACAAGCCTGCTAAAGCGGCTTCAAAATCAGCGGTTTCGAATAGTTTGCCAAAAGTTTTAGAAAAAGACCTTATTTCTCGCACGATTAGATATGTTCCTTCATAATTTTTTAGTGTAATTCATGTTCGACAAGGGAAACCAAGCCTTGCTTCACATTTTTGAGTTCAGACCATTCTTGCGAGATGGTATAGACGGTAACGAGGAAGAATATTCCAAAGAACAAGATACCCTGCGAAGCGGTTAGGGTCAGTACAACCAGTACAAAGATCACAATCAGATGGATGTAGAGTTTGGTTTTCAGACTATCCCGTAGGTGGCAGCCATAAGTTACGGCAGTTCCCTCGCTATGTGATACTAACTTCAAGTCCAAAGATGCGACGATGTCCTCCTTAGCTTGATAATACGTTCCAATAGTCGCGATGTAATCGCCTTTTTGACCAGAGCCTCTTTCTTGAATCAATACATTGAAGCGGAGCGGGGCTTTTCGCGGTGTGCGAACGTCATATTGTTGGTTTTCAAGGGCATCGATGCGCTCAATGCAGGTTGATAACTGATAGGGTGATTGGAATTCGCCGGATAGATCTTCTATTCGGGTGAAACTTCGCAAGCGTTTGATGAGTGCGTTCATGATGATTACAACTCGGATAAGGAAAATTCGGAAGGGTTGAGCATCTTTCACGCAGGAATCGTGGAAGGGATGCCTACAAAGATTATCCTATTTTTGCCCGATTTACTCGGAATGACTTAATGTCTCGTGCGGTATGTCATTGAAAAAATGAACGAGGCGCGCCTCGTCCCTACAGATATGCAATTAGCATAGAGAGGCACGGCAATTGGATAGATGAGATGAATAGTTAAGGGTTTGTAAATTTATGCTTGGGCTATTGACTGAAAATCATTTTAACCCTATGATGAATTCATGTGGTTATTATTTAATCAGTACCACAACATCATTCAAATCAGGAGAACTCATTATGTTGTACATGCCCCGTGAAGAAGGCCAAGGCCTCGTCGAATACGCATTGATCTTGGTTCTGGTTGCTGTCGTCGTCATCGTCATTTTGGCGCTGCTTGGCCCGGCCATTGGTAACATTTTCTCGAACTTGGTCAAGAATCTGTAATTCTCAGCAATTTCAACACAGAAGAAGACGGCCTAAGCCGTCTTTTTTATTGCCTAGCGGTTGCAAGTGAAAAGTCACCCGTGTGATGCAAATCAAGCGGTCGAGGCACGCCTCGACCCTACGATTATTTGGGGTTTGATTCGTTTATCAAAATGTTTAGATACTTAATAATTTATGAATTTACTTTAGTACTATTGACTGAAAATCAACTCATGCTCTATGATGAATACATGTGGTCATTATTTAATCAGTACCACAACATCATTCAAATCAGGAGAACTCATTATGTTGTACATGCCCCGTGAAGAAGGCCAAGGCCTCGTCGAATACGCATTGATTTTGGTTCTGGTCGCTGTTGTAGTCATCGTCATTCTGGCGCTGCTTGGCCCGGCCATTGGTAACATTTTCTCAAACTTGGTCAAGAACCTGTAATTCTCAGCAATTTCAACACAGAAGAAGACGGCCTAAGCCGTCTTTTTTATTGCCTACCCGACATTCAATTTAAAGCGGAACGGTCTCAGACCGTTCCCTACGAGATTCAGGTGTTTAGCGCGAACCTAAGTTCAAGCCGAGCGAAAATGGTTTGACAGTCGGCAGCATGGGCAATGGAATACCACTTGTTGTTATGCCGGAGAGAGCATCTTCGAACCACTGCTGCTTCCATGCGGCAGTATCGGTTGGCGGCAAAGTGGGTGTGGTGGGCAGTGAGTCGGTGAGGAAGCGTTCGACCCAATCAACACCGCGCATAGTGGCGAGTCCATCCAACGATTGCCCCAACTTCAAGACGCTCAAGGCTTGGTCGAAGTGATTCAAGCCGCGCGGCAGACGATCCAAGACAGCGGCGGGTGTATTCGCCAGTGAGAAATTCGGCACAACATTTTGCCAAACCGAACTCAGCGTCACGCCCGACGCTTGCCACGAGCGATTTAGATAAGTAGTGAAGGGCTGCGGCACAAGCTGCATCCGCGCGACCAATCCGGCAAGCTGCTGCTGCGGTGCAAGCGGTGAAGTGTTTGGTAGTGGACTGCCCCAAATGCCGTTTTGCAAATCGAGTTGGGGCGCTGTACCCCATCCACCTTGACCGGGGGCATTATCGTTCAAGAGTTGCAATGCTCCCGTTGTGAGATTAAAACGCGGCCCCGGCAGGTTATAGTTGCTGGCTAACCACGTTGGCAGATTGAGCAAACCTTCCAACTTATCCTGCTGCTGTAGGCGCGGTTGTATGAAGTTAGATGCCAGCGCATTATTGAGCGCACCCAAAGGCACAGGCGCATACTGGCTGATAACGGACGCCGCGCCAAGTTGAGTTAATTGATTTTGGACATCGTTAGCGGTGGTCAGTTTCAGCAATCCATCCAAGTAAGGCACATCGGCTAAACGTACAGGCGGCGTGCTGCGGCGGGAGGCAAAGTTGTAGATGTTGCCCTGTGCATCCGGCCCTAGTGGGTCACGCTGCAAGAAACGTGCCAGTTTGGGCGAATAGGCGCGTCCGCTGCTGAAGTATAAATTAGTTGTCGTGTCCCAGAGCATGCCGTTGAAAGCGGGCAGAAAATTGGGGATCGATGCGTCGGGTTTGGATGCCAATATGGTGCAAGGGTCGGTCACTGCGCCGGGTGCGGATAAGGTTAGGTAACGCCCCAACGGATCGAACAGCCACACCGGATGGACAGCTTCCGGTTTTTCTTCTGTGCCATAGGTTCGCTGGCCCAAGACTTGACCATCACCGCTGCTGATAAAGGGTGTGATGGTGTCGCCGCTGGCTTGGAACAAAGTGTCGCCATCGGTGGTGTGCGCATAAAAACGCGGCGTGCCGTTCTCAACGACCATCAATGGGATTTGCGAGTCACCGACATAGACCAGTGCCGTTTTGCCTGCTGATACCAAACGCCCGTAGGCATCATATTTATAGACAACGCTGGTTTTGTCGGCATTGCTCACATTGATGAGGTGATCGGCTGCGTCATAGGTGTAAGTCACACAAGCGGTGTCGCCACCATTGGGTGTGACAGAAATCAGATTGCCGCGTGTGTCGTAGGCGTAATTCAAGTGTGCCTGCGTAACAGGTGTAGGATCGTCCTGCGCGGATGTCTTGCTGGTGGGTATGAAACCAGTTAGGCCGATCAATAGACCTGTAACGGCGAGGCCAGAAACCATGCGACGTGTACCGAAACGTCGCAAGCCAAATGCGCTACCTGAACCAAGTAACAACAAGACCACAATGCCTGCTGCTGATTGCTGATCTGCCGGTTTGGCTTGACTGATGTTGATATCGGTGCGGACGAGCAGGTTACGGTTGCTGGGATCATAGCGGTAGTTGATGACGGCCTGTGTGCTGCCTTCATATTGGCGGGTTTCTTGCAGCAGTTGACCAAAATCGCTGTAAACGTAGGTTGCTTGATAAATCAGACGGTTGCCGTCCGCTTCACTGAGGCGCATGGTGAGCAAGCGGTCATTCTGGTCATAACCAAGAACGGTGATATAACCACCCTTCACATTACTGGTGAAGTATCCAGCGCTTTTGCTGCCACCGGTGATGACCTGTCGTTGCAGCAAGCCGCTGGAACTGTGAACGGTATCCAACGTTAAACCAAGATCGAAGTCCTGCGTTTGATGACTGAGATAGATATTTTCGCCGCGACGGTTGGCACGGAAATCAGTCACGTAATTGTCGCCCCAGAGCAAGCTGAAAGAGGTCAGGCCGTTGGCTTCCTGCCCGATGTACTGGATTTGCAGCGCGGGAGTTGTCTCGTCGGGATTTCCCGGTTTGTAATCAATCGAGTCAATGAGGCCGTTGCCGCCTGCTTTGAAGGCTAAGGCTGCACCGGTTTTATCGTCGGTAAGGGTATAACCGCCGCCATCATCAGCATAAGTGATGCTCAGGCTGTTGGCCTGTGATTTAACAGTTTCCAGCCGACCTTGCGGATCATAGGTGACATCCAATGCTGAATCGCCGCTGATGCTGCCAAATTGATTGAGTCCGGTGCTGGTTATGGCCTGATCACCAATTTTGTTGAGCAATCCCAAGCCATCTTTAGAATAGGTCAAAGGTAGGCCGCCAATATCGGTTGGTGCGCTGCCACCTGCTGTGTCGTAGGTGGTTTTCACCTGCCCGTTACCGGGTGACAAGGGGATGAGTTCGTTCACACGGCGACCGAGCGTATCATACTGGTAGCCTTGGATGACACCGCCTAATTTGGCGCAGGTTGTGTAATCTTGATGGTCGAGGCTGCGGGATTGGCAAACACTGGCGATGTTATCTAAGGCGTAGCTAAAGAGCAGATCAATGCCTGCCGGACTACTGATGCGGGTGACGCGATTTTGTCCGTCATATTGGTAGGTGTAGCTCTTGCCGTCCGGGTTCTGATAGCTGACCAGATTACCAACCGAGTCATAGGTGAATGACTCGGAATTTTGCTCGGAGTCGATAGTGCGGATGGGCTGACCGAGTGTGTCATAGACGAATCGGGTGCTGCCCAACCAAACATCAGTTGAGGTTTCGTCCTCGCAAGAAGTGGGCGATAGCTGTGTGACTTGATCGAGTGCTGCGTCTTTCAAATCTGCAAAGGGCGCGACTAAACAGACTTCACGGTTGATGCTCTGCAAAAGTCCTTCGGTGTTATAGGTGTAGGTCAAGCGTTGGCCTGCTGACCGTACAATGATTTGCGGCGGTTGGCGTTCATCTCCCGGCCAGAAGGTATAAATTTGTGTGCCATCAACATCGGTGATGCGGGCATTCACTAGCCCGTTTTGATCACCGGATGTGGTGTATTCGTAGCCCGTAGCTGCATCGCCTTGCTGCTTTTGCACCAATCGGTAGAGCGCATCGAATTTATAGGCTGTTTCACCGGCGGGACTGGTGACGGTTAAATCAGTACCGGTACGATCTAACTTCCATTGCAGTTTATCAGTTGCGATGAGCGCGGTGAGTTTGCCTAATGGATCATAAGTTAGTCCCAATTTCTGCCCTGCTGGATTGGTCACAGCCGCGAGTTGTTCATTGGGTGTGAGGTCAAATCCCCAACTCCAATCCACGCCATCTGCGCCGACTGAGATGCGATTTTTAGCGAAGTCGTAATCCAGCTTTATGGTGCGGCTGTCGCTGCCTTCTTGCACCTGCCAACGGGTGAGGCTGCCGGCTTCATCATACATCAGTTGATAGATGCGTCCGGCGGGTGTGGCAACCTTCCACAATTCGCCTAAACCATCAAAGGTGTAGGTTGTTTGGCTGCCGCGCGGATCAATGTAGGTGACGGAAGTGTTGGCATCATTCCATGTGAACTGTTCGCGTCCGGCGGCGGTGATGACGGCTGTGAGGCGCGTGGGATCAACCGGATCGGTGTATTCATAGGTGGTGACGCTGCCCAACGGTGAAATCTGGCTGCTGAGTTGGCCGCGAGTGTCGTAGGTATAACTGAATGAATCCTTGGTCAGCACATTCTGTTGAAGGATTAAACGGCCTGCCGCGTCGTAGTTATAAGCGATGCCGCGTCCGGTACCATCAACCTTCTTCACGAGCAAATCCGCCAGATTGTATTCGAAGGTGAATGAGGCTTCCGGTTGATTAGCTATTGTAACGGCGGTTAACCGCCCCAAGGTGTCGTATGTGTAAGAATGCACCACGCCCTGCTCATCTTTCCACGCGACCAACTGTCCAGCGGCATCATAAGCCATTGACCACTTGATTATCGCTCCGCCTGCGAGCGGCGCGGCCAGCACATCGACCAATGTTCCGCTGATCTTAGGATTGACAGTGTAGGTAATGGTGCGTGTACTAGAACTATCCGCCGAGGCGATCAACCGTTGATGGGCATCGTAACTGAGCGCTAAAGCTGCATCTTCTGGTTTATCACAGCTTACGGCGGGCGCTCCGGGCTTCGAGCGCAGTTCCAATGTGCCGCCGTTGGCCTGCACACAATATGTAATCAACGTGGTTTGGGCGAAGCCCGCAACTGTTTGCGTCAGTTCCAGCGGACGACCGAGGAAGTCGAAGTTGGTCTTGAGGTTAGGGTCAATGTCCGGCTTGCCTGTCAACGGATTGACACGCTGCGCCGTGAATCCAGTCGGGCGACCATTCACATAGGGAGCATTCCAGACAATGCCGGGATCGGGGAAGGCTTCCACCGGAGCGATCAAGCTCTTGACGTTGGGATTAAGCGCATTCACGGTCTGTGAGAATAAGCGCCATTCGGCTGTCCAACTACCGGGGATGGTGAGAAATGGATTCTGCTCGGTGCGGATGACGCCAGTCAACTGCCAGCCATAATCAAAAAGGTAATTGGTGGTGGCGGTGAGTTTGCCACTGAGATAATCAGTCTCGACAATCTTTAGGCCATTGGGATTAATCTGATTGGCGGGCAGCGGATTCTGTACACCACTCACCGTATAATCGAAGCGGCGTAATGCTGCCTGCTCGTCACCTAACAAGCGAATACGACCGAGCGCGTCATAGACGGCTATCGTCTGCCGACCGTGGGGATCGGTTTGGGTAACTTTTGTGCCAGCGATGGCTTCAGAGTTGCCGACTTGATCCAGCGAGGGTTGTGCCGCATATTGATAAGTGGTGCGGGAAGCGAGGGGTTCGCCTGATCCCCCCAACCAACGCACACTCGCTGATACACGTCCCAACTTGTCCGCTGGATCATATTCGTAGGTCGTGCGGCTTAGATAGGTTTCCGCCTCAGCAACAACTTGCAAACGGGTTTCGATGAGGCGGTTGCGCCCATCAAAACGGGAAATCGTCACTGCGCCCGAAGGATCAGTCGCCATAATTTCGCTGTAGAAGTTGCCGTCCGCGTCCTGCTGCATTGGCAGATAAGCGATGCTATAGCTTCCCAGCACACCATCATCAACCCCGATCAAGCGACCTAAGCCATCCCACTGGTAAGCGACTTTATAACCGGTATCATCCTTGGGCAGATTGGTTTGTACGACGCTGCTCAACATGCTTGTCGTGCCGTTATAGGTCAACAACCAAGATACTTTGTCGTCGTTGCGGACAATGCGCGTTGGACGCTGGCTGTTATCGCGTTCGATGCTGTACTTCGCACCTTGAGCATCCCGATAACTGGTAAAGAATCCCGCTTCGTTATAACCGCCAAAGTTCCATGTTAATCCATCAGCGAAGCTCAACTGCTGCGGCACAATTTGCTGAATGGGGAACTGCCCCGGTGCGTTTGGTGCGGCAGTGATGTTCAAACCGGGATAACCGCCGCTCAAACCAGAAATTTGTCCGTTGGCATCGTTGTTCAGGTCCACACGGTTGCGTCCGGTATTGGTCGCCCCTTGTGGAAAGCGGCTGAGAACAGAGGATAGCTGACCGACTGCCCACTGATATTTGGTGGGAACGGCTTCAAAGCTGCCAGCGGTCGCCCACAGATTATCGCTTTCAATCAGCGTGTAGCTGTCACCTGCGGTTGTCAGACTACCCGACGACAATTGATAGACGTAACGTCGGGTCGTGCCGTTTTCGTCGGTGACGGTGGTGTTACGTTTTCCACCGTCGATGGTGGTTTCGAGTTTTCGCCAGACGAACGAATCATCTTTAGGTGCTTTATCATCAGCGTTTAAGATGTATGCGGCTGTCACTGCCGCTTGCCCGATTGTGCCTGTGTCGTCGTAGGCGTAACCCATAATCGGCGCTATTGGCGCGCGAGGATCATCATGGCGAATGAGGCGACCTTGATCATCGTAGGCATAAGTGGCTTTTTGACCACCGGGATAAGTCACATCGGTGAGGCGACCATCGGTATAGCCGTATTTCACCTCAAAGCACGACTCATCCAGATTACAAGCATTGCCTTCGACATCGGCTTTCAAAAAATCACGCAAGCGCGACATAACGATGTGGTTGGCCTTGTCGTAATACAACTCAATCTGGCGGGTTCCGGTACTGTCGGTGATGGTTACCGATTTATCCCCTAATTCACCCGGCCCACTGAGGTTATCTGCCCACGGATAATTGATGGTTGCGGTATAACCCTGTGCCGGATAACCTAAACTTCGCAAGCGTCCGGCACGGTCAAAGGTATAGGTTAATCCACCCGTTTCGGTCAGCGTCCAATTGGAACGCAGCCGCGCTACTGCATCCGCACCGGTTCGGCTGAATGTCCATCCCGGCATGGTCAACGCCCGATAAACCTCGCCCTGTGAGCCACTGGCTTTGTCATCACGCACAAACTCATGCTGTGATCCGCTGGCTGTCGTCAGCAGCAGGATTCCGCGTGCTGCCCATGTCGGGTCTAAACCCACACGATAATTAATGCGTGTCGCGGGGTCGGCATTCGATAGGTCAATCACGCGCGAGTTAGTGGCTTGGTTGAAGCTGACAGTGTAATCTATCGGAAAGTCACTCGACCATCCCGTCCCGAATGCACCATCTTGATTGAAATCAAAACTGTTATAGCTGCGGGTGAGCGACAAATTGAACACCGGATGATAAGCGGTCAAATCGGTCACCGAGTACCACAAATTGCCATTGGCGGGATTGATGTCACCGTTGGGCGCACAGTTCAAATTTTGCAGCAGCGTATTGACCGGATAGCATTCGCCGCCCAAGTTATTCAAGCCACGCGCTTGATAACCCGTTTCATTGGGTAAGGCTTGCCCATTGAAAGCTGCGCCCTCAAAGGTTGGTAATCCGGCAGGCGTAACAATTTCGAGGTAACTCTCGCCGCGTGGCAGCATCAATAATTCGCGTCCGTTCGTGCCATTCGCTCCATCACCCCGATAGACAATATGCAGCACATCATCTACGGCAGCGACCGACAACACATTTGCGCCCGGTCGAGTGGTGCTGGTACGCGGTTCATCAATAAAGGTGAAGCTGAGGGTGCGTCCGTTTGTGCCTTCGTCAGCATAGCCAAAATCAGCGAGGTTCGTCCAATCCAGTTTGATGGTGATAGGCTGTCCATTTGCATTATCGTTGACCTGCACATCAACAGGTAAATCTGGCGCATCAGCATTAGTTGTGCCAGCCAACTGCACCATGCGAATCACATCGGATTGCAGCTTAATTGACCGTCCATTGAGCAGGCTGGCTTGAAGCACACCGCCGCGCAGCGTGACTTCGGTTCCCGCAGCGACAGGTTGCCATGCGAAGCACAAACTCTCGTCAACCGTTTTGCCAACCGCGTTCAATGCGCTCACTCGCATCGCATAAGCGGGGCAGCTTGCGCTTGATGACCCCATTATCTGGAAGTCACGCGCGGTAATCTGGTTATCAATAACCGCTGTGAAAATCCGCCCATCGGCAAGTTTGTAACCCATGCAGTCGGTCATGACCCAGATACCGGTGATGTTCGACCAATCGGTAGCGATATGTGTCCCGTTTGAGTCGGTGACATCGCCTAAATTGGTCTGAATAGGGTTGATAAGTGATTGCCCCGCGCCAAAGTTTTCGATGTAATAAACGCGCTGGACTTTGTTGATCTGCCCGATAACCGAGAGGTTGCCACCGAGCAGGCTGACCTCTTTTGCCCAATTATCCACAATCAACGTACCGCCATTATCGAGGTCTACCCGTCCGGCCTTATCAGGCATCTGGGTGATGGCTTTTAATCCAGTCGCGTCAATTTTGAAGATCGCGCCACTTCTAAAGGTGATGATTTGCTTGCCATCTTGCAGCGCGTAATCTTGCCCTTGTACCAAATCCTGACTGGTCTGGCTGTCTTTGATATGTTTGGCATTGATGGCCGTTAGTACATCTCCGCCCGATTGAAAATCTGCCGTAATTTTGTAGGAAACCGTTTCCGACAACCGTTCTAGATCGTTGATATTGGCTAGCTGTACCACCAGTGTATACACACCGTTGGTCTTGGTCGGCAGTGTATAGGTTTCACCAGCCGTAATCACTTGGTAGGTATTGCCGGGTGTGATGCGGGTCATGCCTTGAAATAGCGCGAATTCAAAGGGCACATCGGCAGGCAAATCACTAAAGGTCACGGTCATGGTGGTGCTAGTGATGGCGCCATCCACCGAGAACAGCCAATGGTCGCCCATGTCGGTTCCCGCACCAACCTGTCCGCTGGCAGGGGTATTGGGTTGCAGCACGCCGCCCCCCTGTAACAGTTGGTCGGGTGTGGTATCTCGCGCCATCAAAAAGCGCACATCACCACAGGTATCGGTGATTTGTGGTGATGCTTCAGCGGGTGTTTCGGTCGCATCTTGCGCCCTTGCCTGCGCCGCACCTAAACCTATCATCAATAGGATTGTTATAAATGAAGTTACAGAATAAAAGCGTGTCTTTTTCATGAACAAGCCCCCTAAACCGGCTGCGTTGAATGCCTTATGTTCACTATACATTTTTCACAGAAATGAACAAGAGGTCTAAAGTCTCTACTTTCAAAAATCGGATACCGATCCGATTCATAATGGTAAAGACCCAGACCCCTTGCCAAAATGTTGACCTTGGCGATTATACCGTTCGCTTATGACCCCTGACGATGCAGCTTATTCGGATGGTTATAGGTGCAGACCATATGCCCATCTTTGTGCGCTTCGATCTTCCAGAAGTAATTCGAGAATGGCCCGAACTTGGTTTCCGGTCGCGTATCCAGCTTGACACTGCCGGTCACGCCGCCGGTGTTGTAACGCGCCACTTCATGACCATCTTCGGCGTACCAGTACAACCAGTAATCGGTTGCGCCCGGAACGGTGTTCCAGTAGAAGGTGGTCGTACCGCCTTCGTTGGTCGTGTTAATCCAATCAACTGGAGAAGTGGTCTTCAGGAAGCTGCAATCCACACCGCCACCGACTGCGGTAGGTTCCCCACCGGTGTTATTGCCATTATTGTTACCACTGGTCTTGGTTGGTACAGCCGGAGGACGGGTGGCGATTGGACGTGGCGGTGTGACAAAGGGTACAGTCGCCAAATTACCAGTAACCGTTAACAAGCGAGCGGCTACCCAACCTTTTCGTCCATCAGAGAGTTCAATCTGGAACCAATCATTATGTATGCGGCTGATACCGATGACCTTCACCGTGTCCGTCGGTTGCAGTGAAGTTAACAGTGAGAAACTTACGCTGTCACCCGTCCTGATATTGATCGGACTATTTCCGTTCACTATTGCCGTCACGGCAGCCGAAGTTGCCGTTGCGGTGGGTGTTGGACTCTTGGCAGGTGTTGGCGAAAGCGTCGGTGTTAGGGACGGAGTCACCGTCAGGGTTGGTGTAGCAGTGGACGTTACAACCTTGGTGGCTGTCGCCGTTGCAGTGCTGGTTGGCGTAGGCGTATTGGTCGGTGTATTGGAAGGCGTCAGCGTAAATGTTGGTGTGCGTGTGGGTGGTTGCGCCACGGGCAGATCAAAAATGTTGCCCGCCGTAGAAATTAATGGTGAGGTTGTTGGCAGCCAACCAAATTGACCATCCGCCAATAGGACTTGGAACCACGCACCATCTTCACTGATACCGAGAATATCCACGCTGTCACCCGCAGCCAATACGGTTAAGGTTGGATACTGCGAACCCGGCCCTTGCCGTACCGAAAGCTGCCGCCGCATGGCTGCCACCGGAGTCGCAGGTGTCGGAGTCACCGTGGGAATATCGGTGTTGGTTGGCGTAAGCGTGGGTGTATTCGACGGTGTTTTGGTGATACTGGGTGTTACTGTCGGGCGTTCGGTGGGTGTCGTCGATGGCGTTTTGGTCGCCGTAGGTTCTTTGGTTTCGGTGGGCGTTGATGTATTCGTTTCGGTTGGCTTGGGAGTATCCGATGCCGACACAATTATCGAAGCCGATGTCGCTGACGGTTCAATATTTTGGGAAGGTGTCGCTGAGGGTGCAACCACTTCTTTAGTGGGTTCAATGGTTGATGTACTCGACGCGCTCTTGGAAGGTGTATCCGATACCGAAACAACGACTGCTACAGAGGTATTTGAAGTGCCCGGTGTCAAATCGGTTGTCGTCGGAGTTCCGCTGCCACGTGATGCAAAGAAAGCGATCAATGCAATGATGACCAGCGCTCCAAGTACACCGAAAACGGCAATACCGTTGCGCTTGCCGCTCGATTGCGGACCTGCGCCAGCTTCATAAGTGTTCTGACCTGTCTTGGTCGCCGAACCCACATAAGGCGGAATCGCTGCCTGTCCACCGGTTGGCGGTTTAGCGGGTGTTTCGCCGGTTTTCGGCACCACTTCGGTTGGGCTGTCATCATCTTGCGTCGAACTTGAAGCTGATGGTGGTGGTGTCGGCGGCGGAGGGGGACGTGTGGGTGTTCCCGGTGAGCGTGTCGGCGTGAATTGTCCCGGTTCGCCACCTTTACCTACATTCATCGTGAAGAAACCGGTCATGCCGCCGCTGGAATCCCGTACCGTGCGGCTCATATCATCCGCAAATTCCAGCATACTTGGATAACGATCATCAGCGGATTTGCTAATGGCACGTTCAATCACTGCTGCGACCGAGGCCGGAATATCCTCACGGATAGCATTCGGTGGCACAGGCACTTCGTTCATGTGCTTGAGCATCAGTGCATAGGGAGTGGGTGCTTCAAAGGGCTGCCGACCGGTTAGCAAGATGTACATCATCACGCCGACCGCGTACTGATCAGTCGCCGCCGAGATTTTATCACCGCGCCATTGTTCAGGAGCCATGTAAGCGGGTGTACCCATGACCATGCCGGTGCTGGTCATGTTGGCGGAGGCTTCCAGCAGTTTGGCGATACCGAAGTCCACCACGTAGGGCGTGCCACGATTATCGAACATGATGTTGCTGGGTTTAATGTCACGGTGGATGACACCCAAGCTGTGAGCATAATCTAAAGCGCTGGCAACTTGCCGCAGCAGTTGAGTCACTTCAGCCAGTGACGGTGGTGGCAGGTTATTTTGCTGTTGGTGGCTGAGGCGTTCCCCGACTGTGCCGCCTGTCAGCAAGCGCATGACCACATAGGTAATCTGGTCGTGCGTACCGTAGTCGTAAACTGGCACAATGTTGGGATGTTCGAGCGATGCGGCTGTCCGCGCTTCACGGTTGAAGCGTTCGGCATAACCCGGTTCATGGGTCAGCGCCTGGCTCAGAATTTTGACCGCGACCAAACGCTCAAGGTTCTTTTGGTGCGCCTGATAGACCGACGCCATACCCCCCACGCCGATTACTTGGCGTAGTTCGTAGTTTCCCAGCGTCGATCCCGATAAATTATTCACACTCATAAGCGATTTTTGCTTTACTGTGGATCATCTCAATATAAAGTAGCTTAACAGAATTTCCGCGAAAGCACCAAGCGACAAGCGCTTTACAAACCTGTTCGAAACACTTTTCTCATGTTCAGAACGCGAAGTTTGCGCTTACCGATATCGAGGTAGCATTTAGATAATTGTATACTGGTTTTGATTACTGTATTAATTTACGTCCGCTTGCCGCTTTTACGCAACTGCCGAATTGAGTTCTAGGCCGTACTGGTCGATGGACTTTTTCACCGCGCCATCTTCGCCCTCAAAAACACCTACAAACAATTTTCCAACTTCCTGCCAACGTCCTTAATGAGTCCACTCCCTCAAAAGTGTTGGTAACTTCCCTCGCGAAAAGCTACCAAAATGTAACCCATTGCCTTCTATTCTCTGCTAAACTGTTCTTATCTAGGTGTCATTATGTTTTGGAGTCTTTGTGCCAAATCTCCTCTTTGTATTTCTCAGTGTTCTCCCTGTCTCTGTGGTCAAATCCGGCTTTGCATTTTCAGCGGATCACTCCCTCATAGCCGCTTCTGCAATGCACAAATTGCACAGCGGCGGATGCAACCGAGTTTCCCGCTGCACTTGTGCTATTTCAGCGGCATCAGCCGAGCCAGCCGCCATACAAAATTGTCAATTCAGCGGTTTCTCGGCTGCTTCCCGCCTGTCAATTCAGCGGTAAGTGTGCAAATTGTGCAACACCTGCAACGAATTTATCGTTTTGTGTTCGAGACCGCGATTCCCTCAAAAATTTCAAGAAATTCCTGAGCCATCTTGCGCCATGTTTTCTTGGCAATAAATGCTGAAGCGCGTCCAACCCGCGCTGTGGTTTCTGCAGGATTATTCAGCGTATACTCAATCGCATCCGCTAGCGCCACCGGATCATCCAGCGGAACAATTAAGGCGACATCCCCATTGGGGCCGAGTTCTTCAGTGTTTTGGGGAATATTGGAGCAGATCACCGGCGCACCATAAAGCATCGACTCGGTAATCATGCCGTGAACGGTAGACTCGGAACGCGACATGCTGATGCCGATGGTCGCGCCACCGTAAACAGCCGGTAAATCGTCTTCTGAGATGTAATCAACGATGATCAAATCTTTGCCGATTTCCCAGTAGCCCTCGGCAATCATCTTTTGCAACACTGCTAGATAATCGGTTGCGGGTTCGCCGCGCAGCAGGTTAAGCGCCTCCGCTCCACCGAGAACCAACGGTGGAACATCAAAGCCGCGCCAGTGCAAAATCTGCATGGCTTGGAAAATGGCGATATTGTTCTTGTGAGTCCCTTGATAACCGGAGTTGAGCAAGTAACGTTCTGGTAATTTGAGTTTGGCTTGGATACGCTCAATTTCATCGCGCTGCGGTGCATCCCAGCGGATCACCAACGGAGAAGGCCGCACGATGCGCGTGTTCTCAAAGGGAATATCGTAGCGCTTGACAGCTTCATCACGAATATATTCGGAGCCGAAAACCACAATTTGTGCCAGTTTGCCCCACAGCACCATCTCGCGCGAAATGGAGAGCGATTCCCATCCCCATACTTCCGTAAACTCGTGCGCCAGATCATACATGGTGATGGCGACTGGCTGCCGCGTGAGACCTTTTATCGGCGTGTTGGGTGAAATCGAGCGGAATGGATTACCTAATAACATCGCCTCGTATTGAGCCGTTATTTTTTTCAACTGCGGTATGGTCAGATACCAGCGATAAGGAGGCCACGGTGACTCACGCAGCTTTGGGATTTGCGGCTTGGGCAGCTCTGCCAGAAAAGCCGTTACGGTGTCAGGTGTCAATTCCGGTTCGTCATCCGCAAATACATGTCGCACACCGGGCAGCCCTAAGATGCGTTTTCCGATACGGGCGTTGTTGAGGACTTTGTAAAATTGTGTCCCCTTTGGTCGCATTGTGCGCTGTTTTACGGCTTCATTTATATATTCTGTCGGGAACATGAAGGCTTCGCTGACAATCCGAACGGGTCGGTTGGTCAGGTATACGTTTGATTTACGCCAAAGGTCAGGCCGAAATATATTCTTTGTGGCTTTTGCCAGCACAGGCGGTTCGGAGAGCGCTTTAAAATGGAGATTGGGATGGGGTTTATAACTCCACTCTAAAGAGGGATATTCGTGGTCACCAATCATCGGCAATCCCCAGATGAGATCGAAGTGCCAGTTGGATGATTCAACAAGGCTGGTTGCTGTATCCAATAGACCGGTGATGTATTTATAAACACCACCAAAAGGCCACATTAAGGCATAGACACCAATGTGCCGTCCGGTTTTGGAGGGAATGGGTGTGGGTGGAAGTGGTTTCTTCTCCAACGGTTTCCATTGAGCAAAGGGCAGCACATCCAGTATATAGGATGTGTTCATAATGTTATTGAGGAACTGCTCTTTCCAGACTTGACGCACGTAATCCGGTTGGAAGGTATCCAAGAGCGATGATTGGCTTTCGATGACCGAGCGCGTAAAGGCTTCATCACCATCTAGGATGCGCTGCAATTTCTGCTCGGCCTCTTCATAGGTATTACATGCGCCGGGTTTGTCTTTACCCATAAAATCTTCGACCAAGCCACCCTTCATGTAAATGAGAGGCATTCCGTAGACGACAGCTTCTAGCGGATGATAATGCAAGTGACGCGGTTCGCGGCTGTGGTAAAACATCACCCGCAGTTCGCGATACCAACTTTGCATCTGGTCATCACTGACATACCCTGTGACGTGCGGATCGTCAACCGGTACAGGTTGATTGCCTGCAATCAGATGCGGCAAGTGACCGAGATGGGCTTTAAATTCTTCGTAGATTTTCCCGTAGTATTCGGGAACGCTGCCAATACGCGGACATACAAAAAACACCCGCTTATCACTGCCGACCCACTGGTTTGCTGCCCGCCATGTCCGATCGGGCAGGGTTAAAGGGAGTGTTACCGCTCGATCACGCAGTGCTGGAATTTCAAATTCGGTGATGCTGTCGTATGCGGGTGTAAACCAAAAACGATATTGCTTTTGCCAGAGCGCTTTCCAGAAAACGGATTGTCCGTAATTCGTAAATAGTTGGGTGTAATTATTCGGGTTCTCGCGTCCAAATACCCTGAGAACGATGCGACCTGAAAAGACATTTATGAGATCATTCAAAAGGGGTAAAGATGCGCCGCTGGCGATGATCGTTCCAAAATAACCATTGAGGAGTCCGGCAATATCCGGTGGTATGCCATCATTAAAGAAATTATGCCGATTAAGGCGGTTTAATACCCAATTGGGAAGGGTCGAGTTTTCGTCCTCGGAAAAGTCAACCGATTGAGAACGGGTAAAGTCAATTCGTTGAGAACTTCCCTCATCAACTGGAACTTCTTTGCTGGTATAAACCTCTAGACCCAATTCACGGATGATGGGAACCTCACAATCGCGCAAGGTCGTGTGGTTCATTAACCATGCCACACGTTCTTCGCGGCTTCGCATGACGTGGTCGCGCTGGCGTGGGCGGGTTTCCCACGGTGACTCGCTGACGGCTTTGAAAATGTCGAGGTACTCACGGGCAACGTCCTCTTGGGTTCGTTGACCAATGAAGGCGCGAGCTTTCTCCGCATGAGCGCGGGCAGCCGTTTCATTGTTGAGTACATCGGTAATCTGTGCTGCCAGTTCAGTTGGGTCATTGGGATCAAAGCTCAGGCTATAAATGTTACCTGTGCCTAAGCGTTCAGTGACAGCCGGAATACGTGCGTGAATCAGTGGTGTTCCCAAAGCCATTGAATCGAGTATCAGATAGCTTAATCCCGCTTCGGACTTGGAAGGGGCGATGACCACCGCTGCGCCTGCGATCAATGCCGGAATATCAGCCGCTTCAACCACACCGAGATCATGAACATCAGTGAGTTGTAGCTGGGCAATCCGTGCGCGTGCTTGTTCACCATACTGACGGTGGGCGATATTTTCCGGCATAACATCATCAAAGGTGTATCCCGCTGTAACCAATGGCAGAGAAGGCAGTCCTTTGGCTTTGAGGATGCCGAGCGCTTCAATGAGTGCCGCGCCATTTTTGCGACGCGATAACCAGCGCAAGGAAAACAGGTACTTTTCAGGTAGATTGTACTTCTGGTGTACATCAATCGAA
Source organism: Aggregatilineales bacterium (assembly GCA_038251275.1). GTDB lineage: Bacteria > Chloroflexota > Anaerolineae > Aggregatilineales > Phototrophicaceae > CFX2. Next base: position 56,657 of record JBBSBM010000011.1, read on the forward strand.
GGTTTCTCGGTGACGGTTGGTGCTTGATAGATGACATGTGTGCGTTCGCGTGGGAAGTTATACAGAGCGATGGCACGTTCACGAACATAGTCACTGGAAAAGATGAAGGCGCTGCCCAGTTTGGCGAACTTTGCGGCCTCTTTGCGGTACTGATCAGTGACACTGGCGTAATCCACATCTTCAAATTCGAGGTCGTGGATATTCATCACAACAGGCGCAGGGATGAGTAAAGTTGAACCCAATGGGATGTTGCCCCATGGTGATGGCAAATACAGGACATCAAACGACTGGCTGTTCTCATCGACAAGTTGGCGAAATTCACTCTGATCGGCGTTTAAACTGGCTTCCTTAGCGACTGAGTTTTCAGGTTGTAGCAACGCTTTAAAGGCTGACTGCGGCCAGTTGATGGGTTGGCTCAGGCTGTTGATGGGGTTACCAAGGATTGAAAGCTGCCATCCCTCGTCCGGCAGAATATGTTCGAGTGCGTCGCTGATGCGCGAGGTAAAGGTTTCTACACCACCGGGGGCAACAGTGGCAGCATATATCATCACTTTTTTGGGCATAGGATTATTTATTTGTTCTTTGATTTTCCGACTTGTGAAAGGCCAATCTTACATGAAAAGGGAGGCATCAGCTAGACGATGAAAATCGCCCCATTGTTGATGTCTATTCAAGAGAGAGGGTGTCATTTATAATCGGTCACTTATCGAAATAGAGATGCCTTTTCTCTAAGCAATAAAAGTCACGTGGTAATTTAATGCGCGTTCTTATCTGGTGTCCTTACGTAAATCTTGGTGGTGGTAAGCGTCTGCTTGCGCCGATTACGACTGCTTTGGCAAAGCACCCTGAAATTGAGTTGGTACGTCTCGCGATACCCGATACCGCTGCTGATGTACTGCCGCAACCGACCGATAAGATTGAAGTTGTTCGGCTCACTGCTGCCCAATGTCGGGGTTGGCTCGACAAAGATAAGTGGCGTTCAGCGCCCAGCAAGCTGCGATCCATTCGCGCATGGGTGAATTATCAACCAGACAGAGTGGCCGTTCGTGGGCTGTTGGACGAATTACAAAAAGACATCGACGTGGTGTATGTGTTCTGGCCTCACAGTATCCCTTTTTATACCTTCAATAAACCCAGCGTCTGCATGTTCCAAGATGTCACATCGTTGGATTATCCCGAAATACTCGGTAGTAAAGCGGTAGCCGCTGAAGAGATTAATCTCGGTAAGTGGCTGCAAGAGAGTACGACACTGGTGGTCTCGTCAACCAATACTGCGCGGCGCATCGAAAAGCATTATGGTATCCCCGTAGATCGCTTCCATCTGCTGTCGTATCACAATATCGTGTTGGATGAGGCTCAACAGGATAAAGTGGCTGGTTCTCCGAGCGCGGGTGTCGCGGCTTTGCCTGCCCGTTATCTATTTTATCCGGCGAACATCACCGTACACAAAAACCATGAAATGTTGTTGATTGCATGGGCGCATTTTGCCCGTCGCAACGAATTATCATTGGTTTTAGTAGGCGAAGGTATCCAGATTTTAAGCCCTGAAAACCAATCCATTCCCGGCAAGCATTGGCGCGAAGATACGCTGCGCGGCTTGGTGAACCGTTTGGGGCTGGTTTCAGGAAAAGATTTTTACACCTTTGGTTATGTTAGTGATAACGACTTGATTCATTTGATGAACCACGCGGCGGCCTTGATTATGCCGACCCATACCGAAGGTTTTGGCTTGCCTGTGTTGGAGGCGTTGGCGCGGGGTGTGCCGGTGCTGTGTTCAGATATTCCGGTGTTGCATGAAACATTGGTCGGGCGCAGCGCGGATGTGCTGTGGTTCGATCCTTATTTACCGGAAGATATTGTGAGCAAGGTCAATACCCTCCTCGATAATTATGATCATTACAAGCAGTCTGCTGAAGCGGGACGAAATGATCCGCGACCAGATTGGCCTGATACTGCTGAACAGTACGTGCAAGTCTTTAAAACTGCCATGAAAATCGACAAATAACCTGATGCGCTTATTGATCTGGTGTCCCCATGTCAACCTCGGTGGTGGTAAACGGCTGCTCATCCGTTTGACGGGCGCTATCGCGGCACAACCGTCCATTAGTTATGTACGCTTGGCTCTTCCTGCTGCGGCTGCTGATGGGTTACAGTTCGCCAGTGATAAGGTCGAAATTGTGCGTTTGAGTCCGGCGCAATCCGGTGGCTGGATGGCAAAAGAAGGCTGGCGGGCTGAGTCAAATCCATTCCGTGTCGTTCGCAGTCGAGCGCGTTACCTGCGTTATCAGACGACCGCGCCGGGGTTGTTCCATTCGCTGGAACAAGATGTGGATGCTGTTTATGTGTTCTGGCCTCACATCGTTCCAATTTATCCCTTTCAGAGGCCCATCATTTGTACCTTTCAGGATGTCACACTGCTGGATTATCCAGAGATTTTGGGCGGGAAAGTTACTTCGTTGGAACAGGAACGATCACGAGACTGGCTGGCGAAATCAGCCGCTGTAATTGTTTCGTCCGACCACACCACCGAACACTTGAAACAGCATTTCCAATTACCGTTCGACAATTTGCATCGTGTTTACCATAACATTCTGCTTGATGAATCGTTACCTACGGAAGTCTCATCGCTGTTAACGACATCATTTGCTGGATTGCCTCCGCAATACTTTCTATATCCGGCTAACATCAATGCTCACAAGAACCACGAAAATCTTTTGCTAGCATGGTCGCGGTTTGAACGTCGCGCCGACTATCCACTGGTACTGGTAGGTGAAGGTGTGGATGTAATGGGCGCTCATCACTCAATGAGTAGCAACCATTATTGGCGACAGGATGTGCTTCAAGGACTGATGAAACGTTTGGGCTTGGTTGCGGGGCGTGATGTGTACACATTTGGTTATGTTTTGGACGCTGATCTCAACCAGATTCAACGCGGTGCAACAGCGGTTATCATGCCGAGCTTGTCAGAAGGTGGTGGCAGTTATCCGGTCGAGGAAGCACTCGCACTAGGCATTCCTGTGGCGTGTTCGGATATTCCGGTGATGCGTGAAACTTTAGAAGGTAGAGATGCGGCAGTCAGTTGGTTTGATCCGTATTCGCCGGATGCGATTGTCAAAAGTGTTGATATGCTGCTCAAGAATTATAGCCAGTATAAACAGGCTGCCGAAGTGGAGCGTAATGTGCCGCGTCCAACATGGTCAGATGTTGCTGCCCAATACGTGAAGGTATTTGAAGCAGCGGTCAATAAGCCGCGTTAATCCCCGTAACGATAGCGTCGTGCCTTCCACAATAAACGGATTTGAAGGACTACTAAACAGGGTAAGGCCATCAATTGTCGCCTGCGTGAACCGTTAGTCGATGAAGCGATTTTACTGACGCGATTCAGAAGTGGCAGCATGTATACCGCTATGCCTGTCTCAGTCAATCGTTTATCAAGGGTTTTTGACCGTTTATCACAGACAACTCCGGCTGTTGCTAACACTGCCGCCCAACCTTTGCGAGTTTTTGCCCATGTAAAGTGAGCAGCGCGTTCAATGCCAGCCGCGACGAGTTGATCACGCTTTTCGGGCAGTGTGACCGTGATGGCTTTGACCCAATCCTCTGCGTTTTCACTATCCACATAAATGCCTGCTTGCCCAACTATTTCGGGGATGGCTGCTAAGGGCGCACAGATGACAGGGCATTTGTGCTGCATGGCTTCTAACATTGGCATCCCAAAACCTTCATACTGCGAGACGAATAACAACGCTTCGGCATTTTGATAGAGCGTGATCAACTGTGAGTCATCTACATAACCAAGATCGTGAATGTGTTCCGGTGGGCAGTTATATCGGAAAGCTAATGACCGCAAGTTTTGAAGATCTTCTGGTGTTCGGCCTCCACTCATGACCAGATGAATATCGGGCTGCTGCTCACCTAAAAGACCCATGATGCGGAATAGCAGTTCATGACGCTTGTGAGGCCAAACGTTAGCTGGATAATACAGAAAACGGGCAGGCAGGTTAGGTACAGGCGATGCTTGCGGTGTGACTTGAGCATCCGCGCCTAAGCCGACCACCGCGATTTGCTCTGGTTGCAAGTTAGTCTGATGCAGAAGCCGTTCACGCGCATGTTCCGACAAAGTGACGACCTGAAATGCTTGTTTGAGATGAGCATAGACCTGCTGACGGTAGGCTAAATCAACCTTCGAGAACAATTCCGGGTGATCGAGTGCCAGTGCATCCGGCATTCCCGCGATATGTAAAGCCTTGGCTTGAGTAAATGGTTCTAATCCAAACAGCGGACTGATAATCACATCCGGTTTTAAGAGCCACAACGTCAATTGCAAGTCATAGCGGGTGATATAGGGGACAATGACGGCTGAATGATCCAGCCATGCCCAAAATGCACCTGCAAATCGCCAACCAACCACAAAGATAACCCGTAGTTCGGCGGACTCATCCGCGCAATCAGCCAATAAACGGCTGACCTCGTAGGCAATCCGTCCTACGCCGCCGACGCGCGAGGGATCAAGATAAGCGAGGTTGACCAGACAGGTTTTCATGTGTGATGGGTTAAGAAAAGTCGAAGTGATAAATCAAGTTGGCGTTGTGTGAATCAATCCCCGTTTGCACAAAGCCCGCTTTCTCATAAAGCCGTTTGGCTCCGAGGTTATCTGGATGCACTTTGAGCATCAGACGTTTAACATATCGTAAGCGGCACATGGTTTTGCTGGTATCAAGGGAAAGAGTTGCTAAGCCTATACCTGCAAAGTTCTGTGCGATGGTTACGCCATAAGCCGGAATAGCATAACCACTGTCCCAACCGCGCAGCATAAAAAAACCTGCTAATTCGTCCTCTACAAAAAAGCCCATGTAGACATCGTTGCGTGCAGCAGCTAGTAAATGTCTGACGGTTTCCGCATCGAAATCAAACGGACGGAAATACTGGATATAGTCTGCGGGTTGTGCAAGCAGCATGGCACTGAACAAGGGCGCATCAACGGGAGTCAGCGAACGAACAACCAGCGCCTTCACGAATTATTTCCCCTGCTGCATCTCAAGCGACTTAAACATCGATTCAGCAATGCGTTTGACATCAGCACGCGTGATCTTGGCGGACGAAGGTAAGTTCACGCCACGCGCCCCAATCGCTGTGGATACCGGGAACTTGGCATCGCCTTCTGGATCATGATAAGGCGGTAAGACGTGCATCGGATAGAAGAACGGACGTGTCTCAATGTTCTGTGCGTCCATATCCATCATAAAGCGGTCACGGTCAATATTTTCGGGGACGAGAACACTGTAGAGCCAGTAGACATTTTTTGCCCACTCGGCCTCTGGTGCCAAGGTAAAGGGGCTGCCTTTGAGTTCCTCGGTATACCACTGTGCCACTTCTAAACGGCGACCCACAAACCAGTCGATACGCTCAAGCTGGGCAAGTGCAATGGCGGCTTGCAAATTAGTCATGCGGTAGTTGTAGCCGACAATTGGGAACCAATAGCGACGCTTAGGATCCATCCCTTGTCCTTTGAGGATGCGGATGTCTTGCATGAGGGCTTCGTCATTGGTGACAATAATGCCACCCTCGCCTGAAGTGATGATTTTGTTGCCAAAAAAGCTGAAGGCCGAGACTTCACCGATGCCACCCACGCGCTGCCCTTTATATTCTGCGCCGTGCGCTTCGGCGGCATCTTCCAGAATGGCGATGTTATGTTCTTTTGCCAGTGCAACCAATGGCCCCATTTCGGACGGATGCCCGTAAATATGCACTGGCATAATGGCTTTGGTGCGCGGTGTGATTTTGCGCTGCACATCTTCAATATCGAGCGTCCATGTGTACGGATCAACATCGACCAAGACAGGTGTTGCACCGCAATAAGCGACGGTATTGGCAGACGCGATGTAGGTCAAATCGGGGACGATGACTTCATCACCTGCACCAATTTTTAGGCCAAGCAGTGCCACATGCAGCGCAACGGTACCGTTAAAAACAGCAATCGCATAGCGGGCATTGCAATAGGCGGCAAACTGTTCCTCAAGCCCGGTGACATATTTTCCGCTGCCAGAAATCCAGCCTGTATCGATGCAATCATTAACATACTTTTTTTCATTGCCGTTTAGGACGGGTTCAGCGACAGGAATTCGGTTCATAGGCGATTACCATTATTGAATGAGAAGTAAATCAAATTGTATACCGAGGCCAATTCACGCAACGAATTGGGTATTGAATGGCGAAATACTGAAGGCGTAGGTTGATTCGTATTTTGGATAGGTTAAGCACTGACTCACATCAAAGATTGTCTACTAGACCGTAAAATTAAAGTGTATTCTGCCGTATGGCTGAGGAAACCGCAACCCTTAACAACAGGTAGCGGTTTCCGGCAGAAGAGGATGATGTGATGCTCAATCAGCTTTTGGATGGGCTAGGGTTTAGCGGTCGGCACACCCGGTATAGGCATATCGGTTGCCGTTGCTAGTGCAGATGCTCCATTAATCATACTGATCTCGGACACACGGACAGCATTTGCTGCATTTCCTGTTTGTGTTTCAACCGTACCCGTAATTTGTACAACCTGATTATTAGCTGTCATGGCTGTGAATGGATCAACGAGTAGATTGACCGTTTGTCCTTTGTCATTGGTCAATATAGCAACGCCACTCTCGGTGTCTGCGGATGTCAATGTCCCTTTTAAGGTGACTTGCGTTCCAACCTCTAAAATCTCAGGGAAAGTATCCAGCCCAAGGTCATTGACGGATGTCGCGGTCTCTGTGGGGGAAAGCGAACCCGGCAAAACTATGGGATTGGGTGTGATCTCGCTAGGTGCTGCGGGTGCAGTATCTTTAGGTACAAGCGGTGTGTTAGGAACTTCTGTGACCGTTGTGATCGAATTGACAACAGGCGTAAGGGTTGGCAATTGTGCCAAGGTTGGGAGTGGTTCATCCTCAACAGGTGTTCCTGAACAGGCGGTTAGCGTTCCACAAAATAATAGGATGACAATACTAATTTGTCGTGAGGAAAATTTCATTAGATTCTCGATTCGCGGGAATAATTAAGGGCGGATAGTGTGTCCGCCCTTAATATACTACAGTGAATGGCTTCGGGTTTAGTTCACTAAGATCTTATCAACAGCGAACTGTAACCCCTGCGTGCGGTTTTCGATGACGACTTCGTGCGTTCCAGTGCCAAAACCGTAGAAGGCAACAGGAGCGATAAAATTGGTGGTCGTTGTGTTCTGACTATAAGTGGTGCATACCGAAGTTGGGTTGCCGGCTGCATCGGTCAAGAACACACATAGATTGAGGTTCGGTGTACCGCCTCCATAAGCCAACTGATACAGGGTAATCGAATTGCCGTTGAACCGTACCTGCATAACCGCGCCTTTTTGTGATGTCAAACGCGATGTACCACCGGAGTAGGCAGTCGAACTGAGAGTCGTCCACGAATCGCTGGGGCTGTAGACGATGCCCGGATTGCTATCCTCGTAGGTGCCGGGTTGCAAAATGGTCGTTGGCGTGTCAAGGACGAACACGCGGTCAATGAACAAACCACCACTACCAGTATAGGTTATGGTTACATCGTATGTACCTTGCTTGAGATTATAGAAAGCATAACCGCCATTTGCCGGTGTTGATGTGGGATTTGCACAGACGTTTGAACCACCCGAAATGATGCAGCTCACACTCATTGTTCCATTGATATTCGGGTTCAACGTCACGAAGCCGAAGCCATTACCTGTGAACTTGAATTTCAATGTATTGCCACCTGTGGTTGTGGTTGTGGATGCACCACTTACACTCCAAGCACCCGTATAATGCAGTCCGGAGTAGGTGTTCTGATACTGCCCAACAGTCAAAGGTGCAGCAGGATCGATGAAGCGAATGGCATCAAAGTAGATAAAGCTAGCTGAGGTTGATGTCTTGGTAATAACAACCGTATGATCACCAGAAGACACTGTGAACTCCAGAGGCTGCTGCCAGAGGACACTTGTGAAGTTGTCGCTGAAGCTTTGGGCTGCGCCGCCATCAATACTGACGGTAAACGTCCCTGCACCCGGCACGAGTGTGCGGTAGATTGCGAATGCAGAACCGGATGCACCACCCGTTATGGTAAAGCTGATAGTTGCGTTTTGAGCATAGGTGTAATAAGCCGCGCCACTGGATGGGCCACTGCCTTTAACACTTGTCCATGCTCCTGTAAAGTTAAATGCCGGATCACTTTCTTCATATAACCCTGCAGTCGTCAGCTTAGGTGCGTCGGTCAACAGTGTAATCTGGTCAATATCAATATAGGTCGCCGCAGTGTTCTTGATAGTGATAGTGTGTGTACTCGGTGATCCCGGTATATTGACGAAGAACGGTTGACCAAAAAGGAATGTGGTGCTGGTGTTACTGATTACCGCAATTGGGGTTGGATTTGTATCTATATAGACGTTCATCGTTCCATAGACACTTGCTAGATAGGTCGAGCGGTAAATCACCATGCGAGTAACGGTGCTATCAATATCAAACTTGACAGCCGCCCCATTCTGATTGGTGTAGGTACGCGAACCGCCCAATGCTGATGTAATCGTCTGTGTTGTCCAGATCCCCGTATAGGTCAGATTGGTGTCGGTATCCTGATATATGCCGGGGGTCAATGTTACGGCAGGTGGCAACAGTGTGATTTGGTCAAGATCACTGTAGGTTGTGCCGCTATTCCTGAGGACGATGGTATGCGTACCGGGAGAGGCAATCGTGACCAAGAAGGGTTGTCCAAACAAGAAACCCGTCGATGTGTTGGTATTGATGATGGGGGATTCAGATGCAGGCGAGCCATCAATTAGCACTTCCATTGGCCCATACAATGTACCGGGGTAGGTGGTGCGATAGATAACCATACGACCGACCGAGCCATCAATCTTGAAGGTGACATTGGCCTGATCTTGGTTAGTATAGATCCGTGAGCCACCGAGTGCTGATGAAATAGTCTGCGATGCCCATGCACCGTTGTAGGTCAGGTTCAAATCTGTTTCTTGATATGTACCGACAGCTAAGGCAGATGCTACTGGCAACAGTGTGATTTGGTCAAGATCACTGTAGGTTGCGCCGCTATTCCTGAGGACGATGGTGTGCGTGCCCGGTGAGGCAATCGTGACCAAGAACGGTTGTCCAAACAGGAAGCCAGTCGTAGTGTTGGTGTTAATGATGGGCGACTCAGGTGCAGGCGAGCCATCAATTAGCACTTCCATTGGCCCATACAGAGTACCGGGATAGGTTGTACGATAGATGACCATACGACCGACCGAGCCATCAATCTTGAAGGTGACATTGGCCTGATCTTGGTTGGTATAGGTGCGCGAACCACCAAGTGCTGATGAAATGATCTGCTTTGTCCATGTACCGTTGTAGGTCAGGTTCACATCAGTGTCTTGATAGGTGCCAACGGCCAGCGTAGCCGGTACTGGTAATACCGTAATTTGATCCAAGTCGACATACGACGCGTTGGTATTGGTGTTCTTGAGCGTAATCGTGTGATTACCCGGTGATGCAATCGAAACTACAAAGGGTTGCCCGAATAAGAAGCCAGTCGTGGTATTAGTGTTAATGATGGGCGATTCAGGCGCAGGCGAACCATCAATTAGCACCTGCATCGGGCCATAGAGACCACCCGGATAGGTGGTGCGATAAATGATCACACGTGACACGGTATTGTCGATGTCAAAGCTGACGCTGGCGTTAAGCTGGTTGGTGTACTTACGTGAACCACCAAGTGCTGAGGTAAGTGCTTGGGATGACCATGTACCTGTGTAAGTTAAATCGGTGTAATTCTCCTGATAGGTATTTCCGGTCGTACCTGCTGATAACTTGGTTGAACTGGTGAGCAGGGTGATCTGGTCGATGTCGCTGTAAGTTGCTCCGACGTTCTTGAGGGTGATTGTGTGATTGCCCAGAGAACCAATGTTAATCAAGAACGGCTGACCGAGTAGGAAAGTTGAACTGGTGTTGTTGATGGTGGCAATCTCATTGGTTAGATCAGTATCAAGGTAGACCTTCATCGAACCATAGACACCCGCGATATAGGTCGAGCGATAGATGATTACACGCGAGACAGTGTTATCGATCTTGAAGCTGACAGTAGCCCCATTCTGATTGGTATAGTTACGTGAACCACCGAGCGCAGTCGAAAGGGTTTGCGGCAGCCAGTTACCACTGTAGGTTAAGTTGAAATCGGTTTCCTGATAGGTGCCCGGAGCCAGATTATCAGCGGGACCCAACAGGCTAATCTGGTCAATGTCGGTATAGGTTGAGCCAACATTTTTGAGAGTGACGGTGTGATTTCCTGTTACAGGAATACTGATCAAGAACGGTTGTTGATAAAGTAGACCTGATGTGGTGTTGGTGTTATTGATGGTCGCGATGGGTGTCGTCAGATCACCGTCAAGATACACATTCATCGTACCGTAGACACCGGCGATATAAGTCACGCGGTAGACGATGATGCGTGATACAGTACTGTCGATCTTGAAACTGACGCTGGCGTTTGGATCGTTAGTGTAGCTCCACCCACCACCAAGCATTGAGGCGTTGGTTACAGGATTCCATAGACCACTATAAGTCAGATTCGCATCCGTTTCCTGATATACACCCTGTGTTAACCTTTGTGTTGCCCCAAGCAGTGAAATCTGATCAATATTGCTGTAAGTCGCGCCTACGTTCTTGAGCGTAACCGTATGGCTGCCGGGTGTAGCGATGGTGAACAGGAGGGGCTGTTGATAGAGCAATCCCGACGTAGTGTTGGTGTTACTTATCGTTGCAATTGGCGTTGTCAGGTTGCCATCGAGATAGACATTCATCGAGCCATATACACCCGCAAGATAGGTGGTGCGGTAAACGATGATACGTGATACCGAGCTGTCAATCTTGAACGTGACACTGGCGTTTGCATCGTTGGTATAGGCCCATCCACCGCCGAGCATGGATGCATTTGCACCGGTTGTCCACACACCGGAGTAGGTCAAATCAGGATAAGACTCTTGATATGTGCCAGTACCTAATGTTTGAGCAACCGGCAGTGTAGCAATTTGGTCAATGTCGCTGTATTTTGTGCCGACATTTTTAACCGTGATAGTGTGATTACCCGGAGAAGCAATCGTTAGCAGATAAGGTTGACCAAATAGGAAGCCGGTTGTGGCGTTGGTGTTACTGATGGTGGCAATCGGTGTCGAGAGGTTGCCATCAAGGAAGACTTTCATTGAGCCATACAAGCCAGAAGCAGCCGCGTAGGTTGCCCGGTAGAAAATGATACGCCCAACGCTGCTATCAATATTGAAGGTAAATGTTGCGTCTGACACATTGGTGTAGGCCCATCCTCCGCCTAACATTGAGGCATTGGTAGCTTTTGACCATCCGCTGACGTAGTTCAAATTGGCGCTGGTTTCCTGATAGGTCTTGCCTGCTGTCATGATACCGGCACTGACTTCAGCACCGTCCAATGTCATTGCCGCGGCAAGGTTGTTGGTCAGTCGTATGGAATGAACTTGACCGGTCGGGAAGCCAGAACAAATGATGGTGTAAGCTGCGCCAGTTGCGCTGTAGTTGCTGACATCACTTCCGGTTGGATCTGTAGGCGGAACTATTGGACTTGAAGTCGGGTTTGTGCCGTTGAGACTATCCGTACAGATAAATCTCGTCGTGTCACTGATGCTCATGTAGTAGTTGTCGATAGCTGTTTTGGTCGCCGAATAGTTATTGTAGTTTACGCCCCCGCCCCCAATATTGGTCTTGAAGGCCAATTTGAGCGTGCTGCTGGCGTTGTTAGTACCACGCATATTAAAGCGCACAGTCGAGCCAGTGAATGGAAATTCTATCGAGTCACTAATCGCGCTGCTTGCATGAAGTGTGTTGTTGTACGCACCTGTCACAAATGAGGGTGCCCAACCTGTGCCATTGTAGCCAAAATTAAAGCTGGCATCATCATAAATGCCTTCTTTAGCCAATGTCGGCAGAATGACAATTGTGGCATTACCTGTGCCTTGATTACCATCGCGGTCAGTAACCGTGTAGGTAAACGAGAAGTAACCCTGTTGTCCTGCTACCGGGTTCAGCAGTAGTCTACCACCGTTAGTATTGGCTGCCGTGAACGCTGCTTGCAGCACTGCCACAGTGGTAGGATCACTTGGGCTTGCTTGCAATAGGTTAGCGTTATCTGTGCCTGTTTGTGAACCATAGGCATAAGTAAATGGATAATCGACACTTGGAACCGTACCCGTCAGCGTGAAATTGCTGAGCTGGTAGGCAGGTGATAATTGTTGCGCGATTGGCGTGAAGTAGTCTGACAGCACATTGATCGTGGGAACAACGGGTGTGCCATCATTCACAGGAGTAATGGTCAAGCTGATATCGTTGGTGCTAATCTGACCCGGTTTGAAGATCGGGTCTTCCACACTGAAGCCAATGGTTAACGGAACATTTGTATTGCCTGCACCATACTGGGTATGGAAGTTGGCTGGTGGGCAGTAAGTGACGGTTTTTGGAGCGGTGAAGAGTACTGGTTGACCACCACAAGCATTGGTTGGATCGGTATCATATTCACTGGGTTGGCTGGTGATGGTGAAGACCTGCGTATAACCGCCCGTTGCCGTCAATGTGAAAATGACAGAGGTCGCTGAATCTTCAGCAATGGTCTTGGTAACTGCATCAGCCGTAGGAGCGCTCGGCGTTCCGAGTTCATATGCACCAATATCGACTGCTAAGAGAGTGTTGTAAGCTGAATTGGGGTTGCCACCAACCACAACACGTCCCGCGCCACGCAAATCAAACTGTGACAAATAGGCAGGATCACCAAACATATCAATCAGGGCTTGATTGTCACCAGTGTTGATGCCACTTTTGAGATTGGTGATGCTGGGATCAGTCGGGCGTAAACGGTAAGGATCAACCGGGTCTGTGACTGCACCGAAGAACGATGCTGCGGTGATGGCTTCTGTAATTGTGTTTTGAATTTTGCCAGTGTTATCGGTGGCGTCAGAATCTGTACACGCACCACTCGAAAGTGATGGACCAATAGTCGGGCTAAACCAGTTGTTGCGTAATGGTACGCCACCACCCGGAACGGCTATTGAACCGCAACCGACGTTTTCAAAAGCGTTTTGGTTGACGGTATCCAGCAATCCTTTATTTACTGCCCCATTGTTGTAAAACAAATTGTTGTGGATCTCAACTGCTGAACCGCCCATATTCCCGAAAACCGAGTCACTAACACCATACATGAAGAAGCCATCATAGTTGCTGGTGCCATTCATTAAATTATTGACGACGGTGTTGTTGACGAAACGCATGTTCTGAGAAGCAAAGAGATGAACAAGCGGGCCGTTGATGGTATTGGTATTAAATAAGTTCCCAAATACGCGGATTTCTGCGGCTTGTCTAACGCCTGTCCCCGGAGTTCCTTGCCACGAATCAATACCAACTAGGGCAGAAGCAGTATTCAGGGTAAACCGGTTGTTGAATACATCGACACCCGAATTACGAATACCGACAAGCGCTGGTTGCCACGGATTAACTGTACCGTTGGTCGTGCCAATGACGTTGCTTGTAAAGTTGTTATTTGCCAATCCAATAGATAGGGAATTGGTAATGGTCAGCACTGCTGTACTAAATACAGGACTGATGATGGTGTTTGAGGTCGTGGTAGGAATGTTGAAGGCAGTAAAAGCGTTGCCTTTGATTTGCGTGCCAATGCTAGTACTCAGGCTACCGGGTGCACTGTAACCGGTGAAACTGTTATTTTGGACGACAGCATTGTCAGCCGCGTTGATATACAGTGGTGGATTGTGTAGTATGCTCGTGCCGCTCGGGTAATTGAGGGTTGCAGAAGTTTGTGCCGTAAATCCATCCACGATGATGTCATTGGAAGCAATCGAAATGGGTGGAATAAAAACGGACCACAACGATGAGGGTGTCGCAGGAAAGGATGTTGCTGATTCATAAGACAGTACACCTGCAGCATTGATGGATGCGCTTGCCGCAACCGGCGCAACATATTCGCCCGGTAATACAACAATACACTGAGCAGAAGTTGCTTTCGACATCGCTTCACTAATGCTGACAAAAGGATTAGTGATTGTACCATCCTGTGCACTTCCGGCGTTGGCTAAACCAACATACAACGGTGTTGTGGCAGCGCAACTTGCAGGAAGTTGGTTGGCTAGGGTTGTAGGGGTCGTAACGAGGTTTAAATTGTAGGTGGGACTGCCAAGAATGGTCAATCCTGCACCATAGAGCATATCATAGCCCACCATCGTGCCAGCAGTGGTCGTATCGTCAATGGTATGGGTTTGGAGGTAATTTTGTACCTCGTCCACTACCACACTGGTTGTGTCATTAACGTTAAACTTAGCCATACTGGTGTTGGTCTTGTTGGTTGAGAGCAGTAACGCTGCCATACCGGCTACATTAGCGGCTGCCGCTGAAGTACCATTAAAGCCGGAGGTTTGATCAGCGCAAGTGGAGGGATTTTGAAGATTGACGGTATTGCCATACACGCTCACATGCGAAATACCCATCAAATCCGGTTTTACTTGATCGCGCGTGTAAGAAGCACTGGTACTGGGCAGTGCGCCGAGCGTTCCGAAAATTGGACCTTGAGAACTAAACGTATCGCGCTTGAGTCTAATCGTACCCACAGGCAAAGCATTAAGATTGCCGGGTACCTGCAAAACATCACTGTTATTACAAACCGCACCAACAGCGATCACATCTGGTGAGTCTGCTGGACGGGCTAGATTACCTGCTGTAGAGGCCACTGACGCGCCAGTCACGCCCCCAGCATTTAGTGTACCTTCGCCCGCTACTTGTACTTGGACAATAAGGGCGGCTGATCCGCCGCTTATACTCAGGTTGATGTTACAACCCGTTGGTGCGGGACAATTTCCAGCCGGTATTGTTGTTGTGGCACGGGGCGCACCACCGCGCGGCGTTGGAGCTGCGGGGCCACCGACACTAAAATTGATTGCAGTAATGCCCGTACCGGCAATCGACAAAATGAGATTTTGACTTGAGCTTGCCCAGTCATTCCAACTGACGTGAATGGTATCACCCGCAAATACAGTCATCGGAACTGTTGTCGTGATATTGGTGTAATTCAGGGTGACGTAGCGACCGGTATTGTTGCCAGCACTGGCGATGACAATCTTGCCAGCTGCGCGTGCAGCAGATATGGTGGTGTAAAGACCGTTAAGACCATAGGTCACGCCACCGTCCGTACCATCACCGGGAGTGACTGAAGCACCGAGATCCATCGCGATTACGATGACTTTAACGGCTGTATTATTCTTAGCTGCCGTAATTGCGTCCTTGAGTGTGGATGCGTCAACAGCTTTATACATGTAGACTTTTGATGCTGGAGCCATGTCACACAAGACTTGCACCATATAAAGACCATGAACGGTATCGCTGCCAGTTGCGCCCTGATTGAGTACTGTGGGTGGGGAATTTAAACAAGCGTATTCGCCTGCTACGGTTACGCCAAAGCCAAAGCCGGTGTCAATGACTGCAATGCCAACACCTGCCCCTTTAATACCCGCACTTTGCCATGCGGTTGCGCCGGTCGTATCCACACCTTCGCTGATTTCGGAGCCTGTACCGAATCCGGTAGGGGCAATGGCTTCCATATCGCTGGTCGAAACGGCCTTGGGCTGCACTTCAAGCAAGGTGACTTCCGGTGCATTAGCCAGTGCCAGTAAGCCATCGAGTGTCACAGATGCCTGTAAACGGATACTGAAGGCTTCGGTAATGATGTCACCGGATGCTGTGATATCACCCGCGACCTTGGCTGCTGCTTGCTCATCAGTCGTCCATACGGTGAGGCTGATGCGTTGTTGATTATCAATGGTGATGAAATAATCGGCTGCTGCTGCTTGTGCACCAGCCGTATCGCCTGCGAGATAAGTGTCCAGTATATTGACCAAGGCGGGAGGCAGCTTGTTACGTCCCACTTCGCTTAAGCTGAGTGGTTCAACTGTGGCTTCGGCAGTTGCTTCGATAGTCGCCTCTGCGGTGGCTTCAACGGTTGCTTCGGCTGTGGCCTCCGCGGTCGCTTCGGTTGTTGCCTCAACTGTGGCTTCAGATGTCGCCTCAACTGTAGCTTCCACCGTGGCTTCTGTTGTCACATCAACGGTAGGTTCAGCCGTGACATTCATGGGCGGTGGGATAGGAACAACACCGGATACGGTGGGTATAGCGGTCGGTACAGGTGGCGGGGCATCCAGTCGTTGGATGCTCAAATCGTCAAATGCCACACTGCTGGTGTTATCAGCAGTCGTACTCAACATGATTGGCCCCATGCCAACCAAAGTCGGGTCGCTGGTGCTGATAGGAGTGAAGTTGTCGACTTTGATTGCCAGCAAATTGCCGGGAGCCAAAAGGCTTACTGTATGCCAGTTTGTGCCGGGTTCGACAGTCGCGTCGGTTGGGATTTCACCGGCTGCTTGTGCAAGGAGTACACCGTCTTTGTACAAAGATGCTGCGCCGTCGGCAGCTACAGTCACTTGATAATTGCTGCCTCCGGAGGACATCGTCATTTGGATAGATCCACGCACACGGAACGACAGCGTAAAGTATGACCATGTCGTCGCGGTCAGCGTTGCGATTTCATTAGGCGTATTAGCCGTTAACACCAAATTACCAGCATCATCGACTATTGTCCAACCAGCAGTGAGTAACCAACCGGTGGTTTCACCATCCTGAAAATCTTCGGTGAAGATGTTCGATGTGTCAGGCGTGGCAGGTGGCTGGGTAACCGCTTCGGTAGGTTCAGATGTGACATTGGCATCCGTAGCCTCAGCCGTGACGGTGGCATCGGTGGGTGCGGCTGTCGGTTGTTCGGTTGTGGCTTCTGTTGGCACATCCGTTACAACCTCAGTCGGCACATTCGTTGGCTGCTCGGTGGGTACATCCGTGGGGACGACGGTAGGCAGTTCGGTGGGAACATCGGTCGGGGTAACCGTTGCCGTATCGGATGGAATGGGTGTATCGGTAGCAACATCTTGTGCTAACGAGCGACCTGCTGAAAACGACAAACCAAATGCCAATAAGATAATAACGGCACATTGGATGCTGAAAGAAATGAAACGGTGAGTATACGCCCTCATGAAATCCTCCGAACGCGCTTTAGTGTTGAGATTGGCTAAAGGCCATGTCAATTTCGTCTACTAAGACATTTACCGCTTAACCCTGTAAAAAGTTACGGTGTGAATCTTCTTTGAGTATAGTCAACATTTGAGGTTCACAAGCCTTGAGGAAAAGCATATCAGGTGACTTAGGAGAAGAGTTTAGCCCAGTAGTACTATAATTCCGCTTATCCACAAACAAATTCCGTACAATCTTTACACAGGTTTGCAGCCAGCCCTAGCACATTGACCACGTGCCACCTATCATAATCCACATTAAGTTTGCGTCATATCCGATGGCTAGCGCTGAATAATTACGCCCTTGAACCAAGCAATTCGTAAAATTACTCCGTATCAACTACTCGTCATCATTCTTGTGATTAAGTTGTTTTTAGGCGTGTTCTATGTGACAGAACAGCCCTTGTGGCAGTATCACGAGGCCGATTTTCTGCGGGTGGTACGTACCTTACGTGATGAAGGCAAGCTACCGGTATTAGCGGATGATGCCGCACCTGATACTAAGAACAACAGCCAACCACCCCTTATTTATTTCATGCTGCTGCCCTTCGTCGCGGCGATGGATGATAATCAAGCGGTTCCTGCCGGGGTTAATCCACTTGCTGTCTGTGATGGTTACAATACCAACCTCACTTCACTTGTCACAACAACTGCTTATGATAATCCGCTGCATGGTGCGGTTGCCTTAGGCTATACCTTACGGCTATTCAGCTTGGCAACAAGTTTGCTTGCAGTCGTTTTTACGTATCTGGCGGGGCGAATTTTATTTCCACAGAAGCCATTTATTGCGCTGCTCGGTGCGGCTTTAATGGCCTTTGAACCCACCTCAGTTATCGTTGCCAGCGAAATCAACAACGATAATCTCATTTTGGCGTTGGGTGCAGTTCATTTATGGTTGTGTGCGCGGCTGATTCATCAACGTGGATCATTAGCTGCTAATTTAGTGGGATTGCTGCTGCTGGCTGTGCTGGCGCTCCTCGCCAAAATTAGCGGTTGGTTGATGTTGGGCATCAGTGTGCTACTCATCATAGGTGTGCTCATCCAGATGGCACGCCAACGAACTTCCCGTCGCCAAAAGCAGGTTGCTCTGGGATTTGTCGTGTTTCTAATCTTCGCAGTTGTTGGGGTGATGCTATTTAATATCACGCAATATGGCAGTCCATTGGGACGCTATCGGGGTTTGGATAAGATTGTCGGCACGACTCTACAAAATTTACCGCCGCGTCATGTGGTCAATATGACGGTTTCAACGCTTCAAGACACCTTTAGCGATTACTTAAATCCGATTAGAAATTTGCAGCCACCTAGTCTTTTGCTGATTTTTTACAGCGGTTTGTTGGTATTGGGTATTCTCGCGAGTGTTTACGGCATCTTTCAAGCGCTTCGCAGTCGCAATAAAATCTTCATCCTGTCGTTTGTGCTACTGGTTGTTTATGCCTTGTTGATGATGGGGTTGGTGATTTTTCGCAGTATTTTAAATAATGGCACACCTGATTTCGTCAACACCATGCTTATTATCTCGCCCGTTCGCTATTATGCCCCTACGCTGCCGGCTTTGGCGTTGATCTGCGCGGCCGGATTTTCAGCAATTACAATACCAAAGAGGCCTTCTGCCGGTTTGGTTGTGGGTGCAAGTGTAGCCGCTTGTTGGCTTATCGTTGCTTTAGCTGGCCTGACCATCCCGCTTAACATGAGCCAAATGCGTAACAGCGCGATTTTATCTCAAGTGCAATATGATGCTTTAACAGGCATAACCCCCATCGCGACATCCCAATCTGCCGAGCTTCCACAGGTTTTGGGGTATCAGATTCAACCTCACCCCGTTGATGGCTTAATCGACATCGACCTGTATGTTCGCACCAACCAAGTGATGAGTGAAAACTATCTGCTTCAGACCCATTTATCGAGCGGCACACAACACACGTCCTGTCGGACGATTCCGGTTCGCGGTCTTTATCCCACACCACGCTGGCAGCCCGACAAGGTTATAGTTCTGCATAATCAGATTCCAAATTGCATTGCTAACCGAACACCGCCAATTCAAGTGGATGTGCAGTGGGTAAAATCTACGTCTACTGGCAGTTTGGCTTCAACGGAACCCGTTGGCACATCGCTCAATCTTGGCGCAATCAATGACACACTTGAAGTAGCGTCGTCGTGTCCGGTCAATATGGGCGTGATTGGCGACGGTTTGCAGATTCTTAAGTTCAATTCACCATCGAGCATTACGGTTCAATCACAGCCTGTTTATTATGTACCGTCGGTCAATTGGTTGGCACGCAATATTCCGCCAGATGCTTATATCCGTGTCTATGTATTGGTGAATAGTGAAAGTAGTAAGGTCTATAGTTGCGCAGGTTTTCCGCGCCAAGATACTTATCCGTTTAGCAAATGGTCAAACGGCGAAACGGTTTACTTTGACGAATGTCTGATGACTATTCCGCCGGATGCGCCCAAAGGGTTATATAAGGTTAGTGTGGGAATCCAAACGACTGTTCATATATGGCTCAGTGCGGTGGATCGTATGGGAACGCCCATTGCGTCCAATCTCATTCAGGTGGGAACGTTAGAAGTAAAATAGCCTCTGTTACGAATTTTTGCAGCGAATTATGCAAAAAAGTTTGCAGTTTTTGCATAATTTGCATTTTATCCGCCGAATTGCACGGCGGAATTGAGGGAGCCAAGCGCCGAATGTTCAATTTGAGTCGGCGGGTAGCTCGGATATATCTGCTGAAATGACACTATTGCAGCGGAATTAGGTGAGTGTTCCGCCGCCCCACAAGTGGTCTGCCGCTGCTGTCGTTGCAATACAGGGATGCAAACGCTATTTCAAGGGAGACACAACGTCAAGCACATAGAGAGATGAGCGATTATAGCTACTATTCGCTGTTGCCATCCAACTTACGTGCATAGCGAAGATAGACCCATCCGTTATCAAGACGGCGCTCATCCAAGAGAGATAGATTTATGCTAACGTTGTCGGGCAAGATCCGTTTGCCTCTGCCAAGCATAAACGGTACGACGAGCAGATGGTACTCGTCGACAAGCCCAGCACGGATTGCTTGTGCGGGCAGGTTTGGACCAGCTATTGAAATATCGTGAGGTAATTGAGCCTTCAGATTGCGAATCGCCTGCGGTTCAAATTCTCGCTCAAGATGCGTCTTTGACGTAGAGACGCTCTTCAACGATTTGGAATAGACGATCTTATCTGCCGCTTGCCAGATTCGCGCGAAGTCCATCATGTCCTGTGTCTGACCGGGTATATCATCTGGCGTTTCCCAACCTGTCATCGTCTCGTAGTTCTTACGTCCATAGAGATATGTACCGATGGGGCGGTGTAGATCGTTGATGACAGCGTATACCTGCTCATTCGGCACAGACCAATCCATGCTGTCGGTTTCACCCGCGATAAAACCATCCAACGACATAGGCATAAAGTAGATCAGTTTGGACAACGTGAAACCTCCATAATTGAATCGCTAAGGTTAACTTGTGTTACGCAAATTTTCACAATATCTTATTTTAGAACAAAAGTTCATTTTAGTAAAGCGGAATCGGTTCGTGTTTTCAAACTTTCGAGCGTAAAAATGGGTATGAGGATGGCTGAGAATCAGGCGGGTTTGACGGCGACGATACGTGAGAGGTGTGAGTCTTCGCCGTAGCTGAGGATCGTCCAATCGGCGAAGTAGCCGACGAGTTCACCGACTTCTAGCAAATACGCCGTGTTAAATCCGGGTACGAGTTGCAAGTATTGGCGGTTAAACGTTTCGTAGAGGATGCGTCCACCCGGACGGATGGTTTGCCTCAATACCGGAAATAAATCCCGTTTGAGGTAACGGAACACCGACACCAGTTCATAATGCTCACTTGGGAATTCGTGCTGATCAAGGTCTACCGGAATGAGATTCAATTCACGCAATCCGCGTTTGGTGGCTTCGGCCTGCGCCCGTAACAACGCGATACGGCTGACATCCAACAAATCAACCAGATAACCTTGTGAGGCTAACCATAGACCGTTTTGTCCCACACCACAGGCCAAATCCAACGCACGATGTTCGGCTTCATCATTAATCGGTGGACTGTAGTCGAAGAGCAGCGGATCAGGCGGTGGATAAGGCTCATTATTCATTTCACCGTAGATTTCATCCCAACGAAGCCTGTCTGCACCCGACATCAGCTTGCTCCTCCATAAACGGGCGTATAGAGCAGTGCGTCCGATACCTTTGCCATTATATCTTCGTCACCGGGGTAGATGCGGGCATTTGGGCTGCGACGGCGGCGTTCGTGTAAGGGATAGGCATCACGCAGGCTGTCGAAATCCGGTTCGCGCCAATTTTCAGGCAGGGTCAAACAGTTCATGACGGCACGAATCCGGGTTCCACCTACGCTGTTCCAATCAAGAGGATTGCTATTGTTGATGAGGGCGCGGGCAGCATCGGCTTGATCGCCATCTTTGCCGATCTTTTTCAGCAAGTTGCCAGTGTGCTGGTTAAACATCTTTTGCGCTTGATTGGTATTCACTTTTCCGGCTAAGGCTTTGATGTTATCCGGTAGCACGTCAAAGGGTAAACCTGAGTCGGGTTTGTCCATCGGGATAATTTTGGAGGTGGCATGTAATGCATTGTGGAGGTCGCTGGCATTTAGAGTCGGACGTAAGTAAGGAATAAGCGCGTTTTCAATCACAACGGCCTGACCGTTACTATAGACCCAAATGTCAGCACCCGCACCATCTAATGCGGTATAGATAAGCGTTGTGGTTTGCGAAAGTGGTGAAAGTTGAGCTTCATCCGGTGTACCGATGACCTTTACCCAACCGCCTACACTCGGTGCAACAAATAAACGCACCGAGCGTGGGTAGGCTTTGCCCGGTATTAAGCCAAATGGATTATAGAGCGTATAGCCGAGGTTAGACAGTGACTGCTGTAATTGTTGTACGACCACCCCGGCATCATCAGAAGGCAAGTATAGACAATTCCATGTTGTTGCCATTGTTCCCATCATCGCCCTTGTTAGTGTGGTTTGTTCTGGCAGCGTCATTCGGGGCAGCATAGCATACAATACTACCAAAGTCCATAAAACCGAGTTCACGCGCCATACGGCGTTCGGCCTCTTGTTCACCCGGTGCAAAGACAAGTTTAGCACCGTGTTCCAGTGCCCCTTTTACGGCGGCCATTTGCAAAATCTGGATCATAGCTGGTGAACGAAGTTCCTTCATCATGGCGAGTGCAATGATATGTGCAGTATCGTTATGGAGACTCACGCGTACCACACCGGCAGGAAAGCCACCCCGGTACATAATGTAGTCCAGTTGTTTGCCTGTCCAAGTGGCTTGCATATCTTGACCAACGAACAGCGGTTCGACACCTAATGACAGTACATCAAAATGACTGTTCCGCCAGACATACCACCATTGACCGATACTTTCCTGGTCGGTCACCTGCCGGACAACAATACCATCCGGCATCGGACGTTCAACCAGCATGGGAGTTGGATGACCTGCAATACCGCCCGGTTTATAAACCATTATCAGTGTTTCATGTTCTAGTTCCAGCCCAAGATCACGCAAGGTGCGGGCAAAGGCTGGTGGATATAAACCCTCTATATATTCGACACGCGGTAAACGTTCAAATTGTGATAAATGCGAAAGGCCTTGCTGTAAATAAGTTCCTGAAACCCATGCCGTATTTTTTCGCGGTGTAATATAGTTCAATGTAGGGGCATTGGTTGATGGGTGATGAAAGACTTCTACCATCCCGACCGATTCTCGGAGCGCTCCCAATTTGACGTGCATCTCTCCAAGATGATCCTGGATTTGGCGAAGGATGTGTTTGGACTCCCGTTCATTGTTTGCTCGCTCTGTTTCCATCAGCACTCCCACTCTAAAAATGGAATACAATAATCCATTTTTTAACTTTAATTATAACCTACCATCACTATAATATGCGTAATTTACCGTAACAGTATGTGAAAAATTCCCTAAATATTAGCACGTGATTTATTGAATCTGGAGATATACGTAGAAAAATGACACTTAAGACGTAAATTGTCAAATATTTTTTACGTTTCATAGGACTAAAGTTTAAACGCGCCCAAGCTTATCATACGAGATTGAGCGCGTTGACATTACACAGGTTTGGCAAGTAACAGGTTCACTGCTGACCACCAACCACTCAGTCCATAAATGATCAGGAATATCCCGCTCACAACCGAAACCCAATGCAGTATACGTGGGCTAATCATCTTTCGGATTGTACTGAGGATACCGGCTACACCCAACGCCCATGTTTGTGTGCCTACGAGCATCGCAATAATTGCTAACAGCCCTACACTTTCCCTGATCGGCCATTCTGGTCTCCACAGGGTTTCGAAGAAATTACCTGCTAAGGCGATCCAACTGACGATGGTAAGCGGGTTGAACAGCGTGATGAGTAAACCATCGCGTATGACACGCCAACGTGAAGGGCTGATAGATGTATCGGCAGTAGTACTAAACTCAATTCGTGTCCGTATTGCGCCGATACCCAACCAGCATAACCACGCGCCACCCAATATCCATAAGATGAGCTTGAAGGCTACACTGTCCTTAAATAACGTTGATAAGCCAAAGTAGACTAGCAAAGCATAAAAAGCATCGGCTGTTAAAACACCGAGATAAAAATCGAACGCGCTCCAAAAGCCGCGCGTGATGGCTCTTTGGCTGCCGGTAATCATCACCGCTCCCGGCGGAATAGCAACAGCAACACCTATGATGAAAGCGGCAGCAAGCATCCCAAACATAATGAATCTCCTCGGGTACAACAACCCTTATATAAAACAAAAAACCCGGTGTTCCGCAAGAAATGGAACACCGGGCTGATTAACCGAGCGGATTAAGCGTTTACTTTAGCAAGTCAAACACCACAGACTCGTGTTGAAATCAACACCGATGAAAGTTTGTTGTTGACGTGAGTCGCGTAAAGTAAATGTGTAAATCATGATACATGAAAGTATAGCAAGCTCTGTTAATGTTGAAAAGGGGCAACCATTTGACTGTACATGGGACATCAATAAGCTTATTGCTGATTACGAAAACAACTTTTTCTTGGCGGCTTCAAACTCTGTGTCCGTCAATTCGCCTTGCTTATGCAGTGTTGCAAGTTCAATAAGCTGCTGGGCCACATTGCCACCTGATGTTTGCTTATTGCCGACAACATTCCCTTGCTGCCCGACCTGATGCAGCGCATTATTGATGAGCTGAGCGAACTCTGGCGGGATGTTCCCGTTTTGCATATTAATCACAGTTGGTGTTTTAACGCTTGGCGATGCAAAGCCCGTGTTGTTGCCGAACTGTGTTTCAGGTTTGACCAACACCACATGTTTTTTGTTGTTCGGATCATACTTCACGTTGATGGTGCTGCCCTGATGTACCATGAAAAATTGATCGGCGGACTTTTCTAATACAACCTCAAATGAACTATCAGATGTGGGTTTTACTTGTAGAGTCACCCGCCACCATGGTGTGCCGTTATAACGTGAACCTGTATAAACGCCTGTGTTTTTCACATCGACCACAAGTGCCTGTGCCAGTGTACCGGTTGTTTGAATATCCTTTTCCCATTTTGGAGTGTGGTAGAACCAAAACATGAATATCACTATCGGCCCACCAAAGACAATCAAGGCAGCGATAATGAAGACAATCGGGCCGGTGGTAGCGGTAAATGGGGAAGTTTTATCAGCAAAGAGCGTATCGAGCGTGTTCATGCCGACGAAACCAATTACGCCAATCCATGCAAAATAACCAAGGATGAATAAGACAATCTTTTTTGCCATGATGCTGCCTTTATGATGATGTGCGATTACAACTGATGAAGATTTCGACTGCGTGAGTAGGGCTGAAACTAAGCTCCATCCTAGTCTGTATCTATTGGCGTGGCAATTGCTCGGGTAAATACGTCGTATTTGTTGTGAGGTTAAGGTTCAACTGTTTATTATTGAGCTTGATGGCTCAGTAAAATTTGAGCAATATTTTTATTTATAGACCGAATAGGCAGGTTTTATGCCGTTGGTGATTGAGAAGTTTCTATTTGAACTCCGACATCGGTTTTTATTGCGATGGGTAATCGCCAATATGATTGGCTGGACATTCGGGCTGTATTTCGGCGTCCTGAATCCGATTTGTTTCGCGGGAGCCGGTGTGGTGGCGGGACTGGTTTTAGGTGCAGCACAATGGTGGGCGCTGCGGGATACATCATTGGCGCATAAAGGCGAAGATGAGGATGATATCTCAGTGGCTTCTACTCGTATCTCTAAGTTCGCGCGCCAATGGATTATTTCAACATTTGCCGGTGCAGCACTGGGATTGATACCCGCGCTGGTACTAGCTGCGGCGCTGATCATATTTTTTTACAACATGGCGGCGCTGTTTGCGGGGGCAGTGTTGGGCTTGGCGGTGGGCATCGGTCAATGGATGATCCTCAAACACGTCAGTGATCGAGCCGTATTATGGTTACTGATGAATGCTGTGGGCGGTGCGATTTGCGGTTGGTTGACCTTAACACCCATAATACCCGGCTTGCCGTTGGGATTACTTTTGGGCGCAGCATTTTTTGGTTATGTGACAGGGCGCGTTATGGAGCACATTATCGCGGAAAAAGAAGCATAAAAACCGCCAGACATTGCTGAGTTGGCGGTTCTAAAAAATTTACTGATTCTTATTCGACGTCGAGCGTGAACTTACTACTGATGTCGTCATGCTGCAAGTCGTATTCATTCGCGCCAACTGAAACTAAAGTCATGTAGTCGGTTTCGGTTGTAAAGCCAACCGTCCATGTCATGCCTTTAATGGCGGTAGACGAGGCCGATAAACTGGCGCTGGTCTTGCTATCCAATACCACAATACGGAAGTACAGGAAATAATCGCCTGCGGTTTGGGTATAGGAAATTTTTGCATCCGTGTTAGCTGGGAGTGCGTAGTAGACATCGGCGGTTTTATTGGTCACTAGACCTTTGATGTTGTCACCCGATTCCAGTAATTTGGCGGATGTTGGGCGTAGTTGGAACGCGCCGACGGTATCTGAATATTTGTTGCGGGTTGCAATCACCGTGTAATCACCGTCAGAGTCTGCCGTAAAACCCGCGACGGTGTTGTTTGCGCTGGTGTCTTCGGTGGTGTTGACGACTTCGTTTCCATCAGGGTCCTGTACGACAATGGCTGTTGAATACAACTCACTGTCTTTGGAGCGGCGCATATCCAGGACGACAATATCACCTTTGCTGACAGTCAAAAGGTAGTCAATTTCAGTTGTCTTTGCGGTGATTTCGTCTTCAATCAAGTCGCCATAAGCGATAGTGGTGGGGGCTTTGGCTTCGACTGTGGCGGCTGCGAAGATCATCAATAAGGCGAAACTTATAAGAACAACAAATCGTTTAATCATCTACAAACATCCTCCTAACTAGGCTGCGAGTAATGTGGAACCTCAGCCTATGACGTTATGTTATGGCTGATTGTTCCCGTTTATATATCCTACAACGGAGGTTAGTGGTAAGAACAATAGTGATTTATGGTCAACCTGTATAGCGTACACGCCAGATATGCCCGTAAATGAAATCGGCAATGACCAGCGAACCATCGGGTGCGACCACCACATCGACAGGCCGAATCAAACCTGTGACGAATGGCTGAGGGGCATAACCTTCTTGGCCTAACTGCGGATCATTGGGATCAATTCGGACGATGCGCTGGGCGTCTTTAGTGCCGTTCCAGAGGGCGACGAACAGATTACCAGAAAGGTTCGATGGAAATTGACTGCCTGTGTAAACGGTGATGCCTCGCGGCAGTGTGAAATCGGGCAGGGTGAGGAAATCAGGCGAGATGGGCAGTTTAGAAGGTGACAAGGGGCAGCCATCACAACCTCGCGAACGCCAGTAAGGCCAGCCATAATGTGCGCCTTTTTGAACGGCGAGAATGCGGTCACCGGGGCCACTAAGGAGGCCGTTATCGGTGGCGTACAACTGCCCGTTGGTGTCAAAGGTTAAATCATAGGGATTGCGTAGACCCTGCGCGAAGACTTCTACTTTGCCCGTATGCGGTTGGATGCGGAGGATAGAGGCTTCGTTGGGAAGAATATCAGCAAACGATTTGGTCTTGGGCGTGACTGACTCGGTGTGATCCGTGAGTGAGCCTACACCCATATAAAGGTAGCCATCCGGCCCGAAGGTGATGCCGTCCGGTTGATTATCAATCAGCGAGAAGCAGCAGGGCAAATCGGTGATAATCGGTTGGGCTTCTCCGCCATTGGATGGGATGCGATACAACGCACCACCTTTATCAATTTCGGTGCGGGCGGTGACGTAGAGGACATCGGTTCCGGGCTGGAAGGCCAAGCCCAAGGGTGAGACTAAATCACCACTGTAGCGCTGGCTTTTACCGGACGCATCCATAACATAAACAGCGCCATTACGCGTGCCATTTTCGAGGACGGTGGCGTATAAGCGTCCATCCGGCCCGTAAGTGATTTGCATGGGTTGACCGGGGAGCTTGCCGACATGTTCCAAGGTGTAACCTGCTGGAACGCGAATGCGCTGCATCCAACCATCGAGATCATCCTCACAGGGGAAATCCTCGCAGCTCCAACCTTGCTCGAGTTGGAAAACTGCGGGTGCGTTGATGAAAGCAGGCACATTATCCTTGGGAATGGGTGTCAGCGTCCACAAGGGTTGGGTGGGTACGGGCGAGGGTGTCAATGTTGGTGAGGGCGTGAGTGTCGGTGTACTGGTCAACGTCGGCGTAACGGTTGGTGTAAGGGTAAGCGTTGGTGTCAGAGTCAATGTGGGTGTTAAGGACGGTGTGAGCGTCGGTGTGGCGGTATAAACTGGTGCGTTGGCGGCCTGCGTTGGCGGGACAGTGGCTTGGAAAGCTTGCTGAGTAGAGGGGGCTGTTCCGCAGGCGGTCATCAAGAGACACAACGCAAAGACGCAAAGGTTGAAAGTCGCAAAGGAAGGTTTGAAGTTCACAGTTGGCAAGTTGGAAATTTGGATAATTAAACGCAAGGGTTAGGATTATACCTGTGCGCGATGGCTTGGTATAGATGGACGCAGGGTGATCGTAGGGTGTTCGGTTGAAGTTGGCTTGATGTTATTGATTCGCATTTGTTGCAGATTTTGCATATTTCCCGCCGAAATGACTGGCGGTAAGCACGGGAGAAACCGCTGAATTGACATTTTGTGTCGGTGGGTGGCTCGGCTGATGCCGCTGAAATAGCACAAGTGCAGCGGAATGCTCGGCTGTATCCGCCGCTGTGCAATTTGTGCAGTGCAGAAGCGGATAGGAGGGAGCCAACCGCTGAAAATGCAAAAGGCAAATGCAATACGGATTAACCACAAAGACATAGAGAAAAATGCAGCGAGATTTAACACAAATACTCCAAGACATAATGACTCAAAGATATGAAAAGGGTAGCATAGTTGAGATTGAAACGGGTTACATTTTGGAAGAACATTTTGTAACTCTTTCGCGGGGTTGGTGCTAACTATTTTGAGGGAGCGATAGCGTTAAGCGGGTTGGCGGATGGTTGGGATTGGGTAGGCGATGGTTGGCGTGGTTAAACCAAAGTCATAATAAAATAGGTGAGGATGACTAGCTGCGCTTCTGTCGTTTTTTTCGCAGAATGCTCCGTCGATTCGGTATTTCGTTGTCTCAACTTCACCGCGCAACAGTTTGGACAAATTCAATTTTTTAATCCACCTAACCACAAGGTTAAAAGGTTATGATAATCGGATGGATTCCTTAATCGGCCTCCAATGGTATGCTTGCATCCCCCTGCGAATAGGGTTAATAATCGGATAATACGTAAAACACAGCAGGCACATGTTGGTCTTCGCACTGCTGGGACATGACTCATGACATCCACAACCCAAACTGAACATACTTTTTCGGATAAACCCGCACGCTTCAGCAACTTTCTCCGGTTTGTATCCTACGTCAATCCCTACAAGTGGAATCTCGTTCTGGCAATCAGCGGGGGTGTGGTCAAATTTACGCTGCCCCTGCTGGTTCCCCAAATCACCCGCTATCTACTGGACGACGTGTTTCTGAGTTCCAAACTGACCAACGACCAAAAGCTCACCCAACTCCTTATCAGCGTCATCGGTATGATTTTGGCCTTCCTGTTTTTATGGACTCCCTTCACCTATGTACGTCATTATTTCGCCAGCCGAGCCAGCTATCATGCCGTGTTCGATTTGCGCGTCCAATTGTATTACCGCATCCTCCGCATGTCGGCTTCCTTTTTTGATCGCAATAAATCCGGTTATATCGTCTCGCGGCTCATCGGTGACATTGAAATGGCGCAAGATTTAATCGGCAGCGCCCTTACCGATACGTGGATGGATTTTGCCGCCCTGATTGTCATTATCTTTTTTCTACTCCAAATTGATGTCTCGGTGACCATCTCGGCCCTAGTCACCTTTCCGCTGTATCTTTATTTCTTCCGCAAATCCCAAACCGAAATCCGCAGCTCTAGCTTGAGGGTGCAAGAGGAAATCGCGGCGTTATCCGGTCATGTGCAGGAACGCATCATGGGCAACCGCGTCGTCCATGCCTTCACGCAGGAAAAATCGGAAGAGACCAGTTTCTATCAAGACTCACAAAATCTGTTTTCAATGGCGATGTGGCGTGCCTATTTGCAAAGCCTGAACATCACCTACACCGGTGTGCTGACGCAAATCGCGCCACTGTTTGTGCTGCTTTACGGCGGTTCGCGGGTCGTCAGCGGCAATCTGACCGTCGGTGAATTGGTCGCCGTGACGATGTATTTAACACCGCTCTACACACCACTCCAGCGCTTCGCCCAACTCAATCTCGTTTTCGCCAATTCGATGGCGGCGGTGGATCGCGTTTTCCAGATCATGGATGAAAAGCCGGAAATTCGGGATCGTCAGGGCGCAATGGTGTTAAGTGATGTTGAGGGT
This sequence comes from Aggregatilineales bacterium, assembly GCA_038251275.1. Classification (GTDB taxonomy): domain Bacteria; phylum Chloroflexota; class Anaerolineae; order Aggregatilineales; family Phototrophicaceae; genus CFX2. The sequence goes on from JBBSBM010000011.1 coordinate 86,751, forward strand.
GTCGTGGAATTTGATCAGGTGGCTTTCGCCTATCCGCAAGCGACTGATACTGAACCGGGGCCAGTTTTACGGGACATGAGCTTCATTGTTCATCCCGGTGAACGGGTCGCTTTAGTTGGGCCAAGCGGCAGTGGGAAGAGTACGATTGTTAGCTTAATCCCGCGCTTTTATGATGTGGATTCTGGCTGCGTGAAGATTGATGGTTATGATGTGCGTGATGTGACTGTGAATTCACTCCGTCGCAACGTCGGTATGGTGCTGCAAAATCCGATCCTCTTTAGCGGTACCATTTTAGATAACATCCGTTATGGTAAGCCTGAAGCCACCATAGGCGAAGTCATTGATGCCTGCAAAGCGGCCAACGCTTATGATTTCATCATGAAGTTTCCTAAACAGTTTCAGAATGAAGTGGGCGAAGGTGGTAATTTCCTCTCAGGTGGGCAGAAACAACGGGTGACGATTGCCCGCGCATTTCTCAAAAATCCCAGAGTGCTTATTCTGGACGAAGCGACCAGTGCGCTCGATTCGGTTAGCGAACGGCTGGTTCAACAGGCACTTGATCGACTCATGGAAGACAGAACAACCTTTGTCATTGCCCATCGTCTGAGTACCATCGAGAATGCAGATCGTATCTTTGTCCTCGAAAATGGACAGATTGTCGAATCCGGTACACATAATCAACTGCTTGAACGTCCCGGTGTCTACCAAAAACTATATAGCTAAACACCAGACCTCAGAGGGGAGTGATTTGCTCAATCACTCCCATTTCCAGAAGATTTAACGCGGTGTTTTAAAACTCTCCAATAACTCGATAATCACGCCCAACTTTTCCTCACTATCCATGTAGGTATAGACCCCACTGCGGTCACCATAAAGCCCTTGCTGCGCCACACCAATACCAAACTTGGCAAAGTGTTCAATCGCCCGCTCGGTATCCACTTGGAAGGCAATGTGATGGACACTGTCGCCTTTCTCATTCAGGTAATTTCGCCAGACGCTGGGCAAACTGTCTGGTTGAATCAACTCCAATTGTGCTTGTCCAAAATTGAAGAAGGCTAATTTAGCGGTTGCCTCCGAAGGCTCGCCCATGAAGGTCGTCTCGACAATCTCATAGCTCGGTGTTTGCACCCAATTCGGCTCTGGCATATCCAACACTTGGCGATAGCGGTCGGCAGTCTTCTGAATGTCATTGACCACCATCCCCACTTGGCAGACAACATCTGTTCCGATGCCTTTGTCAGACGGGAAGGGTGGTGATGCTGGATGTGAGCCATTGTTGTAATGTTCAAGTAGTTCGATGGTTACGCCAAGGTCTTTATTCGTGTCCAAATAGGCATACATGCCTGTTCGACCTGTGAACAAACCCTGCTGCGTCACTTGATAGCCCTTATCAGCAAAGTAGGCCGCTGCCGGAGCAGTACGTGGGACATTGAAGGCCACATGATGAATACCGGAGCCATGCTTCTTGAGATAATCCATCCATTCGCTCGGTTCATCAATCGGCTGCAAAATCTCGAACGCGATATTGCCCATCATAAAAGCCACGATTTTGGCGCGTGAGTTCATTGGTTTGCCGTAATAGGTCGCTTGTGTATGGTCAAAAAGGTGAGTGATTTGAACCTCATGCGGCACATCAAAACCCAGTATCGTGCGGTAATTTTCGGCATAACGTTCAAGATCATCAACAATCACACAAATTTGAAAAAAGGTTTTATCCGGAAGACTTGAATCAACCACTTTATTGCTCCTCTAAATGCATTACAAATAACATTCAAACTAAGGATGATACCCGAAAGGATTGCCCTCGTCAGGGATATAGTGCAGGGCGCGATTGCTGAGCATTGTTAGTTCACCCAAGACATTATCAGGAACTTTTGCTTGAAGTGCCTTAACATTCGCCAACGCCTGCGCTTTATTCTTCGCGCCGACCAGCACCGATGTCACGCCACGTTGGTGCAAGAGCCATTGAATGGCGAGGTGCGTTAGGGGATGGTCTGTTCGTGCGGCAAGCGCCTTAAAGGTTTCCGTCGCTTCATAAACATGAGGCCATACGGTGTCGCGGAACAGCGTAATGCTCCAACGTTGATCGCCTTTGATAAAGTCCAGTTGGCGCTGATATTTGCCTGCTAGGATGCCGTGCGCCAAAGCACTATAAACCACAACTGCGATGTTATGCTCGGCGCAGTAGAGAATGACATCCTGCTCATCATAACGCCACAGCAGATTGTAGCCGAGTTGATGCGCATCAATCTGCCCGACCTCGGATAGCTGCGTCATTTGCTCGACTGAAAAATTACTCACACCAATCGCTTGGACTTTGCCTTGCTGCCGTGCCGTTTCCAAGCCTTCAATCAGTGGGCGCAAGTCTCTTCCCGTGCGCGGCCAATGGATGTAGTACAGGTCAATCATATCGGTCTGTAAACGCAACCGACTGTCATCTATCGCCTTAATCATGGCTTGGGCGCTGATGTCGTCTGAGGCAAACTTTGAGGCCAAAAAGATGCGATCACGTCGGCTGGAATCGGCTGCCATAAATCGCCCGATGAGTCGCTCTGAATAACCATTACCGTAACCGGATGCGGTGTCGAAGTGAGTGATGCCGTTATCGAGCGCAGCTTCCATCGCCGCCAAAATATCAGCCTCACCCTGACCGCTGCTATGATCTAAACCGTAAAATGATCCGCCCATGCCGAGCCGCGCATGATTTTTTTCACTGCGCCCGATGTGTACGAGCGCTTGGCTAGAATCAGATACCATAATTTTTATCGCTTCATTAAACTAATTTTCAAGACTGTCGAACGGTTATAGTTCATGCGGCGCAGGGATGCAAATGTCAGCGGCATAAAATAGAGGACAGCGTTTGTAACACTGTCCCCGATTATCGAAATTATGATGAGGCTGCGAAACTTACTGCGGATTTGGCACTGCTACTCGTTTAGCAATCTCTTCGCGCACCACCGGGGCAACCTTCGTGCCTAGCAGTTCAATGGCGTGCATGACCTTATCATGTGGCATCGTACCGACGCTTAGTTGCAACAGAAGCCGTTGATGGTTGAAGATCGAATGTTGGAACAGGATTTTCTCAATGATGTCATTGGGAGTGCCAACAAAGTTCGCACCGCGCAAAGTTGCCGAGGCTTCGTACTGCTCCCGCCGCATCGGTGACCAACCCCGTTCGCGTCCGATCTTGTTCATGACCGTCTGCACCGCCGGAAATGACACATCAATCGCTTCTTTTTTGGTATCCGCAATGAAGCCATGTGAATTGATGCTTAGTGGTGTAGCCGGATCATGATTGTATTCAACTGCCGTCTGACGATAAAGCTCGACAAATGGTGCGAACTGCTCCGGCATGCCGCCGATAATCGCCAGCGCCATCGGCAGCCCTTTGCTTGCTGCCCGAACCACTGACTCCGGTGTGCCACCAACGCCTACCCAGATCGGTAACTGGTCTTGCAGCGGACGCGGATAAACACCTAAATTATCAATCGGCGCACGATGATTGCTGCGCCACGTGACCTTGGTGTTCTCTCGGATTTTGAGCAGCAAATCCAGTTTTTCGGAGAACAATTCATCGTAGTCGTGCAGGTCATAGCCAAACAGCGGGAAGGACTCGATGAACGAACCACGTCCCGCGATAATTTCCGCGCGTCCACCGGATACCAGATCAAGACTGGCGAAGCGTTGGAACACACGCACCGGATCATCAGAACTCAACACGGTAACCGCACTCGTCAATTTGATGTTTTTGGTACGGCTTGCTGCGGCTGCGAGGATCACTTCCGGTGCTGAGGAGACAAAATCCTCGCGGTGATGTTCACCTAGCCCGAATACATCTAAGTCGACTTGGTCAGCCAGTTCAATTTCTTCCAATAGATCGCGCACACGTTCAGCCGCACTCAACTTATGGCCCGTGATCGGGTCAGGCGTGAGTTCAGCGAAAGAATACATGCCAATTTCGAAGGGTTTGTTTACAGTAGAAGTTGTTTCGTTAGTCATTAGGTTGGTTTCTCGTTTACCAATAGTCACTCTCTATTGGATGCGGATGCTAGCCTATCCATTACGCCGATCTGTCCGATTGTACAGGTATGCGCTGTATCCGAATGCACAAATAAGGTCTCGTGGGGAGTTGAACGACTATCTTTCCACTTGCTGATGCTGCAAACGGTGTAATCGTCATATTCCATGTATCAATGATATCGATTTTGAAATGGCCATCTGGTAAGTTGAAATTGCGATAACTGGGTTGATGCCGTGCCAGATACAGGAGAAAATAATCCTCGCCATTATGACCGGCGGCTATCCCCTTATAAACACCGTCAAGCATGACTTTACGGATTTCTTCTTGTGATGCCAAAGGAAATAGCCCCGGCTGCGGAGTTGCTTCGATAATCGCCTTTAGAAAAGCAATTCGAGCAACACTCTCGCCACGCAGTTGACCGCCTTTTGACCACCAGAGGGTTTCGGATTCATTCAGGTATGTTTCCCCGTGTCCAACATATCCGCCTTGGGTAAAACCCACCCAAAATAGTTCAACCAGAAATTCTGCCGACAGCGAACCCCATGGCAAATTGATGTTGCCTTCATAGCCACATTCGTCGACCACGACGGGTTTTCCATATTGCTCATGCCATTTGGTGACGTTGAGCAGGTCTGAACTTTGGACGCTGCAATGTGTTACCCACGCTTTACGATGATCATAAAACGTTGTCCAGTTATGGACGGAACGCAGGTGGTTGTAGGGATCAATGCTCTGCACCAATTGGAAAAAGTGATCCCAATCCTCAATCGTGTATTGATTCATGAAATCATATTCATTCGCAAATGACCACCACACATTACGGAACGCTGCCAGACGCGCGACCAAGTAACGCAAATAACGGTCATTCACTTCAGCTGGCAGATGGTCAAATCCCCATGCGCCGAAATCATATGGATGAAAAATGATCAAATCGGCTTCAATACCCAACCGTTGCAAATCCAGCACACGCTTTTCCAAGCGGCGAAAGTATTCAGGGTTAAAGCGAGTGAAATCCCAAAAATCATCCGGCGGTTGGGCGTGATAGTTATCTAACTGATCAGGATTCCATGCCCGTTTGATCTCACCCTCAAAAGGATAGCAAGGCGGTTCATTGCTGTTAAATCGGTAGCGTTTGGGGAAAACGCACATCCGCATCTTATTGAAGGGGGCAGTTTCGAGGGTCGCTAAAGTTTGTTCTTCGAGTATGTCACCCTGATGAGTCCATACGTAGCAGGTTGTTCCGACCGGATGGTAAGGTGTTCCATCGGCGTAGGCAAAGTGTAAAGTATCAATGACACGAACAGGGCCGTGGTTCGCTGCATCAGGTGGCACACAGACAAATATGCCTTGCTGGTTATCCAGTTCGCTCAGGTTGCTGTGTGTTACGAAATGCCATTCGCCTTCCACATCGGGCATGAAGCGCAATCTGTAAATGTTGTCACCATCATAAAAGCCACTCACTTTTAATGAATGGCTAGCGTGCGTAAACGTGGCATCAAAAGTCACATCTAGAAAAGGATTACCGGATATTTGGGCGTTGAGTGCCAGTTCAAAACAAGCCCATTTCTCTATAGATGGGGTCATGATGTGTTCCTTATCGAAAGTTAGTTGAATGTAACCGTGCTTGTGGACTCTGCATAACTAACGCCCCATCCAACCGCCATCAATCGGAATGGTCACACCGTGCATGTAATCCGATGCTGCCGAAGCTAAATAAACCACCAGCCCTTGCATATCTTCCGGTTTTCCCCAACGTCCCGCTGGAATCCGGTCGAGAATGGCTTGATAGCGTACCGGATCAGCCCGCAAAGCAGTCGTATTTGCCGTGTCGAAGTAACCGGGCGCAATCGCGTTGACATTGATATTGTGCTTAGACCATTCGTTTGCCAGCGATTGGGTAATGCCTGCCACACCGTGTTTAGCTGCGGAATAGGGAGGGATAAATATCCCGCCTTGAAACGATAACAGCGAGGCGATGTTGATAATTTTACCGCTGCCTTGCTTCATCATCACCCGACCCGCCGCCTGTGCCAAGAAGAAAACGGCTTTGAGGTTGATTTGGATAACATCGTCCCAATCGGCTTCGCTGTATTCAATAGCCGGTGTCCGCCGCACAATTCCCGCGTTATTGACCAGAATATCCAACCGTCCCATCTCGCTAACAACTTGATTCACACTCTGCTGAAGATCACTGACCGAAGCACTAATCAAATCTTGGTTGATGGCTGACCAGCGCCGACCGAGTTTGGCAATTGCGCTGCCTGTTTCATTGGGATCAGATCGTCCCAAAATCACCACATCTGCGCCCGCTTCTGCCAGCGCAATAGCCGCAGTTTGCCCTAATCCTTGCGTGCCACCTGTGACCAAAGCCACACGTCCATCTAACCGAAAACGATCCAATATCATTTTTATGCCCCGACGAAAAATGCGATCTCATTAATCTCGAAAGACTCAGAATGTATTGTAATTTATTCTGGTTCATTTTGATTGAGGTGGATGCAATTGGACTCGATTTATTGCTAAATTAAATTTTCGTGATTAATGGACTTTGAATCGTAACCGTCACACTGACTGACGGTTACGACTTGCGTTATTGTGTCTTCTAACTTAACCCATACAATTCGCTGAATTTCGCTTCCAGATAAGCCAGATACGGCTGAACGTGTAAGGTCTTGCCCGTCGAGCGTTCTAGCAGTTCGTTGGCGCTGAAAGCCCGTCCATGCTTGTAAACATTGCTTTGCAACCAGCCTAACAGCGGCATGTAATCACCCTGCTTGAGTGATGCATCTAACGTTGGGATTTGTTCACGACCCGCTTTCAAGAACTGCGAGGACATCACATTACCTACTGTGTAACCGGGGAACGAGCCAAATCCACCGCCTGACCAATGCACATCTTGCAGCACACCCTTGCTGTTGTTGGGAGGTGTCACACCGAGGTATTCTTCCATCTTGGCGTTCCATACTTCTGGCAAATCAGCGACCTTTAAACCACCGTCCAACAAGCCCATCTCGATTTCCGTCCGCAGCATAATGTGCAGGTTATAGGTCACCTCATCCGCCTCAACACGGATCAAACTTGGACGTACACGGTTGACTGAACGGTAGATCAAATCGGGATTCGCATCGGCCATTTGCTCGGGGAAAATCTCGCGCAGGCGGTCAAAATGGACATCCCAGAATTCACGACTGCGACCAATCTGGTTTTCCCACAAGCGTGACTGCGATTCATGTGCGCCGTAGCTTGTGCCACCTACCGGATACTGCCCCAAGAAGTCGGTGGTCAACGCCGTGCGTGTCAATGACGGATCAACACCTTGTTCATACAGCGCGTGTCCGGTTTCATGCAGCGTCCCGAACAATGCCATCGGCAGATAATTCAGGTTGTAGCGTGTCGTGATGCGCACATCATTGCGCGTGAATGAAATCTCAAATGGATGCGGCGCGATGTCCAAGCGTCCACGCTGCACATCGTAGCCAATCTTCTTCGCCATCTCCAAGCCGAAGGCCTTTTGTTTATCCAGCGGATATTCGCGCTGCCAAAGGTCTTTTTCCAGCGGTTTATCATTCGCCACTATCTTCTTGAGCAATGGCAGCAAACCCGTCTTTAACTCATCAAACAACACCTTCAATGAAGCGGCAGTCGCGCTCGGTTCGTACTCAAATACCAGCGCATCAAATGGATGCCCTTCGTATCCCACCGCGTCCGCTTGCTCTTTGCTCAGATCAAGCATCTGCTGCAAATAAGGAACAAAACTAGCGAAGTCGTTGTTCTGCTTGGCATCCGCCCAAACCTGCTCGGATATGGGCGCAAGTGTCGCCTTCTTGGTCGTCACTTCAACTGGAATGCGCTTCACCAGTTCGTAATATTGCCGTGTTTGCTGCACCGCCCGCACCCGATACGAATCGCCATCTTCACCTGCGATCTCGGCTTCGACTGCATCCAATAAGCGTGCTGTTTTATCGCCGACAAAATAATCGTTGGCAATCCGCGAAAGCGTCGCCAATTGGTTGCCGCGTGTCAGCGCCCCCCCCTGTGGCATGTTGGTTCGCGCATCCCACTTGAGTATCGAAATCGAGTTGAGAATGTCGTTCAACTCTGCGATATGCTGTTCAAACTGTTCGTATGCTGTCATGTGTTTGTCCTTTTTTATGCTATTTCAGATGATTTGTAGCTAATTGATTTCTGGCAGCGCTAGAGAATTTTCTGCCGCCAAACTTCCTAACTCTTGATGCTGCGGCCTGTTCCTGAAAATCAGGATGACACTCACCGCCGTAATCATGACACCTACCGCCACCACTTGCATCAGGAAACCGAAGCCGTGTCCGGCCTGCAAAAACCCGCTGATCGTCGTTGCGCTGAACCAACCCACATTCCACACCACCAGCCCGATGCCGCTTGCCATATTGTGTGCTTCTTGAGGCAGCGATGACATGACCAGCGGTTGGAATAAGGGCTGCATCGTGTTTCGCGCAGATGCAGCGATCACATAAGCCACAATGCTCACACCCAACGTTGGCGCGATGCTCAGACCGAAAAATGCGATTGCCGCCACCGTAAGCGTAATGAACAACGCCTCTGCTCGCCCATAACGTTTATCCAATATCGGGTTGACCAATGGAATAACCCCCATCCCAATCCAGCCAATTCCCAATATTGTTCCCACCACTTCATCACCGACATGAAAGGTGCTGCGGAAAAACAGGTTATAAAACGGAAACGTCAGTCCACCTGTAAAACCGAAAAATAACATCGGAATCGCGAAGATCAACAACAAACGCCACGGCATTCCACTTGATGACAATCTTTTCGTCTGTGTTTCACCTTGTGCAAACCGATTGTCCTTCACCAGCGTCAATGGAAACAAACTGGTTAGCATCACGACCAAACCGACTGCCAATGTTGCCGCATAAGCCAACGGAGTCTGTGCTGCCAGACCCTTTTCAACACTTAATTGTGGCACAAGTCCCACCAGCAGCGTCGGTAAAAAGCCGCCGATGAAGCTTCCTAATGCCGTTGCTACCATCGTGATAATGTTGTGATACGAGAACAGAAACGGCTGCTCATCACGCGTTACCAGTCCACCGATGAACGGGTTAATCGCCACCTGTTGTGCGCCGTAAAACATCCCTAACAAGAATCGGCTGAGTCCCAATATCGGTAGGGCAGGCCACAGCAGTGGAATCAGTAGCGCCACCCCCATGCCGACTGTTGAATACAGGATGACGCGGTAAGCACCTAAGCGGCTGGCAATTAATCCTGCTGGTATGCTGATCAGCAGTCCACCAATACGCGGGAATGATTGCAGTACGCCGATGGTTTCTGGTGAATGTCCCAAACTCGTAAAGTAGAAATTCAGGATCACATCGGTAATGCCGAACAAACCGATTTGAAAAATCGAGCTGTACAGCAGAAACAGCGTTACCTGTCGGTTAGCAACCGGACGCAATGCCAGCCTTAGCTGCCGCATTGTGCATCCTGATTAGGGTTTAGATTGACCACGATTAATTTGTGTCTCAAATTCGTCCATGAACGTTCGCATAAAAGCCACCAATGGCTGCCCATATTCTCGCCCAGCAGCCGTACTTAGATTGTCGTAGCAGCTCATCTGGAAATTGATCTGGTCAACAATCGTGTCACCAACGCCGATACCACTTTGAAAACGTTGGGTGAATTGGTCGGCGCTCATTCCCCAAGTACTGCCTTTGATCAAATCGGATGGATAATCGGGCTTGTCCCATTTGGATGTGAAGCCGCGCATCAACCCAACCGCGCCTAACAAATCGAGCGTATCGGCATCGCGTAAAATAGCCAGCAATTGACCTTCACCGCCGACTGAACTGTGATAGCGGATCGCGTTCGCAATCTCGCTAATGGCTGCCTCGTCAAACAGTTGATGGTTTTGTAAAAACACAGTCGCGAGTTGTGCGCCTACTTCACCATGATGTTTTCGATCACGACTCGAAAGCCCAATATCATGCAGTAAGGTAGCCGCCTCCACCCGATCCAAATGGGGATACCCTTCTTGGGTGGCGATTTTCAAAGCCCAACCTCTGACGCGATCAACATGCTTATAATCATGTGCAACTTCACCGATCATCAATGATTGGGCATATTCCTCAATGAGTTGCACACGATTAGACATATTCGATCCTTCAATTTCTAGGGTAGCACCACACTAAACGTACATTTCTGATACCCCAAAGTTGTATTTTCTCCCTCCCTGATGCTTTGGGGAGGGGCTGGGGTTAACTAGTCTCCCACACCGACCATTTTCTTGCCAGCGATGAAGGTCATTTGCACATGATCCAGTGCATCCAAATCCGCAATCGGATCGCCGCCCACCACGATGACATCAGCTTCTTTGCCCGCTTCCAATGTGCCGATTTTCTTGTCGAGCTTGCTCAATTTTGCTGCCACAATCGTCGCGCTGCGTAATGCCCCATAGTTATCGGTGACTACGCCAACCTTGACCATAAACTTGAGTTCGGGTGCGACAATCTCATGCCCGACAACAGGACTGCCTGCGTCCGTTCCAAAGGCAATCGGTACGCCTGCTTTGGCCGCGTTGACCAGCCCCTCATAACGATCCGGTTGGGCAATCGCGCGTTGACGTTCTTCGATCTTCCACTCTGGTACATTGAACTTACGCGCCACTTCAGCGTTGGCTTGCATCACCACCGGCGCGAAAGTCGTCACAATTGGGATTTTCTTGTCGAGCAGCAGTTGAATGGTTTCCGCGTCCATTGAGCCGCCGTGTTCAACCACATCCACGCCAAACTGTGCCACTCGCTTGATGCACTCGTTATAAGTTGCATGAGCCGTAATTGGCAAGCCGTTGCGATGCGCTTCATCAATCACCGCTTCCAATTCCGCGTCGGTGAATTCCAGTGTGTCGTGGCAGGCCATAATCTTAATCAAATCAGCGCCACCTTTGACCTGTTCACGCACCGCTCGCCGCATTTCGTCCGCGCCGCTGGCCTCGCGACAGCACCAATAGGTATGCCCGCCTGTTTGGATAATCGCCTCGCCGCAAATCAGCAATCGAGGGCCGGGGAAAATCCCTTGCTCGACCGCTTGCTTGGCGAAGAAATTGGTCTTGTTCATACCCAGATCACGTACCAGCGTCACACCTGCCCGCAAATTCTTGAGCATGTTGGACGCACTCTTATAAGCGCTGATTTCTACTGCGTCATCCATCGACTGTCGCGCCAGATCATGCACGCCATCCCATGCCAGATGGGCATGCGAGTTAATCATCCCCGGCATAATCGTCTGTCCGCCCACGTCGATGACTTCCGCGCCCTCAATCGTGCCGAGGTCGCTGGTCTTGCCGACCGTTTTAATCTTGCCTTTTTCAATCTCCACAAAACCGTTTTCGATGACTTCATCACCGACGTAGGTCAGCACCTTGCCACCTTTGAGGATACGGTGCGGCGAGGGAATATCAAATACCGGACGAATAATTTTTTGATAGCGCCAAGCGGCTGGTTCGGGCATTCTGATGCATCCTTTGATTAGATAAATACGGTAAACTAAGTCCCATTCTTAAATGGGGGAATCAGTGTGTCATCCGCAGGGAAAAGTTGGTAAGCAGTATCCTCACTTTCAATTGCCCATCCTGTTTTGCCGTCGTCCAACTTTATCTTCCACCAAGCATGGTCGTTTTGACATTTGGGACCTTCAAGAACGCTGAATGTATCAATAGTTCCGATCTGTTTTCCACCAATAGCATCAAATAAAGCTGGCCCATCCATACCCATAATTTCAAGGGCATGTCCCTCTTTACCAACCTGAAGTCGTGAAAGTGCGCTATGAGGACAAATCATTCCGTCAAAACTTAATCGTGGATCAGGTTTATTAGCAGGTGAGGCGAGGAATGCTGTGGTGAGACCGCTTTCAAATTGATAATCCTCTTCGGTCACTTGAACAGGATTACTAGCCAAATCAACTTTGATATAGCCGCCCCATGTCCCATAATCATCCATATAAGAAACATTGAAGCCGTAAGTCTGATCTTCAAGTTGATTAAGCACGAGGGTTTTAGGTAAATATCGGTAAAGTTGATTAAGCAATTGGCTCAAATTTTGCACAGCTAATTTTTTACCGCCATCTAATTTGGCAATCATGACAGGTCGCGAGTCCGCTTGTGACTCATCATAGACCCCGCCACCCCACAGAGCTTTCGTGACCACTGGATAAGTAGTCCATTTTTCAAATAACGCCGAAGGAAACGGATGCGCTTTAATCAGTGGTTTGACCAGCGAGACTAAATCCTTATCATCTACCGTGTATTGGGCTAATAAACTGAAATCGATGGCGCTTTCATGGTCATGTAATTGAGTGGCCGCGAGCGCCTTCCCTCGCACATAATAGGATAGCGGTTGCAAATAGGATGTTTGCACTGCCCAATTGTAATGCGCCAATGCCTTATCGGATTTGCCGACTGCTTCATAAACCAAGCCAGCACTCAAAGGGATCATTGGATGTAAATAAATATCGGATGGAACAGATAAAAAGGATTTTACTGACTGATCATAATCTCCAGCTTGAAAGGACTTCAACGCTTGAATTACGGCGGTTGTCAGTTGGGTTTTGACTTCTTCACCTTTCCACATCACAACATAGTAAAGATCACTAAAAATGGTGATACTCGCTGCATAAAGTGCGGCTTCTGTTTCACAATGTTCCTCGCGGCATCCGTCGTGCAAGATCATAAATGCCCGCATCTGGCATATACCATCCGTACCCCCGTCAGCACTACATGCGGTATAAGTTTTGCAGGCCGCCCCATAATCTAACTTGGTTGTTGCGGCAATCGCTGGCTGAGCTTGGCTATCACAACCCGTAGTCCATCCCTCAGAGGCATTTTGGGCAGCAATAGGCTTAGGCATCACCATTATTATGACCATACAAATCCAAAAAAGTCTGAACTTCATTGTATTGCTCCATAGAAAATCAACATATCGATTTTCCTAGCTTAAAGGAGCATCCTGTTACTTTGATTGTTGAACGCTATGCCCAATACCACCGTATTCCCACCTCTAACAAACTCAACCACCTGTAGTTTTCCTCAACGCCGGAATCACCTGTTCGCCGATAATCCGAATCCCTATTTCGGGCGTTAACCCGTGCGGTGTCCCAAACTCGATGCGTCCTGCGCCCGCCGCGAAACACCGTTCGGCCTGTGCGATCAAATCCGCCGCATTTCCAGAGAAGGCGAAACGGTCAAGTAAATCATCAGAAATCAATTTCGCTCCTTCTTTAGCCTCACCCCGATCAGCGTGACCGCGCAAACGCTCGACCAATTCCGGCTCAACTTTCACGGTTGGATCAAGCGGTGCAACCACCGGCAGATACAGCACGGCGGCTTCGCGGGCGGCTTGTCGTGCTGCCGCGCGGTCTTCATCCACCACCGTTACCGCGCCCAAGACCACGCTCACTGATCCGGTTTTGCGTCCAGCGATTTTCTCCCCTTCAGCGATATAACTTTTCATCACCGCTATCACATCAGGGTTAGCTGAACCGCCAACCTTCACCTCATCCGCCAATTCGCCTGCCAGCGCACACAGTTTTTTACCCCACGAGCCGATCATAATCGGGATCGACTTTTCGGGCAGTGGATACGGTGCGCGGACATGCGATGCGACTTTGTAGAGTTCACCTTCATAACCGCCTGTTTCGCCGGAAAGCAGCTTTTGCACAATCATGATCGTCTCGCGGATTGCTTGAATTGGGCGGTTCACTTCAGTTACGCCGTGATCTTCTAACCATGCTCCACGTGCCAACCCTAAATAAGCGCCACCCGCCGCAGTACTAGCGAGTAATGCCGTATCCGCCGCGATGTCCACAGGCTGCATCCGTGAAGGCGAAACCGCCGCAGGGCCGAGCCGCGCTTTACGGATGTGCGGAGCCATCAACAGCAGTGGCCCATAACTTGGATGAAACGGCGCATCACAGTAGACACTCACCGCGTCGAAATCGTATTGATCGACCAGTTTGGCAAGCGCGATGTACTGCGCTGGAGTTTTGTCGGTTTGAAAGGCGATACTCAATTCGGGCATGTGAACCTATCCTTTAAACGAATAGTAACAAAGAAAATGTAGACTGTCGACAATCGACTTTAGCCCTAGAACAAGACGTGGATATATCCAAACAGCGTGATGTTGATTCAAAATCCGAAACCAGTACTATTTCCCAAATTCTCACAACTGAAATTTCCCTAAGAGTAAACCCTAATTGTTTCTCTTTCGCATGACTTTCAATCCAAATTCTAACCCAAAATCAATTGCTTAATTAGGCTTTTTGTTCTATTATCAACCTGATGTATTTCTCGGGTAGGACTGCACTAAACGGTGGAGAAAAGCGACGAAATCAAGCGCATCACAAATCATAGAAGTAGGGCCGCCAATATAGACCTTCCTGAACCATTATGATCGGTGAACGCGTTCAGTAATTTGGTAAACATGTTCATTTTTACCATTTTATACGCCAGATTTCTCCCTCAAAAAGCGTCCACCACTTAGTGTGGTGCTACCATTTCTCGGCCTTTTGTCTACGCCTCTGTGGTGAAAATGCATTTGCCTTTGCATTTTCGGCGGGTCTCTCCCTCACAGCCGCCAAAACCGATACTGCAATTTTCACGCGGCGGATACACCCGAACAATCCGCTGCACTCAGCGGTTTTAGCCGGGGAAACCACCGTTCAAAAGTGTCAATTCAGCGGATACACGGGAGCTTTCCGCCCGTCATTTCGGCGGAAAATGTGCGAAATTTGCAGTAAAGCGAATCAATTTCTTTGGGGGAAATCAGCCATGCTTCAAAAACTACTTGATCTAAACGGTCAATATCGCCGCCCATCGGGGATCATTGGCCGTTGGGTCGGTGGCAAGATGGCTGACCAACATCGTTCCGAAAACCTGTGGACAATTCAACAGCTCAGTGTTAAACCAACCGATAAGCTGCTGGAAATCGGCTTTGGCCCCGGCTTTGCCATACAGGAAATCATCCCGATACTCACCACAGGATCAATCGCAGGCGTGGATTTTTCACAAACGATGGTCAAATCGGCCAAGCGCCGCAACGTCCAAGCCGTTAAGGCCGGAATTGTAGATCTGCGTTACGGTGAGGTAATACACATTCCATTTGCCGACAACACTTTTGATAAAGTTTTTAGCATCAACAGTATCTATTTTTGGATTAATCCTCTAGCTGCTTTTAAAGAGTTGTACCGTGTCCTCAAGCCCAACGGCCTGCTCACCATCACATTCTTACCTAGCGAACGTTGGGACTCCACCCCAACCGCAACTGATGATTTTAAACCTTATTCATCTGTGGAAATTCAAGCGCTGTTCTCACAAGTTGGCTTTACAAATATCCAAGTCGCGGCTGATGCCGATCTCCAAAATCGCGCCAACTATTCGCTCATTGGTCAAAAGGTCTAATGCAGGCAGAAATTGTTCAAATCCACTGATTTTTCTGTAAAGAACGGCTCCCTTCTCCCTTGTTACTACGGGGGAGAAGGGTTGAGGATGAGGGGTCAAGACTATTCCGGTTTTCTTACTTCACCCCACCAAAAGCTGCGAAACGGCTGTGCTTATGCAGGATATCTACGGCTCGGAAACCAACCGACCGCATCAAGTCGAGTTGATACATCAAAGGACGTGGGCTGTCTTCCATCTCGACCCAACTGAAAATCGTATCGCGGTGCGCTTCATCTTTCTGCCGTACCAGAAAATCACTGTGCATCCGCTGCATGGTTGCATTCAATTCAGGGATACTTTGTTCGACCAGATCGTAAATCCATAAGGATCCGCCCGGTTTGAGCGCTTGATATAACTTGGCGAAAACTAGCTCCCACTCGGCTTCCTCACGTAAATGATGAAGCACTGCTGAGGCCACAATAATGTCGAACTGTTCCTGCCCAATATCCGTCTCGCGGATGTCACCTTGTAACAGGGTAATCACGCCTGCTCCCGCTTGTTGCACCCGTTCCTTGGCCCGTTCCAACATAGGACGACTCAGGTCAAGCAGAGTCACGTCTAAAGCAGGTGAATATTCCAACAGTTCGAGGACATAGTTACCGCCTCCACAACCAACATCCAGCGCGGACTTGGCGTGTGGTGTAGCCAGAGCTGCCGCCTCGGCGATTAGTGTCATACTCAATACCGAGTCAATCTGGGAAGTGTTGCCAGTATCCGAGTTGGATAAACGCTCGACACTGTTGTCAAAGCGTTCACGGATTTGGTCAACGGTTGATTTAGGCATAAGCTATTTCTCTTTTATACTAGCCAGTTGAGCCGATTAAAAGCTGCGAATTTATAGCACTTAGCCAATGGTAAGGTAATCAAATGAAATTAAAACTGAAAGTTACGGGCTTCTTGTTCGACTCGCTGACGATACGCTTCCATATTGATGAGTGTCTTCTTGTGACGCGATTCTTCGGCTGCAAACGCCAGTAAATGGCTTTCCAATGATTCCCGCGCAGTTGTGATGCTGTCATCGGGTATGCCGTTGACCGCATTCACGAAACTGCGAACAATCCCAAAATCACCTCCACCATGCCCGCTGTGGTCGCGGTCAACCACTTTGATGTCTTCAACTTGACCCGTAAGATGATGATGAATCTGGATTATGTTGCCAGAGCTTGAGAACTTGGCATATAAAGTGGCTTTGGTTCCGTCATAACGCATTGTCCGGCATTCCTCGTCGCCCTGACCATTCATGGTGAGCGTGACCGTCGCGCCATCTTCGAGTTCCATGTTTACCACTTGATGATCGACCACATCATTATCACATTGGTAAACACAGCGTCCATACCAGCCAGTCTTCAATTCCTGCAAACGGGCTTCGGCTGAAGGGATTATGGTCACCGCATTTTGAGGCCAACCATTCACATCGCTGACGTAGAGTTTTGTGGCTTCGTATTTGCAGTTTTCCGCCGCATGGCAGCCATCGGTACAGCGTTTGGGTGCGCCTTCGGGTGCGTTTTCTGGTCGAAAATGCGTCAACGAGCCAAAGGAGCTGAGTGATATTACTTTCTTGCGGAGTAACCAATACAAAATATCAAAATCGTGACAGCATTTGGATAACAGCATCGGGCCGGAAGTTGCTTCGTTACGCCATTGACCGCGTACAAAGCTGTGAGCCATATGCCAGTAAACAAGATTTTCCGCATGGGTAACACTGACGATGCGTCCCAACACACCCGAATCAAGTATTTCACGCAGTTTTTGCCAGAATGGGCTGTAACGTAAAACATGGCAAATTTGGAGTAATCGCCCAAGTTCCTCGGCGCGCTGCACCAGCTTAATATTCTCATATAAAACAGGGGACATGGGTTTTTCAAGCAGAACATCGTATCCGGCTTCAAGCATTTTGATAGTCGACTCAAAATGCTGGCGATCCATTGTGCAGTTCAAAATCGTCGCGGACTTCTTTTCACCGGATTCGAGCAGGGACTGCCAATCGTTGAAAATCATATCCGGCGCAATGTCATGAGCCGTCACCAGACGATCACGGCGCAGTTCATCCGGTTCAGCAATCCCTACGACATCCATCTCACGCGGATATTCGAGCGCAAACTTACTATATTCACGACCACGTCCGCCTGCACCCACGATAATTGTTTCAACAGCCATTCGTCTGCTCTTTCGATAACGCTAATCTGCTATAGTTGTTAGGTGTTTCCTAATGCGATAATCAGTATCAATGTACCCAATGTGTCGTATCCATTTTGAGGTATATTTGCGGATAGACGTTGAGTTATACGCCTATTCAGCCGAGCCACCCATTCTAACACGGCACTTTTTCTTAAACACTCTTCAATGGACTCATTTGAAAAGAGAATCATTTTATGACCTTCACCATTTATATCAGTGATACCAGCCCCGAATTGGCGAACGTCCGCGCAATTTTACTTCAGCAAATTACTGAAAAAGGCATGACCGTAACGTGGTTGACAGATGACGAACGTCTGCGCCCTGATATGCTAGATATTGTGAGGCGTAAAATTGCTTCAGCCGATGCCTTTATCAGCTTAATCACCTATGTTCATGGTTGGACACCTGCAAACATGGGCAGCAAATCTCTGACCGAAATCGAGTGTGATTTGGCGATGCAAGCAGTTAAACCCACTGCGATTCTCATGCCCGAAGGCGATAGCGAAATTGATACATACTTACGCAAGTGGGCGCTTGACCAATCTGATGACGAACGCAGTTACCAGCAAGCCTTCTGGCACAAGTTACAGGAACGTGGCGCAACCGTTACGTATAAGGATGTAGCGGATTTTTCGCAGAAACTGACCGAAATTCTCACGCGTTGGTCAGGCGGTATTGTTGGAAGTGCGTCTATTCAACAAGCACCCGATCGACTTGAGTCAATTGCAACTGTGGCACCAGCAGCACCGGGTTTATCGCGTGAACGGCGTGATAACCTTTTCCCTGATGACACAATCAATATTGATGAACTGGCTGAAATTGTAGCTGAGAAAACAGCCGCTAAAGTACAAGAAGTCCAAGCCAAACGTGATCAAGATTTGGTGGAACAGACCCTCAAATATAACGAGGCGCTTAAGCTCAAACCGGGTGAATTGGTCTTTGGCAAGCCGTCTGAAAGCAGCCAGTTCAAGGGCGATATTTTTATGATTATGCCATTTGCGGAAGCGTTCGCGGGCATTTACAGCGATGTAATTCGCCCAATGGTCAAAGACTTAGGCTTGAGCATCACGCGCGGAGATGAGTTCAATTCGGTTAATGGGTCGATTATCGAAGAAGTCTGGTCGGCCTTGAACAACTGCCAATTTGTGATCGCAGAGATTACAGGTGGGAACGACAATGTGTTTTATGAATTGGGCATTGCCCACACCTTGAATAAGCCTGCTATCCTCATCACCCAGGCGACCGAACCAGAAAATGTGCCGTTCGATATTCGTCATCTGCGTTACATCAAATATGAGAACACAGTAGCAGGTGGTGTAAAACTGCGTGATGACCTCAAGACCAATATCACACGGCTATTGAGTGATTTACACGAAGGCTGGGGCAAGGGAGAATAGTGGCGGCAGTATAAAAACGGCGGCGATGGCGGTGGATACTGGTTCACCGCTTTTGATTCGGTCTCCAGTCAAAATTTTATGTCGTCGTTGTCGTCGTCGGCGCTCCGACATAACCCATTTTTATGGCGGAAATGTCGGCGAAGTCGGCTGGTATTTGGCGAAATTTATGCAGATTTGGCGGATGGCTCGGCTGGAAGTGCGTCAAAATTAGCAAGGGGGCTGCCGCCGCCAAGATTGCCATAAAAGTTATCAGTTGGCAGTTTACAGTTATCAGTCAAAATCGAAGGTGAGAGGTAAAAGTCCGATATGTTGCAAATGTTGCAAATGTTGTTGCAGTTGCAGTTGTTATAGGGCATTTTGGGAAATCCGGTTACAACATTTTAAAAGGGCGATTGTCGTTTGTTGAAGTGGAAGAGGCACACTTCTTCCTTACATGGATGACGATTCTATGATGTAGAAAAATAGCAACTTCATTATAGAACAAAAGGGCTAGTGAAATCAATTTGAATATGGTTTGAAAGTGGGTGTGATGGCGTAGGAAAAGAGAAGGGAAATTCGGAAAACTCACATTCATCTTCAAGTTGTATTTTGTCAGCTAGCAACTCATTGTGACAAGTACGAAAGGAAGCTGGAAACTTCGTTGACCACAGTCAAAAGTGGCAGCGGTGTAATTTACAAGAGTTGTCGTATCTACACGATACGATGTTTTACGAATTTGGCAGCGACTAAGGCATTTGCATACTCCCCTAATACGGTTCCCCACATGCATTACCTATACAACATCTAGCATCACGGATGCATTTCAAGTTAGGGACAGGGGTGATTAAAGCCGCGGGCGGAATTAATTCCACCCCTACAGATAAGCGTATTTTTGTAGAGACAGCTTATAAATATGCTTTTTGCCCCAAAGTGAAATGCGTCCTAGCATCACCACTTGTTTGACACGTAAATGACTTTGTCCTATAATTTGACCATGTGGTCAAATTATAGATTCATGGGTATGGAATGCGTGGCTAGACTGCAACATTAAGGGAACAATGTGTCGCTAATGACGTTTGAGAAGCTGCCGGAGCAAGAGCGCAACCGTATTCTGAATGTATGTCTTATTGAGTTTGCCAACCAAGGCTATGAGAAGGCATCGACGAATCAGATTGTGAAGGAACTTGGTATTCCGAAGGGCAGTCTATTCTATTGGTTCGGGAACAAGGATGGGTTGTATTTATACCTTGTTGATCGCGCGATGAAGGCTTATGTGGTGGCATTTGCGGAGGCTGCAGAGATCTGGCCGAATGAGATTCTGGCACGGTTTCGAATCATGATTGTGTCGTCGTTGGCTTTTCTGGAACAGCATCCCGACCAATACCGTTTGACGACGGCATTCCTTGATGGAGAGGCACGGCACCTGTTAGGGCCATACATGCAGGAGCATTGGCAGGAAGGCATGGCGATATGGGCGAATTGGTTTGCAGCGATTGACGTGAGCGACTTCCGCACCTCGCAGGAAGAAGTTGACCGACTGTTGAGGTGGGTTTTGGCGGGAATCAAGCTGGAAATGTTCGCGCTTATCGACCGACAAAATCCGGTTGACGCGGCACACGCACAATTTATTGCTCATATCGACATGGTCACTGGACTCCTGTCACACGCGATTTATCACCATCCTCAAAAATGGGGGTACGCATAAGCTATTTTAGTAAGGTTGATTTTCGCTATGGAGGCACATATGAAGACGACACTACCTGTAGGTTTTTATGAGATTCATCCTAACAAGTTCTACAACTATCAGATGAATCGATGGCATTCAGAGGGATTCGCCCGCTTGGAAGACCTGAAGAAAGCCGCGGTAAGTATTAAGACCAATGTGGATTACAAAAACACGTTCGCTGCGCTCGCCAAAGAAGCGGTGACCGACGGCAGACTTAAGAACGCGGCGGCCTATTATCGTGCAGCTGAATTCCTGACTAAACCAAATGACCCCGACAAAATCGCTCTCTATGACACGTTTATCGAGACTTTTTATCAAGCGTTCAGCGATGACCACATCGAACGCCACGAGGTTCCGTATGCCGCAGGATTTTTACCCGCCATGCGCTTAGCCGCGATTGGTGAAAAAAAGGGAACGGTATTGATTCACGGCGGCTTCGATTCGTTGATTGAAGAATTCTACGCGATCTGGAAGCTAATATCAGAGGACGGATACGAGGTCATCGCCTTTGAGGGTCCCGGTCAAGGGGGCGCGCTGCGCAAACATCATGTGGCGTTTGACCATGCATGGGAAAAGCCGACCGGCGCGATACTGGATTACTTTGACCTATCGGACGTGACCATTCTGGGCATCTCGATGGGCGGCTATTGGTGTTTGCGGGCAGCGGCATTTGAAAAGCGAATCAAGCGGGTGATCGTGTTTCCTCCGCTTTATGATTGGATGGAAAGTGCCAATGGCGTATCTCGGGTGCTGGTCGATTGGATGATGAAATGGGAAGGATTGATGCGTGCCGGTGTTCGGATGAAAATGCGTGTTCCGACGATGGATCATGTGATTACGAATACCCTTTTCATCACGCAGAAGGATGATCCGCTGGAAGTTGTGCGATGGTACCTTGCCATGAACAAGACATTCCTGCACTCAGAGCTAGTTGATCAAGATGTATTGCTTTTGGGAGGTGAGAAGGATGCTTTTCAGCCGCCGGTTTTGTATCACAAACAGTGGAAGGCGCTGACTCATGCGCGTTCCATCACCGGACGGATGTTCACAGAGGCCGACCAAGCCGCCAATCACTGTGGCATGGGCAACCTCGGCCTTGTGGTTGAGGTGATGTTGAACTGGTTAGACGAAAAGCAGACCTTGACCGTGCCGCCTGATCGCATCACGGCGTAAATAGACAAGCCTATCAAGCACACAAGATGAGCCAACTTCATGAAGTTGGCTCATCTTCGTCTTGAGATAAAAACTAACCACGCTTAATCCTTGGCGGCGTTGAGGGCTTGGGTGATGTTGAGCAGGCCGTGGGCGAGTTCTTCTTTGGGAGGCCAACCGAAGCCGACACGCATATGGGCGCGGTCGGATTCGAACCAGTGACCGGGGCCAGTGAAGGTTTTATAGACGGTGTTCAGCAGCTTATAGAATTTCTCGACACCCACGCCGGAATCGGGTTTGATGCGCGGGAAGCAGACACATCCTCCTTGGGGTTCAACCCATTCAAAATCAGTTTGCTCGGCCATCCATGCTTTGACGACAGCGAAGTTGGTGTTGATATGGTCGCGGATGCGCTGAAGGTGTTCGGCCTTGTGGAGCATAAATTGATAGGCGATTTCTTCATCAACCACCGAGTTGGAGATGAAGATTTGCTCCTTGGCGGCGAGGAAGGTTTGCATGAGGGTTTTATCACGGCAGATGAGCCAACCCATGCGGATGCCGGGGAGTCCATAGGTTTTGGAGAGCGACGATACGCTGATGACATTGGGCGAGAGCGCGGCGGCAGGTGGTAAGACTTTACCAAAGCTCATCTCGCGGTAGGTTTCATCAAAAAGTAGGTGACAGCCTTTGGCTTCGATGGCGGTGATGAGGCGGGTAAGTTCGGCTTCGGTAATCATGCTGCCAGTCGGATTATGCGGGCAAGTGAGGCTGACGAGTTTGGTTTGCGGCGTGATGCGCGAGATGATGTCATCCACGTTGATGCGAAAGCCATCCTCAAACTTCATCTGATAGAAATCCATCTCACAGCCCATTTGTCGTGGGGTTTCGATGTTGGTGGCATAGTTGGGGAAGGCGACGAGGAGGCGATCACCCGCTTGCAGCAGCGAGGTTGATACGATGAACAATGCGGCTGCCGCGCCGACCGTGAGCAGGATGTCGTCGGGATGCAGATTGGGATGCTCGGCGGCGATCAGTTGGCGCAGTTCAGGCTTGCCGTAGTGGTCGCCATACATGAGGACGAGGCCATCCAAGTTGATGCCAAGGTCGGTGATGAGGCCATCGGTGACGGAACTTTCGGCGAGGTTGCATTCAATGTTGCCGTAACCAAACTGTTCGGGTGATTCAACTTCGATAGGCATCCGGCGGTAGCGCATGAGGTTTCCTTTGGTGGATGAATGTCATGCGGGAGATTGTACAGTTCGAACCGCCAAGCCGCCAAGAATTTTTAACACAGAGACACAAAGAGAATAGAGTCTAGGGAAATTTGTTCCCAAAGTGTAGCGATCAGGAGCATTTGTGGGAGTGGTTACATTTGTGCATATTTTTTTGTGTTCTTACTCTAGATAGTCTTGACAACCACTATTCAGAAGAGTCATAGTTAATTTCTGGGAACGCTCCCAGAGCTTTTATAAATCTCTAAAAGGACTTTACCAAAATGAGTTTTGGATATTTTGATGATGCACAGCGTGAGTACGTTATCACGCGACCGGATACGCCACTGCCGTGGCTCAACTATCTTGGCAATGAAGCTTACTTCGGGATTATTTCTAATACGGCTGGTGGTTATTCTTTTTACAAAGATGCCCGTTTACGTCGTTTAACCCGCTATCGTTATAACAACGCACCGCGTGATATTGGTGGACGGTATTTGTATTTGCGGGATAACGCGGATGGCGACTATTGGTCACCAACATGGCAGCCCACACAGACCGAGTTAAAAGATTATACGTGCCGTCATGGGATGGGCTACACGACGATTCAATCCACTTATAAGGATGTAACCGCACAGGTGCGCTATTTCGTGCCACAAGGCGCAAATCTAGAAGTGTGGCAGGTCAAGGTCACGAATAACCGCAGCACAGCGGCTGATTTGTCGTTGTTCTCGTTTGTAGAATTCTGCCTGTGGGAAGCCAACGACGACATGACCAACTTCCAGCGGAACTTTAACATCGGGGAAGTGGAAATCAAAGACGGCGTGATTTACCACAAGACCGAATACCGCGAACGGCGTGACCATTATGCATACTTCGCCTGCTCCGAGCCACTGGCGGGTTTTGATACGTCACGCGACGAATTCTTGGGCGCGTATCGCGGGTCGGATCGACCGAAAGTGGTGGAACTAGGCGAGTCCAAGAACTCGGTGGCGCACGGCTGGGCGCCGATTGGTTCACATCACGTCAAGCTGGCACTGGCGGCGGGTGAAACACGCGAGATCAATTTCGTGCTGGGCTACCACGAAAATCCTCGTGATGATAAATGGGAATCACTCGGTGTCATCAACAAGAAGACGGTTGAGCCTGTGATTGAACACTATTTGCAGAGCGCGAATATCAATGCAGCGTTTGACGAGTTACGGCAGTATTGGGATGGGCTGCTGGGCATCCTGCAAGTGGAAACGCCGGACATCCACACCAACCGGATGGTCAACATCTGGAATGCCTATCAATGTATGGTGACATTCAATATGTCGCGGTCGGCGTCGGGTTTCGAGTCAGGCATCGGACGCGGGATGGGCTTCCGCGACTCGACGCAAGATTTGCTGGGTTTCGTGCATATGATTCCGCAGCGGGCGCGTGAACGTATTATCGATGTGGCGGCAACACAGTTTGATAACGGCGGTGCGTATCATCAGTATCAACCGCTGACCAAACGCGGCAATAATGCGGTGGGCAGTAACTTCAATGATGATCCGCTGTGGTTGGTGCTGGGTGTGGACGCATACATCAAGGAAAGCGGCGATTGGAGCATTCTGGATGAACGGGTACCGTTTGATAATCAGCCGGGATCAGAACAGCCCATGTATGAACATTTGCGCCGCAGCGTCCAATACACGTTGGATCGTCTCGGGTCTCATGGACTGCCGCTGATCGGTCGTGCGGATTGGAACGACTGCCTGAACTTGAACACCTTTTCGGACGAGCCGGGAGAATCGTTCCAGACGACGACAAACAAAGATGGTAAGGTGGCGGAGTCGGTGTTCATCGCAGGGTTGTTCGGGATCGCTGCGGCTGAGATGGCTGATATTGCCGATGCACGCGGCTTGAGCGATGAGGCCAAGCATTACCGCGATCAAGCAACCAAGATGGATGCTGTGGTGAAAGCTAACGGTTGGGACGGTGAGTGGTTCCTGCGGGCTTATAACCACTTTGGTGAGAAAGTCGGTTCGGCGGAATGTGAGGAAGGGCAAATTTTCATCGAACCGCAGGGTATTTGTATCATGGCGGGGATGGGCGTTAGTGACGGGCGTGCTGCGAAGGCACTGGCGTCGGTTGAGAAACATCTGGCGACGGAACATGGCATTATGTTGCAACAGCCGGCTTATTCCACTTATCATTTAGAGTTGGGCGAAATCACTTCATATCCGCCGGGATACAAAGAAAACGCAAGTGTTTTCTGCCACACCAATCCTTGGATTATGATCGCAGAGGCAGTTGTTGGTTCTGGTGACCGTGCCCACGATTATTACACACGTATCAATCCATCGGCACGCGAACGGATTAGCGCCGTTCACCGCTGCGAACCGTATGTGTATGCACAGACGATTGCGGGTAAAGATGCAGCGACATTCGGTGAGGCCAAGAACTCATGGCTAACTGGAACGGCGGCGTGGAATTATGTGGCAATTACCCAGTGGATTTTGGGTATCCGTCCGACATTGAACGGGTTACAGGTCGAGCCAGTGTTCCCGATTAGATGGTCAGAATTCAAGGTGTCACGGCAGTATCGCGGTGTGACCTATAACATTCATGTCAAGCGTGAAGGCACGGGCAACGCTGTGAGTATCACGGCTGATGGTGCGTCCGTGAGTGGTACCATCCTGCCGTTGGTCACAGGCAAGACATCGTGTGATGTCGAGGTCGTGGTGGGGTAAATAAGTGAATTTTTGAGGGCGATATTGTGTCGCCCTCTATCCTCGTATCTGAACGGCGAGTTACTCCGAAATAACAAAGCTGTAGATTAGGCAGTATATAGCTGGGTGTAAGGTGGAGAGCGCTTCAATAATGGCTCCTGATGAACAAAGGAGTCACGCATGAAGGAATTCCCTCAAAGGCAATCATCTATTTTTAAACAAATTATCAACTGGGTGGCTTTGGCTTATCTGTTTGTGATGATAGTGTATTTGGTACTGCGGCTGACGGTTGGTGATGGTGACACACGGTTGTCGATGATCAACAGTTTTGCTTATTTCTTATTTATCCCACTGCCTGTGCTGTTGATCTTGGCTGTGCTGGGGCGCAGCCGAATAACTTTTTTTCGGCTGCTGCCTGCGCTGTTGGCACTCGTAATCTGGATTGGGCCGCGATTTATCCCTAAACCGATTGTGGCCGCGAGTGGCGAGAAAAACATACGTGTTTACACAGCGAATACGTGGTCACGGAATGCGCTACCCGATTTATTGGCATCCCGACTGCGCGAAACAGGCGCAGATATCTTGTGTTTGGCCGAAATCACGCCGGAATTTGCAGTTCAGCGTTTACCCCAACTAGAAGATTTGTATCCATATCAATCGATTCAACATGATACGACACGCGGCGGTGATAACTTCACGCTGTCCCGTTATCCGATTATCAGCAGTGAATATGTTGAGTTGGGCATACCGGATGTCCCCGCGCCTGTACGCGTGGTTGTTGACGTAGATGGTCAATTGATCGCGGTATACACAACCCATTTAGCGTGGCCTATTGACGAAGAATCGATGAAAACAAGCGGATTTGATTTCTATATGAAGGTCGTTATTGGTTTTGATGACAGGATTCGTAATCATCAAATTGATAACCTATTGGCCTATCTCAAGAAGGAACCTTATCCGTATATAGTGGCGGGCGATTTCAATACCAGCGATTCGAGCGTGACTTATAACAAGCTAGCAGCAGCGATGCATGATTCGTTTGCTGAAGGTGGCTCAGGGTTAGGGGGCAGTTGGCCTGTGGCGCATGTGCGCGGTTTGCCTTTGTGGTTGCCTCCGTTGATTCGTATTGATTACATCTGGCACAGTGATGGACTGCGGACAATCCGAGCGTGGCAGGGCGCCGAAACCGGATCAGATCATTTGCCGTTACTAGCCGATTTGGCGCTGGAAAGTTCATGAAACTCTATCTTGTTCAAGGAGTGCATACATGGCATGGTCGGCAAAGCGCGAGGTCAGCCATTCTGAATTAAAAGGGGTTTGCGACGGCAAACCCCCACATAGACGGCGATTAGACTGTTAGCTGCCGATGCTGTAAGTAATGTTGACGGTGACGCTGACGCTCAACTGACCAGCGTTAATCTGAGGGGCAGAGGCAGCCATTGCCACCATATCGTTGGCACGGTTGAACATGGGTACTGGCACGTTGCCAATTGATTCGCTGATGCTGATGGGGGTGCCAACCGTGACACCGGCGGCATCCGCCAATTGCTTGGCACGGTCGGCGGCATCGGCAACAGCAGCTTTACGGGCGGCGGCTTCCAATGACTTGACGTCAGCGATGCCAAAGCTCAGGTTATTGAGGGTGTTTGCACCTGCACCCAAACCGGCCTGAATGACTGTACCAACCTTGGTGATGTCCCGAATGGTGACGGTGACAGCTAGGCTGACATGGAAGACTCGTTCCCCTGTCTGTTGTCCGGTTTGTGGATCGGTCTTGTCTTCAGGGTAAATGTTGTAGCTGGTGGTCTGGATGTCCTCTTCTTTGACTCCGGTATCGGTTAGCGCTTTGACGATGGCAGTCAAAGTGGTGTTGGCGGTATCAATCGCCTTGCCCGCGTCTGCATCCGCTTCGTCGACACCCAGCGTAATATAGGCCACATCCGGCTTACCAAAAACTTCACCTGAACCGGTGACGCTGATGGTTTTGGTGGGTCCACTTGTATCCTGTGCGCCGACGGGACGAGCAGACAAGCCAAAGACCCCGACCAACAGCGCTGCCACAACCGTGACTATTGATAGACGAACGACATTATTCCGATTGAGCGCAAATTGATTTTGCATGATGTTGTAGTCCTCCTGACTATATCCCTACTCCCAACGAGTAGTATTCTATCGCTCATGGATTAAGACGGTGTGAGCCGACAAAAGGTTCCAAATTTGTTAAATGAGATACGCATGAGTCCATATTTGCGGTTCTCAAGACATTAATCCATTGAATGGGTATGTCAGAGACGGGTTGAAGGCGGCGTTATGCTGCCGTCACAGTGTCGTCACGGGGAGTGCATAAGCTGATAGTGCTGTGATACATATCGGTTGAATTGAGAGGATATCGTCATGCTTTTGCCAGACGTTTCAAAACAATCTTTTCAACATAATGCCGGAGGCTTGAATACCGCTCTTGAGGCGTTTCGGGCGGACTATCCAAAGTACGACCTCACCCATAAACTTGATGCGTTGCGTGCGACTGAATATACACGCCTCGACCGCGAGGATCATGTTTATTTGGATTACACAGGTGGTGGCTTATACGCTGAGTCACAATTGCGTGAACACATGAATTTTCTCAGTAACAATGTGTTTGGGAATCCGCATTCCAAGAATCTAACCTCTATGGCGATGACGGAGTGGGTCGAACAGGCGCGCAGCTATGTACTTGATTACTTTAATGCCTCCTCTGATGAATATACGGCGATTTTTACACCCAATTCCACAGGCGCATTGAAACTTGTTGGCGAGTCTTATCCTTTCAAAACTGGTGATCATTATTTGCTGACATTTGACAACCACAACTCGGTGAATGGTATTCGCGAGTTTGCGCGTGCGAAGGGCGCGAGTGTAACTTATATTCCGGTAGTGCTGCCCGACCTGCGTGTTGATCGTGATGAATTGACACAGGCGTTGGAACTGGCTCGCCCCGGTGCGAATAATTTATTTGCATATCCCGCACAATCGAATTTTACAGGGGTACAGCATCCACTGGAGTGGATCGCTAAAGCTCAAGCCAAAGGATGGGATGTTCTGTTAGATGCTGCGGCATTTGTGCCTACGAATCGCCTTGATTTGAGTCAATGGCATCCTGACTTTGTGGATATTTCTTTCTATAAAATGTTTGGTTATCCAACGGGTGTCGGCTGTCTGATTGTGCGTAAATCAGCCTTCGAAAAACTGTGTCGTCCGTGGTATGCGGGCGGCACGATTACTTTTTCATCGGTGGTCGGTAACGGACATTATTTGACACCGGGCGCTGCCGGATTTGAGGATGGCACAGTCAATTATTTGAGCCTGCCCGCTGTCGAATTTGGTCTGAAGCATATCGAGTCGATTGGTATTGATGTGATCCATACCCGTGTGATGTGTTTGACTGGTTGGCTTATTGATCAACTGCTGGGGCTGCGACATAGCAACGGCAATCCTGTGATTCAATTGTATGGGCCGCCGAATACTCATTTACGAGGCGGAACGGTTCAGGTTAATTTCTTTGATCCGAAGGGCGAAATGATTGACTGCAATGTGATTGAAACGCTGGCGAACAACGAGCGAATTTCATTACGGGCAGGCTGTCATTGTAATCCGGGCGCGCGCGAAATGGCGTTGGGTTTCACACAAGATGATTTGAAACCGTGTTTTAGCAATAAAGATAAGCTGACATTCGAGCAGTTCTTAGGTGTGATTGAAGGCAAGACGACCGGTGCGCTTCGGGCTTCAGTGGGTTTAGTCTCCACCTTCGCAGATGTTTATAAATATGTGCAATTTGCAAAAACGTTTATTGACCGCCAAGCAGAAAATCTTTATGGCGGTGGTTAGCGTATTCCTTTAGCAGCCCAAGCACGGGCAGTAAGATGAATGGAACCGTCAGCGTTGATAGGCAATTGTTTTTGAAGTTGCGCTGTTAAAGCGTTTTTAGCTGTCTCATCCAAAGAAGTTAAGTATTTAGAGATCGAACCTTGAGCAGCCAAAAACGGCAGCCAATAATCGTCAAAATCCTTAAACGTGGTTTGAATGTCAATCGCTCTCACTTCGACAGTATTTAGACCGATGGCTTCAAAGGCCGCTCGTAAATTATCAGGATGGCAAATTGTGAACCGTTTGCCGGAATCCATCTCTGCGGCGGAAGCATCAAGCGCGATGGCAGCGTCCCAGAAATGGCGCATCATTTCCATTTTACCGGCGTAGTCCCAAACGTATGCGGCGACTGTACCACCCGTTTTGACCAACTGCTTCATGGTTTCGAGTGTTTGCTGATACGACGGTACAAAGTTTAGAACTAAGCCCGAAACTACCACATCAAATTCAGGCGATTGGGTTATGGCAGTGCTGGCATCACCGACTTTGAACGCAACCCGTTCATCATGGATATTTTGGCGGGCGCGTTCGATATAACTTTCCGACAAGTCCATGCCGACGACTTTATTGGGCGATGCTTGTTGAAGGATGACTCCCGTGAGGATGCCCGTTCCCGCACCGAGATCAAACCAATTTTGACCTGCTGGAACATTCAACCACGTAATAAATTGCTCCCCAACCAACCGGCTCCATCGACCCACATAACCATCATAAGCGAAGGCATTGTTAAACATAATTTTTTCCTCATTTATATATGGGAATGTCATATTGTAGGGGTGGAATATATTCCGCCCGTCTGATACAGCGATTCGAGTTGACTTGCGATAGTGTCCCATGTGAAGCGCTCATTCACTAAGGCGCGGGCGGCTTGACTCATCACAGCACGACGGGACGTATCCGGCAAAAGCGTTCTAAGCGCAATTGTCAGCGGTTCGACAGCCGCTTCAACTTCCAGACCACCACCGTATTGGGCGACTTCGGGCAAATTACATCCGGGCGAGACGATCACCGGCAATCCAGAAGCCATTGCTTCCAAAACCACCATCGGTAAGCCCTCTCCAACCGCAGGCAGCGCTAATAGATCAGCAGCCGCAAAAGCCGCAAGTCGATCTGCACCACCCAAATAACCTGTGAGGATGATACGGTCATCAATCATCGGTTGAAGGGTGTCAAGCATCCCCTCATCAGGGCCGACAATCACTAAACGGACATCCGGTAGATTAGCCGCTTTGAATGCCTCGACCAGCAGGCCAACGCCTTTGCGTGGATGCAAGCGTCCCATGAACAGACAAACAGGCGCATCCCCTAAAGTGTAACGGGCGCGGAAGGCTGCACGACCGGATAGATTCGCGTAGTCGTCGGGATCAACGCCGTTGGGGATAACGCTCATTTCAGTTGGGATGCGACGGCGACCGAAAGAAGGCCAGAGAGTTTGTACATCTGCCAGTTCAGGCTGAGATAAGGCGACAACATGGTTAAAGCGCAGAGCCACCGCTGAACTGAGTGTTCGATCCCACAGGCGTTTGAGGCCGCTTCGTCCAGTCGATTGGGATAATGTGCCGTGCGGCGAAAGGATAAGCGGCTTACCTAGTCGTGCGGCAATCGGCGTGACCAGTAAGTTTTCGACGGTGCGGAATTCGTGGCAGTGAACGACATCAATCTGTGGCAAAAGTTCGGCTGCGCGTTTCGCCATCAGGTTGGGTGTTGATAGGTTATAGCGTCCGCGTAATGTCGGCAGGAGATTTGGTACACGAATAACCTGAACACCATCTTGCAAGGATTCTAGTTCATCTAAGTAGCGCGATTGTTGGTCAAGCGCATCGGTGGTAAGAACAGTTACAGTGTGTCCATGCCGCACGAGTGCTTTCGCCATGCCTTCAACCGAGCGCACAACGCCGCCGAAGGCATATGCCGGAGCATAGTAGGGAGTGAGGTGCAAGATTTTCATTTGTCGATAATAACAGAAATCTGCGCTGCTTACCCCTGACGAACGGGGTTAGAAAGATTAAACAATTGTTATAAGCCCAATGAAGTGTGTAACCAATGCATGTTAAAATCGTACTTATAAGGGATGATTGTTATAGGTTGAATAAAAATTGTTCTTTACTAAACACTGTTGACACTGATTTTACTTTTCTTTTTAGGCAATCGAAAGCTATCAATATTAACTTATTACATGCCTAGAAATCTGTGTTAGGGAGATATGATGCCGGTTTTATTGTTAGCTCAGGGTGATGTTCAAGCGAAAGACTTGCTGCGTAAGGCTATTCAAGCACGCTACGGGTTACGTCCACCCGCGCTTGAAAGTTTGCATATCGTTTTCAAGGGGCGTGCCCGCGCCAAGATTGGTCCGGTCAATATGTGGGTTCCGGTAGATGCGATTGGGCGCTTTTGTTTCCCCGATAAAATGCGCTGGGATTTCACTGTCAAAGCAGGCGGTGTACGAGTCAATAGTGGTACGGAAGCCTTCGATGGAACCGTTTACCGCAACACACGCCGTTCAAAATCGGGAGCGGTGAGCAACGACCAACAACAAATTGATTCGATGCAGAGTCGTCTTTGGGCCATAGCAGCCGTGATGTTAACACCGTTGGGTGAGCATTTTGTGAAACTCAAGGTCATGTCCGGGAATGAACTGGAAGCCTCCAATACACGCATCAACAGCGCGGTGACTTTGCATTTACGGGCTGACCAAACGATAAATTACGTGGAAACCAACTGCTTGAACTTAGATACGGGCAGCCAACAAACCTTCACACTGCGGCTTTCAGATGATCTTGTCTCATTTGGTGACCTGATTTTACCCAGCAAGATCAGCGCCTTTTGGAATAACGAGTCCTACTTTGAAATCGAACCGATGGACGCAGCCGCGAACCCGACCATTGCCGACTCGGTATTTGAACTGGCAGCGGAATAGAGGCGGCGGTTAGTCGTCAGGTTAAAGTGATTTAGACGGAGCATAATCAACCGATGCTCCGTTTTTGATTCGAGGAAGTAACCATGAAATATCGGATTTTAGTGTTGGCGCTGCTCATGTTGTGCGGCTTGGGTGTGGTTCAGGCGCAGGATAGCGAGGCTACCTATCAGTTACGCAAACCAGACTTAAAACGCTTTACTGAAACTGCCCCCCAAGCTATCCAAGCATGGAATGATGAACTGCCTGCTTATTATGTCAAAGTTCCGAGTATTCCTATCGGGGATATTGTGCGTTATGAGATCAGGCAAGATTATTCTGATGAAGCATTGTTTCAGCAAAATTTTGACATTTTGAGCAAGCTCTATGACGCACTGAAAAGCGTTGTGCCAGTTCTATCAGTGGGCGATAGCACCGATATTCAATGGTTCATTCCACTACTGAAAGCGTGGTTGCGAGACAATCCAACTGATTTAGATAATCAAACCCAACTGAATATTCCCGGTTTCAACATCAGTGTACGACCCGTTGATTTTAATGGGGATAACGTGAACGAATATAGCTTGCACTTGGGTTTTGGTTCCATAACCGAGTTCATGGTACTCAAGAAGAACTCAATGTCAAAAGAAGGGTATGACATTTTTGAGTTTATAAGTAATGATGCCGAGCAACCTTTTAACTTTCACTCTATCGATTCAGGAGCTATAGATGATTTTAACGCTGATGGTTTGCCTGAATGGGTTATGTATGACGAGCTACATGATTACTACGATTGGTGTAAAGATTTTCAGGTAGTTGGTTGGAGCGATGGACGTATCCGAAACTTGATTGCTGACCAGCCCAAAACAAATTGTATGTCGGGCGATATCGAATTTATTAACCTTGACCAAGATGCTGCTAAAGAGATAAGGCAAACTGACGGGGGCGCAAGTGGTGCTAATTGGGGATGTAATGCGACTACAACCGTAATTTGGGATTGGGATGGTACAGGCTATCACATCACACAGGAAAAGACGGATCAAGCAGCTACATTAGGCTGTGCGATGAATGAAGCTGAATCACTTGTCTGGGATGGCGAACTTGAAAAAGCCATTCCGATTTATGAACGAGGCTTGGAACAACAATGGACGGGTAATTATCCCGACTATTTCGACAGCACGACACGCGATGAAATGACCCAATATGCTAAGGCGAGGCTGGCTGTCACTTATGCCTTAGTGGGACGATACAAAGACGCAGGACGCTTAATTACTGAACTTAAAGCTGAAACGCCCCAATCCGAAATGATGGCGACTCTTATCAAACAGTTATTGAATGTACCAGTCACAGATGTGTCGCTTTGTTCTGCTGCTTACAATATGTTTTGGGATTATGAGCATTCGATGGTTGGTTATCACCTCCCTTCAAATATTGTGGTTGGGCGAAATCATTTCGTCTGCTGTATAGGAGATAACGCACCTCCTAAGCCCGAAAAAGCAGGCTGTGATGCACCACGCTTGATTGACCAAACACTATCTCAAAAGCGGTTTTTGACCAACCAATCGCCTTTAGATCAAATCACCTCACTGGGCATGAATGTCGAAAGTTCGTTTCATGCTGATCTCAACGGCGATGGGTGGGATGAGTGGCTCATCTGGCCGATTGCTAAGGTTGCACCAATCCTATTTGTACCCGACAACGATGTTTATGTCATTTCACGCCCGAATGTGCGAAGACCAAACGCATACAGCCAGTTAGAAACTCATTCGTTACCGCAGGGTGAAGTAGGTTTGGTGGACTGGATTTATCTGTATCCTTACGTAACGAATATGGAAGCTTATTATTATGATGTCAGGGACGTTGGTTCAGGTTTATGCAAGGAAACACAAGAAGGTGTTTATGGATCAGTTTTGCTCTGGCAGTTAAAAGGCACAGAGCTTAAACCAATGCCTGAGATACCACTTTGCGAGAAACGATCAATTGCAGACCTATTCCAAGATGATAATCGAGAGCTTCATGCCTGGTCACTTCGAACTACATTTGAGCATGAGAAAAATTTTGTGCCGACAATCTTTCGTTGGGAATCGCTGAGTCATACCTATAAACCTCCCATGCAGATCTCATTCGCCTCGACCAGTAATCCTCACGAAGATACTACCCCGCTGCCATCTTATTTCGGTGAGGCCGATTTATTTGATGAGATGGGAACCATCACCGATAAAATGTGGCAGAAGCAGTATTCTCAAGCGCTTGAACGTATTGATAATGCATTAGCACATCATGCCCCCGATGCCTTACCGCTGTTGACCAATGGCTTGCATTATTATCGAGGGATTACGCTTGAAGCTCTCAATCGACCAGATGAGGCGCTGGCGGAATATATAACCATTTACAAGGACGCGCCGGTATCAGCATGGGGCAAACTAGCGGCGCTGCATCTGGACTGTGTGGCGAACTGCGGAAATTCGTGAAACGGTTCCAACCTAAACTGGGGCTTTATTCGCCCCAAAGTTGGTAAACTCCAACCGATTTTTAATTGACTAGGATAGCCCTTTTGTTCTATGATAACATTGTATCTTTCCAATGATTTTGTAGGCAAGAGGCACGCCTCTTCCGCATCAATAAACAACAATCGCCCATTTGAAATGTTGTAATCGGATGCCCAAAATGCCCTTTCTCAACAGCATCAACAGCAACATTTAGTTTTGACTGACGACTGGTCGGCAAACACAGCAGCAGCAATGCACAAATTGCACGCGGTGGCATCAGCCGAGCAATCCGCTGCAAATGTGCAATTTCAGTGGTTTCTCTCGTGCTTCCCGCCGCACAAAAATGACGTTTCAGCAGATGTAGGGGAGCTTCCCGCCACACAATTCAGCGGATGTATTGCAGTTTTTGCAGAATTCGCCGCATTTTTCGCATATTGTGATGCTAAATTGGTTAATCGGTATTAACTGGATTAGTCCACATAAAGCTCAGGCATCGGTTCTTCCTCAGTTTTATAAACCCTGAAACCCCGCTTAATGTAGTTGTCGAGCGCATATGGGCCATCGAGGTTGCAGGTATGAAGCCAAACGCGTTTTGCCCCATCAACCCATGCCCGATGAATACCATAACTCAATAGATGTTTACCGAGTCCCATACCGGTATATTCTGGTCGCAAACCGAAGTATGCAATCTCCGTTGAGTCGCCTTGCTGTGCCAGTTCAACATAACCAGTGGGTGCGCCATCCAAATAAAGGACATGAATACTCACGCCCTGCTGTGAAATCGCCTCTCGCAGCTCATCCACACTCATAATCAGGCGGTCGCGCCAACGCCAATCACGCCCAACCTCACCATATAAAAAACGGTAAAAGGCCACATCAGGCCGTTCCAATTGAACGGTTTCGATGTCAGAACGGTCACTATAACCGGAATTGAACTGTGCGATACGGGTCATTTCGAGGTAGGTGGTAATTAACAAGTCGGGGTAAGAAACCGCTGCATCAGCCATATATCATACTCACATAAGGATTAGGGATAACATTATAGACTCCAACCGTATCTTCACCTTCTAACGCAAAGGCAATCACTTCGCGCAGATTTTTGAAGAGTTCGTCTAAAGTGCTGCCACTGGTTACGATGTTGATTTCAGAACAGGATGCGACATAGTAGGCATGTCCGTCATCGCCCTCGGCTTGACCATCGAAATATTCAACAGTGACGTGTAAGGTATTACTCGGTTGAACCAACTTTATACTCCCTTTATATGGCCTACTTCCTCAATGGTATAATACACGAAAAATGTTTCTTTTTCAGGCTGTAAATGAATTATTTGTTGGTCAGATCCCATTAGTGTAAAAGGTGTGAACATGGATTTTTCGCTGAACGAAGAACAACAAGCAGCGCGCAAAATGGTGCGGGATTTCGCCCAAAAGGAAGTCATTCCGGTTATCGGGGAGTGGGATCGCAAGCAGGAGATGAATCCGGCATTTTTACCACGTATGGCGGAACTCGGCATCCTCGGTATCAACATCCCCGTGCGTTACGGTGGGCAGGGCTTCGATTATGTGACGTTGGGTTTGGTGTGCGAGGAATTGGAACGCGCCGATACCACGCTGCGAGTTGTCATGTCGGTGCATATGGGTTTGAACAGCATGGCGCTGCTGCAATGGGGAACCGAGGAACAGAAGCAAAAGTTCCTGACTCCACAGGCCAAAGGTGAAAAATATGCGGCTTTCTGCCTGACCGAGCCGGGTGTGGGTAGCGATGTCCAGAACATGAACGCGACCGCTAAAAAAGTCGGTGATAAATACGTTTTGAATGGCGAGAAAATGTGGATCAGCCTTGCGACCAAGGCTCATCATTTCTTGTTCTTCGCCAAGACTGATCCATCAAAAGGCGCGAAGGGCATCACCGCATTTATCGTCACGCGCGATATGGCAGGTGTGACCACTGGCGATATTCATGGCAAGCTCGGTGTCCGCGCAGGATCGACAGGTTGGGTGAAGTGTGAGGATGTTGAACTAACCGCCGCCAACCGTTTGGGTGAAGAAGGCGAAGGCTTCAAAATCGCCATGTCCTGCCTTGATAACGGTCGTTATACCGTCGGTTCAGGTGCAGTGGGTTTGATACGTGCTTGCTTGGAAGAGAGCATCAAATATGCTGAACAACGTGTGACATTCGGTGTGCCGATTTCACAGCATCAACTTGTTAAGCAGAAAATCGCCTTCATGCAGCAGTGGTATGACGCGGCTTTCCTGCTCAATATGCGTGTGGGCTGGATGAAAAATCAGGGTGTCCGCAACACCCGTGAAACCAGCGTTGCCAAATGGTATGCCACCGATCACAGCGTCCAAGCCGCGCTCGAAGCAGTTCAGGTACACGGCGCGTATGGGTTCAGCGATGAGTATCCAGTGGAACGTTATCTGCGAAACAGTAAGGGTGGTGTGATCTATGAAGGAACCAGCGAAATCCACCAACTGATGCAGGCGGATTATGCCTTTGGCTTCCGTGAAGATAAGCCGCTGCGCTGCGAACTGCCTGCGTATAACGCGGAATATTGGCAGAACGAACCCGAACTGGCGTAGGTTGCACAAAGGCTAAAATGAACATAACGGATGTGAACAATCGCATCCGTTTTTGATTCGCTAATTTTTCATGATGGAATGGTGTTTGATCTGGTATTTGTTCATATCAAACGCTACAATTTAGTCCTATATTTAATGATGATTGCGATCTAAATTCGCATTTTATCAAACCCACGAAATGTTCATAAGCCTCTGGTTGCGTCAGGAGAATTCGGAAATGACCGTGCGTCCGCATTGAGTTCTAACCTCTAATCCCCTTCAACTTCCGAAACCATTTTCCGTGCTTCAACATTTCCTGACCAAGTACAGACAGAGGATTTATTCACTATGGAATCTCTCCCTACGACAAACACAAAACTAGACCAACAACTCGAATTC
The DNA here is from genome assembly GCA_038251275.1 of Aggregatilineales bacterium. Taxonomy (GTDB): domain Bacteria; phylum Chloroflexota; class Anaerolineae; order Aggregatilineales; family Phototrophicaceae; genus CFX2. The sequence goes on from JBBSBM010000011.1 coordinate 124,842, forward strand.
GAAGTCAATCGTCGCCGCACCTTTGCCATCATTTCGCATCCTGACGCGGGTAAAACCACGCTTACCGAAAAGCTGCTGTTGTATGCAGGTGCGGTTTTTCAAGCCGGTTCGGTACGCGCAGGCAAAAACCAGCGCAGTGCGACTTCTGACTGGATGGAAATGGAGCAGAAGCGTGGTATTTCAATCACATCGACGGTCATTCAATTCGAGTATGAAGACCGGATTTTCAATCTGCTCGATACCCCCGGTCACCGTGATTTCAGCGAAGATACCTACCGCACATTGATGGCTGCTGACAGCGCCGTAATGGTGTTGGACAGTGCCAAAGGTATCGAAGCCCAAACACGCAAATTGTTTGAGGTTTGTCGCCAGCGCAATATGCCAATTCTGACGTTCATCAACAAGATGGATCACCCCGGTCGTGAGCCGCTGGAACTGCTGGATGAAATCGAACAGATGCTATCGCTGCATGTGTCACCCATGAACTGGCCGATAGGCAGTGGTGGTGATTTTAAAGGGGTGTACGATCTGCAAAATCATCAAGTGCTGCTTTTTGAACGCACGGTGCGTGGTAAATTCCGCGCGCCTGTACAAGTGACTGACCTTTATGATCCGGTGTTGGAAGAAACCATCGGTTCACGCGCTTATCAACAGCTTGTTTCCGATGCCGAATTGTTAGCGGGCGCAGGCGCACCTTATGACGAAGCCGATTTCCTCAACGGAACACTGACCCCGGTATTTTTCGGCAGCGCATTGAATAACTTTGGTGTTGAACCCTTCCTTGAGGCAATCATAAAACTTGCGCCCTCACCTCGTCCACATGAGAGCAGTGCAGGTGTGATATCCCCGACCAACGAAATCTTTAGTGGCATCGTCTTCAAAATTCAGGCCAATATGGACCCGCAGCATCGCGATACAATGGCTTTCTTGCGCGTCTATTCAGGACGTTTCGAGAAAGACATGATGGTGCATCACCCACGTTTAGGGCGCAAAGTCCGTATGAGCCGCCCGCATCGCTTGTTCGCACGTGACCGCGAGACGGTAGAGGAAGCTTACCCCGGTGATGTGATCGGATTCAGCAACCCCGGCATCTTTAGAATCGGGGATACGGTTTGTGCGGATGGAAACTTTGAATTCGCGCCCATTCCACCTTTCCAACCAGAGGTCTTTGCCACGCTGCGCAATATGACGATGGAGAAATACAAGCAGTTCAATAAAGGTTTGGAGCAGCTTACCGAAGAAGGTGTCGTTCAAGCGCTTTACGTGAACGGGCAGCGCGAACCGATTTTAGGAGCGGTTGGCGATCTGCAATTTGAGGTGGTGGTATCACGCTTAAAAGCCGAGTATAACGTTGAAACCAGCATTGAACACTCAAACTATACCGAGGCACGCTGGGTAAGCGGGACTGAAGCCGACATCAACAACATGTATATCTCCTTCCAAAGTTTGCGTACACACGATCAGTATCAACGCACGGTGGTTTTGTTCCTGACCAGTTGGGATATGAAATATTGCATCGAGAAAAACCCCAAGCTGAAGTTTTCCACCATTACTGATGCCGGAGTGGCTAGCTGATTTCTAATAGTGACTGTCGAAGTGTAGGTATTCCAGACGTTTGATAAACCGTGTTTTACGAGGGCGAGGCGAACTCGCCTTTTTCTTTCCTGTGATTGAGGTGATGTGTGAACATAAAAATGGGTCTAATGGTGGTTGTGTTGTTGCTTATTGCAGGCTGTGGTGCGTCTCCTGCTGCACCGACTGTTACATCAACATATGAGCCGTCTACAGCAACCGCCGAATCGACAACCACAACCAATAACAATGCGAATAGCAGCGCTTCCACCATAACTTATGTCGATAAACGTTCGGGTATTGCATTTGATTACCCCAACGGCTGGACGATGGTCGAGCCGTCAGCGGATGATGCCGTTATTTATAGCTATTCGATTGCCTCCTATGATATGACTAACAAGGCTGGTATAGGCAAAGACAGTGCCAGTGGCGTACCACCCGGACAGACGAAAATTGATATATCTTTTTATGGCGCGGATGAAACCCCTGACAGCGCCCGCCGCACAGTACAAGAAGATGTTGATAGTGGCATGGCGCTTGTCACGAAAGCAGAAACACGTACCGCTCCCGATGGTTCACAGGCTTACTACTTTGAGATTCAAGGTCGCTTGGGGGGTAGTGCAAAGGTTATCTACACGAGCATCAACGGGCATACTGTCGGTGTTGTGTCTTATGGCGACGGAGAAAATTTTGAGGACATTGTAAAGTCGCTGCGGGCAGCGTAGAGTCGGTCAATTAACTTTCCGTTATAATCAATTTTGTAATCGTTGATTGTGGTGTGGTTAGTTGTTAATCATACCAGCGGGTTATTAGGGTGGGCTATCAAATATGAATATGCTAACTCCCCATATTGATGTTGTAGATATGCAGGCTAAGGTGCGTATTGCGGGTAAGGTTATCGCACGCAACATGAGCTACGATACTTTTATGGACACTGATTTTGGCGATAAGCACGTTGAATGGGTCAACGAGCTGGTGATCGAAATGGCTGGCCCAGTGCCATCAGAATTTAATTTTTTGAATATGAAACAGCCTGAAGTCATATTTAGTCGTACAGGGGTGTCCGACGATCATTGGGGTAGCATATCACCCGAAGATTTAGTGATGGATCATTTACGACGTTTCTATCAAGGATAAAACAGAATAGAATCTCGTGACTGATTCTTCGGTATCAACAATGTAGATAAAGTCGAAGCATTCTGTCCAGTTGCAACAATCGGTGGTCTCCCTTGACAGAGTTGGTAAAATCATAACCAAAGAGATGCAGAGGGAGCAAGATGAGTGAGTTGGCATCAGTGGGCAGTTTCTGCCCCAACCCAAGCTGTCCCGATTATGGCAAAGTGGGAGTGGGTAATCTA
>JBBSBM010000012.1:0-113337 GCA_038251275.1 Aggregatilineales bacterium
ACCTGACTCAGCGTTTTGTCTTCGCGCAAAACCTCACGTACCACTTTCGCTTTGAATTCTGGGCTGTAACTGTTTCTCATAGCGTTTTCCATCCACTTATCTTCACGCTATTTTACTGTCTGATTTATGGGGTACATCATAACATTACTGAATACTTCAACTGCAAATGATAAGCAGTATTTTGAAAACATGGACTTTAACCGAATAATCTGGCGGTCAATTGGCGGAAACCCGCTCGCTATTAAACTATTAGCGCAGAATGTCTCGATATTTGATTTTGAGTCTGCTGCATTGATGACACTTGACGAACTGTTTTTTGCCGTATACGGTTCTCTTAAACCCTCCGAACAGTTGGCATGGCTCATTTTAGCACTATTGAATGGTTCCCCAACTACACTCAATGAATTATCTCAAATCAACTCACCGCTGGTGAACACTAAGGATTTTATTGCATTGGGCCGTCTGCATATTGCAGCAAAAGTGCAATTTGATAATGCAACTATTGGCTTAACACTATCGGCATGCCGATATATCCAATATCAATATGAGTCAAATCTGGAATTACAAAATGCATTTAATAAATTCATGGAGCATTTGAATTGGAACAATGATGGCTCACCTGAGATAAATTTAACTCTCATTGAATCTGTTCTTTCAACTGATTGGTTATACACTCGATCTGATTACCGCTTGGAAGCAGCACATCAGTTTTGGAACTTGGGGATACTTAGAAACCACTATGCAAAATGGCATTCGATTTTGAGCCAATACAATAGAGAAATTAGTCCAAATAATGTGGACCTTGTTATCGGTCACGGAGTATGCCAACGATATCTTGGACTATGGTCGCAAGCGTATTCAACATTTATGTCAGTTGTTCAGTATGCAGGTCGCCAAGGATATTTTTTACGTCAGGCTGAGAGCTTGCTTGAGTTATCGATTCTTTTACGCTATCAAGGAGATTATGAAGGTGCGATTGAAGTCCTTGATCACATAGGCAGTATGACTAGTTCCAGTTTAACTACAGATATTCAGCAGCGGCATTTGATCGAACGTATTGAACTCGCTATAGAAACCAACAATCTGCAAGATGCCAAAGCTTTCTTAAGTGATCTATCAGATAAGGAATCGCGAAAAAACATCCTGCAGCTCGAAATGTATGCCAAGATATCTATTTCTGTTGTAGATATGTATTCTGCTGTCTTATTGAGTGATAAATTGTTTCTCGATTTTGGTCATAGCGCTTCTATCACCGCACGAATCCATATCCTAATGGGACGCATCCGAGAAAAAAATTCGGATATTGAATTGGCTATAAAACATCTGTCAATTGCTTTATCATTACTGCTTGAACAAGATAATGATCCTTTCGCGCTCGCTCGAACTCAATCTAATTTAGCGGGTGTCTTGATTGGCAATAATCGATTGAATGAAGCGCGCCAATTACTTAATTCTGCTAAGTATATTCAGCGCCAAATAGAAGATCGAGTAGGGCTGGCAGTAACAATGCATAATGAACATGTTGTAGATAGAAAGATTGTCAATTGATCGACTGTGAGTTAAAATAAGTCCATTAAGCGCCCATAGCTCAGCGGATAGAGCATCGGTCTTCGGAACCGGTGGCCGTGGGTTCGAATCCCTCTGGGCGCATAGAAGAGCTGGCATCAATTTTACGATGCCAGTTTTGTTGTATTCACAATGAAGGTAAGGTTTTAATGACTGAAATTACTAAAAAACGCGTTTTGTCAGGTATTCAACCATCCGGAAATTTAACAATTGGAAATTATTTAGGCGCATTGAAACAGTGGGTAGCTGAACAAGAAACTTATGAATGTTATTTTTGCGTTGTTGATTTACATGCGATAACTGTGCAACAGGATCCAGTAAAACTTAGGGCCAAAACGCGAGAGGTTGCGGCACTATACATCGCAGCTGGATTGGATCCAGAAAAAGTTACCATTTTTGTTCAATCACATGTTTCAGCTCATGCCGAACTAGCTTGGATACTCACATGTTTAGCACCCATGGGATGGCTTAATCGTATGACGCAGTTTAAAGACAAAGCTGCAAAACAACAACAAGATACAATATCTTCAGGGTTGCTTAATTATCCCACATTGATGGCTGCCGATATCTTGCTCTATCAGGCACATGCGGTTCCTGTCGGTGATGATCAGCGGCAACATCTCGAGTACACACGGGATTTAGCTCAACGCTTTAATCATATCTATGGGGATACTTTTATTTTACCTGAAGTGATGATTCCCAAAGCAGGCGCGAGAATCATGGGATTAGATAATCCTTTAAGCAAGATGAGTAAAAGTGAAGCAACGGATTATCATGCAATTTACTTGCTCGATACGCCCAATAAGGTCAAAAAAACAGTGATGAGAGCCATGACTGACTCTCGTGGTGAGATTGGTTTTAGCGATACATCTGACAGGGCCGGTATCAATAATCTTCTTACTATCTATCAAAGTTTGGCGCAGCTTTCTCGAGAGCAGACTGAATCACATTTTGCCGGTAAAGGATATGGAGACCTGAAAAAGGCTGTTCAAGAGGTTGTGAATACAACTCTAGAACCGTTGCAAAGGCGATATTCTGAAATTATGGATGAGCAAGGTTATTTAGACACCATCTTAGCGCAAGGAGCTAACAAGGCACGACAAATGGCAAATCAGACACTTCAACAAGTTAAAGAAAAAGTTGGCCTTCTCCCTACTAATTTATCTTAATTCGGCTTGACCCTATATAATTGAACTGCTAAAATGATACCTAAACAGGCTCCATTCGTCTAGAGGCCTAGGACGTAGCCCTCTCAAGGCTAAAACAGGGGTTCGAATCTCCTATGGAGCATTAAGCGCCCAATAAAATACGTACTGAGCGCATTTTTTTCACCAAATGCATAAGTAGTCTAACGAGAAGTTATTTTGATTGAGTTTTCTGGACGATACGAAAACCAATTGTGGCATGATAACATAGCGGGTCAAGATAATAATGGAATGATATTTGGGAACGCTGATATGCACTCACAAATGACCCGCCAAATACAGCACGTTCACCGACCAGTGTAACATCAATTAATTCGCCAATGGTCTCTGAATACTCCGTTTGATCCTGCTTAGGCTTACTATTTAAACACCACTCCCAAACATTTCCTGCCATGTCATACACATTAAAAGGGCTTATGCCATTACTATAACGCATAACAAGTGATGTCATTTTTATTTCGCTCTCGCGTGTATTGCAGTGATTTTTATCAAACGTGTTTCCCCAAGGGTATATTCGATTATCGTCTCCTCTTGCTGCCCGTTGCCACTCGATTGCTGATGGCAAACTGGTAGCTACATGCTGTTTTGAACTGAGCCAACGGCAAAATGCTAATGCATCATACCAATTTACCATCTCGCGAGGACGCTCATCACCTTTAAATCGTCCCGATTTAGGCTCCGGATTGTTAACTCTCCAATTATACGCCTCTGGAGAAAACTCCCACCAATGTGTGTTTCTGTATCCATCTGCGTCCTCGCAGAAGAATTGGTATTGGTTCTGTGTTACAGGATATTTACTAATCCTAAATGAGTCGACTTTCTGTTTCAGCTGTTGATCCTTTTGATTTTTGTCAATTTCATCTATCAACACTTGTCCGGCAGGAATGTCACACCATTCCAATAGAGGTAATGTGAACGGAGGTGAAGTGCTCTGTTGACTACTAACGATAATTGTGGTTGGTTTTACTTCTTCTGGTTTAGAAACTAACTGAGCTAATTCATCGGGGTCATAATCAGGAAAAGCATGTCTAAAAGCCTCAAAAGCCTCTAAACCCAACTTGCGTGTTCGAGAAAGCCTTACGAGTTCGGAAATTTGCTTGTACTCCCGTTCGGCTTCACGCAAATATGATAATCGCTCTAAGGCAGTCTCAGCTTCTTGTAGCAGGGCATCCAAGTTTATAAATCGAGAAGTGAATCCGCTTTCTTTTGCTTGCTTGAGCAAGAAAACAGCCTGATCAAATTGACCATTCTCCATTGCGGCAGCAGCAACACTAATAACATTTGCGGGATTAGTTGTTGGCGGAGCTACACGCTCAGATGGAATCGCTGATACGGGAAGGGCAGGGTGCTTGCGGCGTTCAGCGATATATATCGAATTTAAGAGGACTTTGACTGCCTCAATTGTAATTCCATTTGTTAAATCAACATATTGAGTATCTTTTAGATTATCCGGTAAATTAACTTCATCACGAATTAAGACGGGTACAATATGTTTGCCTAAACTCTGTGCTAGTTCAAATTCTTTACGGCAATACTCTGAAGCAATCGAGTCGGGAGAAAGCAAATAGACAAAGCTTTCACACCAATCTAATCTTCTTAGTATTTCCTTCCACCAGTTTTGCCCTGCATATAAACGCTGGTCATACCAAGTTTCATGTACGTCAAGCGTATCTACAATTTGGATACAAAAAGGTTTGTCAACGCGAGCATAGCTTACGAAAATACGCATAAAATTTTCTCATTGAGGTCGAAAAAAGGGTAAGCGATCCTAGGTTTGAATAGATTGCCACCTTGCAAGGGCAACATCAGCTTCTTCAGAGTCGATCTGCTTAAGTATATCAACAATTACGTCACAAATCCTCTTTTGCTCCCAGTATGGCCCGGCAGTATCTGACAAACTTGGTATCAACGCGGATACCATATTATCACCCGCATTTCCAATTAACCCATTAGCCGCTGCCCACCTTACGTGTTCACTTGGATCCTTGAGTGCAGATAATAAAGTACGTGTTGCCACTCTATCACGCGTTTTACCTAAACTTTCAATAGCAGCCAATCTAACGAATTCTTCAGAATCTAAGGCTGCTGCTTCCAATGCAGGTATAGCTTGTGAACCATCCAAAAAACCTAGTGCCTCTGCTGCTGCTTCTCTCACCAGTGGATTATTGTCAGAGACAAGTTTAGACACGCCGACTATTGCTTTATTATCGTTAATTTCTACTAGAGCCCTTACTGCGGCAAGTTTTACTTTCCAATTTAAATCTGTTAACCGTTGAATTAGATGTGGAACCACATGTACATTTCCAACCCAACCTAAGGTTTCTACACCTGTCCAACGAATGACCCAGTTTTCATCGTTTAATATCTCAAGAATTTGGTTAACAGCAGGAAGTGACGTATTACCGTGGAGAGTTTTTACGTATTCACGAAGCGTTTTGGCGGCATTACTGCTTGCATTCCATTTTCCACTCCGCAATTGTGCCAATATATCGGATACGTAAGCATCTTCAGACGCTAATAAGATTTCGCCAGCTTGAGAGCTATCCAATGTTTCTGTCAACTGATCTGATGGCGATAGAATAGTTTCAGCAGAATTTAACTGTTTATGATCAGATCGTTGCTCTTTTGCGTTCATCAAACGATATTTGACAATCTGTGAAGAGCTTGAAGGGTTTTGACCCTCCATATTAATGAGTTTTGCAACGGGATTACCTAGTATGTTAGACAGAATTTTTGAAACGATTTCGTTAACACTTGATTTATACAGTCGTGATTTGGACATATCCTCTAAACACTCCTCTAATCTTGAAATAACCCGAGGTTCAGCGATAGTCGCGAGTCCTTTAATAGCAGCTATCTTAACATCTACGTCTTCATCATAGGAAAATGCCAGTAGAAAATCGAGCAGGGTATGTGTTTGAAAAGCTGATAAATGTACCATTAGTAATCTGCGTGATGCCGCATCGATTTTCCGCACAACATCCATGAAAAGTTCGGTTTCAGAATTTTGTATTTCAAATAGGGCATTTCGAACGGCATTGCGCATGTTTTTATGACGATGTTGTAAAAATCTAATCAGATAAGGTACTGATTGTGTATCGTGCAAGCTCCCTAAAGCATATACTGATTTCGTAGCCACAGATAAATTATTATCACACAATACACTCACCAATGACGGGACAAAGGCTCTATCATTTAATTCTTTTATTGCCCAAATGGCATTCAATTTCATTTCTACATTATCGTACTTTAAAAGCTGGAACATAGTAGGAAATGCATTTACGCCGATACGTTTTAAAGCATGTATCATGTTTCCTCGTGCCTGGTCATTAACACCCGTCAATGATTCTACCAGTCCATACATCGTATTCTTGTCTAATTCTTGAAAAATTGAAGACGCAGATACTCGGATTGACCATTGTGCATTTCTCAAAACTTCTACGAAAATTGCTCTCGCTGCAGTTGAATCGATATCATATAACAACTTCGCAAAGCTAACACGAAAATCCCCGATATTAACTAATGCTTCTAGGTTTTTATCTATCACATAGGCATAAGGTATAGTGTTCAACCGAATGCCACTCGCCACACACTTCAAAGCTAATAATGGGTCGAAATCAGCAATTGTCTTTATCATCTCTTCGGGTGAGGCAACTAAGTGACTTAAAATAATTATAGAGTTATCCCAACGTTGTGGAACCCGACTAGACTCAGAGGTTAGTGACAATTGCGGTAATTGCGACGGAATTCCGTATTGTGCTAATGCTAACGCTGCAAGGTAATTCTGAATGATCATTGCCGAAAATCGAAGTTCATTATTCTCAAAAAGAAATATGCATCGATCGATGCACTTGTTGAGCAGTGCTTCTGATTGAAGAAAGTTGAGTGCTTCCCTATAAGTAATAAAGGGTTTTTGACGCTCCGTAACTATAGCTGCAATTTTTGATAGTGCGTCAGTAAGTTCAGAAAAATTACCTGAATAGCTGTCATTGTCTATGTTCCAGAGACTGCCTATGAAATGCTGAAAAAAAACATTTAATGTTTGTTTGGGAAATTCAATGTTAGGTTCAAATCTAAGAGATAATAAACCAGCTGCAAATATTGGATTATCCAAGAGATATCGCAACAAAGGAGTGATAGCAGCATTATTAATGCAATCTACTACAAACCGCGCGAACGGTCGATCTAAATATTTTAAGTAGAGATATTTTAATTGATCCAAATCATACTTCGTAGGTCTGACAACAACGATATTATCACTTAATTTATCAATGGGATTATTGTCTAAGTATGGGCATACGATTACGAATGGTGGGGGAGGGGAACTAAAACGCCACAGGGACTTGAAGGACTCTTTAAATTGGCTTACATTTAAGTATGAATGTTCGAAACCGTGTACGAACACGACTAAATCACTGATTAACAAATTATCTGCAGAAGTGTCATTAGGATCAAATTCATTACCTAGCCATTTATCCCATTGGGGGTCATTCGTCCAAGTTTCAACGTTAATCAATACCGGGATGGGTGTTTTGCCATCTGAAGCAACATATTTCTGTCGAGCTAAATCTGCTAGAAATGTTGCGACTAGTTGGCTATCTAAATAATCGCAAATTAATGTAAATGTTTGATGGCAATTGGCAATATGTTCAAGATAATCTGTTGTACTTAAACCATATTTTTCTGCAAAAAGCCTTTCTGGATGGTGTGAGGATACGTTAAAACGCGTTTCAGAAAATAAAATCTGAACCGGGTTTTTAGACTGGGTATCCCATCCATAGTTCATTTTTTCCAATACATTGAACAAAAAATATGATTGTTCTAGTTTAGCTTCTAAGTAATTCATGTGAATTTCTTGGGTGCTTGGCTTTACTATACGGGAAACTTCGCAATGCGAAGCAAGTTTCTTACCTAATACATTCATATTTAATAGAAATTGGTGCTGATCATGGCTTGAAAAGTCTAAAATGGGGTTAAGAATTACATTTTCACCCCAATTTTCAATTGTAATTGGTGACCGGAGAACAGGAAGAACAGTGCAATTAGTAAATTGAGCGACTAAATGGGCATAATACTTGGACTTTATGTACTCTGGCCTCAAAATTAATATCAGAACGTCATCTTTTGATATTGCATCTATAATATTTTTGCCGCAATTCAATGGAAGAAAATCTAAAGCAAAGCCAATATTTCGGAGATTAGCCAGCAATACTGTCGCAAAATATCTATCTAGTGGATGGCAACTTATATAGATCGACATAGATATGTGAAAATCGTATTTGTCAGTGAGAAATTTTTACTGTTATTAACTAAGGATTATAGCTTGTTTCGAGTTATATAACCTTTATGTTACATAATTGTAATAAAACCATTACAGTGTATATTACTCGTGATAATGACACTTATCACGGAGTAATAGTCAAAAATGAAATTACGACTTGCGTAGCAAACTATCTTGAGTGATGATTAGATGGTGTTACTTTTAGAATATAGGACAGACTTTTACCAATGAATAATCAACGTAGCAGAACTCAGTCGATGGAATTCAGGCAACAAGAAGTTGGCTATGTAATGGAACGGTGGCGTGCTGGCGAATCTTGTTCGCTGGTTGGCGTAGGAAGTGTTGGCAAGTCAAATCTATTGCAGCATTTATCAAATGAAACCGTGCAGTCTTTTTATATGAAGGATGTAGCTGGTGGAAAACCGTTCAAAGCCATAATAATCGATCCAAGTATGCTTGGCCCACTGCCAGACACTTCCCCATCCGACAATATTGCCATTAGATGTTGGTCTGGCTATGAGTTGATGATGCATAGGTTATTTCTTGCCTTTTACCCATTTTCTAACCTTTCGCCGGATGATGCGCGCATATTCTATGATACCTATCAAGCTCTTCAAGACGGTACAAACCCACTTTACGCCTACATGGGGCTTCGTTATTTTGAGCTTGGCCTCGAGATTTTTATGAAGCAAGGAACGCATATTGTATTTATGTTTGACGAGTTTGAGGAAATGCTTAGGCAGTTGCCTGTTAAGTTCTTCCTCACGCTACGCGGGTTACGTGATGCAAACAAGCGAAGCATCTCCTATTTGACCTTCACACGATCTCCTTTGACACAACTCATAAAGGAACTCGATATTGATCCTTTAGCAATTGAGCCATTTGCGGAGTTATTCAATGATAATATTGTTTATGTAGGTCCGTACAATGAGAATGATGCGAGAAATATGGTAGCAGAGCTTATAAAAAGAAATGACCGAAAATACGAACCATATGCTACTGATTTTCTATTGTGGGCGACCGGACGCTATGCAGGAATTATGCGGGCAAGTTTCAGGGCACTAGATTCACTAAGCCCTCTTGACGCGAACACAGTCATGACGCGTAGTGAACAACTTGTTTACGAATTAGTATCCAAGCGTGCAGTACGTATGGAATGTGAAACAATTTGGAAGAGTTTGAGCGACGAGGAAAGAAAGATGCTGACTGAGTTTATAGGTAATCGCCCAAAAATTGATCCCAATAAATATGAGGATCAGCAACTATTTGCTTCCCTTCAACAAAAGCATCTCCTAAAAGTCCAAGGAACTCGGGTATTTGTTGATCCGCCTGTATTTCAGGCATATATAAAGAGTCTAATAAGTTCGAATGATTAAATTATCGAAGTAAGACATAGTATATATCGAGATACTATGTGTTACTTTAGTCTCTTCTTGTTTCCATGAGAACATTTGCGATGTGTAGGCGCGTCGCAACCAATTCAGAATTTAAAGGGTCGATTTCTTCAGCGATAAGCAGCACAACTTTTGCTTCATCATTGAGCCCTTCGTCAAATAAAAACCGCCCCTTCAAAGAATGCAAAGCCGCATTTCGGCCATCCTGTTTGAGCCCCTTCTCCAAGTACGCAAATGCTAGTTCAGATTGATCCTCATCCCAAAGCACTTTCGCTAGAAGAGCATTTCCTTCGGAATCAAATGGAGCCTTATTTTCACCATCAAGTAGTACATCTAGGGCATCATGCGTCTCTCCCCAGCTGAGATAAGACGCTGCAAGTAGTCGATATCCTTCCGAAAACAGTGGTTCATTTTCAACCATTGCTTCAAGAAACTCAGCATCGGTAGCAGAGACTTTACCTCCAGCCTGCAAAACATCGGTAACTTCCCCTAGCCTACTCTCAAAATCAGGGAAATTCGCAGAGAGTCTTAACCGAGTCAAGATGGATTGAGCTTGTAAAGGGGTATTGAGCGTTGAAATATTAACAAGCTCCACCCTTGCTTGAGCACTATCATCTGCTGCTAGATAAGCGCGAACAAGATTGATGCGAGCATTAATTTGCCGAGAATCATTAATAAGTGCTTTCCGTATTGTTTCAATTGCAGGAAATATATCCTCCTCGGATAGCTGTTCAATTATAGAAGCAGTTATAGTGCCTTCCTTGTCGTGCTCAACTAAGGTTTGGAAGTATCCCCAAGCCGATTCATCTTGAAGACTGATTAAACAGGTAATTAAACGACTCAATGAATCAATATTTGAATGATCAAGTTTAAAGGTATAACTGTAAGAAGCTGCTGCTTCTCGCAAACTCGCTGATGTTTCATCCTGATCTACAAATATATAGCGATCAACAAAAGGTCTCCCTACAGGCGAATTGTGTTTATTCCCAGTATTGAGCTCAATTTGACGTTCTCTCAATAAGATGATGATATTTGCGTACTGCAAATAAGTCTCGGATGTGGCCGCTTCAGCCTCAATTGCGCGTTGATAAACGTCAACCGCTGCTAAATCTTCGCGCGATTCGATGTATAAAGCTCCAAGTGTGTTCCAAATCACACTATTCTTCGGGTGAAGCAGCAATGTTCTTTCTAATAGTTCGAAAGCTTCCAAATTGTAATTCAATCTAAACAGTGTGATACCTAAAACCTCGGCGACAACAGGGTATGCGACCAAAGCCTCGACCGTTTTATTGACCTGAGGTACTAGAAACTGACTCCAACTAACGTCATCAAACAGCATTAATCGTGACACGGATTGAGCAATTATCCACGCAGCGAAGTTAGAGTTCATTTTTTCAGCTAAATTGATTAGTGCTTCTAAATCGGCTAACATGCTCTCCTGACTAGTAGGTTGTCCCCAAAGATCTAGGAAATAATCAAGTTCCCAATAAAAAATATGAGATAACAATTCTTGAGCTACATTACCATCATTTGCGGAAACAAGATCGTATCGATATTCAGCATTCTCACTGGTCACCGGATCAAACCAATTAAGTATTTTATCGGCGATTGAGGGCAAGAGATTAAGTAACGCAAAAAGTGTATCGATTTCATAATCCAATTTAAGTGTCACATCATCTTCACGCACGTCATTTTCAACTTCTAATGAGAAATGGGTATGACCATTGCGAATTTCAAAAGCACCCCAAATTGCTGCGTTTTCGTCTAGCCCTTCTACCTCCCAATCATCTACTCCAAATTGAGAATTATTCAATTCCCATTCGTAGTTGTCAGGGTTTTCATTTACTTGAGCCAGGAGACGATATACGCGCACGGATGGGCGCTGTTCTAACAGTGCCGCTAGTATTAAACCTATTCCCATAGCAATATCAGGCTCGGATTCGCCTAGTATCGGCCATAATCCGACACGAAAAGAGGATTTCTGTAATCGTGTCCTCTGCCCTAATACACCTGTATAACCTTCGATGTGCCACTTTTGCGCAGATAACATCAGTTTTTGAGGTAAATCAAACATAGGCATTTATCCATTAATACAACATCGAAATAAGCGAACAATATGCGGGTATTATAGACGGTAGCGATCAATAGTAGCGAGGAAAGTCTCAATAGATATCGGTTTGCGAATGTATTCGTCGCAACCAGCCTCTAAATATTGATCTTTGAAAAGGTGGTCATATGACGTAATAGCTACAATTGGTTCTGTTACACCATTGTCCCTTAAAGCACGGGAAAGATGGAGGCCATCCGTACTGCTAACACCTAGATGCAAATCAATAATAATAAGATCCGACGTGCCTACGCCAATTTCAGCTAAAGCACTTTCGGCATCTAAGAATGTAACTAAATCATCCTTACCCATTTGACAAATGCGTTCCAAAAGTGCAATATTTGCAACGTTATCTTCAACGTATGTTATCCGCATATTCAATGATTCCACCAACAATATGTAGTAAACGAAATAGAACAAAGTCTATTTCGTTTACTAGCATAGTGCTAAGTTCAACTAACCAGAAGTGTTAATGATAGGAACGCTCTTGATACTACCACGGAACACTGTGAACTCACTATTTACCCAGCCTTGTCCAAAGGTTCCCTCGACTAAATACCAAACTCCATCCTTCGCGATGCCAAGTACTGGAAGCTCACTACCACCGGGATAGGTTGCCAAAATCCCGAACTGCGAACCGGGGCCGCTACGCACGTTCAAGAACCCCGTATTAATCACAATGTGCGGAACCGCCAAACCAAACGAGACAGGTGCTCCACCCCCACCACCTTGACCTAAATCAGATGGTACATTTTGAAGAACAGCTAGATCAATTTCGTCCGTGGGCGTTCCAGTACGTCCCACTACTGTGGCAAAAGGAACCCAGCCCATAGTACCATCACCAAGTTCGATTTTTACAAACTGGCTATCTTTACTTATATCCCTTAGAAAGCCTTCACGACCTTCGTTCAGTACCGGTAATTGAGCGCTACCACCGCCCGGTAAATCACGCATTGCAATTGCATTACCTCTGATTGAAACGACTTGACCTGAAACATGTGATAGACGGATAAATAATTTAGGACCTTCAACCCATCCAATTCCAACATCAGGAACATCAAGCGCAACCCAGTTGACACCATTTTTATCATTAGAGCTGCCAACAATCGTGTAATCAAATGTGTCATCGCGGAACAAGGTTGTCAGTGCAGGAGCACCATCCACGGGTTGTGTGCGGGCGTTTACAGCTTCAACATTAATCATAGCACGGTAACGTTCACCGGGACTCACCGTGGCAACACGTCCACTTGCTAGCGTGAAGCGCATAGGCGAACCAACAACTGGCGATTTAGAAGTAGTAGGAGCACCGCCACCACCACCTTGTCCAAGGTCAGCGAGCCCCAAAGTTGTTGGTGTTGCTTCAGCCGCTGCTGCAATAACCTGCTCGAGTGTAACTACAGGTACATTATCGAAACTACCACGTGGTGCAGCATACTGTATATTGACCCATCCCACACCAACTACTGTTGAGACCTGAAACCAAACATTATCTTTAGCGCGTCCAATAACTGGTAGTTCAGTGCCACCCACAACCGTCAGTAGCACACTGAATTGCACACCCGGCCCTGTCCGCACATTCAGAAAGCTAGTATTAACTATTAACTTAGGTGAGACAAACTGGGCTTGTTGCGATATATCAGCCAATGTAACTGACATTGTTCCGAAGAAAAAGGCAAACAGCAACATGATAACAAGTGCATTGGATCGAATTTTCATTATTCATCTCCTGTTGCCAGTTTCGCTGGCCTGTGTGGTCAAACCCACCGTATATAAATACCGTACACGAATTCAACCAGTATAAATTAAAATGCAAAATTGTGCTTGTAAATGTTGGTATGGAATCTGATTAAATCATTAAGCATCTTCGGCATTATCTTTTAGCAAGTGCCGCATGCATTGGTTTGTTCAGTTTGAGTTACATCTTTCACTTAACACTAAAGCACGTTATGATAAACAACTCAAATAATCAGCAAAAGAATAACCTAAGGTTTAATGTGCAGATTAATCAACTCCAACGTGCTCAAAGCGAACTAATTGGGCGACGTACAACTCACATACTTTCTACACTTAATAGGCACATGCAGCTTTATGGCTATAATTTGATTGATCTTCCCATTATTGATATTGCCGACCTTTTTTTAGTGAAAGCCGGTGATCAGATAATAAACACGCTATTCACCTTTGAACGACAAGGAAAACAGTTTGCCCTACGTCCAGAGTTCACTGCGCCAGCGGCTGTTTACTTTGCAAATACGGATGGTGAGGCAGTAGTACGATGGCAATTTTCGGGATCGGTTTTCGACGATAAATCTCACGAATCAAGTTCAGACTACGAGAGACTGGGGGTTGGTGCGGAGTTAATTGGCTTAGGTGGAAGTCTAGCCGATGCCGAGATCATTGCTATGTCTGCGAGTGGGCTCGATAAAGTCGGCATTACTGACGCGCACATCACAATCGGACATATTGGATTACTGAGGGCAATTCTTGAGCCGTTTAAGCTTGATATTCGCACCGAGCGCTTTCTACTTCATAACATCCCTGCACTCAGTGATCCGGATAAAGGCAAACAGTGGATATTCGACGAGTTCATTAATCAACTGTCCCCGGTAAAACATCAGTCTGCCCCTATCATCGAAACGTATAAAACGACGATATTGGAAGCGAACGAAGTATCTTCCACCATGGGTGGAAGAACTCAAGAAGACATAATGCGACGTGTGTTTTTGAAACAACAACGTCTTATTGACCGTAAGAATGTATCTACTGCTCTCGATTATTTGGATAAGTGGTGTCACTTTAGCGACACACCTGAGAAGACTTTTAGCTATTTAGCGACACTGGTATCAGGCAACATTGGCGCTGAAAGATTATTAATGGAATGGCGCGATACTATTTCATTACTTGAGGCCTATCAAATTTCACTATCCCGAATCACTATTAAACCGAGTCTGGCGCGTAGCTGGGACTATTACACAGGGATTGTATTTGAGTTACATATCAACGAATCACATCTTGGTGGTGGTGGTAGATATGACGATTTAGCGCAACTTATTGGCTCAAAAGTAGGTATACCAGCCGTTGGTTTTGCCTACTATGGTGACAGACTGATACGTAGCCTATCTGACACACCCTTGTTAATTGAGCCAGTGATAACAATCATTAGCTACGGTGATAATATGGTTAATGCCACAAAATGGGCAAATAAACTTAGAAACTGCGGATTGTCAGTCCAAATACTACCTCAAACAATGCGGAATTCATCCAATATACACGAACTGTATTTAGAAAATTTAACCACCGCGCACTTTAGAACATTAAAATACGACATTCAGCAGATTGATCTACTAATCAATGACTTAAAGCAAATCTGATATTGAAATGACAAAATTACTCACACTTGCTCTACCCAGCAAAGGCGCAATCGCCGAACCAACCATCAATTTCCTGCGTGATTGTGGTCTACGAGTCGAAAAACCTAATCAGCGGCAATATACAGGTCTAATTCCTGCCATTCCTTCATTAAGTGTATTGTTTCAACGAGTAACCGATGTCTTATATAAGGTAGCAGATGGAACTGCACAAATAGGAATCACAGGACTTGATGTAGTCAAAGAAAATTTCCGTGACAATGTTGTCATCGTTCACGACAATTTAGGCTTCGGGCATTGTAGTTTAGTGGTCGCTATACCGGAAATGTGGGTTGATGTTGATAATATGCCGGACTTGCTAGATGTTGCACTTGATTTCAGGGAGCAAAAACAGCGAAATATCCGCATTGCCACAAAATATCCATTACTCGCACGTCAATTTTTGCATGATCATGGCATCCATCATTTTACACTTGTTAAAGCCGAAGGCGCCATAGAAGCAGCACCAACTTTAGGCTACGCGGATATTATTATTGATTTAACACAAACTGGGACAACTTTACGTGAAAATCACCTAAAAATTCTGGGTGATGGTGTCATTGTTGATTCGCAGGCTTGCCTCATTGGCAATCGACAATCTCTTCGGGAAAACCCCGAATATCTCAACACCCTACGCATTCTCATTGAATATGTTGACGCTACTCAATATGGACGAGGTTATTTCCAACTTGTGGCAAATGTTAAAGGTAAATCAGCAGAAGATATTGCAGAAAAAGTCACGTCAAATCCTATAACTCGCGGCTTACAAGGCCCTACAATATCTCGAATATATCCGATTAATAATCAGCATGATCTTTCTGAGCATTGGTTTACTGTAACTATCATTGTGGCCAACGGAAATTTACTCCCCGCAATGGAGCACATTCGGGCTATCGGCGGTTCCCAAACAATCGTGAGTCCAGTTCGGTATATTTTCTTAGAACAGTCGCCGATTTTTCAACAACTTCTTAAACTGTTATAGCATTACAAGTCGATTTTAGCAGCTATAGTGTCAAGGACTTGATCAATTCTGCTCCGTTTATTTTTGCTTTCCGATCCCATTTCAACCGACATTGCCAATCCCAAAAGGGAGATTTCTGGCGGGAATTTTTGGGGATCGGCTAGATTCATGGTTAAGAATGGGCAACAGAATAATGCTGCCTTCAGATATTCGCGCCAATTATCTGGTAACAATTGATCTACATACAATTTCCGAAGCAATGGAATAACAACATGCTTTAGCTTACTTTCCAAAAACACATTACGAATTGGATGAAGTGCATAATCGTGTTGGATGTAAAACACTTCTCCGCGCTTTTCCATCTGTATATGTAAAATGTCCCGTGTTATTTGTGGGAAATACATCCACATCGCAAACACGTTGTGAAATAACGGTTTAGTGAGATCAAGCAATGGTGAATGTCTTCCTGCGAATGCAGGATCAAAATAAAGCAGTGATGGCGGTTCAGTTTCTGGTCGAAAGAACACATTACCGTTATGAGCGTCACCATGTCCAATAATGGACATACCATCAACTTTTGGATTTAGAAGTTCAATCGCTCGTTGAATGATTTGCTCAACAGTTTCTTCATAGACCTGATTATTGATGACCCAACGGACGTTTCGCACCACATCTATAGAATAAGAAGCACCGGGTAACTTGATTCGTGTATCTTCCCCCGATTCAGTTTGACCATAAAAACGCGATAATCGCCCCCCAGTCAGTCGGTGATAAAACAGCTGGTGAATAGGTGATTTACTATTCTCATTTGCCTTTTGGTGAGATAAGCTTGCAACATATAGGTCAAATAACTGCTTATCTGCTAACTGTTGTGCTTTTGCCAAATCCGCGAATTGTGAACTGTCGCCACATTCGATCGCCCAAGCAACATCAAATACTGAGACACTATTGATCACCTCATATATAAGAAGTTGTTTCCCCACATCGGTTGAGGTAAAAATCGGGCGAATAATCGGATATCCTGCATCTGCTAACCGACCAGCATTATAGTATTCACTGATCACAGTATCCGGCTCGGTATGGGTCTTGAAGAACAACTGCTTTCCATTTGATAGTGTGATGTACCCATTGAACGAGTTCAGTGATACAGCCAAAGGGCGTAGTTCTACTTTTACGACCTCAGGTGAATAAACCTCATGCAGAAACGATTTCAGTAACGCCTCAGCCTTTTCCTTGTTTTCAAACTGTAAGGTCTGAATACGCTGGAGTAAATCATCGCTCATAAGCTGATTATCTCATTGCGCTTATCGATAGCCATTGCATTTGCAGGGAGATCCTCGTAGTCAGCCAATAAGTTCGTAATAGCTTCAAGTTTTATATACCCTTTTTGAGAGAGATAGAACCTGGCAATATTGTGAGGCGCTTGTGAAATAGCGTCAATCACTTCAGCGTTTACGGTCACCCTAGCTTCTTCGAAATCCTTTTTCGTCGCCTTAAACATGCGCGCTTTAAAGTTTTTTGCGCCGAATTGTTGCGTAAATCTGACTACAGCCCCATCGCCTTCGACATGTACTTGGTTGATAACATACTGTGTAAGTGGAAATAGTTGCTGAATATCCGTTTCAGCATGCTTCATTAAGCATGTTAATTCAGCAGGTACAAAATTGTTTAATTCCAAAAACTGAATCACGCAAAACACTCCTCGTGAAAACAAAAGGTGGGGTTAATTTAGAACCTCACGTTGTTAAATCTTTTCCATTTCGGACTACCAATGTTAAGGTTGGGTGATATTCTCGCAAATAGGTTCAGATCGCCGATGGTTACCATCCCATCGAATATTAGGAACAAGGATATGCCGTTTTTCAATAATTCGGTCCCGGTAGTGTAATAAATCAGTCAGCATAATTTTAACCTCGCCACGCATATCTCTGGATGGCTTGTAACCGAGTTCAATTAGGTGTTGACGGTCAGGATTATAGTAATGTTTTTCAGCTTCCTTACGAGGATTATCAAAGTGCTGAGTAACGATATTTAATCCTATCTCCTTTGCAACAGATTGAACAATAATCGCTAGTGATTTGATACTGTAGGTTTCATCAAATTGATTAAAAACCCGATACTCTCCCTCTTGAGGAGGATTTTCTATGCATAATGTTATACATTGCATCGAATCGCGAAGCGGTAAAAACCCTCGTGTTTGTAATCCTCCACCAAATAAAGTAAGCGGATGCTCAACAACAGCTTGGCAGCAAAATCGATTTATTGCAGTCCCAAAACATTGGTCAAAATCAAGCCTACTATAAAGCCGTGAATCGTCTTTCATCTCATCAATTTGGGTTCCAAACACTACACCTTGCATGATATCTGTAGCACGTAATCCCCAAATTCGACAAGCAAACATCGTATTATGCGAGTCATGAATCTTGCTTAAATGATAAAAACTGTTTGCCTGACGGGGGAATGGCAGAACATCCTTACGCCCACGAAACTCAACCTCAAAAAAACCTTCTGGTATATCTATATTAGGAGTACCGTATTCACCCATTGACCCCAATTTTATGAGGTGCGCATTTGGACATACTTCCTTTATTGCCCACAGCAGATTAAGGCTTCCAACAACATTGTTCTGCTGGGTGAAAACCGAATGAGCCTGATCCATCATCGAAAATGGGG
This sequence comes from Aggregatilineales bacterium, assembly GCA_038251275.1. Lineage (GTDB taxonomy): Bacteria > Chloroflexota > Anaerolineae > Aggregatilineales > Phototrophicaceae > CFX2. The sequence continues at coordinate 18,595 of JBBSBM010000012.1, forward strand.
CTGAAGGCATTTCCGCGAGATGCACAATCGCATCCGGTTGAAAATCAGCAAGAAACGTTTTCAAAAAGGTGTAATCTTGTAAATCACCTTTTTGAAATCTAAGCGAACTACCGTATCGCTCTTTGAATGCTGCTTGTCTCTTCTCAATTGAAGAGATCGGCAATGCACTCTGGCTACCAATCTCTTCGACCCATTGTCGCCGTAAGAACATATCGGCGCCGGCAATGATGTGATTTCGAGCTGCCAAATATTGAGCCAATGACCAACCTAAGTAGCCATCGACACCTGCGATGAATACTTTCATTACGGCTCCCCCAAAGCAAGTTACTCGACCAGATTACTAATCCATAAAAGGAGGGATGTCATTCATAATTATCTGGTAGATCCATATTAGACCGATGAGATACTAACCGCAGGCTGAAAAGCTTCCAAATAGCCTTTAACCGCTAGTAGCTCCGCATTCAAAATACTGCACCCAGCTGCACCACGAATTGTATTATGTGATAATGCCACAAATTTATAGCCAAGAATTGGACACTCTCGCAAACGTCCAATTGAGGTTGACATACCGTGTCCGGCGTTGCGATCTCGACGGGTCTGCGGACGATCAATCTGCGGCAGGTAGTACAAGGGATGTTCGGGCGCACTGGGTAAACTTGCTACCACATCAGGCGCGGTAAAGTTCTTCCATGTGTCAATTATCTCATCCAATCCCGGTTTAGAAGCCAATTCAAGTGAGATATTGACTAGATGACCATCGACAACTGGAACTCGATTACAAGAAGCGCTAACCGTCGATTTCAGCCAGTTAATACGAGAATCGGAGTAATTACCCAACATTCGCAATGTTTCGGTCTCAAGTTTCTGTTCATCCCCTCCAACATATGGAATCATGTTGTCAAGGATGTCTAGTGACGAGACTCCCGGGTAACCTGCTCCGCTGATTGCTTGGGCACTTACAACCAGCATTTTCGTTACTCCGAACTTACGCAACGGAGCAAGTGCCATAACCACTGGCATCGCGGTACAATTTGAGTTTGCAACGATAGCCCCTGTTTTCCAACCACGCTTTTCACGTTGAATGTCAATTAGTTGGATATGGTCAGCATTAGCTTCAGGCAACAGTAAAGGCACATCTTCGACCATACGATTGGAAGCTGCATTGGTACAAACAACGTACCCTTTCTCGGCCAATTCAATTTCTCGCGTCTCAGCAGCTTCTTTAGGTAAAGCTGAAAACAACAATTGAGAATCAAACTCACCATCGAGCGGCTTGACAATCAAGTTTGCAACATTGTGCGGCACACTACCATCCAATACCCAGTTAGTGATTTCACCATATGGTTGTCCAGCACTACGGCTTGAGCCAATAACCTCAGCCACATAAAACCAAGGATGATTTTCCAAAAGTTGGATAAAACGTTGTCCTACAGCTCCCGTGGCACCTAGGACTGCTACTCCGAGTTTTTCCATGTCTAACCTTTTTTAGCTAAATACCAACTGTCTCACTGCCGGTCTTGACAGCTGGATAGGACCCCAACATTTTAACAAAAGACGCTCGTTGTAAGAGGCGAGCTAATGCCTCTTGACATATTGGATCTTGCCAGTGTCCTTCGAAATCGAGATAGAACACAGGTTCCCAAGGTCGGTTTCGACGTGGACGTGATTCGATCTTGGTTAGGTTAAGCCCTCTTGTTGCAAATTCACCGATGCAATCATACAGCGCTGCTGGACGATGGCGCGTTGCAAATATAAGAGAAGTTTTATTATACTCACCCTTTGGTGGATCATCATGCCCCAAAACAAGAAACCGCGTAAAGTTAAAGGATACATCTTCAATCTGGGTTGCCAGAATATCAAGCTTGTATAACTCACCCGCTAATTCACTAGCGATTGCACCAACCCCGGGAACAGGGTTTGCTGCAATATCTTGCGCTGACCCTGCCGTGTCATACCATGGCATGGGCTTCAAATTGTGACGGCGTAAAAACTGATCGCATTGTGCTAATGCTTGTGGGTGAGAACGCACCGTATGTAAATCTTCAATACTTTGCCCATTTGTCGTGAGCAAAGCATGATGTACATGAAAATAAACTTCTGCCTGAATCAGAAGATCATAATCCATCAACAATTCATACGCCTGACTCACTGCCCCTGCTAATGCGTTTTCGATAGGCATTACCGCATATTTAACCTGTTTCGACTGAATAACTGTGAAAAGATCTTGAAGTGTTTCGCACGGCCTAACTTCGACTGTACTACCGAAGAATTGTCGAAGTGCCTGTTCCGAATATGCGCCATGAATACCTTGGAATGCAACAGTGTCTACCACTTACTTTGACTCTCAATCTGTAAAACGTGAAAGAAGGTTGTTTTGCTGATTAATATATGGGAGATGGTAGCATATGAGTATATACCCGTCAATTACAGCCTATGTAAGTTATTTGACAAGCAAGTTCCCGCAATGATAGAATTTTTATGATTACTATAATAGAAATTACGGTGGGATACGCCATGCAGGAAACTCGCCAATACATCCTCGATATTCTGAGAGAAAAAAGTCAAGCTACTGTTGATGAAATGGTTGTTGACCTACAAAAACGGCGAGGTACAGCTATCACAGCTGTTACAGTTCGGCATCACCTAAATGAGTTACTTAAAGAGCAGCTTATTACCACAACGGATCTTAAACACCGAGAATCACCGGGACGTCCGCAGCACGTTTATGTGCTAACTGAAGCCGCACTTGACCATTTCCCTAACAACTATCAACCCCTGATTAATTACTTACTGGAACATCTCTCCAACTCATTATCGGGTAAAGAGATTAATGTCCTATTTGAGGATATTGCGGATAATATGGCAGCAAATGCCGCCATTCTAGGGCTCTCTATGATTGATCGATTGAACCATGTAGTACAGTATCTCAATGAGCATGGTTATAATGCTCATTGGGAAGACAGTGAGGATGGTTTTATATTACACACAACTAATTGTCCCTATCATCAAGTTGCTAAAGAAAATCGCATGTTGTGCGAGATGGATATGCGCTTAGTATCGTCCCTTTTGGGTATTGTTCCTCGCCTAGCATCCCGTATTTCAGATGGGGATTCATCTTGTTCATATTTCATCCCAAATAAGGTAGCCACTGCTTCTTGATTTTTATGATTGCGGTCAGTTTTATTGACCTTTCTCCAACCTCATGTTATAGTATTCTCAAAACTTGATCACATTCAGGAGTAAACCTCATGGCAGTTATTGAACAGGAAGTCATGCCAACCACAATCGACATTACGCCGATTTTGTCTGTTACCCCGTCTGCTGTTGAAGTCATTCGTAATCTGCTACAGCAGCGCAACATTCCTAATCACTCATTACGTGTATTCGTTTCGGGCGGTGGTTGCTCTGGGATGCAATATGGTATGGCTTTTGAAGAATCGCCAAAGGAATTCGACAAGGTTGTCGCGATGGATGGTGTGTCTCTCATAGTTGACTCGACCAGTTTGATATATTTACAAGGCGCTACCATTGACTATGTGGATAGTTTAATGGGTGGTGGTTTCCGAATTGAGAATCCCAATGCTGTTTCAAGCTGTGGCTGTGGAAGTTCATTCCGTACAAGCGACAGCGGCAGTGGTGAAAGCACTGGTGGTTGCGGTAGTTGCAGTCACTAAGCCCTTGATATAATAAAAAAAAGAGTCGATCCTAGGATCGACTCTTTTTTTATTTCCTCATCCGACTGATTATTAATCCGAGTATCCCTACCCCTCCCAAAATGAGTATGGGGAATATGGGTGGAATACGAGATGGAATAACAAAATCTGATATCTGAGTAGTATTGGCCGTGGCACTTTCAGAAGGAGTTCCATTATTCGACCCAACCGGTGGGCTAGCAGCCCCCAAATTCGGCGGGATGGTAAATGTTGGCAACGGGGTTTGGCTACCAATAGTCAGAATGTTTATACCAGTGTTACTAGTCGTATTATTAGCTCCTGACTCAATTGGCAATGGCAAAGCACCTACACCGGCTGTAGCGGTCAAGAGACCTCCCGGAGTTTGTGTCAAAACGACAAGTGTTGAGTTTGCCTGTGCAGCATTTATGTCAGGCGTTGGAGTTCCTAACGACAAATCAGGAATTCGATCCGTATTGCCTGTAATGGTAACGAGTTCATCGAAAACCCAGCCTGAGCCGCTCGGAGATTGATTGTATTGAAATTGATACCAACGATAATAACGACCAATAACTATGTAGCTGTCTCCAGCTCGTATTGTACCAAGCCGATCTGATTCCGGATCTGGTTGGGAACGAACGTTCGCTTCGGTAATGGCTTCAAGTGATGCCGAACCTTCAGGAGTTGGAGTTCGTGTAACTGGAACGTTAGTTGCTCCCGGAATATTAGCTGGAATAAGAGGCAAGGGTGTGGGCAAACTTGCTTGCACAGGAGTTGCCGTTGGAATTGTCTGTTGAGCAGATGCTGCACCAACCGATCCACGCAACAATATAAAGCTAATTAGTACAAAAGGTAGAAACCGTAGATTTCGTTTCATTTTTCTCAATTAATCACCATGAAATTCGATTAACAGGTGTTAATCTACCTTGTTCCGCATCGCGGCGTTCATTCCCTTTAATCATATAGCCCTGATACTCCTGATTATCGAACCCCTCAACAGTCCACCCATTCATCACAAATGGGGCCGGTATATTATCAGAATTACAAGTTGAACAATTTATGGGTATCCATTCACCATTGTACCGACGTGCTATATGCATATGGGTTGCATTTGAAAAACCACCTTCACACGACGGCCTGCCAATCTGTTCCCCCGATTTGACTTGTGTTCCTAACGCAACTCTGCCTTCATTCGCCATATGCAAATACATAATTGTCCAACCCGTCGTCTCGTCACCATCACCATCTAAATCAAGCACTACCACTCCGTTGCCACTACGCGCAATTACACCTGATGTTACAGCTGTCGCCCAAAAGCTGGATACATAGCATGGAGCGCTGCCGTCAGGGCGATCATCTGGGGGCGCGAAATCGATTGCTGACCACGCGCTACCTGCTCCCCAACCGCCATGGGGACCACCTGTAAAAAACCACATTTGCCCTGACGAAAAAGGAAATGTTAATTCTGACTGCTGTAACCCTTTAGGCACAAGCACATCTGTGTCCGCAGTAACTGGATCGCCAAATAATCCAGTGTAAGTTTTGAATAGTCCCTCACTACTAACGTCATTGCCCCATCTCGGATAATCATTCTGTAGACTGAAAAAATATTGCACACCCACAGTTCCTGCATTAATGTTGGTTGAGTATCGTATACGAGTTCCATCATCAAATTCAATAGTGTCTGTGCCTTTATATTTCCATCCATAATATCCCGCATTCAACTGATTGGCTGCCCAACTTAACTGTTTATATAACCCACTACGGTCAATACCATCAAGAGATGGCTTGCCTTGTATGGGGAACTGCTTGAGGTCATCGTCTATCTGTAATTGAGTAAGCCATTGCGAACGGTATTGGAGGATCGCTAAAAGTAACCGAGGATCAACACTGAATTCATTTGAAACACGTTGCACCACATTTGCAGCTGTCAATTGAATTTCATCAACAATATCATTCGCTGTTTTAATATAGCCACGTTGCTGACTTACAAAAGCCTGTACATTAAATTGTTGACTGTCTGGACCGCGCACAAAACGCCCATCCGATATGATCTTGAAGTCAGGCGAAATTGAAGTTGGTTCCCCGGGCAGATTTATAATTTGCCCGACTTCGAGGATATTAGGGTCTGATATCTGGTTAATCCTCAAGATCGTTTGCAATTGCACCCCAAACTGTGCTGCAATCCCTGAAAGTGTATCCCCTGCTTTTACTACATATGTTTTATTTATTGGTATAGCAACCGTGCTTTGTACCGTCATATTAGTTGGCGGTGTCTGTACTATGGAAGATGGTGTTAATGAAGCTTCAAATTCCACTTGAGGAACTGGATTAGTCGCCGTTGCAGTAATAACAATCCCTACCGGTTCAAGTTTAGTGCATCCAGCAAAGGCAAATAGGATAATTGCTAAAAGTATTCCTGTTCGCCGAATTCTTTTTACAAGAGGCTTGTTGCTTATAAATATTAAGTTATCATTTTCTTTCATTGAGGGTTTCTCATACCGTGGTGTATACTAGCCGACTATGAATCCTTGTCTGGATAAATCTAACTGAAATGCACAGGAGTAATGTTTATATGGCTAGTCAAGCAGAAATCGCGGAAATCTTCCCAATTATGTCTTCTCGTTTTATACCTGCAAAAGCAGAGGGTGTCAATGCGACTATCCAATTTAATCTAAGCGGCGATAATGGCGGCCTTTTTTGGTTGAAAATTACAGATGGAACATGTGAAGCTGGCCAAGGTCAGGCGGAAAATCCAAAAATGACACTCAAAGCTGCTGCCGATGATTGGTATGCAGTTTCCACCGGGAAAATGGGGGCTATGCAGGCCTTCATGAGTGGTAAGATTAAAATTGAAGGGGATATGGGAATGGCAATGAAGTTGCAAACAATGTTCGCTACCTCGTAATTCTTATATAAAAAAATTATGCCGCCAATCAATGAGCGGCATAATTTACCTGATTTAATTCCAGTCACTGCCTTCAAAATCCACGTCAATATCGGATCCAACCATACCCGCGTATCCGATAGCATCTTCGATTGCTTCTTTCAAATCTTCATCTTCGGCTTCTTCAGCATCTTCTGCCAAAGCCGTCAATAAACGCATCGCATGTGATCCACCGATTTCGCCTAATGACCAGATAGCCACTTGTTTGATTTCGCGTTCATCTAATACTGCTAATTGCCCCAATAGTGCAACGGCTTCTTCAATTTCGAGTTCCCCGGCAGCACGCGCAGCTTCATAGCGGATTTCTGGATCGTCATTTCGAAGCTCACGAAGAACCGCTTCTCTCCACAGCTCACTATCGTAGGTACGTCCCATTGCAAAAACTGCACTTACACGCATTAGATGTTCATCGCTTTCGTAAGCATCTTGTATGGCCTCGGCGACGAAATCCAGGCTGCTGTTAGAGATCGCCTCTAGGGCTCGACGACGAACTTGAATATCTTCAGACATATCGTTAAGCAAACCTATAGCCACATCTTGGGAGCGAGTTGCTTCTTGTTCAGGAATATCACCGTATTCACCGAGCAAAATGAAACGCCCAATTTCACTAGTAGCCGATGCGCGAACTTCCGTGCTTTCATCGTTTTCTGCTAGATCAATTAACCTCGACAGCAGGATTAAGGATTCATTGGTCCACAGCAACTCGATTCCCGAACTTCGCACACCAAAATCAAGATCATCAAGAGCAAGATAACCCAATGTGTCAAAGTTTAAATCAAAATTTGCTTCACTTGCCTCTGCCATTTCGGTGACAATTTTACGTTTGAAGTCCGCCGATAAGTTCCGCCAAGAATGTTCGAACATCTGCATAGACTTGTCGTCTAAATCCGAAAGTCCATAATATAGCGCCGCAGATACGCCTTCACCATCTCCTTCAGCTTGGTGGAGGATTGCAACAACCTCATCAATAGAAGGCTTCTTTATAGGGCTCACGTCCAAACCATCATCATGATTGTTTTCTTCCATTTGTCCATTCTTTCTTACCGTAACGCATTGGTCACAGGATTAATGACGTCATTTAGTAAAACCAAAACTGAAAGTGACAAAAGTAACGCGAGCCCTATTAAGTGAACAAGCCCTTCCCTCTCCGGCGAAATGGGTTTTCCGCGTATGATTTCAATAAAGACAAATAGAATACGTCCTCCATCTAAAGCAGGTATAGGTAGGAGATTAAAAAAACCTAATCCTACACTAATTGTCGCTATAAATAACAGAATGGGTGTTATGCGCTTCTGTGAGATACTTTGCTCGATAAACACCGCTCCAATTTGACTAATCCCAAGTACACTTACAGGGCGTGCTTCCTGCGGCGTTATTGCCCCGCTCAACAATCTGGAAGGAAGTTCAACGACTGAGGATATAACTTCGCCGACGTTTTTGTATCCATAAGTAATTGAGTCTCCTAATGATTGGGACACATAATCAATCTGAGGAAGCCCAGCAAATGTAAGCCCTAAAATGGCATCTCTTTGAACACTTGTAATAACTACACCTAAAGCACCCTGCCCCTGTGGTGGGTTTGCACGAGGTGTAAGGGTAACATCAATAGGTTTGCCATCTCGCTCAAGCGTAATTGAGACTTCTTTACCTAAATTAGCTTGAATTTTCCCTCTAAACTCCTCCAAACTTGAAATGCTTTCGCCATCAAAAGCTACAACAAGGTCATTCGGCCTTATGTCTGCAAGTGCTGCTGGTGAATCTTTGCTAATATTCTGTATTTGAGTATAGGTAGTTGGTGTTGTGCGATTTAGCCCAGCTGTATTATCAACAATTACATCAATCTGTTGATTGTCTGCCCCTCGCAAAACATTTAAATGCAGAGGTTGTTGTGTGGGTGAATAAAAAGCCTTAAGAAATTCATCCGTGCTTTGGAATTTATTACCATTAATATCGGTGATAATATCATCTTGCAGTAAACCGGCATTTGACAAAAGTGATGAATTGTTGAGATTTACAACTTGTATGCTCGCCCCTACAACTTGCTGGATACCGAGCAATGCAACTAAAGCAAACAGTATGAATGCGAGTACAAAATTAGCCGCAGCTCCAGCCGCCATAAAAATGATGCGTGCGATGGGGCTCGCCTCATTGACTGATTTCGGCTTCGCAATATGTTGATTTGTACCAAGGTTAGCGTTTTCTTGTCGGCGAATAAATTCTTGACGATCTTCTTCTAGGGTTTCATCATCCAAGGGACGAATAACGTCTTCACCCAATGGACGCACAAAACCACCTAACGGGATCCAATTCAAAGTGAACTCGGTATCCCGCCATGTAAAAAGTTTACGCACCTTAGGAGGAAAACCGAGTCCAAATTCAATAATCGTAATCCCTACTGACTTTGCAGCAAAAAAATGCCCCAACTCATGGATTAGAATCAGCGGTGTTAGCACTATAATAAATGCTAAAATAACCACAATAGGATTGTTTTCAAACATCAGGGGTTTTCCTCAATTGACACAACTCTTGGGCATCGCCTTTGTTGGCGTTTCCACAACTGCATTATAAAGTGGATAAAGGTATTAAATCAATCGACCTTCATTGACTATTAACGTCGCTAATTTCCAAAATATATGCACCACTTCCTGGACCAGCTATCCGAATATCCAATATACCAGACACTGTTTTTAGGCCTTCAATTACCCCCTGAACATCTTTTCTTACGCAAATACAATGTACATTGGGGCCAGCATCCAGCGTATAGCAAACTTGCAACCCATCCTCTCGCAAGTGCTTCACTTCTTGCATAACTGCAATACTTGCGGGTTGCCAATAGAACAGTGGAGGCCTGCTGGTCATCATCACAGCATGCATTAAGTTGCTATCCTCTTCGACAATACCGGCAAAAGTTTGGAAATCTCGGTTCATTAGTGCTTCTTTGCAAACCTTTAAGCGTTCATCCACACGGGTTAATCTTCCTGTTTGCAGGTCGCTTGTGTGGGCAGATTGATGCCCTTCGGTTGAGCCAACCTTTTTGTGCGAATCACTTACAACAACAATGACATCGACCAAATCCCAATAATCAGGAGCTGCAACACATTCTGAATATGAACTTTCGTGATCTTCTCCTCGGTGCCATTCCACAAAACCCGTGGGGATAGATCGTGATGCTGACCCAGAACCCAAACGTGCTAACGAAGAAAGAGTCTTTTCAGATAGATTGATACTAGCAGCCCCTAAAGCTGCAAGCGTAAGCGCAGCAAACGAAGATGCTGAAGAAGCAATCCCCGCGCCCATTGGAAAATTATTTTTTGAGATGACGGTCGCATATTGAGGTAAATCCGGAACATATTTACGAAGATTATCTAGGTGTTTTGCTACCCGTTCAAGTGCCTGCCCTTTTTGAGGCTCATCATTTAGGATTAGACTATTATCCTTTTGAGAATTATTCCATATCACAGTTGTCTCAGTAAATAAACCATCAAGATTCATGCTTAATGATGAGTTCTCGGGTAATCGCAGAATTTCGTTGTGATTGCCCCAATACTTGATAAAAGCGATATTTGCGTGCGCTCGAGCTGTTGCTTTTTGAGACATAGTGGTTTGTTGCTCATCCAAGATATAAAGTGAAAAACTTATATTGCCATTTTTCCAATTATATTCGCAGGGTGAATTTTCATTATTGATACATCACCTAAATTGTTATTGGATTAGCCTATGCTATAATCATTTCAGAATGCGGGTTTTCCCTCAAAAACATTTGGAGAATCAATTGCGCGCTTTGATGGGACTTTTTCGAACCATGCGACCAAAGCAATGGACGAAAAATGTAATTATCTATGCTGGTTTGGTATTTGATGGGCAGCTCTTTAATCCAAATGCATTTGCACGTGTAACATTGAGTTTCGTGTTATTGTGCCTTGCTGCAAGCACAGTTTACATTATCAATGACTTGGTGGACATCGAACGTGACAAACTGCATCCAAAAAAGAAATATCGCCCGCTTCCATCAGGTCAACTTCCAATACCTCTTGCGATCACTACTGCAATCCTTTTACCACTTTTTGCGATTTTTGTATCAGCGCTCTATAGTTCTGCTTTTTCAGTCATTCTCGGTATATATATATTTACGAATATCTTGTACGCATTTCGCCTAAAGCATATTGTTTTAGTCGATGTGATGACGGTTACAGCAGGTTATGTCCTAAGAGTTGCAGGTGGTGCTGTTGTTATCACGGTAGTAAGATTCTCTCCTTGGCTGTATGCAGTAATCGCGCTGCTGGCACTTTTCTTAGCTATTACTAAGCGTCGACAAGAGTTACTTGCGTTAGGGCCTTCTGCACCAGAAGTACGCCCAATTTTCAAAGAGTATAATCTTGCGCTACTTGATGAAATGCTGCGAACAGTAATTACAAGCACCTTAGTTGCTTATATTCTTTATACAATAGAGTCCCCCTCAATTTTGCTTGCAAATACTAAATTGGCACTGGTGACCGTACCATTTGTGCTATATGGCTTATTTCGTTATATGTATTTAATTTACGTCAAAGGTGAAGGCAGCGCTCCTGACGAAGTGCTATTAACCGATCATCCACTTCAACTCGCAATTTTGCTATGGGGAGTTTCATTTATTTTAGTGCTGTATGTTGCGCCGTCGTTGATTAAATAAACTCAAATGACTTACGAAGTATCTGCCCCTGCAAAGATAATTTTGCTCGGTGAACATGCTGTAGTATATGGACAACCTGCTTTGGCTGTTCCATTATCGGCGCTACGCACTTATGCAAAAGTCTCTGTTTCTCCAAGAGACTCAGGGTTGAAACTTATTGCTTCTGATTTACGCAATCAGCAATTTATGGTTAATCATTCGTCGCGCGAATCAAACAATCCGCTCGTCGCATCAGCGTGGGTTTTGCTTGATTATTTTGATTGCTCTCCTCCTGACGCAACTATTATTCTCCGCTCAGATATCCCTATTGCAAGTGGAATGGGCAGTGGTGCGTCTATAACCGTGTCTCTATTTCGCGCTTTACTTTCCTTACTCAACAGGTCACTATCTGATGACCAGCTAAACAACTTAGTTTATGAAACTGAGAAAATCCATCATGGGACACCTAGTGGTATAGATAATACAGTTATAATATTTGAACAACCGATATATTTTGTGCGAGGCAAATCAATTGAACGCTTTGTAATTGGACAACCATTTACATTATTAGTAGGAAACACTGGCGTTGAATCATCGACTAAAATCGCTGTTGGTGATGTGAGAACGCTGTACGATGCAAATATTGCTATGATATCGGGCAAGCTCAATGCTATTGGGGATCTAGTACGTGTTGGACGAAAAGCGATTGAGATTGGAGATTACTCTTTGCTTGGCAAGGCTATGAATGAGAATCACCAATATTTACGCGAACTCACTGTTTCTTCTCCTGCTCTAGACTTACTTATTGATGCTGCACGAGAGTCTGGGGCTCTCGGCGCGAAACTTTCTGGTGCTGGTCGTGGTGGAAATATGATCGCTCTCGTTTCAGATGAAAATGCAACAATAGTTCAGAGTGCTCTTCTTGATGCAGGTGCGGTGCAAGTTTATCAAACCGTTGTTGGTAAATAAGGTGTTGTGAATATGTTAACGCTATTGAAGTTAGGTGGATCTCTTATTACTGACAAACGTGTCGAAAAAAGCTTTCGCCGAGATGTTGTTAAAAGCATTGCTGATCAACTTATTGAGGTTTACTCTATTGAGCCAGAGTTGAGACTAATAATTGGGCATGGTAGTGGTTCATTTGGTCATTTTGCTGCTAGCCGCGCGAATACAATTAAGGGTGTTCAAACTAAAGAAGGTTGGAAGGCGTTTGCTCAAGTGAGTAATGTTGCTGCAGAATTAAATGGACTTGTGCTAGAGGTTCTGCAGTCAGCAGGATTGCCTGTTTGGGGTATTCAACCTTCCGCTTCACTTTTAGCAGATGATGGTAATGTGATGTCAATGTCTTTTAATAGTGTGGTATCTGCTTTGGAAAATGGTTTGATACCTGTAATTTATGGAGATGTTTCATTAGATTTGACTAGGGGTGGGACAATTGTCTCTACGGAAAAATTATTTTTTTATTTATCTTCCGTTATGTCTGTTGATCGCATTTTTCTCCTTGGTGAAGTTTTAGGTGTTTATGATCGCATGGGTTCAGTCATTGCATCAATTACGATGGCAAATTATCCTGTTTTGTTGTCTTCATTTACTGGTTCTTCTGGCACGGATGTAACAGGGGGTATGGAGACAAAGGTAGAAGATATGTTAGATCTGGTTAATCGATTCTCTGGTATGACTATACGAATATTTAGCGGTTTAAAAGATAACCTGTTGCGTGATGCCCTTTTAGCTAAGACATATCCCGGCACTCTTATTTCCAAATAAAGTAGTGGTTTTTTTCGTTTTTAACGAACAATTTTAACATTATTCAATAATGGTACCCCGACCGAGTCAAAAGCTAATTGCTGTATCGCTATGTTCGCCGCATTGAGGTGAATTGGTTCCCCTATCGGTAGTATAAGTGCCTGATCCATGACTAATTGTTGAATTTGAGCATATACATTTCCTCTTGCAACAGTATCAACCTGTGCAATCCCCTGCCCTAGTTGAGTTGCCAACTGAGCATCCACAACCTTTGACCAATTGTACTGACCGGAAGGAATAAAAAAATCGTTTAGCAAGGAGGGATCGGTTCCTGCCGTCGAAAACGCAATTAAATTGTATTCATTCGCATCAACCCGCGCCTTGAGTGCTGTTAATGTTGGGACAGCGATAACAGTGGCTTTAATCCCGATTAACCGCCACTGGTCGGCCAAGTCCCGCGCAATATCAGGATATAAGTCACTCGATTGTATAATCACAGAAATATCGGCCTCGCCCCCATTGAGATCGAGATACTTATTATTATCAGAATCCAGATAACCTATCGAAGCTAATAAAGATTGCGCTTTACCTGTATCCGATGCATAAGCTCCTTCGAGTTGCCCATTGTAATAAAGCATATTTGAAGTCAAGGGTGACCAAGCAATTGACGAGAAACGTTGAAATACCGTATCAAGTATAAAGTTTCGATTAGCACTGTAGAGGAGTGCCTGCCGAAACAATAAATTATCGGTTGGAAATCGCGCCGTATTCATTTGGAACTGAAGAGGCTGTCCTGCAATTGTAATTGGAAAAATCTGAAGGTTAGGATTTACCGTTAGACTGCGTGCATCAATGGGCAGTAAACCCGATACAATATCTGTATTGCCACTGTTAACCGCATCTAGACGTTGCTTTGCATTGGGGACGAACAGGAAGTCAATTTCATTAACTGAATTACTCTCCGCTGGCGTATAAAATGTCGGCCCCCAGTTATAATCCGAGTTATGCTGCAAGATGATACTTTTACCCGGCACATAATCAATGAACACAAATGGTCCGGTTCCCACTTGATGAAACTGATAACGCTCAGGCGAGTATTGTTTGAACGCATTTGGACTTGCCATACCCAAAAAAGGTTGACTCAGGGCATCCAAAAATGGAGCATAAGGTTGAGATAACTTGAAACGTATTGTGTATTCATCAACAATATCGCATCCAATGTAATATTGAGATAACAACACCTTAGCTTTAGCCACAGGTGCGTTCACATTCGTTAAACGCTCAAAATTATCGGCAACTGCCTGTGCATTAAACAATGTTCCATCGTGGAAATGTACGTCTTTACGCAAACTGAATGTGTAGACGAGATTATCCGGTGACACGCTCCATTGAGTAGCAAGGCCAGGAACAATAGATTGCTCACGAGGATCGCGATAAACCAAAGTGTCATAAATTTGACGTAGTATAATAGCCGTTTCGTCTTCGCTAGAAATATGAGGATCAATATTTCCTGGCTCTTTGTCCAAAGCATAAGTTAGTTTTGCCGAGAAGTTTAAGCCTGCTATTTGTGAATTAGAAGAACAGGCTGTCAGCAAAAACCATAAAAATAAAATCGTAGGAATAAGAAAAATCGTCCGACGGCACATGTTCAGCCTTTTAACCTTACATTCAATCTATTAGCATTTGACTCATGGTCAACCATAAAGGCAAATAACGAATCAAGAATGACAACCTACGGCCCTCGCTTGATTACTCCCCCATCAGATGAACAAGAACTATACCCTTATCGCTCGGTATGGCGTAGTCTAATTATTGAAACAGGTATCCTAATTGGCCTCGTTATTATTTTCTATTTACTCATCGACTTCTTGCATCTCACTTTACCTCTTCGCATACAATCATATGTTGTTATAGGACTTACCTTTGTTTCTATCACCTTATGGTTCGTATTCTCTTGGTGGTTAGAACGCCGCACCGCACAGCCTCGTCTCAATTTAATTGCAGTGGTCATTCTAACAATGTTAGTAACAAATTCAATTGGTTTACCGATTGTCAACCAATTCTTTCAGGTCGATAACTGGCTTCCCTTAGCCCCTGCACTGAACCGTATCCTTGGCTACACACTAACAACAGGCATAACGCAAGGCATCATCAAATATTTGGTCATGCGTTACACAATTTGGCCTCAAAATCTCCGTGTGCGTCTTGATGGTGTGGCTTACGGGATTGCTACCGGAATAGGGTATGCAACAATATTAAATATCCAATTCATTGCCACAAACGCCTCGGTTCCAGTGGATACACTCGCATTTCAAATCTTCGCAAACTACGCTCTGCATGTCGCAACAGGAATTGTGATTGGCTACGGTTTGTCAGAATCGTTTTTCAGTAATCCAACACCGATATTTCTAGCAATCGTGCTTGTGACATCTGCTGTCATCACCGGTATCACTATTCCTATTCATGCTGGTTTAGTGAACTCTAGTTTGAGCATAACATCCGCTGTAACTGCCCCCAAACCACTCTTTGGATTAGGCTTCTCTGTCGCTCTCCTGGCTGGTGTCAGTATAACTATAGCTGGTCTCACAAGAAATGCTGAACGGCTTGAAAAAGAATCAAGAGCTCAGAGCGAGGAATAACATAAAAATATGACTATACATGTTATTGACTTAAATTCGAATCAATTGACATTCCGTCAACGTTGGAATCATTATTTGGTAATTGTTGCCGCGTTGGTGGGCTTCTTGGTAGCAATTTACCTCCGTGATAATGCACTCAATGCAGTAACACCTTATAACAATACAACCGCTGGTATCAGCGCATTGTATCCTCACAATTGGCTTATTGATACGAGTGGAGACTACATCTTTCGCGTACAAAACGCCTCACGTGTGGGCTTCAAAACTACAATTCAGGTGGGTGTGCAAGCGGTCAGCTCGAATACAACAACCCGTAATCTTGTGGACGCTCTTACACTAAACCGATCCCAACTTCTAGCAGGCTATCACGCGCTTTCGTCAAATAATGAATATATTTTACCCGATGGATCACAAGCAACATTAGTGAATTATACTTATGCAGCAGTAAATGCTGACCCATTTCTTGACACCGTCCCTATAGTAGTACGAGGCATAGATATTCTCAGCATTAAACGAGGGCAAGCCGTAATAGTCACTTTTCTAGCTGACTCAAACACCTATAAAGCTGATTACAAAATCTTTGAACGCTTCTTGAATACTCTTGAGTTCTAACCATGAATCATCGTAAACATTACCAAATTTACTTTTCAGCACTCCTATTGACAATCATCACCAATATCTCTCCCGTAGCAGCCCAAGCCTCGTTAATCGACTTAGATCGACTTGAGCGCGCCACTGTCTACATCATGCAAACGGATAACGTAGGAACCGATTTGTTTGTAACATGTGTTAGCTCGGGGACAATTGTCAGCCGTGACGGATTAATTCTGACAAATGCACATAGCGTTGTAGTGAGTAAAACCTGCAAAGGTCAGACGCTGATTGTTGCCATGACATCAAAAGTAGGAGAGGCTCCTGTTCCACAATATCGTGCCGAAATCGCTCAATCCGACATTGGTATTGATCTTGCTTTGGTGCGAATTACCCGCGAGCTTGATGGTCGCCTCGTTGATCCAACATCTCTTCGGCTACCATTTGTTGAATTAGCCGATTCATCTACTGTTAAGCTCGATGAAACAGTTACCGTCATCGGTTATCCGGGAATCGGCAATGATCCCGTAACATCTGTACGCGGAACCATAACCGGTTTTGTCTTTGAGCCGAGTAGTCTTGGCTCAGGTTCCGCTTGGTTAAAGAGCAGCGCGCTAATACAGGGAACGATGTCCGGAGGTGGTGTTTACAACCAGCAGAGTCAATTGATTGCGATTCCAACAACTGCACCAGTGACATCCACAAATGGGGTTTCAACCAACTGTGTAGCGATTCAGGATACCAACCGTGACAAAGTGGTGAATGGGAACGACTACTGTGTACCAACAGGTGTGTTTATTAACGCTATGCGTCCATCCAACTTTGCTCGTCCTTTGCTACGTGGCGCATCGCTTGGGCTTTCGCTAGAGACGATTTCAACATCGACCCTATCAACACAAACATCTGGTGTGCCAACATTCAAACGCCTTTTTTTCGCGGGGTCAGTTAATCCGGCAGGAATGCCGTCTTCGGTGATAAGCAGTTTGCCTGCTGGCAGTAACAATCTTTACCTATTCTTCGACTACGAAAACATGACGCCCGAAACGGTCTACGAATTACGCGTCACAATAGATAATGTTCCCAATGCCACTTTCAGCTTGTCACCAGTACGTTGGAGCGGCGGCACAAGTGGCATGTGGTATATTGGCAGTGGTGGGCAACCGTGGCCTAATGGTGTCTACGAATTTACACTGTTTGCGAACGGCGTAGCTGCTCCATCCCAAAAGCTGACTATAGGCGCGGCGCCCAGTTCGGATCCCGTTTTTAGTGACATCACGTTCGGTCTTCTTGATTCAAGAGGACAACCTCAAGGGAATGGTTTTGTTTTACCCGCCGGCAACATTGCGACGGCTCGTTTTATTTATCGAAACTTAGAAGATGGACTAAATTGGATCGCGATTTGGTATCTTAACGGAAAAGAATTCAAACGTGTCGAAAATACCTGGAATGCTGGACCAAACGGAGCATCAGTAAATACCAGCATTGAAATACCTGAAGGACTCATTCCGGGTAGTTATCGCTTGGAACTTTATATTAAGGATCGACTCCAAGCCACATCAGATTTCATAATTGCAGGGTCACAGCAAGGTGCTTTGCCACAAATTTTCACAAGACTACGCTTCACGGCAGCCAATTCGGATGCTGATGCGATTACAAATACATCAATTAGTAACTTCCCTCAATACTTGACTTCACTGTACGCCTTATTCAATTGGGAGCAAATCGCTCCCGGTACATTATGGACACTTCGCTGGTTAGTTGATGGTGTTCCTTTTTACGATCAGACTTCGCCTTGGAATAATGCGCAAAGTGGCGAAAACTTCCTTATGCGATTAACTGCACCGTCAGGACTTCCCGATGGAACCTACTCAGTTGAACTGCGTGTGAATAATGTTCTGCTCCAGAAGGCACAAGCGCAAGTAGGCATTGGACAGCTTCCTATCGATCGTTTCGCCCGCGCCAGCGGCGTACAGCTTCGTGGTCATATTTTGGATGCCGATACGCGACAAGGCATTTCAGGTGTAACAGTTATCATTATCAGCGAACAATTCTCGGTCGCTGATTTTACATGGAATCAAGATCAGATTTTCGATCTAGCAGTAACAGATAGCGGTGGCACATTTGAAATTAGTCGATCACTCGCGTACAGTACAACAGATACCCCTGTAGCCTATAGTGCAATCATCTCAGCCAACGGTTTTCTCCCGTTGACCGCCGATGGGATTGAAGTCAAGGCCGATACACCAAATCCACTTGACCTGACAATTTATTTAAACAAGGACTAACCATGTCAGTCAAGCAGCGTATTGATGTTTTGATGTTTGAACGCGGACTTGCCGCTAGTCGGGAAAAAGCCCGTGCCATGATTATGGCTGGTGAAGTCCTTGTTGATAATCAACCTGTATCGAAACCCGGCACGGCAATCGATTTAAGCGCGGATATTGTTGTCAAAAACAAACCTCGCTTCGTCAGCCGTGGCGGCGAAAAACTCGCTTGGGCTTTAGAAGCCTTTGGAATGGATGTATCTGGTCGAGTATGTGCGGATGTAGGCGCAAGTACAGGCGGCTTCACTGATTGCCTGCTCCAAAATGGTGCGGCACGTATTTACGCCATTGATGTGGGTTATGGTCAAATCGACTACATGCTACGACAAGACAACCGTGTTATCGTGATCGAACGAACCAATGCACGTTATCTTGAAAACCTTGCTGAATCCGTTAATTTTGTAACAGTTGATGCCTCATTTATCTCATTAAAGATTCTACTGCCAACCATTAGGAATTGGTTACAACCGTCGTCGGATCTTGTCTTACTAATCAAGCCACAATTCGAAGCTGGACGAGAGGAAGTTGGCAAAGGCGGCGTGATACGCGACACTAAAGTTCACAAACGTGTTTTAATCGATGTCCTAACCGCCATAAAACACTTGGGATTCAGTATAAAGGGTCTAACAACGTCCCCAATTAAAGGACCAGCTGGCAATACCGAATTTCTCACATGGATACATTTTGGGAATCCATTAGACACACGCCTAGATATTCAAACACTGGTTACCACTGTTCTTTCGTAGACCTTTGAAACCCCTCTACTCCAACCCGCGCTTTTACCTGTATAATCAACCGACACACTAACATAGAATTGATGTAAAACATGACGCGAACTGATATTCGTAACTTTTCAATTATTGCTCACATCGATCATGGCAAAAGCACTTTAGCGGATCGACTATTGCAGCTAACTCATACGGTTGCTGACCGTAATATGCAGGAACAATTGTTAGATAGTATGGACTTAGAACGTGAGCGGGGCGTTACCATCAAAGCTTCCGCCGTACGCATGAATTACATTGCGGAAGACGGAAAAGAATATATCATAAATTTGATTGACACTCCCGGTCATGTAGATTTTAATTATGAAGTTAGCCGTGCCCTCCAGTCATGCGAAGGGGCAGTCTTAGTGGTGGATGCTAGTCAGGGTGTTGAAGCCCAAACGCTCGCTAACCTCTATCTTGCGCTAGACCACAATCTTGAACTTGTTCCAGTCATTAATAAGATTGATCTGCCTGCTGCTCGCCCAATAGAAGTTGCACATGAGTTAGAGGATTTGTTAGGTATCTCTGCTGACGAAATGATCCATATTTCGGCTAAGCAAGGATTAGGTATTCAGGATGTTTTAGAAGCAATTGTCAAGCGAGTACCACATCCAACAGGTGAGGCGGATGCACCTTTACGGGCACTCGTATTTGACTCGCACTACGACGCCTATAAAGGCGTTGTTGCATACGTGCGTGTATTTGACGGCAAACTTGATGCACGATCAGTATTACGCCTCATCGCCACCAATGCCAAATTTGAACCCGTTGAAATTGGTGTTTTTAGCCCAAAGATGTTAGTGAAAGATACTTTGGAAGCAGGTGAGGTCGGTTACGTAGCAACTGGCTTTAAGACCGTTCAAGAATGTCGTGTTGGCGATACCATCACATCTGCAATTAACGGCGCCTCGGAAGCATTACCCGGATATGAACGCGTCAAATCAATGGTCTTTGCCGGTTTCTACCCAACTGACAATGACGATTACACCAATTTGCGTGAAGCCCTAGAAAAGCTTCAGCTCAATGATGCTTCGCTAGTCTACCAACCCGAAACATCCCAAGCACTCAACTTTGGGTTCCGCGTTGGCTTTCTCGGTTTGTTCCACATGGAAATTATTCAAGAACGTTTAGAACGCGAATATGACCTCGATATTCTGGCAACTGCACCAAGCGTTGAATATGAAGTAGTCTTGACGAATGGCGAAACTGTTCAAATCGATAGTCCTGCCCAACTGCCTGATGAATCAACGATTCGTGAAATTCGCGAACCTTGGATGAAAATTCAGATCTATACACCGCAGAATTTCATTGGCGCAGTAATGGATATGGTTATCAAGAAGCGTGGCGAATACATAACGACTGAATACCTAGATCCGACTCGTGTAATGCTCCACTATAACATCCCGCTCTCTGAAGTGATCGTAGATTTCTTTGACCGGTTGAAAAGCATTACCAAAGGCTATGCCAGCATGGATTACCAATTTACAGAATATCGTTCAGGTGACTTGGTCAAACTAGATGTGCTGGTCAACAACGAACCGATGGATGCCTTAGCAATGATTGTTCATCGAGAGAGCTCATATTATAAAGGTCAAAAACTAGTGACCAAGTTGAAAGACCTCATCCCACGACAAATGTTCGTCATTCCGATTCAGGCAGCAGTGGGCAAGAAAATCATTTCACGGGCTAATGTGAGCGCAATGCGTAAAGATGTCCTTGCTAAATGTTATGGTGGTGACATTTCCCGAAAGAAGAAACTGCTTGAAAAGCAGAAAAAAGGCAAGAAACGTATGAAGATGGTTGGTTCAGTCGAAGTTCCACAGGAAGCATTTATGGCGATTCTAAGTTTAGACGACGATTAAGGTTACTCTTGCTCATCATAAATCCAATTCAATGTCACTTGTGCCTGCCCTTGTGTTAAGCGACCAGAAATGATGAGTTCTTTCACAAAATCAGCTAGCCGAAATACCGATATAACAGATAATCCGGCTAGCTTCTCCACTGATCTCATTTCAATAAGTTGCACAATTAACTGCGTTTCCAATCCCACATTTCGAGCATTGGAAATGAACTTTTCAATGCTCGCTGCGTCGTCCACACAATTCACAATCAGCGCACTCATATGGCTAGAATTGTAAGATCCAACCAAGTCATAAACCGCGGCCTCTCCCCTGCCCCTGCTATAGGCTAAGGAGAGATTTGTCTGCAAGCTGCATGCCACACCCAAGGGAACACTATCAGCCGTCACAATTAAATGGTCAATTTCTGATGTATCCAATTTTGCTACAGTTAAATTTGCGCCTTCAGCCAGCAATTGAGGATAAGCAGGCAAATACTCCGGGCAAAAGCGAACAGGCGTAACTTTGTTACGAGTAACAAAATAGCCAAATTGAAGAATGCCTGTATTCCAAAACCAATTGGCCATTGTTATGCTCATTCGCCGGTTTTCTCTTGTAAGATCTGCCAAAGCATTGACAACGCCCATGTAGTTACCCATGTCGCAGCCGTTTCACCTTGTGAACCAAATCCATATACGCGTGACCGAGTAGCACTCGGTGTATAAACAGCTATAGCGGTTCCACCCTCCGAATCCGCGTGTTGATCATCCATATCCGGGCGACTAATAACAGCAATCCCTGCACTAGCATGGCTCGATTTGCAAACGTTTTCGGCTACCTTTTCCGCCATTTCCCTTATAGGCAGCAGGTCATCCAAATGAAAGGCTGTTTTAACACTTGACGGGCTATCAAAAATCTCTTGCTTGATGAACACGGCCTCGTTTCCGATAACCTGCCTTAAGTGTTGCCCAATAGGATCACCCACTCCTGTTTCGCTCACTGCTAATGTCAACCCATTTTTAGCAAGCAGCTTAACCAGCACAGTTTCAATTTCGTCGACATCAACACCAAAAATAAACTTCCCAACACGTTGCCGAATTTGCACTTCTACGAACGCAATCATCTCATCAGCAATCGCCTCTGTATCAGCTTTAGCCGTAATCCGCACATCAACTTGTCCAGCATGAGCTGCTAACCCAACCGTAGGATTGGACATTTCCAGCAATGTTGACCCAATCTCATTATCCAACAGACTTTCCCCGATACCAGCAGTCTTCAAAACTTTAGCTTTTATAATTCCCCTGCCCAATTGGTAGCGTTCTTTCAAATGAGGAATAACTTTCTCGTTCATCAAGAACTTCATTTCTCGCGGCACACCGGGCAAACTAATAACAATATGACCCTCATGCTCAACAATGAATGATGGCGCGGTGCCGACTGGGTTTTCAATTACGATTGCATTATCGGGCAGGTAGGCTTGCCTGCGATTGTTATCTGTCATTTGAGCGCGAAAGCCTGCAAACCGCTCAGCAATTACGTCTAATAAATTCTGATGAAAAGTCAAACCTCGATTCGTTGCCATTGCCACTGATTGTCGCGTCATATCATCAATAGTTGGCCCTAGTCCTCCGCACGTGATAACAACGTTCGAACGTCCCATCGCAATCCGGATAGCATCTGCAATTCGTTGTTCGTTATCGCCAACAGATGTCATATAAAACAGATTAATTCCGATGTCACGCAGGGCCTTAGCGATGAAAACAGAATTGGTATCTGTAATTTCGCCTAACAAGATCTCAGTGCCTATTGCAACAATTTCTACGTTAACGTTTTCAGGCATAATTGACTCAACTCTCGATAAAAAATAGTTCTATACATACTACTCCATTCGAAAGCAACTGCATACTATACACAAGCTTGAATGGCTATAACAAATGACAACGTAAAAACACTGAATTTGTCACGCTTTCGGTTTGCAAAATAAAAACTAAACGCTATAATCACTCAAATCAGTAGAATAAAACACAAAGCAAAAACTTTGTGCAAATTCAACAAATTATTGTCTGAAAAAATGCTCTTACCTAAACGATCTATATGGAGGATTCAAGGTGGCAAGCGTAACTTTTAATCACGTCTACAAAAGGTATCCCGGCGGTGCTAATGCCGTCAAAGACTTGGATATTGCAGTTGAAGACAAGGAATTTCTTGTCTTTGTCGGTCCGTCAGGTTGTGGTAAATCGACCAGTCTTCGAATGCTCGCTGGCCTAGAAGAAATTAGCGAAGGCGAAATTCTCATCGGCGATCGTGTCGTCAACAATGTGGCTCCTAAAGATCGCGACGTAGCAATGGTTTTTCAGAGTTATGCGCTTTATCCGCACATGACTGTCTATGATAATATGGCTTTCGGCTTGAAGTTGCGTAAAACTCCTAAGCAAGTCATTGACCAACGTGTACATGAAGCAGCCAAGAGCTTGGGGATCGAGCAATTGTTAGATCGTCGCCCACGTCAGTTATCTGGTGGTCAGCGCCAACGTGTGGCGGTGGGCCGTGCTATTGTGCGTGAACCCGCCGTCTTCTTGATGGACGAACCCCTTTCTAACCTTGATGCGAAGTTACGTGTAGAAGCTCGTTCCTTCATTAGTAAGCTGCATCAACGCCTCGGTACAACCTTCATTTATGTGACACATGACCAAGTCGAAGCTATGACAATGGGGACACGCATCTGCGTTCTGAGCGCAGGCGAACTGCAACAGATTGATACTCCGTTCAATTTGTATCACAACCCACGCAACCTATTCGTCGCGGGATTTATTGGCAGCCCGTCGATGAACTTCTTTGATGCCACCCTGAAACCAGAAGGTAGCGGACTAGTTGTGGATACTGGCAACTTCAAACTCCCTGTTCCTGTTGAACGTGTCGATTCGTACAAAGCATTTGCGGGTAAGAAAGTGGTTTTTGGTATTCGTCCTGAAGACATTCATGACGTAGACTTCCAACCACCGGGAATTATCCCCGGAACCATTGAAGCGAACGTTGATGTTGTCGAACAAATGGGTAACGAAATGGTTGTCTATTTGGAAGAACGCGGCTCAACATTTATTTCGCGTATGGATCCTCGTACCCGTTCACGCGTAGGACAACGTATGGGCGTAGTCTTCAACTTGGAAAATATGCATCTTTTTGATGTGGACAGCAAGTTGTCGTTGGCATATGATTATAAGACAGCAGAAGCTGCAAAAGCTAAGTAACAAATTAGCTTAGTTGGTCTTTTTAAAGCCGCCCTCATTAAAGGGCGGCTTTATATTTACTCCCACTGTTATGGTATCCTACTGCACGTAACATCTTCTACACCAATACTTCACAAGCAGAGGTTCAAATACCGGTGAAAATAGCGGCACATAATCAACCTGAATTATTTCAGCAGCTCCAAAATGAATGGAATGAATTACTCGCTCGCAGCCACTCAAACCGCATTTTTAGCACATGGGAATGGCAATCTACTTGGTGGTCTGCCTATCATCCCGGAGAACTTTGGGTTATTACCTGCCGAGACGATACTGACCGTCTTATTGGTATCGCACCTTGGTTTATCGATACTACTGAACAATATGGTCGCGTTGTGCGTCCAATTGGTTGTGTCGAAGTAACAGACTATCTTGATATTATTGTAGACAACGATTCCACTCAGGTTGTATTCGAAGTACTAGCAGATTTTGCCGTCGCAAACAGACAGCTATTCGATCTCATTAATTTGTGCAATCTACCTGAAGACTCGCCTACCTATGGTCAATTTGCGACCATCCTAAACCAACGCGGATTTGAAGCATCACTCACTCAACAAGAGGTATGTCCGGTTATCATTCTTCCAAAAGTGTGGGAAGAGTATTTTGACTTGCTAGATAAAAAGCAACGCCATGAATTACGTCGCAAATTACGCAGGGCTGAAGGCGCTGCTGAAAAAATCGAATGGTATATCGTTGGTGAGCAACACAATTTAGATGAGGAAATTGATCGCTTCTTGCATCTAATGGGTTCATCACAATACGAAAAAGCTAAATTCCTTGAAGATCCACAAAATCTAGCCTTTTTCAAAGCTATTGTTCCAATCATCTTTCAAAAGCATTGGCTCCAACTGAGCTTTCTGATGATTAATGGAGAAGCTGCGGCAGCCTATATGAATTTTGTTTACGGTGATAGCGTGTTGGTTTATAATTCCGGTTTGTTACCAGATAAATACGGACATCTAAGCGCCGGTATCATTTTACTTGCACACAATATCCAAACCGCGATAGAAAACGGATATAGGGTATTCGATTTCTTGCGTGGAAATGAAATTTACAAGTTTCGTATGGGGGGGCAGGAAACACGCGTATTCATGCTCACGGCGCGTCTCCTGCCAAATTAGCACAAGACAAAACTTAGCGGGTAATTCAGTGTGATAGGTCTGATTGCCCTGACTTCAAGCACTTGCAATGGCTAAAACAAAACAGATCCGAAGGTTTAGCCATTGCAAGCAAAAAACTAGCCGCCGTAGGAATTCGGAATATCTGCCACTGTGACAGCAATATAAGGGTCTTTTTCTTGTAAGGGCAAAGTATCATTCTCGTTCATAAGTGTCTGCCCTTTGTGATACAGCACATCATTAAATCCATCATACCGATAACGACGATTTACCCAACCATATTCTGGGTGTTGGAACATCACGTTAAATTGAATGGCCTCATCTGCAATAATCGTCTTTTCGTCGATAATCCAGACAGGAGCATACTGATCTAAATGTGGTTTAACTTTAGTATCACGCTTGTCACGAAGTGATTGTTCAAGGCTCATGTTGATTTTTCCCAGTTTAAAAGCATAGTGACCATTATTGTAACGATTTACCCCTGGTTCCGACAAGCTATTTCACTCGGTTCTGGAACTTAGGTACAGAGTATGATATTATCCCATCCATTGTGCAAATTGAAAATGATCAGGAGTATTCTCTTTTGCAGGAGATTTTCCAGTTACTATGGTCCCGTTTTAAGGTAATCGCTGGTATCGTCGGTGATGTCGAAGCCAGCATAATTGCCATTGGTTTTTACTATACCATTCTAGTTCCATTTGGACTTCTGGCACGCTACTCCGGAAAAACACTGAAGCAGCAAGATAAAGTTGAATGGCTTGAACGTCCTCTTATTCCGTCAGACCTCGATGCTGCTAAACGTCAGGGTTAATCAATAATGTATATTCTCGGTATCGCCTGTTATTACCACGATTCTGCCGTCGCGCTAATCAAAGATGGGCAACTTATTGCTGCTGCAATGGAAGAACGTTTTTCGCGTAAAAAAAACGACAACAGTTTCCCTAAGAAAGCTATAGAATTTTGCTTGCAACAGGGTGGAATAACGGGTCAAGATCTTGACTATGCTGTATTCTATGAAAAACCGCTCGTTAAATTCGAACGTATTCTCTTAACTACGCTTGAAACCTTTCCAAAATCAGCTAGCGTGTGGCGTGACGCGATGGTCAATTGGCTGAAAGAAAAGCTCTGGATTAAAACTGAAATTCAGAGTCAGGTCGGTATAAAACAAGATCGAATTCTCTTTTGTGACCATCATATGAGTCACGCTGCCAGTGCTTTCTTCGCTAGCCCTTTCCGTAACGCCGCTGTCCTAACCGTTGATGGCGTTGGCGAGTGGACAACGACGACTCTTGGCACGGCAACCAGTTTCTGGGTTGGAGATGAGTCTGGCAAAAATGATATTGAACTATTCCAAGAGGAAAAGTTCCCCCATTCAATTGGCCTGCTCTATTCTGCATTCACGGCCTACCTAGGTTTTCAGGTCAACAATGGCGAATACAAAGTTATGGGAATGGCTCCTTACGGTCAACCCCGCTACATTGATAAAGTTCACAAACTGATTCAACTGAACAAAGACGATGGCAGTTTCCAACTGAATATGAATTACTTTAGTTATCACTATTCCGCGAGTGATAGTTATAACCAGAATTTTCTTAATCTATTCGGGCCTTCTCGACATCCAACCGCAGATTTTTTCACATCTGTTACCAATCCAGAACGATCTGCTGAAAAATCAGCGATGGACGAAAATCAGCGTTTTGCTGATATTGCCGCAAGCATTCAGACAGTGACAGAACAAACACTAATCAACATCGCCAACTACCTTCATAAGATAACCGGCTTAAGCAAATTGGTGATGGCTGGTGGAGTGGCTCTTAATACAAAAGCTAATTATCGAATTTTAGCTGAAACACCTTTTGATGAAATCTATATTCAGCCTGCCGCTGGTGATGATGGCGGTGCATTAGGCGCAGCGCTTTGGGCTTATCATATTGCGCTTGGCAAACCACGTGATTGGGTAATGCCTCATGCTTATTGGGGGCAAAGTTTTAGCGACGCACAATGCGTGGATTTTCTTAATAGCAAAGGTGTGAAATACGAATCCTATGACGATAGTGAAGAAAAATTAATCGACACTATTGCGACAGGACTAACACAAAAGAAAGTTGTGGGCTTCTTCCAGGGTCGGTTTGAGTGGGGACCGCGCGCACTAGGGAATCGAAGTATTTTAGCCGATCCTCGCACCGAAGAAATGAAAGAAGTCGTTAACACCAAAATCAAGTTCCGTGAGCCATTCCGGCCGTTTGCTCCGGTAATTTTGCGTGATCGCGCTGCAGAATATTTCGACTATCCTAATGTGGAAATTCACGAGGCACCACGTTATATGCTAATGGTCGCGCCCATCAAAGAGGATAAACAAGACAAAATACAAGCAGTCTGTCATCAAGGAACGGGGCGCTTACAAACAATTGAGCGTAAAACTAATCCACGTTACTACGGTGTCATCGAGCGATTTGACCAATTAACGGGTGTCCCAGTTATTCTCAATACGTCCTTCAATCTGCGTGGTGAACCCATAGTCACATCACCTAAAGATGCATGGAACACATTCCAAAACAGTGATATTGACTACTTGGTACTCAATTCATTTTTAGTACGTAAACCCAAATAAGAGGTGTCCAATGCGTGACCTATTATCCCGTATGGGGATACTTGGTGAACTGTTAAGCTTTTTGTGGCGGCGGAAACTATACTGGTTGATCCCAATGATTATCGCATTACTTGTGTTTGCTGTTTTTATTATTCTGGGAAGCAATCCAGCTCTTCAACCATTTATCTACACATTCCATTAAGAGGTATCGTCAGTGGATAAATCAGCTATTGTTATCCTTATCATTGTTGTTCTATCGGTTGTAGGTTCTTTTCCGGCAGCCAAGATTTCGAGTAAGAAGGAGAAAATCTATTCCGGTACACTCGGTAAGATTTTCCACCATATCGCCGTGGGTGCTTATATCGGTGTCGCCCCTGCTGCACTCATCGGTAGTCTTGTCGTAGGGCCGTTAAAACTAGGCATCCCGCTTGCCCTTACAGGCTTAGCACTGGCATTCGTCATGCTTCTTCTTTATGCTCTTGAAGAACGGTCTGCTAGAGTTGGTATTGATGTTGAAGATCAGTCTTGGACGCAAGAAGACGCTAAAAAATCGCGTCTATAAGGCATAATCAGTGAATAAAGTGTGGTACCTTTGTAGCTCATAGGCGCTTTGTATTTGGGTATAATCGCAGCACTAATCAATTTACTTGTGACAAAAGGATAATCCTCTCATGCCTCGCGCATTATTAAGCGTTTACGATAAGACAAATCTTGTCAGTTTTGCGACCAATCTGGTCGAGCTTGGTTGGGATCTCGTTGCTAGTGGCGGAACTGAAACGACTTTACGTGGAGTTGGTCTGCCTGTTACCCCTATTGAACAGTTGACAGGTGTTCCTGAAATGTTGGATGGTCGTGTTAAGACGCTTCATCCAGCTATTCATGCAGGCATTCTTGCACGCGATAAAGCGGAGGACATAGAGATTCTTCAGGAACATGGTTTTGCTCCGATTAATATGGTTGTATGCAACCTGTATCCCTTTCAACAGACAGTATCGCAAATTGGTATTACCTTGCAAGATGCCATTGAGCAAATTGATATTGGAGGGGTGACGCTTTTACGAGCTGGTGCAAAGAATTTCTTTCACGTTATAACGGTATGTGATGTTACTGACTACGCGAAAATTAGTGCTGAATTAAAAGCCTCGGGTTCAGTAGATTTGGCAACACGTCGTAAACTTGCAGTCAAATCCTTCGCCCATACCCGCGACTATGACACAGCCATACATGCCTTCTTGTCACAGGATATTGTCCCAAGTTTACTCGGTACCGATTTGCCTCAACATCTCTCAATTGGTATGCAGCGTGTGGAAAATCTCCGCTATGGCGAAAATCCACATCAAGCTGCTGCCTACTATAGCCGCTCAGCAAATACTGGCCCATTGGGCGGAACTGTTCTCGGGGGCAAACAACTTTCCTATAACAATATCCTTGATCTTGATTCAGCGTGGCGGGCAGTCAGCGGTTTCAACGAACCTACTGTTGTCATCGTCAAACATCTCAATCCCTGTGGAATCGCGATAGCGAACTCAATTACCGAGGCTTTTCCCAGTGCACTGGCTTCCGACCCTGTTTCAGCTTTTGGCGGGGTAATAGCGGTCAACCGTATTGTCGATGAAAGCTTTATTACAGCTTTGGGCTCACTTTTCGTTGAGTCAATTGCTGCGCCAGCGTTTTCTCCTGCGGCACAAGCTCTATTAACTGATAATCGTAAAAATTGTCGACTGCTGCAAGTACCGTTAGCCTATACAGGCAGTGAGCTAGAAGTACGCAGCGTACAAGGCGGTTGGCTGGTACAAATTGCCGATACAGGCGATCCTGCTGGCACAGTGCTTCAAATCGTTTCGGAAAGGCCACCAACAGCAGAGGAACGAACAGCCCTACAATTTGCATGGAAAGCTGTCCAACATGTGAAATCCAATGCCATTGTGTTAGCTTATCCCAATATGACTGTAGGTATCGGAGGCGGACTTTCAAGCCGCGTTGATGCTGTCGAATTGGCTGTTGTAAAAGCAGGTGACCGAGCCAGAGGCAGTGTCATGGCTTCGGATGCTTTCTTCCCATTCGCAGATAACATCGAAATAGCCGCAGCAGCCGGCATTACAGCAGTCATCCAACCCGGTGGCTCCATACGTGACAAAGTCGTTATCGAAGCGGCTAATAAAGCAAAGATGGCAATGCTTTTCACAGGCACCCGTCACTTCAAACATTAATCGAGCGAAGACATAATTCAACCGAGCCTTGCGAGTAAAGAATCTGCTCTGCTATAATAGGCTCGTTGCCACCTTAGCTCAATGGTAGAGCAACCGCTTCGTAAGCGGTAGGTTGCGGGTTCAAGTCCCACAGGTGGCTTTTATAATGCCCGCGTCAACAAACAGATGCGGGCATTTGTATTATTCCCCACAGGGAGAAAATCATGCACAACACACAGCGCCCGGTGACTATAGCCGTCGTAGGGGGCACAGGTGCAGGAAAAACAACAATCTCAAATGCGATATTAGAGCGAGTCGGTAGTCACCGTATCGCGTACATTCCACATGACGCATATTACAAAGATCTCACTAATATTCCGTTTATCCAACCCGGCGTTAGAAATTTTGACCATCCGGAAGCGCTCGATACACCGTTAATGATTGAACACATCGTGCAATTGCAGAAATGGCAACCAGCAAATATTCCCGTATATGACTTCACACTCTACCGACGTAGCGTAGAAACTCAACTGGTACAACCACAGCCTATTGTCCTTATCGAAGGTATTTTACTCTTTGCAGAACCCGCCTTGCGAGATCTCTTCGACATCAAAATATTCGTGGATATTGACGCTGATATTCGCTTTATTCGACGGCTTCAACGAGACATCGTCGAACGAGGTCGTACTATCGAATCCGTAATCAACCAATATCTCACAACAGTCCGTCCAATGCATCTTCAATTTGTTGAGCCCAGCCGCCGCTACGCTGATGTCATTATTCCCGAAGGCGGACATAATATTGTTGCAATCGACATGGTTGCGGATCGCATTCGGACAATGTTGACCAATCTTGAAAAAGATAACCAGCCTTAAATACTCCCATAAATCTTCGATCCTATTAAACTTGCTCTGAGTGCATAACACTCATATAATGGTGGTACTTGTAATGAACTTCAATCCAATTAGCACCATCTTCTGGTGATCGAGATTACACCAGTGACAACACTCACTCAAGCAGATCCTATTGACACTAAAAATTTAATGGCAGTACTTGATACAATTAAATCACCGATCATTTTGCTCGATCAGGACCATCATGTAATTGCATTAAACCAGCATTCAAAGCTAATATTCAGTTTGACTGCCGAGACGGCGGATGGGAAAACATTAACCGAACTACCTAACGGTGAAGAACTCAATCGGTTATTTGATAGCAACAACACATTGCATGAATGGATCATTGACGAACATGTCTATGCTCCTATTATTGAGTCTGCACCTCATGGTTGGACGATTTTGCTTAATGATGTGAGCAATTACAAACGACTCAATAATAGTCAGAGTGAGTCAATGCGTTATCTACTTCACGATTTGCGTTCACCGCTTACTGCCATACAAGGTTTTGCAAGCATGATGGATTCAGTCGGCGAGCTAAATGAAAAACAAGAACACTTTATAAGCAAAATTCTCTCCGGCGTGGCACAAATGACCGCTTTAGTTGAAAACGTTCAAGATGCAGGTCGTTATGATCCAGACACAGGTTCCTATCAACTTATGCGTGTCCCAACCGACATTAACCTAATTGTTCGCAAAATTGTAGATAATCATCTTGTTCCGGCAGAAAAAACATTGTCAATGAGTCTTTCGCTGGCTGAAAACCTTCCTATTATCAATGCCGATGAAACAATGCTCCAACGAGCGATTAACAATCTCGTAGATAACGCTATCAAATACACGCCTGATGGTGGAGAAATTCGCGTATCAGTGTCCTGTCCAGAAAAGATGATCTTGGTTGCCGTAGAGGATACAGGTCTTGGCATTAGCCCTGAAAATCAAGCACAACTTTTCAATCGCCATGCACGTATTCATCGGCAAGAATTTAAGAAAATCAAAGGAACAGGCTTAGGCTTGTTTATTGTGCGCAGTGTAGCGAAACGACACGGTGGCGATGCTTGGGTAAAAAGTGCGGAAGGCGAAGGCAGTATCTTCTACATTAGTATTCCTCTAATCGGTGCTAACCTTATGTCATTTGGTGAATAATACACACCAATTTACTCGTAGTCACCGATGATGAGTGCGTAGGACAATTTCCTGATGCCGATTCAAATTCTCCCTGAGCTTGTCGTTGCTCAAATTGCAGCCGGCGAGGTTGTTGAACGTCCTGCATCGGTTGTCAAAGAACTGATGGAAAATGCGCTAGATGCGGGCGCTCAGCATATTCGTGTCGAAATTACTGGCGGTGGTCGTCAACGTATACGCATCAGCGATGATGGAAGCGGCATCTTGCCAGAAGAAGTGGAACTCGCTTTCCAACGCCATGCCACCAGCAAGTTGACGACTGCCGCAGATTTATCCTCTATTGAGACGCTTGGTTTTCGCGGTGAAGCCCTTGCCAGCATAGCCTCGGTTAGTCAGCTAACTATCATCACACGTCATGCTTCCACTTCATCTGGCATATTAATGCAACTTGCTGGCAGTGAAATTATCCGTCGGCAATCCGTTGGGGCTCCAGTTGGTACAGTCATCACTGTTGAAAATCTCTTTTATAATACCCCTGCCCGTCTCAAATTTCTCAAGAAAGAAAATACAGAAAAGCGCCAAATCGCGCTTTATATCACCCGATACGCGATGGCTTATCCTCATGTGCGTTTTACACTTGAGCAAGATGGGCGTGAAGTTTTTCGGTCTAGCGGCAGTGGTCAGTTAGCCGATGTGATTGTCGCGGCGCTAGGCTTAGACAGTTTCAAAAACATGGTTGAAGTTACGAGCCGCGAGAGTGATAATCCAAGACATTCAGAAATTACCGTCACGGGCTTTAGCTCAGTTCCCAGTTTGCACCGTGCAGACCGTAACCATATCACGCTTTTTGTGAATGGACGATGGATACAAGATACACGCTTATCTTATGCCATTACGCAGGCTTACCACACTTTCCTCATGACCGGACGCTATCCAGTAGCCGTAGTTCTCGTGAAAATTCCACCTGCTGAAGTCGATGTGAATGTCCATCCGACCAAAGCAGAGGTACGCTTTCGTGATCCAGAAGGCATATTTAGCGCTGTCCAGCGGGCAGTACGTCGGGCAGTCGTAGACCTAGCACAAACGCCTGCTATGCGCGGCGGTCGCTTTGGCGGCATCGGCTTGAACCACGATAACATATCAGCGTGGGAAAACTCGCTCACAACTTCCCAACAGCGCCAACTCGATATGAATCTGGATTTGTATTCGGCAGGCGCATATACACGCACATCACTTGCACCACAAATACAGGCAGAAACAGCGCCAGATGCCATTCCAGAAGGACCTGATGCACCTGTAAAACCGCGTACATTACCAATTTTGCGTGTGATTGGGCAAATAGGTGCGACTTACATTATTGCTGAAGGCCCATCAGGTCTTTATCTCGTTGACCAGCACGCGGCACATGAGCGCATTCTTTATGAACAATTCATGGATGAACATGCTCGTCATGAACAAGTGGCTCAGCTATCCCTAGAAGCACAAACACTAAACTTACCTCCATCGGAAGCCAGATTGATCGAAGAAAATATGGACACTTTGCGCGAAGTCGGCTTCGAGCTAGAAGCTTTTGGCCCGAATACCTTCATTATTCGAAGTGTTCCGGCTCTCCTAGCCGACCAATCACCCACAGAGGTTCTCGGGGGCATCATTGCAGATTTAGAGGCAGGTACAAGCCCGGGGCAGTCATCCATCGAAGATAAAATTGTCACGCGGGTTTGCAAACACGGCGCGATAAAAGCGGGGCAAATATTAAGTACCGACGAAATGCAGTCTATCATCCGTCAACTTGAACGATGCCGATCCCCTCATACCTGTCCGCACGGTCGACCAACCATGTTACACATGACCAGTGAGCAGCTTGCCCGTGAATTTGGTCGGCTTGGTTAAATGCTCCTGCAAAGCCTCATTAATAAACTGATTTGTGAGCGTAATCTGCAATTTTTGCTGCAAAAATTGCAGATTTTGCAATACTTCCGCCGAACGGCACGGCGGCAAGCCCGACTATATTCGCTGAATTGACATTTTTGTCCGGCAGGAGGCTCCCGTAATGCCGCTGAAATGACACTTTTTCGGCGGATGGCTCGGCCAGTGCCACCGCTGTGAACAATGTGCGCTGCTACTCTATTTGCTGATGTTTATGACAAGATAATCATTTAGCACAGTATTTCACGTAAAACGTCCCCCAAAGAGATATTGGGTAAGTGGTTGAGGCACGCCTAAGACCTACGAAAATTCACTACAGTAGAAATGATCCTAGATTCTGGCAGGTCTCTATGAGGCATCTTAAAGGTTCTCCACATCAACATTAAATTTTAGAACAAATGTCCAAAATCGTCAAGCAAAAACCGTTCGAGTTTTCAAACTTTTGATCAATCGAAGCTCGAAATGTAAATATGAGCAACGGTTCGTAACGTTACTTGCTTGCCCATGTAAATAGATGTTCCGGTGGCGCACCGCCCACACGACCATAAACCTTATCCGCATTGGGCTTGGCGACATACACCATCCAGCTAAAGGAGTGCGTTTGACCATCAGTTGGAATTAAGGAGTCTGTCAGCGGGTAAGAAGTGTTTCGCGTAACCGCCTGTAAGACAATTTTGTTGGCGGTTAAATCAGTGACCTGTATCAAATAGACTTCGTCAGGTTCAAGTAAACCTACCCCAACCCACTGCAAACTGAACACGCCTGCACCTGCCGCTGCACCGTCCGGCGGGAAAATAACCACAGGTGCAACAAATGTCGCCGTAGGTGTCGCTGTTTCGTTACCCGATGGGGTCGGCGAAAGGGTTGGTGTAGGCGTGGGGGCTGGTAAATTAAGAATATCACCTATCTTGATTGGAATATTACAACCCTCGCCACCACTCGGAATTTCAAAGTTGCAAGTACTAATCTCCAACTGTGGATTAAGAATGACAATTTGAGGAAGGGTCAAATTGTAATTTTGAGCAATACTAACAAGCGTATCTCCCTCTTGAATCACAATTTGCATGATAGAAGAAGGTGTTGGAATATTAGGTCCACTGGCAGCAGTTGCTTCAATAGCTACTGCCGTCTCGGTGTTTTCTGGCAGCGGCGTGGCAGTTTGTCGCGGAACAAGAATCACCGTTCCCGGACCCGGCAGTAGATCGGCACTTTGAACGGTGTCATTCAGTCGAACCACCTGGTCAATGATATGACCGGGCGCGGTACTTAAATCAGTATAGCCAAACTGCCCAACAATATAAAATAGCGTATCGTTAGCCTTAATGGTGTATTCATACGGGCCGGGTGTTGGACTTGGCGTAAATGTTTCAGTCGGTGGCGCAGCCGTTTCGGTGGGTGTGGAAGTCCCTACATCAATTTGCTGAATAGGTTCTTGGACGAGGCTTGGACTGGCTCTTAGCGTAATCGTTGGTATCTCAGTCGATGTCGCCACAATCGCCTCGACAGTGGGCGTAACACCACCTTGCGATGCGCTGCTGCACCCCACCATCAATAATCCAACACAAACTAAACCTATCAGGCGCAAATTACGCATTATGTTCCGCTTCCCCGTCCCTGCCACGTAAATTGATGTGGTGCAGTGACAAAACTCGGCTTATCAGGCTGACTTTGCTTGACCACACCAATTGTCCAAGTGTAATCATGCCGATCATTCTTTTGACTTTGCCAATCTGCTGGCAAGATAAATAACAATGCTTGGGTCATCGCAGTGTAAACTTGATTATTCGTTAGATCTTGCACCGTCACAAGATAGGCCTCGTCCGCATTTAATGCGCCTGTCCCAAGCCAGCGCAGCGTAACCAAGTCATCCTTACTGAAAAATGCCTTATCGCTTGGGCTTAACGCAGTTGGAATGTTATAGGTTGGTGTCGCAGTTGGAGTCGGTGTCTCGCTGCCCGATGCGGTAGGTTGAATAGTCGGGGTTACTGTGGGAGCTGGAACACGCACTTCCTGTCCCGGATATAACAACACTGTACAGCCCGGGCCACCTGATCCAATACCAAAGTCACACTGCGAGAAAGCAATTTCGGGGTTCAATTCCGAAAGTATACGCAGAGTCGCGCCATATTCGACCGCGATACTAATAATATTTTCCTCACCACTGACGGTGTGCCACGTTACGCCAGCCTGTAACGTCTCAGTTGGGCGTATACGTACCCCGGAAGCATCACGCGTTATATTGGCATCCACGACAACCGTATTTCCGTCAATGCCAGAACTCTGCGCAGCTGTTGGAATTGCATTCGGATCGACCGTAGCAGTCGGCCAAGGCACTTCAATTGATTTGCCCACCTGTATCTGGTTCGCGTCAGTGAGATTATTCAAATCGAGTACCGTTTGCATCAGGTCTTTGTAATCACGATGTCCGCACCGCGCAATAATGGCAATCAAACTATCATTAGGCAGCACCTGTTGAATACACGGTCCCTGCGTAGGCGTAATTGTAGGCGTTTCAGTATAAGTTGGTGTGGGTGGGCCAAGGGTGATCGTCGCCAGTTGTAAGGTGGCTCGTTGCGTATTTGTAACCATAACCCCACCAAATGCATCCAAGGTCGGTGTCAAAGTTCGTCCTGCGATAGTCGATTGAACAGCAGGAGGCGGTACAACCGCATTGAATAAGCGTGATCCCGCAAAAATTAGCGTGCCGATACAAGCTATGAGAACCAAGGTCACCAAGCCACCAACGACGTAAGTTCCACCCCGCCAGCGCAAATTACCTTCAAGAAGATCTGTTTCGCCATGTAATTCGGCATAATCAGAATTATCCGTGATTGAATCACTGTTAATTATGGGGACATTAACGAGTGTGGTTCCACATGTGCTGCATAAAGCTGCATTGCGATGATTAGGAGTATCACAAATTGGGCAAATTTTATAGGCCTGCGACAATACCGTTTCCTCACTCCAAACAGAATGGGTTCATTATAAATCGCGACATCAGCCTATGAGGAGGCTCAAACCCAATACGAGAAGTCATGGCTATTCTACATCGCTTTTTCGAATACATTTGTCAGTCAGGCAATTTTTCAATTCGCGTCGGCCAATCGGTGGCAAGTCGCGCTTCAGTTTCAGCCCAAGTTCGGATACCGCTGGTCGCATCCGGCGCTTCAACATTACATGCACCTACTGCACATGCCCAACGAAGTGCGTCGAAAGGTGAGCTATTCCGGAGCAAAGCTGTCATAAAACCCGCATAGGCCGAGTCCCCTGCCCCGGTCGTTCCAACAACTTTGACCTCAAACGCGGGCAACCATATGTCCCGATTGGCCCATTCTTGACTGTTGAGATTTAACCGTCCCAATCGTTGAAATAGTTCGGGCTTACCGGTCCGCATATACATACCCATTTCACCGAGCTTAAAACCCGCGATTACAACCCCCATACCGAGCATGTCATCTGCCAACTCACAGAGATACGATCTTGTAATGTGACGATGAATATTCGGCATCCAACGGTCGTAATCGTTCCGTCGAAGCGTGAGCAACACCTCCTCGATACTCGGCAGGAAAATATCAACATTGGGTAAAGTGCGTTCAAATATACGTTGCCAATTTAAGTGGGCAATCGGGCCATTAGGGTCAGGCTGTGCCATATCCAAAGAAGTTAAAACGCCAGTAGCTTTCGCTTTA
Organism: Aggregatilineales bacterium; assembly: GCA_038251275.1. Lineage (GTDB taxonomy): Bacteria > Chloroflexota > Anaerolineae > Aggregatilineales > Phototrophicaceae > CFX2. Next base: position 56,583 of record JBBSBM010000012.1, read on the forward strand.
GCATAAATCGCTTGCAAATCTTCGCCATCACCCTCAACTAAGTGAGGAAGCAAAGTGGGATAGCCCAAATGAAAAATCTTTGCTCGTTTTACCAACTCAAAATCTATATCATGAACGCCAAATTTGTCATTTGTACCGGTGCAATGAAGAAAGGTGCGGTCAGCATTAGCTGGAGATAAGGCAATTGTGCTAGAACTCGACTGCCCATTCTTAACTTGAATGAGTTCTGCCAATTTCGGGTCGCGCTGCCGTAAATACATTAGGATCATTTGCCCGATTAAATCGTCACCAACAGTCGCTAATAACTGCACATTCACGCCTAAACGATGCAGCGCTAACCCTGTGTTGGAAACCGCTCCGCCTGTTGAAACTGCAATCGGATCAATTGTATACAAACGCCCCGGCGTAATCATATCTTCGGCGGTAACACCGCTCATACCCGGTATCAAGTCAAGGCATAAGTGTCCACCCACTAAAATATCAATCGAATTAGTCATCAGAATCTTTCCCAATAAAGTGATTTTATAAAAATGGTATCAGCAACGAACACAGAAAAGCAGTCCCATAAATCATTCTTGACTACATCGCGCTTCAATGCGATCAAATTTTATATAAGCGTAGGCAAATCGCAAAATAAGCAGCGCTTTGTACCGTCGCGTTTGAATGATTTAGGTGATAAACTCACAATGGTTTGTAGATTACATGGAAAAACCAATGATTGAAAAGAAACCTTCTCGTGTTCTGCGCGTTTTGCGTTTTGCTGTATTTTGGATACTCGCAATCGCGTTAATTATCGCCATTGGCGGATTTAGTAACGGCGTGGTGCAATCTGTATTCCGCTATGTAAACGAACAATCCGAAGCCAATCAAAGAGCTTCAGCTTATAGCGAAACTGCCACCGCTGTACTCACTACATTGACGACTAATACACCAGCGCCATCAGCTACTGCAACGGCTTCCAGTACTTTAACACCAACACCTGTTCCCACAGACACGAACACGCCAACACTAACATTTACGCCTTCGCCATCAGCCACATCCACCGAAGTTCCGACCAATACCCCTTCGGTCACGCCCACACCAGCACCAACGCTAATCGCGCAAGCCTTTGAAACAAATACGCCAAGACCTCTTGACATCACCATTCCAGCGATCAATACCTCACCCGCATCTACGCAAAACACTATTGCAACTAAAACAATAACGCCGACGATGACTGCAACCACAGATGAAAAGGTTACAACTTCGCAACTAGCATCGACGGTTCAAGTACCAGCAGGCACTCCAAACGCTTTACCGACACCTCTCTTACCGGATAACGCCGATCCTAATCAAGTATCGGTGACTGCAATACCAACTAAGGTTCCGCTGATTGACCGTAACGGCAACGATCTCGTTAATATTATGCTACTCGGTGTCGATAGCGAACTCACCGGTGACAATGTTGATCGTACCGACACTATGATTGTTGTCTCGATTAACCGCACTACAAACACCGTATCCATGCTGAGCTTTCCTCGCGATTTATTCGTCTACATTCCCGGTTGGACAATGCAGCGTCTCAATCTCGCTTATACCCACGGTGAACAAGTGGGTTGGACTGGTGGGGGATTCGGTCTACTTCGCCAAACCATTTTCTATAATTTTGGGATCAACATTCATTACTATGTTGAAGTGAAACTCAGCGGCTTTAAGGAAATTATCAATACGTTAGGCGGGGTTAAACTTACGGTCGATTGTGCTATACAAGATCGTGAACTCATCGGAGCCGAACCACCTACGCAAGCCAAAGGCCCAGACGACAAAGGTTATTATGTTCTCCCTATCGGCGCTTACACGCTGAATGGTGATGGCGCGCTCTGGTATGCTCGTTCGCGTCACAGCAGCAGCGATTTTGATCGTGGGCGCCGCCAACAACAGCTTTTACGCGCCATCTTACGCGCGGCTCGTAGTAACGGGCAAATTACGCAGTTACCTCAGTTGTGGTCGCAACTCACGCAGGTTGTACAGACCGATCTGACTTTTGAGGATATGGTTGGATTATTGCCCTATGCGCTCAGTGTCGATCCTGACCGTATTGAACATTTTGTTTTCAACCGCCTTTATCACACGACTCCTTGGACACCACCCGATGGTTCAAATGTTCAGCTACCCGTACCTGATACCGTTCAGCAGCTTATGGAAGATTTCTATACCCCACCCAGCGAAAGTCAAGTTGCGGTGGAAGGTGCTAAAATCGAAGTTCGCAACGGCACATCGAACGCGGATTGGGATCGAGTCGCAGCCGACCGGTTGGCTTGGAGCGGGCTTAATGCTGTCGCGAGTGGTAATGCCGATAACACCCAATATACTGACACTATTTTGATTGATCATACCGGCCAAATAAAAGGCAGCAAGGTTCAGGACATCGTCAAAATACTCAAGATTAAACCGGAAAATATCCGTGTTGAACCTGATACTAACCGCACAGCAGACTATGAAGTCATTCTTGGCAGTAACTACAATTCATGTACCTATCAAGTCCTCCAACCCGATGAAACAGGTAACTAAATGACAATAACCGCCACTATCAAAAGAAGACAGTTTCTGGTTCTGTTTATATTACCTGTCACACTTGCAGCATGTGCCATAAACGATTCCGGTAAGCAGCCTACGCTGCCGCCTATTACTTTAAATGCACCTCCAGCATTGGTCATCGAAGGCGATTGCAATATCACAGGCGAATTAGAAGAATGGCTACAAGTAACTGTGCCAACACGTCAAGAATTTCAAAGTCGCCTAGAGGAAGCTGCTGCTAAAAATGCCGCCGATGTGCATGATGACACACTCTATTTAGCAGGTTTACGCGATACGGTAGCCAATGCTCATGTACCAGACTGTGGCGCAGAAATACAAAGCGTGCTCGCTAAAGCGATGGCGGGGGGGGTTGAAGCGCTACAAGCCTATTTCAATCACACGTTGTCGACTGATCTTAGCACTGCCCTTGCAGAACCGCGAAAGGGTCTTAGTCAAGCAACATCAATTCAAAATGATTTAATTACAAGAATGAAAAATCAATATCAAATGGAGAATAATTGGACTCCTACACCCACCAGTTAATTGATCGAGTGGGTGTAGGTAGCGGACTTAATATTTCAGATTCAGTCGATAGTCGTGGGGTCAAATGCGTCACGCAAACCATCACCGATGACATACAAGCATAGCACTGTAATAACAATCAACAGACCGGGAGCAAGAACCAGATAAGGACCTTTGGTAAAAAAGGTGTTAGCTCCGGTCAGCATGTTACCCCAGCTAGCTGCCGGCGGCTTAACGCCGAAACCTAAAAAGCTGAGTGCAGATTCCACTAAGATCAAATTGCCGATATCCAGTGCCAGCGTAATAAACACCACCGAAAGTAAATTCGGAATAATGTGTACAAACATAATGTGCAGTGGCGACGAACCAATCGCGCGAGCACTGATAATGTATTCACGCTCTCGAATCGACAGGGTTTCACCACGAACAAGGCGAGTAATACCCGACCAACCCAAAAATCCGAGTATAAAAACCAATGCAAACGGTCCACCAAATATGGTTCCAGTAAGATTGCTATTTCTCAGCACAATTCCTGACACAATAATCAACAAAAACAGCGTTGGTATTGAATCAAGTGTCGTAATAACCCAGTTGATAACATCATCAACAACACCACCGTAATAACCTGTAATAACCCCCAACGTTACCCCGATGACTAATGAAATCAGCGCAGCTATAAATGCAATTGACAATGAAATCTGCCCTGCATACAACAAGCGCGCCAAATGATCACGTCCGACATCGTCAGTTCCCAAGATATGCCCAGCCGTTCCGGGTAGCAGAAACGCACCATCTATATTCGTTGACGTATAACTCACATCAAGAATATATTTTTCGATTAATGGGGCTGAGAACGAGAGAACCGTTAACAGGATGATTACACCCATAGCAAACAAAGTCAGTTTATCACGTCGCAACCGACGTAAAGCCAGTACGGTAAGCGAATCGCCACTTTTCTTGATGTTTACATCGTTAATGTCAATAGCTACTGGACGGGGCGATTGTGTTTCTGATGCCATATTATCTTTCCGCCTTAACCAAACCGAATACGTGGATCAATGAGTGCGTACAAAATGTCAGAGAGAACAAATCCGAGAATGGTCGCAATTGCGCTTAAGATAACCACTGCCATCACAACCGGATAATCAAGTGCAGTAAGTGCGTCCAATGCAAGTCTGCCTAAACCCGGCCACGAGAAAATTCGCTCCGTGATCGCTGCACCTGCCAATAAACCAGTAATCGCTGGCCCTAAGAAAGTCGCCAATGGCATCAAGGCATTACGCGCGCCATGTTTGAACCAAACCTGTCGCAATGAGAGTCCCTTTGCTTTCGCTGTGCGGATATAATCTTGACCAATCACATCCAGCATAGAGGCGCGCATGTAACGTGAATAACCTGCAATACCGCCCGTTGCCAAAACAAAAGTTGGCAAGAGCAAGTATTGCAATCGCTCATAAATTGGCGGTATACCTCCGGTCAGTACTGATGGTCCTCGCCCACCCATCGGCAATATTGGGCTCACCTTCGGAAACATGGCCGGGTTGACGTTATGAAGCCATTGTGGAAGCAATGATCCAAAAATAAGGATTAGTACTAATCCTAACCAAAACACGGGTATCGCGTTGAATAACACTGCAAGCACGCGGGTCACACTATCAAACCAACCACCCCGTCGGACAGCAGCTAAAATGCCAATTGGCACACCGATCACTATGCCAAAGAATAATGCCGCTAAACCAAGTTCAAGCGTTGCCGGTATTCGCTCAGTAATGACATCTAGTACTGGACGACGAAGCGAAAACGACATCCCAAAGTCGCCCCTCAAAATCCCTAGTCTTGTACCCGCCGTATCAGGTACACCATCATCGTTGGTATCAATCATGCGCCATTGGTCACCGATTAGCCAACGAATGTACTGAACAGGGATTGGGTCATTAACTCCTAATTGTCTTGCGATGCGTTCCTTTTGCTGCGGGGTTAGCTTAGGATCGCCAGAAAGAGCCGCAGTTGGGCCACCTGGAACCAATGCCATCAGCAAAAACGATAGCATCGTAATGCCAATCAACGTAGGAATCGCCTGAATAAGCCGACGAAGCGTATATTTGATCATACTGTTACCTGAAAAATCACATCAAACTGAACATAAACCAACTAAGCAATAGATTTAATAATTTGGCAATTTTCAAGCGGGAGTTCAAAAATAATTTTATGGATGGGGAGCCTCAGCGAAGCTCCCCATCGCAAATCAATCGTTAACAGATTACGGGGTCTTCAATGCCCACGTATCAACATTCCAATACAGTTGGCTTGGATAAGGGGCAAAGCCATTGATATTGGAGCTAGCTGCATACATACCCTCAATCGAATACAAAGGAATGTATGGCAAGTCATCTTGCATGATCTTCTGAATCTGAGCGTAGATCTTGGCGCGTTCTGTCGGATCGCAACCGGAGAGGACACGAGCCTGTTCCATCAGCTTGTCGACTTCCGGATTGCTATAGGACATATTATTGCTACCACCCGGAACCACATCACTCTTAGTGGTGAAGATCTGGGTCTGGTCTGGATCGTCCGGATAACCATTGCGCCATCCAAGAATGACAGCGTCAAATGTCTGACCGTCCATAATGTCCAACAGTGTGTTGAAGTCAATCGCTTGATAATCAACTTCGAAACCAATCTGCTTCAGTTGATCCTGAACCAATGTACCAACTGTACCACGGCGACTGTTGCCTTCGTTGGTGTACAGTGTGAACTTCAGCGGAGTACCGTCAGCAGCGTATTTCGCGCCCTTCGCAACGCGTGGGGTCGTCGGATCATTATCATCGTCAACAAAACCAGCCTGATCCAACAGCTTCATTGCTTCATCAACATTCAAGCTAATTGGAGCCAGATTTTTATCGAAGGCCCATGATGCAGGGATCATCATCGAAGGCATACGAGTGCCGTAACCGAACACTGCACCCTTCACAATTGCATCAACATCAATAGCCTTGGAAACGGCTTGCCGAACCAGTGGATCACCGAACAATGGGTGATGACCTTGTTCAATGGGGTTACCCTTGTCATCCACAGCACTCTGCGGATTCTTAGGATCAGCATAGTTCAGCATCAGATAGTCCCACGCATTACCGGGGAACTGGTAAGCAGTGACTTTACCATCGGTCTGTGCCTTCAGCACATCATCGCGGCGACCAACGGCTGGGGTATCAATGACATTGGTTTCGCCAGCAAGGAATTGCTCCAGCAAGACATTCTGATCAGGTACAACTTTATAGATGAAACCAGTAGGAATAACCTGGCCGTCGGTTGCACCACCATAGGTTTGGTTGGCCAACAAACTAACCTGTTCACCTGCACGGAATTCTCCGAAACTGAAAACGCCACCAGTAACGGTTGGATTCAGGTTGAAATCTGAGGTATTCAGTTCTTTGAAGTCAGTTGGTAAAACATGCGCGGGCATCGGAAGAAGCACACCAGCACTCGCCAGCGCGGTGCAGTCAACGTTCTTAAATGTTACTTTAAGGGTCGTATCATCGGGTGCTTCCACATTGTCGATGATATCAAGAAGATAAACTTCCTGTGTATCGGTAGCACCGCTCTTAATTGCGTCCCAGTGGTAGAGAACATCTTTCGCAGTAACTGGAGTGCCATCAGTCCACTTCCAATCATCACGAAGCTTGAAGGTATAAACCTTGCCATCTTCCGTGATGTCCCAATCAGTGATCAGCGCATCAGGTGAATTCTTGCGAAAAAGGGATGTAGCCGGATCAATACTAATCAGATTAGGAAACAAGAACCCAACGACGCGAGCAGAAGTCGTATCACTCGCCAAAACCGGATTCATTGTCGCTGGATCACCACCAGCATTACCTTCGATAATAATTCCGCCCTCGCCGGGAGCAGGAGTGTCCTGCGCCACTGCGGGGACAACCAGTGACAGCGCCATTAAGGCAGCCGTCCCGGCCATCAACAAACGACCAAAATGTTTCATACTATGTCTCCTTGCTTCAATAAGAAACGACATTTGACCTTTATGGCAAGCAAGCCTTTTAAACTGCAACCTTGTTACGATTGCTCTAATCGAAATACTCAATGTCAGTTCAAAAGGTTCAATGTTGCCAAAAAATCCCCAACATAGGGTAGTTTAACACATGCTATAAAAACAACAAGAAAAGAGCCTTCTACTTTGGTACTGAATTCCCTAAAGAAGAAGGCTCTTAATTGTGATCGGGGCGGCGGGACTCGAACCCACGACCTCTTACACCCCATGCAAGCGCGCTACCAGGCTGCGCCACGCCCCGTAATATTTGCAAGTATAGCTGAACCACCTCTTATACTGCAACCCCAAAATGCATCACATGCTTAATCGCATCAATTATCGCAAACCACTTTCTAAGATTCCGATCAAGAAGAACATCCTCATCCTCCACTATCGACTAGTTGTTGCACTATTACAACTTTATAAACACTTAGTCTCCACACTTTGCCTGAAATGACAAATTGTATTAGCATTGAAGTTTGGTTGAAATTGAGTTTTTCACTCAAAATTGTCTGGAGGTTCGACGATGACCACATTTCCTTCACCTGTAGCCAAGCCTTCGACTGCTGGAGCAGGACAACTCGCCATTGCCCGCACTGCTTCCACCTACATTAATTTAAGAAATGGCCCCGGCACAAATTATCGTGATGTGGGAGATATCCGCAATAATACCGTGATTGTTTATTACCCTGCATCACGGACAAGTTCTGGTTGGGTATGGATCGAACAAAGTACAGTAAGTGGTTGGGTATCAACTACTGTTATTACATTTGAAAATATTGCTGCGCCCATTCCTGTTCCACCCCAACAAGCAACGCCTTATGATGGCAAAATAAGCATCTGGCATTGGAAAGGTGACTCGATCCCTGAAAATACAATTGAGGATGTAGCAAAAAATATCAAGACGGTTGCGCCAAATGTCTCGCAAATCTGGGTCAAAATATGTGATGCAACGCTTCGCGATGGGGCACAGTGGCAAGGTTATTGGGATACGAAACGTAGCCTCGCCATAGATGGTCCGCAAAGTATCGATCGATGGGTCGCAGCGCTCGCCAAATACGGAATGGAATTTCACGCTTGGTGCGTTCCAAAAGGGACACATCTAGAAGCCGAAACTAACATAATTATCCAAGCATGTACCCGTCCCGGCGTAAAGTCTCTCATCCTTGATGTAGAACCATATGATGGTTTCTGGGCGGGTGGGCGTGATGGAATACGTCCCTATATGACGCGCATCCGTCGTGCTATTCCCGGTTCATTTCACATCGGCATGTCAGTTGATCCTCGTAAACACCATTACGATGGTGTCTATCCAGTTGAATGGTTTCCATTTGTCAACAGTATCCATCCTCAAGACTATTGGGGAACTTTCCGCCGCACACCAGAGGATGTGTTACTCGAAACCTTTGAAGTCTGGGGCAGTTATGGCAAACCTATTATCCCCGTGCTAGATAGTGACGCTGATCCTGCTGATATGGCTACAGCGATTACACTATCAACCCAACGCCATCGCGCTAAAGGCTTAAGTTGGTGGCGATTGGGAACCATAACCCCATCTGGATGGAAAGTCATCAATACGCCCATTGGTAGTACACCGAGTCCCAATCCCCTACCCCCAGATGACAACGTAGGGCAAGAGATAACGATTAAGCCAAATGAGGCAGGCTTTGCCAGTGGGCGTTATACGGATCTGGTTAGTTTTTCCAGCTTCCAAAATACATGGGGTTGGACATCACTTTATAAAACTACGGAAGCTCAAACCAGCAAAGTATGGGCTCGTTGGACTCCTCAGATTGCGGCGTCAGGAAAGTATGAAATTGCAACTTTCATACCGGGACGACATTCGAACGCGCAAAATGCCCGTTTCAAAATCAACAATGTTAAAGGGGCTACTGGCGAGATTATTGTCAATCTTGATCAATCTCGTTACAGCAACGAATGGGTGACATTAGGCATATATGATCTCGATAAAAGTGTTGTTGGCGCGGGGACAGTTTTCCTCAACGACTTAACGGGTGAAACTGATCGAGAGATCGTATTTGACGCGCTACGTTATCGCCAATTACTATCAACACCAACGCCCCCAGCAGGAACAGGAAACTCAGCGGACGGTTTTGATGTACCCATTGGAACAGCCGCAGAACGCAGCTCGGCTACAGTCTGGCCGGGGCGATGGCTTGACGCAAGCCCATTTGCCCGCCTGTATTTTGTCGGTACGCCACAAGAGGCCTACCACACCGGAGCCGACCTCAACCTCCCTTCAGATGGAGACGCACATACGCCCGTGTATGCGGCTGCCAGCGGGGTTGTGACCTTTGCCAGCCGCCTCCCAGTATGGGGCAATGTGATTATCATCAAACACGACCCACTCGCTAGTAATGGACGTGTGTATTACACACGCTACGGTCACAGCGAAAACTTGCGTATAAAACCCGGAGACCGTATCACACGCGGTCAGCAAATATCACAAGTAGGTAATGCTTTCGGCGCATATGCCTATCATTTGCATTTTGATGTAAGCCCAACTAATATTTTGGAAACCCATCCTGAACACTGGCCAGCAAAAAATCTGGATCTACTTCTCGCAAACTACGTTGATCCCCGCGATTTTGTTCTGAAGAACAGACCGAAATAGGCTAACAATAGGGAATAAAAAAAGAGAGTGCTAGTAAAAACAACGAACTAGCACTCTCTTTCAAAATCTACTCTGTACACCTGATTAGAATAATCCCCAATCGTCCGCCGCGCCTTCTTCCATCATACTCGGATCCCACATTTCCAGTCCCATCTCGATGGTCACTGGTCGACGTAGGTAATTTTGTGCAGTACGCCGAGTTTGTTCTAGCAATTGGGGAGCATAGGGACAAAATGGTGTCGTCATAATCATCGTGACATGGGCGCGGTCTTCATGAAGTTCACTGTGACGAATGAGACCTAGCTCAATAATATTCATCCCAATTTCAGGATCAACGACCTCACGCAATGCTTCACGTAGACCTTCCTCAGTAACTTGAACTTGGTCAGTCATTATTGCTCATTTCCTTTGTTTAACATCGGTTGACGCATACTAGCATAGGGTATAATTAGTGTCAATTTTGGACGGATTTTGAATTTTCATTGTCCATTAGACACCACGAGCAAGGAATTTTTTACCCTCAAATCATATTCGATATTGATCATTTTCATGATCAATGCAAACCTACATGAATATTTATAGTCTCAATCATCATTATTGACAACCACCAAGTCAGACTGCTATACTGGCAGGTAGTTTACACCTCTGGGTACAGAGAAAATTTAACCATCATGAAATTTAGGGAGGAAGTGGCTGGCATGGGCGCAGCACTGGAAATCCGCAATCTACACGCAAACGTTGAAGACAAACCCATCCTTCGTGGAGTTAACCTAACAGTCAAACAAGGTGAAGTTCACGCATTAATGGGACCGAATGGATCCGGCAAAAGCACATTAGCGAATGTTTTACTTGGACACCCCGCTTATCAAGTCACCGAAGGCGAAATCTTCTTTGACGGTCAAAACCTTCTCGAACTAGAAGCGGACGAACGTAGTCGTTTGGGTTTGTTTCTTGCGTTCCAATATCCGGTTTCAATACCGGGTGTGACCCTTGCTAACTTTCTAAGACAGGCTATTAATTCTCGTTTGAAGGCTGAAAACCCAGATAGCAAAGGTATTTCAATCCCCGAGTTCCGCCGCTTGCTAAAGTCCAAAATGGATTATCTCCAAATGGATCACAGCTTTGCAGGCAGATACCTAAACGAGGGTTTCAGCGGTGGTGAAAAGAAACGCGCTGAAATTCTCCAGATGGCTACTCTCAACCCACGTATAACAATCTTGGATGAGACAGATTCCGGCCTCGATATTGATGCCCTGAGAATTGTGGCTGAAGGTGTCGATAAGCTGAAAGGTCCTGACTTGGGTATATTAGTAATTACCCATTACCAACGTATCTTGAACTATATTAAACCCCAATTCGTCCACATCATGTTTGCAGGACGTATTGTGGAAAGCGGTGGCCCTGATTTGGCAATCCGCTTAGAAGAATCGGGATACGACTGGGTACGCGAAAAGTACGCTGAAATACAAACAGCATAACTGCAACTCAAGACAGTATAGGAGAGCAGAATGGTTGACATTGACCTGATTCCTAGTGAGAAACAACTTAGCAACGCCGAATCCGCGCTTAAAGACGTTGGTGACTCATATGAAAAAACATATGGATTCCACGATGACGATGTTAAATACGCTTTTAAGAGCGAAAAGGGTTTAACCCGCGAAACCGTTTATCAAATCAGCAAAATGAAAAACGAGCCTGAATGGATGACCGATTTCCGTCTAAAGGCGTATGAGATTTTTCTGAGCAAACCAACCCCGGCTTGGGGCGGCGATCTGAGTGAAATCGACTACGACGATATTTACTATTATGTCCGTGCTACTGATCAGCAAGGGCGTAATTGGGATGAAGTACCCGCCGAAATCAAGGACACTTTTGACAAGCTCGGCATTCCAGAGGCCGAACAAAAGTACCTTCAAGGTGTAAGCGCACAGTACGATTCAGAATCGGTTTACCATAACCTTCGGAAAGACCTCGAAAACAAAGGTGTTATATTCCTTGATATGGATTCTGCCCTGCGCGAATATCCAGAGATCGTGCAGGAATACTTCGGTACGATAATCCCATCAGCCGACAACAAATTTGCTGCGCTTAACAGCGCAGTTTGGTCGGGCGGATCATTTATCTATGTACCGAAGGGTGTCCATGTGGAAATGCCGCTTCAAGCGTACTTCCGCATCAACACGAAGAACATGGGTCAATTCGAACGTACCCTCATCATTGTTGATGAAGGCGCATATGTCCACTATGTTGAAGGCTGTACAGCCCCAACCTACAGCACAAACAGTTTGCACAGCGCCGTGGTTGAAATCATTGTTAAAGAAGGCGGACGCTGCCGTTATACGACCATTCAGAACTGGTCAAATAACGTTTTCAACTTGGTGACCAAGCGAGCCATTGCCTATAAAAACGCCACGATGGAATGGGTTGATGGTAATCTCGGCAGCAAGCTGACCATGAAATATCCGGCGGTTTTGCTGGCTGGTGAAGGGGCACACGGCGAAGTCCTATCGATTGCTTTTGCAGGCAAGGGACAGCACCAAGATGCAGGTGCAAAGATTACCCATCTTGCTCCGCACACAAGCAGCCAGATTATCAGCAAGTCGATCAGCAAAGATGGTGGGCGTGCCAGCTATCGTGGCTTACTGAAGGTAGTTGAGGGCGCAGATAACATCAAGAGTAATGTGGTTTGCGATGCTTTGCTTCTGGATGATCACAGCCGTTCAGACACCTACCCTTCTATCGAAATCGATGCAAAGAACGTCACAATGGGTCACGAAGCTTCAGTTAGTAAAGTTGGTGAAGATCAACTCTTCTACTTGATGAGCCGTGGTATGAGCGAAGACGAAGCTAATGCAATGGTCGTCAACGGTTTCATCGAACCATTAGTCAAAGAGTTACCGATGGAATATGCACTGGAACTTAATCGACTGATCCAGATTCAGCTTGAAGGCAGCATCGGCTAACCGGCCCTTCCCTGCCCTACTTCAACTTGTAATAGGCACATTCGTATGAGTGTGCCTAATCAGCAAATCGCGGAATGAGGAGTATAGATTGTGGTAGCTGTTAAAGGACGGCGGCGTTCAGACACGCTTGCTGCGCCGAGCTATACGCTACGTGATGTAGAAGCTCTTAGCGCCAAAAACCAAGAACCCAAATGGTTATTAGAAAGCCGATTGGCTGCTTGGGAACTCTATGAAACCATGCCAATGCCCACGCTCAAGGACGAGGATTGGCGACGCACGGATTATAGCTCCATCCATTGGGATGAAGCCGACAAGATTATTACGGCTAACGGAGCAACTTTAGAAACTGTTCCTGCGGCCAATCGCGATCCACTCATTGGAGATCGGCAAGGTGGATTGCTAGTTTTCGTAGACGGCAAGGTTGTTCATCACGAGTTAGCAAATGAGCTTAGTGGTCAAGGTATTATTTTCACTGATTTGTTAACCGCATCAAAGGAGCACGAGGAACTTATTCGTGCGAATTTGATGACCAAGGCGGTACATCCGGGTGAAGGCAAGTTTGCGGCCTTACATGCAGCACTTTGGACACATGGTGTATTTGTCTACATTCCCAAAGGGAAAGTTGCCGAAATACCCCTACATGTAGTGATGTATAACACTCATCAGGGCGCAAGCCTAGGTCATATACTAGTCGTTGTCGAAGAAAATGCACAGGCAACTGTACTAGTTGATTATTCATCAGCCGAAGGCAAAACTCAGTCAGCCTATATTGGTGCTACTGAATTACTGGTTGGTGACGCAGCTAATTTGCAATATGTGGCGTTACAAGACTGGAACCGCGAGACTTACGAGTTCAGTCATCAACGTGCGCGAATTGGTCGCGATGGAAACCTCGATTGGATTGTCGGGACAATGGGCGCGCATTTGGTTAAAGCCTATCTTGAGATTGAGTTGGATGGCAAAGGCGCTAACGGGCGCATGTCAGGCTTTTTCTTCGCAGATGGCGAGCAGTTTTTTGACCATGACACACAGCAAAATCACAATGCGCCAATGACGGTTTCAGATTTACTCTTTAAAGGTGCAGCGAAGGATACAGCGCGTTCGGTGTGGCAAGGCATGATCAAGTCGCTACCCAAGATGCAAAAGATTGACGGGTATCAAGCCAGTCGCAATTTGCTTCTCAGCGAAGATGCGCGAATGGACGGTATACCGGGACTGGAAATCGAAGCGGACGATGTAAAGTGTTCACATGCAGCAACATTTGGAACTCTAGAAGCGGAACCCATTTTCTATCTGATGAGCCGAGGGATTGAGGAATCAACGGCTCAACTGATGGTGATTGATGGTTTCTTTGATGAGTTACTCGCACGAATCCCGTTTGAGCGGGTACGTGAGCGCCTACAAGCAGCGATGGAATCAAAAATCGTCGGCTAAGGAAATCTGTAAGTGAAATTTTTTAAAAGGCGCATATCTAAACAAGTATGCGCCTTTTTGTTATACTTGAAACAGGTTATGAGAAAGAATCCAATATGACAACTTTACCCGCTGCTACGACTTACGATGTCGAAATCATCCGAGCAGACTTCCCAATTCTCCAGAACCCCCATAGCAAAAATGTGCCATTGGTGTATTTAGATAACGCAGCGACCAGCCAAAAGCCAACCAGTGTCATCGAAGCGATAAATACCTACTACCGTGAATACAATGCAAATGTCCATCGTGGTATTCACACACTCAGTGAACAAGCAACGACCGAATATGAAGCAGCACGGTTAAAAATCCGGAAGTTCATCAACGCCGGAAGCAAGCGGGAAATCCTGTTTACTCGAGGAACAACTGAGAGTATCAATTTAGTGGCACAGACTTGGGGACGGGCAAATCTCAAAGCCGGTGATGTCATCGTTTCGACCGTGATGGAGCATCATTCGAATATTGTACCGTGGCAGATTTTGGCGCCTGAAAAAGGGTTCATCATCCAATATGTACCCGTATTATCTGACGGAACACTTGATTTGGATTATTTGTATACTCTATTGAACAACGAACCTGTAAAACTGGTTACCTTGATGCAGGTTTCGAATGTGCTCGGCACGGTTAATCCTGTTGAGGAAGTGATTTCAAAGGCACATGAGGCGGGGGCATTAGTACTGGTTGATGGCGCACAAAGCATCCCCCATATGGCGATTGATGTGCAAGCAATGGATGTGGACTTTTTTGCATTTAGTGGGCACAAGATGCTCGGGCCGACTGGAAGTGGCGTTCTCTACGCGAAGCGGGCGTTACTCGAAGCGATGCCCCCGTGGATGGGCGGTGGCGACATGATTTCAAGCGTAAAGCTCAGCGGAAGCACTTGGAATGACCTCCCCTATAAATTTGAGGCGGGAACACCAGCCATCGCAGAAGCAATCGGGCTGGGTTATGCTATTGACTACCTGACTAAGATTGGAATGGATAACATCCATGACCATGAGCGCGATATAATTAGGTATGCGCTCGAAAGGCTTCAAGAGGTTCCGGGACTTACAGTTTATGGGCCAAGTGCTGAGCAAAAGGGTGCGGTGGCAGCATTCAAAGTTGAAGGCATCCATGCACATGATATTGCTCAACTGTTGGACTCGGAAGGAATCGCAGTTCGGGCAGGTCACCACTGCGCGATGCCTTTGCACGAATATCTACATGTAAATGCTACGGCACGCGCGAGTTTTTATCTTTACAATACGTACGCTGAGGTTGACGCGCTCATCACAGCTTTGCATAATGCACGTAAGACCTTCCAGCTATAGGAGATACAAAAATGGACATGTATCGCGAGATTATTTTAGACCACGCTCGAACGCCACATCATCCGGGTGTGCTTGATCCAGCCGATTTTGACCACGAGGAACACAATCCTTTATGTGGTGATAGACTGCGTCTTACCCTGAAAGTCGATGAAAACTGTGTCATTACGGACATCGCTTGGGACGGCGAAGGTTGCGCGATAAGTCAAGCAACAGCCTCAATGTTGGCTGATGAAATCGTGGGTAAAACACTCGACGAGATTACAAAGATCACCAAAGACGATATTTTTGAGATGGTCGGTATTCCCTTGACAATTAATCGGGTGAAATGTGCTTTGCTCTCTCTCAAAACCCTCATTATCGCGACGCAAGGGGTGGCGAACTGGCAAACTATCGAAGACAAGGACGAATAACATGGGCAAAGGCCCTACAGTCGATTTTGTAAGCGTGGCTACGGTTGATGAACTAAAACCGGGCGAACGGATGGTGGTTGAACTAGGTCGACATTGGGTTGCTATTTTCAATGTTGAGGGTACATATTACGCGATTGAAGACATCTGTACGCACGATGATGGCCCCCTAGCTGAAGGTGAGCTTGATGGGTGCGTCATTGCCTGCCCTCGACATGGTGCAACTTTTGATATTCGTACGGGAAAGGTGCTTAGTGCGCCAGCGATGGTGGATGTCAAAAGCTACGAGGTTCAGGTTCAGGGCGAGAATATTCAAGTCAAACCACGTTGAGACTTAATTGCACAAAATACAAAACTTGTGCAGATATTGCAATACTTCCGCTGAAATGACAGGCGGGAAGCAGCCGAGAAACCGCTGAATTGACACAATTGACTGGCGGCTAGTTCGGCTAATGGCGCTGAAATGGCACAAGTTTGGCGAGACGTTCCCGTGCGTCCGCCGCTGTGCAAATTGGGGTGTCGTTGCAGCGAATACAAGGGAGATTCTCGCGACTATTCAGGCAATGGATTGTTAAAGTAATCAGGCTTGGTTTTAATCTTGTCATCGTATTGGTGTGATAGATTAGTAATGTCAGAGGGTGCAACATGCTGCGCCCCTACATGGGTTAGTTTTGGGCAGAATTAAGTCTATTTTACAGCCACCATTTACTATAGCACGGATTTTCTTATTTAAGGTGATTCTCCGGTATGAATCGGGTTAGGAAGCAATCATGTTAGCGTTAGAAAATATTTATCAAGGACGGATGTTAGTTTTAGGTCATCGTGGAGCGCGGGCGTATGCACCGATGAACACGATACCCTCATTTGAACTGGCGCTGAAGCAAGGCGCGGATGGTGTAGAACTCGATACACACTTTTCAAAAGATGGTCATTTGATTGTGCTGCACGATTTTAGTGTGGATGCGACCACCAATGGCAAGGGATTGGCAAAAGATTTCACTTTAGCTGAACTCAAAGAATTGGATGCAGGCAGCAGCTTTAGTGCTGAATATGAAGGTACGCGTATACCTACCCTTGATGAAGTATTTGAGGCGGTCGGCAAAGAACTCTTCATCAATGTCGAGATTAAATCGGAAACACAAGATACGGATGGTGTTGAGCAAGCAGTTGCAGATTGTATTGCTAAACATGGTTTAGAAGGCAGCACGATTGTGTCGTCGTTCAATCCGCTGGCCTTGAAGCGGTTTCGGGCCATTATGCCAGTCGTTCCCATTGGCTATCTTTATTCGGAAAATTATAACTTTAGTGAAGCGATGGAAGGCTTTCCACACGAGGCACGACATCCGCATTACGAAATGATTGACGCGGATTATATGAAATGGGCAAAGGCAAACAATTTCCGTGTCAACACATGGACTGTGAACGATCCCGAACGGGCAGTAGAACTCTATCAATTGGGCGTGGATGCAATCATCACGGATGTTCCGGATGTGATTATTGAGGCTGTTCGTGGAAAAAGTCGCTGATGCGTGGTGGGGGCTGATTCGCTTCGGCTTTCGGTTGCTTTACAATGAAATGGCCTTTACCTACGATACCGTGAGCAGTGTTGTGTCGTTGGGCGCGTGGCGATGCTGGCAGCGATCAGCGCTGCGGCATTTGGACGCAAGCAGCGGCGATATGATCCTTGAACTGGCACATGGAACCGGAAACTTACAACTGGATTTGGCGGAAGCGGGCTATCAAACAATTGGTTACGATTTATCGCCGTACATGGGACGAATCGCACGAGCCAAACTCCAGCGACACGGGGTAACTGCCCGTTTGGCGCGAGGCAAGGCACAACAACTGCCCTTCCCCGCCACCACATTCAAAGCGGTGATTAGTACATTTCCTACTGACTTTATTTTTGCAGCGGAAACATTGCGGGAAATCAGCCGCATTTTGTGCGATAACGGTCAACTGATTATTGTGCCAAACGGGGTGCTAACAGGCGGCAGCGTAACACAGGCAGGATTAGAGTGGCTGTACCGTGTCACAGGCCAACGTGGAGGACAAAACCCAGCAATTAGCACTTATTTCGAGCGTTATGGATTTGAAGCTGTACTCAAAGAAGAGCGCTGCCCACGAAGCATCGTCCAAGTGATCATCGCGCGGAAAAAACCCTAGTATCACTTAGGGGCATCTGCTATACTAATTTCCACATGGTGACATTAGCTCAGTTGGCAGAGCGCGGGGTTGTGGTCCTCGATGTCATGGGTTCGAGCCCCATATGTCACCCACCATTATGCCAACCTGTTTGAGGGAACAAAAAAGGATTACCGTGTTGGTAATCTTTTTTTGTTTTAGGTAGATTATGTCTAAACCAAACCGGGGAAGAAATCGGTTTTTATACGGTCACGGTTAACCCCCATACCAATGAGCACTTCCTGTACTGAGGTCACCATCGCATTAGGACCAGACACAAAGAAAACGCACTTCCCATAATCCGGAACACTTTCCCGTAACATCCGCTTATCCACGTAACCAACTTTGCCTTTCCAAGTCGGCGGAATCTGGGTGGTATCCGTCAGGGTATAGATGGTTTTGATACCCAGTTTTTGTCTTGCCTTATCGAAGACATCTTTATAGACGATTTCATTCTCTTTGCGATTGATGTAAAAGAGAACGATGTCCCGACGCTGGTTAATATCCAGAAGATGTTGAATCATGCTCCTAAAAGGTGTAACACCAATGCCGCCGGCGATAAAGACGCATTTTTGATTGATGCCTCTGGGCAAAACAAAA
The DNA here is from genome assembly GCA_038251275.1 of Aggregatilineales bacterium. GTDB lineage: Bacteria > Chloroflexota > Anaerolineae > Aggregatilineales > Phototrophicaceae > CFX2. The sequence goes on from JBBSBM010000012.1 coordinate 75,275, forward strand.
TCACCAGCGAGCTGACCCGCAACAATCTCACTGTCTTTCTCCATCGCTAACATGGATCGTTTGTAGCTGCTGGATTGGTCATAAAACTTTACACCCAGACGCAAGTTGTTTTCGTTAGGCGAAGAAGCCAATGTGAAATAGCGACGATTACCGCGACTGTCGGGATATTCGTGACCGAGAGTCCATTCCATATATTGACCGGGTGCAAAAGCAAATTTCTTAACAGGTTCAAAGATAAAGTCAAAAATGTCGGGCGCAACTTGCACTTTTTCTTTGAGTTTGAGAACCAGTTTGGCCTTCGGACTGACAATGTATGAGAATACATTGCCGATGAGGATGGCAAGTTCGGGCGTGAAGTAGAATGAACCGATATGCAACTGCGGTGCAAAGAAAACGCCTACAATCGCGCCATAGATCATTTGTAGTCTACGGGTGGGCGGTGTGGTGAGTGGTTCGGTCAAAATCACAAAACCGAAAAACAGCAACGGGGAATTTAAAAAGGTTAGCTGAATAGTCGTTAACAAATTATCGTGCTGCAATACGGCAAAAGCCAAAATCGTGATCAATGAGGCTGTGATGAAAGCGAAAAAGAGGCCAAAACGCCGAATCTTGCGAACGAGCAACAATCCTCCGACCAACACAAAGGGCAGCATAGGCAGTGTACCAACCCACCACGTCGCAGCTTGATCGAGTGTAAGGGCTGTGATTGCAACCGCAACAGCGACTGGATTAAACAGATGCTTGCGATTAATGGCAATAATGAACTTGGAAGCCATTGCCAACACAGAAACCCATAGCAGGAAATACATATCCGGCATGGATTTCAACGGTGCGACTGGTGTAATAATCAGTGCCAAAATGAGTGCGGAAATATAAACAGACTCAGTATTGGTTGGCACAGCAAACGTCATAGCAAAGATCGTGTTTGCTACCCAACAGGTCGCAAACAAGAAGGCTGTTGTAAAGAGCAGCGCGATTGGGGTAAACGGCAACATCCCCATCGCGCTGAGGATACCTGCTGCACCTAATAGAACTAGTAAGTAGTACAGAATTAATCTGTACATAGTGACGCGATCTAGCAATCGATCAATGAACTTTATCATGGATTGTGTACCTATCGAAACCAGCGGTAAAAGTTGCTCGGCCTAATTCATCAATCATGTATCCTTCAAAGCCATCCAGTTGACTGATGAACTGGATACCTTCGCGACCCATTGCATAGGCGGCAGTCGCAAAACGATCTGCTTCATAAATATTAGGGCCGATCACCGTTAGGCTGACAATGTCGGATACCTTCTCGTGATTGCCCAATGGGTTATAAATGTGATCACCCCGGATGTAATTGCCAGAAGTTGCAATGCCGATGTTGGTGAGCGAGAGTACTTTGACAATTTGGCTAATATTGAAGGGGTTCCGAATACCTATACGCCATGCTTGCCCATGTTCGTTATTGCCCGCTAATTGAACATCACCACCTGCATCAACATAGTAGTTTTCAAACCCTTGTTTGCGCAGGATTTCCGCAGCATTGAAAATCGCCCAGCCTTTCACCAAGCCAGACGGGTCGTAATAGCCATCTTGCTCGATATTGAAATAGCCATCGGTTTCACGGCGTGTTTGCTCAGAAAGTTCAAATACGGTTTGCATGTCAGGACTGGAACGTTTTACAGTCAGTAATCCCTGATTAATTTGAGAAATCTCACTGTCGGCTTTGTAGGTGCTGAATTTATCGTCGATATACTGAAGATAGTCGTAAACCGAGTTCAATGTGGAAGCGGTCGCAGTAGCATCAACCACTTCCACTGTGACAGGCATACCCATTAAGATACGCGTTTGCTTCATGATTAAACGTGTGCTTGATTCAAGGCTAACTGAAGCGATTGAACAAAAGCTTGGCTGGTAAAGGTCGCGCCAGAAATCAAGTCCACATTGGCATTTTGAACCTGTACGGCCTCTTCAGTCAGCCACGGCATAGCCTGCGAGTTAATATAGCGCGAGGTGCGGCGATCTTGCGGATAATCCAAGAACTTTACGTCTGCGATTTTGCCGCCTTGAATGACCGCTTCTACCTGAACATTACCATAGTAGGCATCAACGATTGGCCCATCATAGACACCATCTTTGTACAGGCCATCTGGAGTTGCGGTTGGCAGTGGAACTTCTGTAGGTATATCCGTTGGAATAGCGGTAGGCACGTCAGTCGGCACATCTGTAGGAACCGCTGATAGTAGCTCCGTAGGAATAATTGGCGCAGCAGTTGACTTGGCGTGGGAAGCACTTACTAAACCAGACACCGTTGGCTGTGGGCGATTAGTTGGAACTGTAGTCGACCGGCTCATTACAAGTGAGTCGGGCTGCTTTGCTAAAAGTGGAAGTGAAGTCGGAACATTGTTTGCATCGGCTTCAGCAGTATCCATTTGATTGCGAATGGCATATGCAATAAATGTGAATACTACAAAGAACGACAACAGAAATTTACGAATGGTGAGCGCAAAACGAGGCGTGGATGAAGACTTCGATTTAGACATGTGTAATATCCTTCTCCCTTGAACAATATCATTATAGAGGGAGAGAACGGTTATACGTTAAATCGAGTTTTGAAGTACCTTAAATTCTCCTTAAATCAAGGGGAGTCTAAAAGCAAAACTCGCACTCGAAAGGGTTTCAGATCTTTGCAAATTCAGGCTGGTGAGGGCGGTTTTAGGTAGGACGACGGATTGATACGTGCTTGCGCCGAAGCACCAACCGAAGTCCAATACGCGTTGGTTTCACAGAAATAACTGACGACTCAACCGTTTGCTGAATCGGTTCAGGCACGGTTACACGGCTGATTTCCTGCGTTTGGCTGGGGCGTGGCAAACCGAACAGCTCAAACACACTCATTTCACCTGTTGCCATCTTTACGGTATCAAGATTACCTGTAGAGGAAGGAGTTGTCGGTTTCGGTGTAACCGGCGCTACTACCTCAGATGAATCATTAGTTTTGACAGAGGTCGGTTCAACAGTCGGTAAAGGCTCAGGCGCAATTGGTTTCATTTCTTGAGTTGTACGTCGCGCAGGTGTAGGCGCGAAATCCGAATCCACACGTTTTTCTGGCGGTCGCGGCACAAAATCACGCGCGTAGGGCTGCTTCTCAACCGGAAGTGGATAAACGACCCGTTCAATTGTTCCTGTATCGGGGTCATCAAACAGCGGCGAAACAATAGGCGCTGCGTTTTCTACAGGTTCTTCTTGAACCGGAATAGACTCAATACGAACGGGCGCACGAGGACGCGTGTCATCTGCTGAGATAGGAGGCTCAACGATTTGAGAGGCTGCTGATTCAGGAACCTGAAGTGAGTCATTCTCTGGTTTAGAAGTGGCATGTCGTGGGCGATATTGAGTGCGTGATTCATAGTCGGGTGCATCGCGCATTAAGGACTTTACCTCGCGAGGTCTGTCCTCCGGCATGACCTTTTGAAGCACTTTCCACAGATTCTTGAGACTATCAACCATTGTGCTTTCGAATTGGCGTTTTAGGCTGACTGCATTGCGTACGCCTGCCAGCATGCCGCTGGTTTCGTATGTTAAAGTCCACTGAACGACTGTGCCTTCCGCAATTTCCTGAAGACGTATACGGCCTTTGTTTTCACTAAAGGGCGCACCATCCACTATAGTATATTCGTAGCCTAGCCCATCGTACCATGCGGTGATTTCAGCGACATACGAGCGACCTGAATTCGTGGTATAGCGCCAGCGCATTCCCGATCCGGCATGATTGGGAGTTAATATTGAAACGGATTTACAATCCACTTGCCACGATGAATTCTGAGAAAGATCACTCAAGAATTCCCATATCTTTTCGGGTGACTTCGGAATTAAAATGCGGTGGTCTAAAATAGTCATCAGAAATATGAATGTATTATACGGATAATGTCGTTGTCGTTCGAGTTTATGTTACACTAATTACACATTTGGAATTGTACCATAAGTCCGTTAAAAGGTAATCATTCGAGAGACAGGGCGGCCAGCGTGTTTGGACCAACAACCGTTTTTGGATTTATACTTGCCACGCTTTTTGGAGCGGGTTTTCATCTACTTGTCGGCGGCGATGCTCGAAGATTAGCCCTTTTTCTATTGGCAGGATGGGTTGGATTTGGTGCAGGTCAGCTCATTGGCATAATGTTCTCGGTCAACATTTTTAATGTGGGCACATTGCATATTGCGACAGCAACCTTGGGCGCAATTGTGGCTCTGGTTTCTGCACACCTACTTACAACTGACAAAAACAGAAAACGTTCTACTCAATGAGGAGATATTATGGCTCAAAACGTTCTACAAGCCCCGCAAACACCTCCTGCTGAAGCAGAAGCTAAATCGAAGTGGACAATACAACGTATTGTGTTCCTGAGTTCCGGCGTATTAGGTGCCATTATCGTTATCATCTTTGTGATCGGGTTGCTACTGGCATTCACAGGTGAACTTGAAATTACGGCACTGCGTATTCAATATATTCGCAATCTCTTCATGGTCGTCATTGGATTAGAAGGCATGTTGATTATTGGAGCGATTGCAGTATTGATCGTTCAGATTACACGCTTGGTCAATATGGTAAAACGTGATGTTCAACCCGTTCTTACGACTGCCCAAGACACAGTAAATACTGCCAAAGGTACAGCAGAGTTTGTGGGTGATAACGCGGTGCGCCCAATCATCCGAACAAGTGCATTTATGTCCGGGCTAGGTGTTGTATTCCGAGATGTAGGCGGCATTCGTCGGGCTATCCGCCGTACTAAGAATGGAACAAAGCCGTGAACAACAACTCAGAAAATAGTCTGGACATCGGTTTACTTTTAGGTGGCTTCGTCGTCGGGTTGATTGCGGGGGGATTAGCAGCACTCTTCCGCACACCACGCAGCGGTAACGATGTTCGTCAGCAATTGGCCGAAAGTGGTGACTCAATACGCGGCAAACTTGAATCGGTCATTGTGAATGACCCATTAGCCGAAAGCATGGCTGAAGGCAAAGCGGCAGCACGTGCTCGACGCCTCGAACTCGGCTTTAAAGATTAACTACTGATTTTCGTTATTGCAGAGGCTAAAGCATTCAGAACATCCTCTGCAATAACACTGCGGGTATTGCCCTGTTGCTCAGATGCCAAATTGCCTGCAAGTCCGTGAACATACCCAGCCAAAACTGCAGCCTCATAAGGTTTTACGCCCTGCCCCACAAACCCCGTTATTAGACCTGCCAACACATCACCCGTTCCAGCAGTTGACAAAGCATCAGATTTAAAAGGCAAAGCGGTTATGCGCCCATCTGGTGCAGCGATGAGTGTGTGCGCGCCCTTCAAAACCAAGACCAGATTCCACTCAGTAGATTTTTTAGCGGCAATTTTCCAACGATTAGCTTGCACTTCATCAGTGGAACACTTTGCAAGTCGTCCCATCTCACCGGGATGCGGTGTGATCACCGTATCCGGCAGTAAATGAGTCCACCAATTGTCGATCTCACTTAACAAATTTAGGCCATCAGCATCGATTACTACATGAGGTAACTTTTTATCAAGCAATTTCAACAGCAATTCGTGAGTATTTTTTGAATTGCCCCAACCTGGGCCAATGAGAACCACATTATACGACTCAAGTTCCGATGGGAGTTCTGAAATGGCGGTCTTCGAAACTAAACCGTCTTCCTCTGATAGTGGTATCCAAGTCGGTTCAAGAAAATTACCACTAAGCGTACTCACAATTGAACGTGGTGCGGCAACAGTCACTAAGCCAATTCCTGAGCGATATGCAGCCATTGCGGTAAGACCCGCTGCGCCAACATAATTCAGTGACCCACCTATAACCAACGCTTTGCCAAACGTCCCTTTATTGGCATTTAATGGGCGGTCAGGAAGCAGTTTCGTAGCAAGTTCAGAATCAGCAAGACTATGAACCGAGTCTTGTAGTTCAGGCAAGTCATCCGTAATACCAATGGTCGCCACAAGCAAATCTCCAACAGCCGACGCACCGGGAAATTCAAGTAAGCCTTGTTTGACCGCGATGAAAGTAACTGTTTCATCAGCCTGAATCGTATTAGGATCGAGAGCGCCAGTATCACAATCGAGACCGCTAGGGCAATCAACCGCGACGACATAGGGTTTTGCAATACGAAGGCGAGACTTGGGATCGCAGGGATTAATCAAAATGCCCTGAGGATTTTCAGGCAACTGCGCGTCATTAAGTGCTTGATTCACCCCTCGCAGCACTTTAGCGGCATCAGATCGCAGGGGAAGATTTATGCCAATGCCAAAGAGTGCATCGACAACAACATCAGCACTAGCAACCATGTTTCGTAATACGCGTCCATCCCGATCATCTTGTGCGAGGGCAACAGAAAGATTTGCGGCCTGCACATCGGTAAAATTTTTATCATCGTCTGGTCGAGGTTTGAGTAGATAAAACCGTACTAAAGCAGAAGTTTCTTCAGCAATAATACGTCCAGCAACGAGACCATCCCCACCATTATTTCCTGCCCCAATGAGTACGGTAACACGCGCATCCGGTTTACCCTTAAGACGTTCGATAGCACGAAAGGCAACCGCACGTCCTGCATTTTGCATCATTGTATCGTAGGAAAGACCCGCGGCATCTGCAGCAGCTTCGATTTTGCGAGTCGTTTCAACGGATATAACTTTTATCGCCATCATTTCTTCCTCAATCGTCAAATATACGAGGATTATACCCTTAATGATCAAAACAAAAATCCAGCTTGGAGGCTGGACTTTTGAAAATGCTGTTCAATAACAGTTACAGGCTAATGATCGCGGTCAACGACCATATTAGCCAGTTCAACAAGCTCACGTTTGGCCTGCGATTCAGGTAGTATATCCAGGCAAGCTATAGCAGTCTGAGCAAGAGCGCGGGCTTGTACTCGTGCTTCGTTGATGGCATCCCCTTGGAGAATTTTCTGTTTAATCGATACCATCGGGTCAGCCTCTTCGGCTACAGCTTCGGCTACACCATTTGTGACATGTCCATTGTTGGAATATGCGGCGACGTAACCCCGACCCTGTGCCAAGTCGATACCAGAGGTTTTGCCAAGTTGAGCGCTGTCAGCCGTCAAATCCAAAACGTCATCAATGATCTGGAAGGCAAGTCCTACACTATAGCCATATTGTCCAAGTGCATCTATGGTTGCTTGATCCGCATGAGCCAGTTTTGCACCAATACAACCAGCAGATTTAAACAAGGCCGCAGTCTTACGCGCGATAATTTCGTAATAGACCTCGCGAGTGAAATTGTTGTCTTTTACGGCAGCCGCTTGAAGCGTTTCGCCTTCAACCAGTGCAACAGTAGCATCAGCCAGATCAATATTCAGGTCTTTATAGGGAGCCATCAATTCATAAACTTTGGTGAAAAGAAAATCACCAGTGAGGAGTGCAAAAGTCCGTCCCCAAATTGCATTAACAGATGGACGACCACGTCGCACAACACCATGATCATTAATATCATCATGGACGACACTTGCCGTATGTACCAATTCAATCGCAGCCGCCGGAGGCGCAGCATAAATATAATCAGTTCCGCCAAGCGCCGAGTAGGCTAACATCACTAGGCGGGGGCGCACGCGTTTTCCGCCAGCATCAAGAATATGACGACTGGCATCTTGCAATGTTTTGACATCACTTTTTATGACCTCAAACATGATATTTTCAACCGCTTGCATTGCCTGTTGTATTGTCATAGGAGGCACCTTTATCGCCAGAAAGGGATCGTTTGTAACTTTCAGAACTAACTAAATTTAGTATACACTGAACACCAAACAGTGTCAACGAAGCGGAACTGTTTCACATTTGATGTTTAAGTTACCTGCAAAACCCGTGCACCAGAAGCAGAAATTCCTGTGCATCGCGTAACACTTGAGATGTCAGCCGCATCATACCGCAGGCCCATAGCAAGAGCAACTTTTTCTGCAATTTCTTCACGATCGCAAATAGCACAAAGCGTTGGCCCTGCTCCACTGATAACTAACCCCAATGCCCCTTTATCGTGCGCAATTTGTCGCATTTCGTGCAGCAAAGGCATTAAGTGGGCACGCGCCGGTTCAATGACCTGATCACCTTCCATGGCACGTGCCATTGTGACGAGATCACCGCGATAAATCGCATCAACAAGTTGCGCAACATAAGCTGTCTGTAAGACCATTGTTTTGAGTGGCACAGTAGCAGGCAGTACAGCACGCGCCATTACCGTAGGTACTGCAACATTTGGGGTAACGAGTGCAAGAAAGAGTGAGGATGGAATAGGCAACCGTCGAATTTGGTCAGCATCAATGCCAGTGACTAAGGTAATACCACCAAAGAGGCACGGCGCGACATTATCCGCATGACGACCACTTACAGCCGCTTCACCATCTAAAGATGGTGATAAGAGTTGTTTATCTGAAAGTGGATAGTCGAATAGCGCATTGACTGCAACCGCAGCCGCAACTGCACTAGCGCTACTGCTCCCCAAACCGCTGGCCAGCGGTAGATTTTTGCGAATAATAAGACGCACACCTTTTGTTGCCCCAATTAATCGCAGAGTACTTGCAGCAGCGATACCCGCTGTATTCTTTTCGGGGTCACGGGTAAGTTTCCCATCATCCCCTTCTATATCAGTGATTTGCACACCCAGCTCGTCAGACAATTCAGCACGGACAATGTCGCCGGGTTCATGCAGCGCCAGCCCTAAAATATCAAAACCGACTCCGAGATTTGCCATTGTGGCTGGAGCAAAAGCCTCTGCACTGGTATTCATCATGAGAAATTGTTATCCTTGCGGTTTGGCATCAGTCACACAAAATGGTGAAAAAAGCATGTTGAGCATACTACAATGCATGGATTGTGGGCAGCAATACCCAGTTGATAAGATTATTTACGCCTGTGAAAAATGCGGGGGTCTGTTGGATGTTCAGCATGACACTGACTACTTACACAAGACTGTCAACAAAGCACTTTTTGACCAACGACTCGGCACTTTTGAAGCCCCCTACAATAGTGGTGTGTGGCGTTACAAAGAGATGATTTATCCTGAAGTCCCAAACGACATCGTGGTTAGCCGACCTGAAGGCAATACTAACCTGTACCGCAATGCTAAGCTTGCCGCATGGGCTGGCGTAGAGACATTGTACCTCAAACATGAGGGGGAAAACCCCACAGGTTCATTTAAAGATCGCGGTATGACAGGAGGCGTGACGCAAGCACGCGTGTTAGGTATCGAACGGGTGGCTTGTGCTTCAACAGGTAATACATCTGCTTCATTGGCAGCTTATGCTGCGTGGGCAGGCATAGAAGGTATTGTCTTTTTCCAAAACAAGCAAATTGCTCTGGGCAAATTGGCACAAGCCATCGCCTATGGCGCGACAGGCATTCAGGTTGATGCAGACTTTGACCGTAATTTGGAATTAGTGCGGCAAGTTGCAGAAAACTTGGGTATTTATGTGCTGAACTCGATCAATCCTTTCCGGTTAGAAGGCCAAAAAAGTATTATGATCGAAGTGATCCAGCAACTTCGGTGGCAAGTGCCGGATTGGATTGTGGTTCCGGGCGGCAACCTTGGCAATAGTTCAGCCTTTGGCAAAGGGCTAAAAGAACTATATGAAATCGGCTTGATAGATCGCTTACCCCGTTTGGCGATTATCCAAGCGGAAGGCGCAAACCCTCTGTATCACAGTTATAAAACTGGATTCCGTGACTATGAACCTGTCCATGCGGAAACAGTGGCAACAGCTATCAAAATTGGTAATCCGGTCAATTTTAAGAAGGCTGTACGTTCGCTGAAATGGACAAATGGTGTGGTCGAAGAAGTGAGCGATCAAGAGATCATGGATGCGAAAGCACTTATTGACCGACAGGGTATCGGCTGCGAGCCTGCATCTGCCTGTTCATTAGCAGGTTTACAAAAGTTAGTTCGCAGCGGGATTATCAAGCCAAATGAAACCGTTGTTGGCATTTTGACGGGTCATGTGCTGAAAGACGCTGATGCCGTTATCGACTATCACAGCAATCAACTAGAAGGCATTCATCCCCAGTATGTCAACAAGCTGCATCAATCTGAGGCCACAATTGAGGCGTTGAGTGCAATACTTAAGGTGCAGGAAGCTATACCTGTATAAACGATTTTCAGTATAGTCAATCTCACTAAACAAAAGAAGGACACAGTATTTGTGTCCTTCTTTTGTTAGCCGTCAAGGTGCTTAGATACCGGCAAGCGCCTGTTGAATATCGTACAACACATCATCCGTGTCTTCGATACCAATGGCGAAGCGCACAAGGTTGTCTTTAATTCCTAATGCCAAACGTTCTTCGCTGGTTTTTTCGTAGTAGCTCATGAGGGCAGGCTGTTCAATGAGGCTTTCGACACCACCAAGACTGGGGGCGATGTAGGGGATTTTGAGGCGGTCGATAAAGCGGCTGGTGGTTTGCAAATCGCCCTTCACTTCGAAACTAACCACTCCACCATAGCCTGTCATCTGAGCCGCCGCGATTTTGTAATCAGGGTGTGACTCTAGTCCGGGATACCATACCCGTTCAATACGTGGATGATCATCTAATATACGTGCAACGGCGAGCGCAGTTTGATTTTGCTGCGCGACACGAACACCCAAAGTTTTGATACCACGATCTAACAAGAAGGCATTTTGCGGATCAACAATGCCGCCGAGTACGCCACGTGCATCCCGCAGCGCTTTGATACGGTCGGCACGTCCGATTACAACACCAGCCAGCAAATCATTATGACCAGAGAGATATTTAGTGGCACTATGAACCACGAAATCAATTCCCCACTCCAAGGGACGTTGATTGACCGGCGTGGCAAAGGTACTATCAATCATGGTCAGGATACGATGCTTCTTGCCCATCTTACCGATACGATCCAAATCAGCAATCCGCAGATAAGGATTGGTTGGGCTTTCCGAAATCAGTACGCGTGTTTTCTTAGGGATTATGGCAGCTTCCATTGCTTCATAATCACCCATCGGCACAACAGTCGTATCAATGCCAAAACGCTTGAGGAAGGTTTGACAAAACTGTCGCGTTCGACGATAACAATCATCGGTCATGACGATATGTGCGCCAGAAGGCAAAACTGACAGCAAAAGGGAAGTAATTGCCGCCATGCCGGAAGCATACAGGACAGCATCTTCGCCCGAATCCATCGAAGCAAGCTTGCGCTCGACAGCATTCACAGTCGGATTACCATAGCGCCCATACTCTTCACGATCATCCCCATCTCCCCATGTTTTGTGCTCCATGAAGTCGATGAGTTCTTGGGTATCACCAAACGTGTAGGTTGCCGTTTGGACAATTGGCGTATTCAGCGAATTGAATGCCTTTCGTCGCTTGGTACCACCGTGAACAGCCTGCGTACTTTTGCCCTTTGGGCTACTATTATCTTCTACGTCTTGCAAACCTTTGTCCAAATCTTTCAGAGACACGTTTTAGCCTCCCAAGCCACTAGAAATAAAAAACCCGGCTTCGAATAGAAGAACCGGGTTAGCATTACCGATAAAAAAGACTTCGTTAAAAGTCTTTGAGTTGATCCCTGTGCTGATGAACATCAGGTAATCACTCTCATCTGTCAGTTCATCCAATATACTGACGGATTTGGCACCTTCCCATCATTTGGGGGTTGCCACGGTGTCTCAGGGCCGTTCCCTCAACCGTTCTTCATAAGAGTGTGTGATATTCAATTGTTATAATCGAGAGGATAGCACACGACAGCAAAAAGAGCAAGCACATGACCGAATCCAAATCATAGTATAATTGCAGGTGCAGCGTCAGGTACGGAGCAGCAGATGCGATTAAACTTAATGATTATGAGTGGGGTAGAAGACGGGCTGCGACTCAGTTACAGCGTTGAAAATGGCGATGGGCAACTGAGTGAAGATGAAGCCAGTTGGAAAATTAGTATTGGTCGCAAGGAAGACAGCGATGTTTGTTTGCGAAATGACTCGTTTATTTCACGACAACATGCTTATATCCGATGGGAAAACAATCAGTGGTGGTTAGAAGATTGCGTAAGTACCAATGGTACTTTTGTGGAACACGCGGATAGTGATGCGCGGGTAAGCGGTACGATTCCAATTGACGTGAGCCAATTATTCCGCGTCGGACATACTTGGATGAGGATGGAAGAAACAAACGAGTAAACCATGCATGTTATCAGTCTTAAAGACATTCTGATTAATGCACGCCAAGAATCGGTGCAAATGCGACATCACTATTTGGGTGTCGAGCATCTTTTTATTGCTATGTTGCAGATTCAAGGTGGAATTACGGCTAGCATCGTTGAAGATTACGGCTTTACTTCTGAATACGTTATTGACGCAATTCGACGGAAAACTGATAAAGGCACTAACCAACGCTTGTGGGCAGGCTTTCCTTATACACCTCGCACTGAAGTAGTTTTGGACATTACCAATGATTTGGCGATGGATAGCAATATGGTAGAAGCAACTGAGCGCGAACTGCTGATTGCTATCCTCACAGAACATGACAGTTTGCCGATCCGTGTGCTACAAGGCTTCGGTATGAACTTAAAAGCGGCAACTTTAGCTGCAATTGGTTACGATCCGAAACGTGAACCTCAAACACCCGATATGAACGTGTTATTTGCCAAAGGCTACGATGCAACCCAACCCATCAATCGCGAGCAGCTTTTCGTACTACGGCGTATGTTCGTGGGACACAAAACAATCCGCATCGAGCAACGACTTACAGGTTTCAGTGGTGCGTTGGTATTGGTAGTGACTCCCATTACTGCTGATGACCACGAAGATGCCCCGATGGTCGTTAAGATTCAGGAAGCGGACAGTATCCTTGATGAAGTGCATCGCTTCGAAGCGCATGTTAAAAGTTCCCTCCCATTACAGACAGCACGATTAGAAGACAGTCCGGTTAAGCCCGAAAATTCCGAATTGGCAGGTATCAAATATACGCTGGTCGCACATTCTGGCAGCGTCCCAATGGATATGCGACAACGTGTCCGTATCAATGGAGCTGCCGATCTCGGACAACTGTTAGAGAAAGAACTGTTCTCTCAATTTAAGGTCACTTGGTGGCAGCAAAAGCGCCCTTTCCGCTTCCAGGCGTGGAAAGAATATGACTGGATACTTCCGCCTTTACTTACCCTTGATTTCATTCCAGAAAATGACGAACCTGAGATGCCACTGGTCGTCAAAATCCCAATAAACCGCTCCAAGCTCAAATCAAAACTTACGGAATTGCAATTTGGCGACGATGTGGTGTTAGAAAATTTCACTGTACAAAAGGTGGATCGTCAGAACAACGTGCTTAAACTGGCCGTGGGCTTTGGCAGTGAAGCGGATAAGCGAGCGTATAAGGTCGAAATACGGGGCGTGAACAATCTCGAAAAGACATTCTATCGGGGCGAAGTGGTTGAGCGCTTAGTCGGCACTGTTTGGAAAACACGCTACGATATGATGTTGGATGCAGTCCGTGATCTCGAACCTGACTTCGAGCCAGAGGATCGTTGGATTAGCTTGGAAGAAATTCAACTGCCAAATCCGCTGCTGGCCTACGATAATTTACTTGACCGCCATATCAATGGGTCAATAAGCAAAATTCACGGGGATTTACATCTCGGCAATATTCTAGTTGGGCCGAATAACAGCATTTGGCTAATTGATTTTGGTCATACGCGTGATGGGCATACCCTATTCGACTGGGCGACATTAGAAGTCAGCCTCTTGGGTGATGCAGTGATGAATAGCTTTGAATCCGATTGGAATACCATACGGAGTATCATCAAATCGCTAGTGACAATGGAAAACGGATACGAGCCACCTGTTGCCAATGAGCAAATCGCAATGATGCTAGATTCGATTACAGCCCTCCGCAACATCGTTAGAGAGTGCCTAACCAACGAAGAAAATTGGTACGAGTATTATATAGCGCTGGCCTTGTGTGCATTACGTGCGATCACATGGAAAACCATGTCATTGGGCGGACGACGATTATTGTATCTTGTATCGGCGATGGCGATCCTTGAAATGAACCGCAAGTATCTCAATATGGCGCTCGAAACGCCATCGCCGGATCTAACAGACGTACTGCCTAGCCGAATCCCAACACATGATCCCAAAGATAAATAAACCTAGAGATTTGCCAAAACCGTTTGCGCGAACTCAGTGGTGCTGATGTAAGCACTACCACGCGTAACGATGTCGGCAGTACGCGCACCAGAAGCTAAAGTCGCTTCAACAGCCGCTTCAATGGCCTTTGCTTCTGTCTCTAGTCCCAAGGTATAGCGCATCAGCATGGCAGTACTTAGAATCGTGCCCGTTGGGTTGGCTTTTCCCTGTCCTGCAATATCGGGCGCCGAACCATGAATGGGTTCATACAAGCCAAACTTACTTGAACCGAGTGAAGCAGACGGAGACATGCCAAGCGAACCAGCCAATACTGAGGCTTCATCGCTCAGAATATCACCGAACATGTTGCTGGCAAGGATGACATCAAAACTGGCTGGACGTGTAATAAGATACATCGAGCAAGCATCAGCCAAGACGTGCTCCAGTTCAACATCCGGGTAGTCTTCGTGAACTTTTGTCACGGAACGTCGCCAGAGGCGAGAACTTGCCATGACATTGGCTTTATCAACCGAAGTCACTTTTTTACGGCGGGTCTGGGCGGCACGGAAAGCTACATGTGCCACACGATCTACTTCGGGCGTGGTATAGAGTTCGGTATCGTAAGCTGAGTCACCATCACCCTGATCTTGACGTGGGCCAAAGTACAGACCGCCGGTAAGTTCACGCACAAATACCATATCTACACCGTCGAGAAATTCAGGACGTAACGGTACATGTTGGGCAAGAACAGGGTAGGTTTTTACAGGACGCAAATTGGCAAACAATTCAAAATGCTTACGCACTTTGAGCAATCCCTGTTCGGGACGTACAGCCGCCGCTGGGTCTGACCATTTTGGACCACCAACCGCGCCAAGCAAAATCGCATCGGACTGTTCGCAAGTCTTGATGGTCGAATCCGGGCAAGAATCACCAAATTGATCAATGGCGATGCCGCCCATTGGTGCTTCATTAAAAGTAAACTCATGCCCATATTTAGAAGCAATTTTCTGCAAGACATTGATGCCCTGTGACATCACTTCCGGGCCAATGCCGTCGCCTGATAAAACTGAAATCGTTGCCTTCACTCTAATTTCTCCTCATAAAAACGGGCTGGATAATCACCAGCCCGTAAACCATTTCCAATAAACCTATAGCGTATCAAATCTGATCCAGATTAGCGACTGTCCGTTCATTTTGGACGTTGCCTGTATTCAACGTGTTCTTCGGCTCGAACAACATAATATGCACTTCTTCAGGCGCAACCGGCATATGTTCGATGCCATGAGGAATAATGACGAATTCGCCTTCATCGAGCCACAAATCTCCGTCACGAAGTTTCATCAACAGCCGACCTTTGACGACAAAGAACATCTCATCTTCGGTTTCATGATGATGCCAGACAAACTCGCCTTGCAGTTTGACCAATTTAACCGCAAAGTCATTTACCTCGCTAACGAGTTTTGGACTCCAATGATCGTTAAAAAGGGACAGCTTTTGGGTAACATTAACTTTTTCGATAGCCACTTTAATCCCCTGTCGCTGCTGCCATGTTTTCTCGCATTTCGCGAGGCGCAATCACCAGACCGTATTCAACACTATCAACTAAGGCTAGCCAACTGGCTTGAATGATATTTGCCCCAGCCCCAACTGTACTCCAACGGGTGTGATGATTTTGCGTATCAATCAAAACACGTGTCGTGGCGGCTGTACCGTTGTTACTATCAGGAATACGCACTTTATAGTCTGCCAACTGGAAATCAGCAAGCTGCGGATAACGTGGGATTAAAGCTTTACGTAAGGCCAAGTCCAAAGCGTTCACAGGGCCGTTACCATCAGCGGCGGTATGAACAATATCGCCATCAATATCAATTTTGACCATTGCCTGAGACAAGGCAAAACCATTCCGTTCCGAAACCAGCACTGTAAAATCGACCAACGTAAAAATTGGCTTATAGTTCGGGGTGGCGCGATGCAAGCGGATAGCGACCGAGGCTTCCGCGCCTTCAAAGACAAAACCGTCGTTCTCCAAACGTTTGATTTCATCCAGAACCGCAACGGCTTCGGTCTTTGAGACATTCATCCCAAATTCTTCGGCCTTACTGAGCAAGTTGCCCTGCCCCGAAAGATCAGAAACCAATACACGCATTTCATTGCCGACTCGGGCAGGATCTATGTGTTGATAACTATCTACATTGCGGCGGATGGCTGCCACATGGATGCCGCCTTTATGGGCAAAAGCACTCTTGCCTACATAAGCAAGATGATTATCTGGCGAGAGATTTGCAATCTCGGCAACGGTACGCGAAAGTGTGGTTAAAGTGCGAAGATTCTCAAGATCAGGTAGACATTTGTAGCCCATCTTGAGTTCAAGGTCAGGGATAATACTGCAAAGATTAGCATTACCGCAGCGTTCGCCATAACCGTTAATGGTTCCTTGAACTTGAACGACACCCGCTTGCACAGCCGCTAAAGAATTAGCAACCGCGAGTTCCCCATCATTATGAGTATGGATGCCCAAATTGATATTTGGGAAAGCTTTCTGGACATCGTAGATATAGCGGGCGATCTCCCACGGCAGTGAACCACCATTGGTATCGCACAACACAACAACATCTGCGCCACCTTCAATCGCTGCGCCAACCGTGTCGAGGGCGTACTCAAAGTCGAGTTTGATGCCATCAAAGAAATGCTCGGCATCGTAAATTACTTCTTTGCCGAGGCTTTTGAGGTAAAGCAAACTCTCACGAATCATCCGCAAGTTTTCTTCAGGTGTCGTTTGCAGCACGTCGGTGACATGCAGCATTGAGGTTTTGCCGACAACCGTGACAACCGGCGTATGAGCATTAACCAAAGCTAAGATGTTGGGATCACCCGCCGGATCACTATTCTTACGACAAGTTGAACCAAAGGCGGCAATCCGCGCGTGCTTGAGTTCAACGGATTGCACGGCCTCGAAATACCCCACATCTTTAGGATTCGACCCCGGCCAACCGCCTTCAATGTAGGTCACACCGAGATTATCCAGCAGGCGTGTGACTTTGAGTTTATCCGCCAATGAGAGGGATATGCCCTCCCGCTGCGTGCCATCCCGAAGTGTTGTGTCGTAGATCGCAACATTATTCGCCATTAAACTGTCCCCCAATGGGATACTAAGAGTTGCTTAGTTATCATTTGGCAATTAACTACTCATAAGCGCAAATGACTGGTCATATAGCACTCTGACTCTACCCTGTTTGTAATCCGATAGCTGATGCGATTCAATAAATTGTTCTTGTCGAACAATGAATATTTCATAGAGTTCCGCACGAATAGTTGCGACCTGAGCTGAAATATCTTCTACCGACTGAACTATTCCATGCAATAACTTTAACTTCAGGCTGATTTGGTAATCATGAGCCATCCGGATATCGCCCATCCCCCATTTAGGAGGATCACCTTTACCTATCACAATATGCCCATCAATCGCCATTAGTTCCAATAGCCCTGAATATTGATGGTTAATTGGTTTTACATTTCCAATATCCGGATAATGATTATTTTTATCACTAACAGCTAATGAAGTTAGATATAGGACATCATGACGTATCAGATAATCAGCAATAAACCCTTTCCAACAAGCGGTATTCATTGCAACTGGTTCAATGCCATATTGGGCAATCATCGGCAGCTTTCTACTCGAATCGTAGAGAAGCTCATATTCGTCGCCCAGATAAACCAACCGATCCTCCGCCTGATACGTCATGATACTAAAACCCACTAGGCAGTTGTAGCCACGTACCCAACATTTGATCCTTCATAATTCTGAATATCACTATCCAGATTGAGCAAGAAACCGAGTTGATCTACACCATTTAAAAGGCAATAACGCGAGAACGAGTCAATCGGAAACTTTACGGCGCGACCATCGGGTAGAATCACCTGCTGCGATTCCAAATCAATGGATACCTGTGCGGTTGGGTCTTCTTGCGCCAAGCTGATCAACTGCTGGTGAGTCTGTTCGTCCACCTTAATCGGCAGCAGACCATTTTTGAGCGAGTTGCCCGTGAAAATGTCGGCGAAATAGGTACTGATAACAGCTTTGAAGCCCGCGCCCATCAACGCCCAAGGGGCATGTTCACGTGAACTGCCGCAGCCAAAGTTATGACCACCGATGAGTACTTGAGCATTCTTATACTCTGGTTGGTTCAATGGGAAATCCAGCTTGGGTGAGCCATCTTCGTTATAACGCCAGTCGGAAAAACAGGCTTGCCCCAGACCATTCTTGTCCGTCACCTTGAGGTAACGGGCAGGAATGATCTGGTCAGTATCAATATCATTGTTTGGGAGCGCAACCATGCTCCCGGTAAATTTCTTAATTGGTTCCATTAGTTCACCATCTCTCTGGGGTCAGTGATGACACCATTTACAGCAGTTGCTACAGCAGTTAATGGGCTAGCGAGGAATGTGCGACCGCCCTTACCCTGCCGACCTTCAAAGTTACGATTGCTGGTGCTAACCGCGTACTGCCCCGGTTGGAGTTGATCCCCGTTCATGGCGATACACATCGAACAACCTGCTTCACGCCATTCTGCACCCGCCGCTTTGAATATTTCATGCAAGCCTTCGGCCTCGGCCTGAGCCTTAACCTGCTGTGAACCGGGTACAACCATCATGCGAACGTTCGGTGAAACTTTACGCCCGTTGATGAGCTTGGCGGCTTCACGTAGATCGGAAATACGGCTGTTCGTGCAGCTACCGACGAAGACCACATCGACTGCTTTACCGAGCAACTTTTGCCCCGGTTGCAAATCCATATATTTGAGCGCTTTATCCATCGCCATCTTTTCGCTCAAATCGCCCATTTTGTCCGGGTCAGGCACATTTGCGCCAATTGGCATTCCCATACCGGGATTTGTGCCGTAGGTAATCATGGGTGTCAATTCAAACGAGTCAAGTACTACTTCATTGTCGAAAGTCGCAGAATCATCACTTGGCAACTGTCGCCACGCGGCTACTGCTGCATCCCAGTCTGCGCCTTTGGGAGCGTAAGGACGACCTGCGACATATTCAAAGGTCGTATCATCAGGCGCAACCATGCCTGCCCGTGCGCCGCCTTCAATTGACATGTTACAAATGGTCATGCGGCCTTCCATGCTGAGGCTGCGGAGGGCATCACCCATATACTCAAAGACGTAACCTGTGCCACCGCCGACACCAATCTTAGCAATGACTCCCAGAATAATGTCTTTGGCAGTTACACCGGGGTGTAGTTTGCCGTTGACTTTGACCGCCATTGTCTTGGGTCTGTTCTGGAGCAAACACTGGCTTGCCAGCACGTGTGCAACTTCGCTCGTACCAATACCAAAGGCCAGCGCACCAAACGCGCCATGTGTACTGGTGTGGCTGTCACCACAAACGATGGTCATACCGGGCTGAGTCAGACCTTGTTCCGGGCCAATAATATGAACAATACCCTGCTTGGATGTGCCAAGGTCATACAGCGGAATACCAAAGTCGCTGCAATTCTTGCGCATAACATCCAACTGGGCAGCAGCCATTGGATCGGTGACCGGAATAATACCCTGAGCATTACGCGGGGTGGTTGGCGTACTGTGATCCATGGTCGCCATTGTGCGATCTGGTCGACGTACTTTTAACCCACGTTCACGTAACTGGGTAAACGCTTGTGGTGATGTAACTTCATGTACCAGATGCAGGTCAATGTAGAGGACTGCTGGTGTATCTGGTGACTGCGGACGAACAATGTGGTTATTCCACACTTTTTCAAATAGGGTTCGTGGTTGATTTGTACTCACTTAATTCTCATTCCCAACTCAATTGAACGTGGAAAATAGGGGCATTCACCGCCCCTGTAAACTCTACTTTGATTCAGCTTGGATACCGACTGCCGAAACTTCGCCTTCAGGCTTGTGACCAGCAATGCCAAGCACGACGACCATCCGGTTGAGCGCAGCTAGGTAAGCTTTAACGCTGGCAACAATAATGTCATCATCCGCGCCATAGCCACCAAATGAGCGCTTATCCTCACCCGTGGGTGCAATACGTACCGTCACTTCACCGAGTGCATCAATACCTTCGGTTACACTGTGAACACTATATTCGATCAAACGGTTCGGTGCTTTGACAACTAGATCAACTGCACGGAAGCAGGCATCGACCGGGCCAGTACCAACCGCGGCGACAATTTCCTCTTCGCCATTTGGGTTGCGAATCTTTGCAGTGGCAGTGGGCATACCCATCGTGCCACAAGTCACTTGAATATCAACTAAACTGAAAACCTCTTCAGGTCCATGAAATTCATCGGCGATCAGAGCTTCCAAGTCAGCATCAGTAACGGTTTTCTTGGCATCAGCCAAATCTTTAAAACGGGCGAATACTTGGTTCAGCGCATCGCCATCAACTTTATAGCCCAATTCATCTAAACGAGCCTTCAGTGCGTGACGACCACTGTGCTTGCCCAATACCAAACGGCTCTGGGTTAGGCCAATCGTTTCGGGTGTCATAATTTCGAAGGTGGTGGCGTTCTTCAACATACCATCTTGATGAATACCGGCTTCATGAGCAAAGGCATTCGCACCGACAATCGCCTTATTAGCCTGGACATGCATACCGGTGTAATTGCTGACCAAGCGGCTTGTTTTCATGATTTCGCGGGTGTTGATGTTCGTCCGCAGGCTGTAGAACTTGGAACGGGTGTGAATTGCCATCACTACTTCTTCCAAGCTGGTGTTGCCTGCACGCTCACCAATTCCATTGATAGTCACCTCGACCTGACGCGCTCCAGCCAAAATACCTGCCAGTGAATTGGCAGTTGCTAAACCCAAATCGTTATGGCAATGGACTGACCAGATGATTCCACTACCGGGGCCGCCACCGGGAGTCTCGGCAATCAAGTTGCCCATGAATTCGCCCCACTCTTCGGGGGTGACATAACCAACGGTATCAGGGATATTCAGAGTGGTTGCGCCCGCCTCAATAGCAACGGAACAAGCTTCAACCAGATATTGCAATTCAGCACGTCCAGCATCCATCGGGCTAAATTCCACATCAGTACACAAACTCCGCGCAAATGAGACTCCATCACGAACAATCTTAAGGCCTTCAGCACGGCTGATGCCGCTGATGTGAGTCAGGTGAATATCGGACATACCGAGGAAGGTATGAATACGGGGCTTAGCAGCGCCCTTCACGCCTTCCCAGCACGTTGCAATGTCTTTCTCACGGGCACGGGCAAGGCCGCAGATAATCGGGCCGTCCGCCGTACCCACTTCTTGAGCAATACGTTGAACAGCTGCGAGGTCATCAGGTGACGCAGCTGGAAAGCCTGCTTCGATGACATCCACACCCAAATTTGCTAGTTGGCGGGCAATCTCCAACTTTTCAGCACTGCTTAATGTTGCGCCGGGGCTTTGTTCGCCATCACGCAAGGTGGTATCAAAAACACGGACTAAGTTGTTATCAATCTGTACAGACATAATAGGGTGATCCTCTCTATGATTTGGTCATGATTACAAATGGTTCCTGTCTTAAGGTCAGCAAGGCCATCTTCGGGCATCAGACCACCCCCTTTCGCGTACTACACCATCGACGTCATCCATGTTTTTGATTCCTAAAAATACTCACAAAATGCTGTTGAATATGGTTAAAATCAGGTTTCCCACAAAACTTAGCTTCCAGAAGTCGATTCTTGTTTAACGCGTTTGGCGTTTAAGAATGGCATCATGTCACGCAGGTTTGCGCCCACTTCTTCAATCAGCAAACTATGTTCTTTATTGCGGCGCGGCAAGAAATTCGGGCGACCGTTCTTCACTTCTTCAATCCAGTTACGAGCGAAAGTGCCATCCTGAATGTTGCTAAGCACCCCAGCAAATTCTTCCTTGACCATGCTTTCGACCTGATCACCGACGACATACCCACCATATTCGGCGGTATCGCTGACGCTGTACCACATGTAGCTCAAACCGCCTTGATATAGCAAGTCAACAATCAGCTTGAGTTCATGCATACATTCGAAGTAAGCCACTTCGGGTTGGTAACCAGCCTTAACCAATGTTTCGAATGCCGCACGGATGAGTCCGGTTACGCCGCCGCAAAGAATGGTTTGTTCACCAAACAGATCAGTTTCTGTTTCTTCTTTGAATGTGGTTTCGATTACGCCTGCTCGGGTGCAGCCAATTGCCTTGGCATAAGCCATTCCGAATGCGTGAGCATTACCGGTCGCGTCTTGATGTACAGCCAGCAAACCGGGTGTACCTGCGCCATCCTTAAACACTTCACGGACACGATGACCGGGAGCCTTGGGTGCTACCATCGTCACATCGATATTTTGAGGCGGTTTAATTTGACCGTAATGAATATTAAAGCCGTGTGCGAACATCAACATGCTACCGGGTTTGAGGTTCGGCCCAATATCGGTTGCGTAAACTTCAGCCTGCTTGGTATCAGGAACCAATATCATCACAATATCGGCCTGCTTGGTGGCATCGGCTACCGAAAAAACTTCCAAACCATCAGCTTTCGCCTTTTCAGCACTTTTGCTGCCCGAATGAAGGCCAACAATCACTTTTGCCCCACTATCTTTGGCGTTTAAGGCATGAGCATGTCCTTGACTGCCGTAACCGATGATAGCAATCGTCTTGCCATTTAGTAGTGAAAGGTCGCCATCTTTATCGTAAAACATCGTTGCCATTTAAATCTGTCTCTCCCTCATATAAGAGCTATTGCCCTTTTCGCTTAAAAGTGAACCTCATAAGGTTCAGTATCATGCCGTTATTGTAACCAAAGTTAATCGTTTCGCCGCCCCCGAAACAATGCGCCGGGAATTTGGAAGCGGTAATTCAATTGCACATCCATTGCATTACGAACTTCGCTGGGCGCACCATCAAACAGCGTTTTAATCATCTCTACTCTGGGGGCAGGCGTTGCCATACGCGTGACCCACGAGTCAAAATCCAAAGGCAGTTGCCACGTGTGCAAGACTTCAGATGTGAAATTGGCATCGCGCAGCATCATATTCCATTGTGAAATACTATGATCGCGCACATGGGACGGATCACGCAAGAGTTCAACCACTTGCAAGAATGTATCGAGCGTTGGGGCTTCTGCCGCAACAATATCACTCAAAATAAACTGACCACCCGGCTTCAGTACGCGCCGAAACTCCGCTAAGGCACGAGCAGGATGAGGCCAATGGTGAGCGCTATAACGCGATACCACACGATCAAATGTACCGTCCTCGAACGGCAGCATTTCAACATCACCATGTTGAGTGGTGAGATTGGTGACTCCACGTTCAGCTGCAAGCTTATTGACTTGATCCAACATCGAAAGTGTAAGGTCGTAGGCAATCACCTCAGCAACATGAGGGGCGAAAGCAAGCGCTGTATGCCCTGCCCCACATCCCGCGTCCAAGACTTTTTCAGTACCGGAAAGTTCGGCAAGCTTCACCATACGGTTCATATCTTCACCGCTGGCATGAACTGCACTGGTAGCATAGTTGGCTGCTACATTGCCGAATTGCTGCTGAACTGAAGCCTTTACATCCTGCATGATTGAACTCATTTCCCCTAACAAGTGAAAGTTACTTATACGCCTGTTGCATCCAAGTTTTCAGTCGCCATCGGTACATTGATGACCGGTTCGTAGTCGCTGTCCAAAATACGGATACCGCGTCCCATCGCGACTACACCCGTCCGCACCATTTCCATAATACCAATCGGTTCCAATTCAGAAATCAGCTCTTCGACAATGCTTTCCTGTGCGGTGATTTCAATAATTGCTACCTTAGGGCCAATATCCACAATGCGTGCGGGATAGCGATCACAAATCATGGTCACGCCATTACGCGAATCCACATCATCCGTTCGCACTTTAATCAGTGCCAAGTCACGGCTGACAAACGGTTCTTCTGAAATCAGCTTCACATCTAATACATTGACCAATTTGAACAGGTTGGCGGCAATCCGGCGACCATTCCCTTTTTCAGCATCGACAACAATTGTCATACGCGATAAATTCGGATTATGTGTACGCCCAACCGTCAAACTATCAATATTGAAGTTACGACGGCGGAGCATACTAACGACACGATTGAGGACACCGGGAAGATTTTCAACCAGCGCCACTAAAATTTGTTTGTTTGAGTTAGGCTTACCCATTATGCTTGCACCTCACCGGGTTTTGGACGACGTATCATTTGGTGCAGGTCAGCACCTGCAGGAACCATCGGATAGACAATTTCTTCTTTTTCAATGACATACTCAATTAAAACTGGCCCTTCATGACTGCGGGCAAATTTGATCGACTCTTCCATCTGGTCACGGCTGGTTACGCGCATGGCAGGAATGCCATATGCCTGTGCCAATGCGACAAAATCAGGATTGAACATGGGTGTTGCCTGATAGCGTTCTTCATAGAAGAACTCTTGCCACTGGCGTACCATACCGAGGAACCCATTGTTCAAGATGGCGATGTTGACTTTGACATTTTCCTGTTTAGCGGTTGCCAGTTCACATAAGGTCATCTGGAATCCACCATCACCAACAATTGCCCATACTTCTTCGTCGGGTTTACCAAACTTCGCACCAATCGCTGCGGGGAAACCGAAGCCCATTGTGCCGAGGCCGCCGCTGGTGAGCATGGTCGAAGGCCGTTGATGCGGATAATATTGTGCTTCCAACATTTGGTGCTGTCCTACATCACTGACGGTAATAGCATCACCACCTGTGAATTTCCACAGGTCGTTAATCACCTGCGCGCCGAACAACTTGCCCTCGCTACTGTGATGTAGGATGTCACGTTCATCGCCCTCTTCTTGCCACTCACGAATTTTCGCGACCCATTCACCATGTTTTTGCCCTTTTAGTTCTGGCAGTAATTGGGTGAGAACCGTCTTCACATCACCTGCGATGCCTACATCCACCCGAATATTTTTGTTAATTTCAGATGGGTCGATATCAATATGAATTTTCTTCGAGTTAGGTGAGTAAGTTTTGATATTACCCGTCACCCGATCATCAAAGCGCATCCCTAACGCAATTAGCAAATCTGCTTCCTGAATAGCAAAGTTACACGCCGCCGCTCCATGCATACCCATCATCCCTACAGTCAACGGATGATTTTCTGGCAATGCACCTTTGCCAAGCAAGGTTAACGTCACCGGGATTTGCGCCCGTTCAGCCAACTCCTGCAATTCTTTTGAAGCACCCGCCATCACGATACCATGTCCCGCTAAAATGACAGGCTTTTTAGCATTTTTGATGAGTGTTAAAGCATCTTCAATTTGTTCATTACTCGCGTGAGTTGTTGGCCTGTAGCCACGCAGCACAATTTCCTGTTCGGGATAGATAAACTCGGTTACCGCGTTTTGGATGTCTTTGGGAATGTCGATCAATACTGGACCGGGTCGTCCCGTCCGCGCAATATGAAAGGCTTCCTTCATAACATAAGCCAGTTCTGTCACATCGGTCACTAAATAATTATGTTTGGTGATCGGGATAGTGATACCCGTGATATCACATTCTTGGAAGGCATCCGAACCAATTGCCCCACGTGACACTTGACCTGTGATACACACGATTGGCGACGAGTCCATCATCGCAGTCGCAATGCCGGTGACCAAGTTAGTCGCACCGGGGCCACTAGTCGCAATTGCGACACCAACTTTACCTGTGGCACGAGCATATCCATCAGCCATATGTGCTGCACCTTGCTCATGGCGTACTAGCACATGCCGGAGTTGCGGATAACGGGTCATCGCATCATATGTGGGCAATATCGCACCACCGGGATATCCGAACATAATCTCGACCCCCTCACGGAGCAAACATTCCATCACTATCTCAGCGCCAGTTAATTTCATAACACCTATCTCCTCATCTCAGCCAGTGCAATCATGCAGCTGGACATTGTATTCTTAATCGCCGCTAGCAGGTTCGGCTTGTCGCACAGGTGTCAACCAACCATAACGGTCAGGTTGTTGCCCAGAGGTAATTGCAAAGAATTCATCTTGCACTGCTTTGGTGATTGGCCCACGTTTGCCGGAACCCACCAGAATACGGTCTACTGAACGTACCGGAGTCACTTCAGCCGCAGTACCTGTGAAGAAAATCTCATCCGCAACGTACAACATATCACGCGAAATCGTTTCATGACGCACTTCTACGCCTTGATCTTTGAGCAGCGTCAACACTGTATCGCGGGTGATGCCCATCAAAATGGATGCACCTGCACTAGGCGTATACACAACACCATTCATGACGACGAATACGTTTTCGCCCGCTCCTTCGCTGACGTTGCCGTTGTAATCCAGCGCAATCGCTTCACTGAAACCGTTGTCATGGGCTTCCATACTCATGAATTGGCTGTTGACATACTGCCCGCCGATCTTTGCCAAAGACGAACCCGTATCAGGAGCCATACGCCGCCACGAACTCACCTGCACATCAACGCCCTGATCAATAGCATCTGCGCCAAGATAGCGTCCCCATTCCATTGTAATAATGACCGCTTCAGTTGGGTTCTTTCGACCTTCTACACCGAGTGCGTTTGCACCGCGAAACAACAATGGACGAATGTAGCAGGATTCATGTCCGTTACTGCGGATAATCTCTAAGATCGCCTCATTAATCTGGTCTTCGGTAAAAGGTACTTCCATGCGCGAAATTTTTGCCGAGTTAAATAGCCGATGGGTGTGCGGTTGCAAACGGAATACTGCTGGTCCTTGAGGAGTAGCATAGGCGCGTACCCCCTCAAAAACACTTGATCCGTAATGCAGCGCATGCGTCATAACATGTACGGTTGCATCTGCCCACGCCACGAGTTTTCCATTCTTCCAGATATATTCAGCAGGCATTCTCATTCTCCATCTAAAATAAAAACGCTTTCCTGATCTTACGGTGATACCGTTTGGACGCGGAAAGCGCATTGTGAACGTGTGTTTTGCTTTTGATGCAGACGCATACTCTTAGCTGAGCGCATCATGGCGTGGCAAGTAGTATGGAAATAACTTGAAGTTTGTCTCATAAAATTGTTTGTTTGTGCTGCAAATGTCTTCGCCATGTCCTGCTCCGTTAACTGAAACAAAAAGCCCCCTGCTTGGGGGGCTTCACTGTTATTGTTTTAGTGTTTAGTCAGCGCCCAAGCCGTTATATCCCGTAGGTAAGTACGAGTACAATGAGGCTAATAAGGCTAATGACAATCGCAATATTCTTGTGGCTGTTCATTTATTCTAACCATTGACAAAATACAATGTGTATAGAGTAACGAGGTTCACTAAACTTGTCAACCCTTTGGCCTTAAACTGTCTAAATTCGGTCATATTACCCTATTACAATTAGACAGGATGCACACTTTCGTGATAGTCAAGCCAATTGCGAGCCGACTCAATTTGATGACGCACTGCTTCCGGTGCGGTCCCACCAACTGCTTTGCGTTTAGCAACTGATGCAGCAAAGTCGAAAATGGTTAAGACATCCGCTGTAAATAGTTCAGACAGCTTTTGATAAGCTTCGAGCGATAATCCTGATAAAGGTACGCCCTGATCTGCTGCTAATCGAACCGCTTGTCCCGATATATGATGTGCGTTACGGAACGGCAAGCCTTTCCGCACAAGATAATCAGCAAGGTCAGTTGCCAGCATATCTTCGCCGAGTGCAGACTTCATTTTGTCGGGATTGAGATGCAGGGTTTTGATTATGGCTGTAACGACAGGCAGTAACAATACTACGTTATCAACACTGTCAAAGACCGCTTCCTTATCCTCTTGCAAATCTTTGTCGTAGGAACTCGGCAAGCCTTTTAGGGTTGCAAGAAGTCCGGTCAGATTTCCAATCAAGCGTCCGGCTTTACCACGTGCCAGTTCCATAGGATCAGCATTGCGCTTTTGTGGCATGATGCTTGATCCTGTGCTGTAACGATCATTAAGTGTGATGTAGCCAAACAGCGGATTGCTATAAATAATGACATCTTCGGCTAGACGACTAAGATGTGTTCCCAGAAGTGCGAGCGCGAATAAGAACTCTGCTACGAAATCACGGTCGCTCACCCCATCAAGGCTGTTCTGAGTATAAGACTGAAATCCGAGTTCGTTTGCCAGCAATGCCCGATCAATATCAAAGGGTGTCCCTGCTAATGCACCCGAACCAAGTGGAGATACAGCAGTACGCTTTACACTATCCGAGAGGCGTTCGCGGTCACGACTGAGCATCCAAAAGAAGCTCATCAACCAATGTCCGGCTGTAATGGGTTGGGCAGGCTGCATGTGGGTGTAACCCGGCATGAGCGTTTCGATGTGTTCGCTGGCTTTTTCGATAATTGCCCCTTGCGTATCAGCTAGAAGCGCATCTACTTGTGCCATAGCGTCCAATACCCACAAACGGAAGTCAGTTGCAACTTGGTCATTGCGACTGCGTCCGGTATGGAGTTTACCGCCGACTGAACCAACTAATTCGGTTAGCCGACGTTCGACCGCGGTGTGAATATCTTCATCGCCATCTTTGAGCTCGAACGTACCCCCCTCAAATTCTGCAAGAACTTTCTGCAAACCATCAACAACTGTTGCAGCTTCCTCATCATTGAGAATGCCTGCGGCAGCGATCGCCTTTGCATAGGCGATGCTGCCGATAATATCCTGCTTATAGAAGCGCTTATCGAAACTGATACTATCCTGTAAAGCCTTTAAATCTGCATCAGTTGGTTCAGAAAAAGCTCCACCCCATAACGGCATAACTATTTATCCCCTTGGCGATAGCGACTGTGTCCGGTCCGTTGGATCGCAAGCTGGGCATCCACTTTTAACGGTAGCCCAAACAGACGAATGAAGCCTTCCGCATCCTTTTGGTTGTAAACATTCTCCTCACCAAATGAGGCATAATCTTGGCGATAGAGGCTGTAATCACTCCTACGTCCGGCAACCAACATATTTCCTTTATAGAGTTTGAGGCGTACGGTTCCAGTCACCTGCTCTTGTGTCACTGAAACAAAGGCATCCAGCGCATCGCGCAGACGAGTATACCACTGCCCGTTGTAAACCAGTTCCGCATACTTCTGCGCAATTAAGTCTTTATATTGAAGGCTGTATTTATCGAGGCAAATCGCTTCCAACAGGGTATGAGCGCGATGCAAGAGAGTACCTGCGGGTGTTTCGTATACACCGTGACTTTTCATGCCGACTAGACGATTTTCAACAATATCAGCACGACCAATGCCATGTGCGCCTGCCACTTTGTTCAGGTGTGAGAATAATTCAACGGGTGGCATCGTCCTGCCATCTACGCTGACAGGAATGCCCTTCTCGAAGCCAATTTCAATGTATTGACCTTCATCAGGTGCATTTTCTGGACTAACGCTGATCTGGTACATGTCCTCTTCTGGCTCATTCCAAGGGTCTTCCAGCAAACCGCCCTCATGGCTGAGATGAAACAAATTGCGGTCACGACTGTAGATTTTCTTCTCGGTAGCGGTTACAGGAACATTAAACTCGGCGGCATAGGCCAATGCGTCTTCACGACTGCGAATATCCCACTCACGCCAAGGTGCGACAATCTTCAACTTGGGATTGAGCGCCATTACTGTGAGTTCAAACCGCACTTGATCATTGCCTTTACCTGTAGCGCCATGAGCTATCGCATCGGCACCTTCGAGTTCAGCAACTTCTACCAGATGCTTTGCAATCAGCGGGCGTGCAAAGGATGTACCGAGCAAGTAATCACGCTCGTAAATCGCACCAGCGCGCAAGGTCGGGAACACAAAATCGGTTAAAAATTCTTCGCGTAAATCACGAATATAGAGTTTGGACGCGCCGGACTTAAGCGCCTTTTCTTCCAACCCATCCAACTCTTCTTCTTGTCCTAAATCAGCGCAGAAACAAATGACCTCAACGTTGTTGTAGTTGTTTCTGAGCCACGGAACAATCACCGACGTATCTAACCCGCCACTGTAACTCAGAACGATTTTTTTAATGCCTTGCGTGTCTGCCATACCATCCTCTTTTGCGTTTTGAAAGAAAAACCCCGTTGAGTTTGGGGTCGATTGCGATAATGGAGGTGAGAATAACCCGTTCGTAATGTTTTCGTCAAGCACGTTTGCAGCATCGGATTGTAATGGTATGTAATCTAAATAGACCATAAAGGCGTATAGTAGAACAGTGTTGATCAACTTCCACGCAAGGAAAATTTTGATGTTCAAGCAAACTGCTGTGCATAAACGCCTATCGGATTCAAAGGCTCGGCAAGCAGATTGGAAGAAATGGGGGCCTTATGTGGCTGAACGTGCATGGGGAACTGTACGAGAAGATTACAGTGCAAATGGCGATGCTTGGAATTACTTTCCACACGACCATGCTCGAAGCCGCACTTACCGGTGGAACGAAGATGGATTAGGGGCAATTTGTAACCGCTACCAAAACATCTGCCTCGGCTTGGTATTATGGAATGAACATGATTCCATTTTAAAAGAACGTCTTTTTGGCTTGAACAACGATGAAGGCAATCACGGCGAAGATGTCAAAGAGTATTATTTCTACCTCGATAACACACCCTGCCATACGTACATGAAAATGCTCTACAAGTATCCCCAAGTTGAATATCCGTACGACGCACTGGTTCATCACGGACGTAATCGCCAGCAAACCGAACTGGAATTGATAGACGTCATTCCCCAAGCGTTCGCAGAAAATCGGTACTTTGATGTCTTCATCGAATACGCCAAAGTCACAGATGAAGACATTATTTGCCGGATCACTGCTATCAATCGTGGCCCAGATGCGGCGCCACTTCACCTAATGCCACACATCTGGTATCGGAACACATGGTCATGGGGGTATAACTCTGAACGCCCCGCCCTTCGAGCCATCGGTGCAGGTGCAATTGCTGCCGATCATCGGCACATCGGCAAACGCTGGTGGTATGCCCAATCAAATGGGGGAAATATGGGTTTGATGTTCACCGAGAATGAAACGAACACGCAACGCATTTTTGGTCAACCCAATGCCCAACCCTATGTGAAGGATGCCTTTCATCAAGCGATTATTCATGGACAACCGGACGTCACAAATCCTGAACATGTTGGAACAAAAGCGGCGGCACACTTCGAAAAGATACTCCAGCACGACGAAGTTTTCACCGTACAGATACGCTTTTCCAACGCTGAACAAAAGCGACCATTCACGAACTTTAATAAAGTTTTTACTCAACGTATTAAAGAAGCAGACGAGTTCTATATTACAATCCAAGGTGCAAAACTCACGGAAGATGAACGCCGAGTCCAACGCCAAGCTTTTGCTGGACTGCTGTGGAATAAACAGTTTTATCATTACAGTGTTGAACTTTGGCTTGATGGTGATCCGGCACTCCCTCCTCCACCCGAATCACGTAAGTATGGCCGCAACGCCGATTGGGATCATCTCTATAATGTTGATGTACTTTCCATGCCTGACAAATGGGAATATCCATGGTACGCCTCATGGGACTTAGCTTTTCACACATTACCCATCGCAATGATCGATCCCGATTGGGCAAAACGTCAATTGATTTTGCTGCTACGGGAATGGTATATGCACCCAAACGGGCAGATTCCTGCTTATGAGTGGAAATTCGAAGATGTAAATCCACCTGTCCATGCATGGGCAGTTTGGCGAGTCTATAAAATTGCGCGTAAAGCTGAAGGCTTTGCCGATACTGAATTTTTGGAACGATGCTTTCACAAACTTCTGCTCAATTTCACGTGGTGGGTCAATCGCAAAGACGTTGAGGGAAACAATGTCTTTCAGGGTGGTTTTCTAGGATTGGACAACATCGGTATCTTCGACCGGAGTTCGCCGCTTCCCAGTGGCGGATTTATCCAACAAGCAGACGGTACTGCGTGGATGGGTATGTACTGTCTAAATATGTTGGCAATAGCATTAGAACTTGCACGAACAAAACCAGCTTATGAGGATGTTGCCACAAAATTTTTCGAGCATTTCATCTACATTGGGAATGCCATGCATGATTTGGGCGGGGAGTACGGATTATGGGACTCGGAAGACGGGTTTTTTTATGACGGAGTACGCTTTCCGGATGGGTCTTATGTGCCACTACGGACGCGCTCCTTTGTCGGCTTAATCCCCTTGTTTGCGGTTGAAACACTCGAACCTGATTTATTGAAAAAACTGCCACAGTTTGCTCGGCGTGTCGAATGGTTCACAAAGTATCGTCCTGATCTCATCAAACGCATCGCATCACTCACACAACCGGGCGAAGGTGGGCGATTTCTGCTATCAATCATCAATCACGACCAGCTCGAAAAGATTCTAAAGCGGATGCTTGATAGTGAGGAATTCTTGTCAGATTACGGACTTCGTTCTGTATCGAAATACCATGCAAATCATCCCTATACTTGGAATCTAGAGGGTAACGATTTAAGTTTAAGATATGAACCAGCAGAATCCAGTACAAGTCTATTTGGCGGCAATTCTAACTGGCGTGGCCCAATCTGGTTTCCCGTCAACTATCTAATGATTGAATCACTACAAAAATATCATCATTACTATGGACATAGCATCCGTGTCGAATTACCAACCGGCAGCGGTGAAAATGCCTCGCTGCACAAAATAGCGGAAGAACTGTCACAAAGACTATCCTCTATTTTCTTACGTGCAGCCGATAATCAACGGGCGGTATTTGGAAAAAATCATTACTTCCAGAATGATCCTTATTGGAAAGATCATATTCCATTTTACGAGTATTTTCATGGCGATAATGGCTCTGGACTCGGCGCCAGCCATCAAACAGGTTGGACAGCTTTAGTCGCCAAGCTTATACAGCAGACAACAGGCGAGTAAATCTTCCATGAGAAGTGGTGAGAAAATCGAGCAATTGATATATTCAGATGATAAGCTAAAGTGAGCCTGCCCACACTCAGGAGAATAGATAATGCAAATTCTTGGAATTGATATTGGCGGTTCTGGCATCAAAGGTGCGCCTGTTGAAACAGATACGGGTGAACTCTCCTCAGAACGCTACCGTATTCCAACGCCAGACCCTTCCGAACCTGAAGCTGTAGCCGATATCGTGAAAGAGATTGTCAAAAAATTTCAATGGAAAGGACCAATCGGCTGCACATTCCCGGCAATTGTCCGTAGAGGCGTTGTCGAAAGTGCCGCTAACGTTGACCATAGTTGGATTGGCACTGACGGACAAAAACTTATTCAGAAAAAAACAAAATGTCCGACCATTCTATTGAATGACGCGGACGCGGCAGGGATTGCTGAAATGCAGTTCGGTGCGGGACGTGGTAACGAGGGTGTGGTGATAATGCTCACTCTGGGAACGGGCATTGGCAGCGCAATTTTCAACAAAGGCATTTTATTACCAAATACTGAACTTGGACATTTAGAAATACGGGGGAAAGATGCAGAACATCGCGCTTCCGACCGTATTCGACAAGCGAAAGATCTTGACTGGGATCAGTGGGGCGACCGTGTGAATGAATATGTACAACGCGTCGAATATCTTTTTTCGCCCGATCTGTTCATTATCGGTGGCGGTGTCAGCAAAAAAGCCGATAAATTCTTGTCATTCATACAGCCAGTCCATGCTCAGATTGTACCTGCGCAACTGCTCAACGATGCTGGCATCGTCGGCGCAGCGATAGCTGCTTTGGTCTTAGCGAATTGACGATTATGGATACAACACTTCTTAAAAGACATGCCGCTGAGCGCGCGGTTGAATTCGTCGAATCTGGGATGATTATTGGCTTAGGCCATGGGACAACAGCCATTTGGGCAACACGGCGCATCGCTGAATTAATCAAGGGGAAGAAATTAACAGATATTCTCGCAATCCCCTGCTCAAGTCAAACAGAGGTTGAAGCTAGGACACTCGGTATCCCATTAACTACACTTGAAGAACATCCCAATATTGATTTAACCATTGATGGGGCAGATGAAGTCGCGCCGAATTTTGACGTGATCAAAGGTGGTGGTGGCGCTCTACTGCGTGAAAAGATTGTGGCCCAAGCTACCAAGCGTGAGATTATTGTCGTCGATGAGTCAAAACTATCAGCCGCATTAGGTACAAAATGGGCTGTACCTGTAGAAGTTATCCCGTTCGGTTATGGCTCACAAAAAGTGTATCTCGAAGGATTAGGTGCAAAAGTAAGCATTCGTCAGAAATCAGATGGTTCAACTTTCTCTACTGACCAAGGCAATATTATTCTTGATTGCAATTTTGGAGCGATTTCTGATCCTGCTGGCTTGGCTGAAAAGTTCAAGCAGCGTACCGGAATAGTCGAACATGGTTTATTTATTCGACTGGTGAGCGACGTTATCGTTGCAGCAGCCAGTGGCACACGCGAATTGAAGCGACAAAACTAATAAAGGAGAAACAAGCACATGAAATTCGCAATGGTTGGTTTAGGACGCATGGGCGGCAACATGGTCAAGCGATTGTTGCTAGGTGGACATGACGTTGTCGTATGGAATCGTAGTCAGGAACCCGTACAGGACGCGGTTAAAGCTGGCGCAACTGCCTCAACTACGATTGATGATCTTGTGAGTAAGCTGGAAGCTACGCGCGTCGTCTGGGTTATGTTGCCTGCCGGTGATGTGACCGAAAACATGATCAAAACACTTTCGGAAAAACTCGCTCCCGGCGACATAATTATTGACGGTGGCAACAGCAATTTCAAAGACACTATCCAACGTGCTGCATGGATAACCGCTAAGGGTTTACATTACATTGATGTGGGTACAAGCGGTGGTGTCTGGGGTCTTACCGAAGGTTATGCCATGATGGTTGGCGGCACAAAAGAGGCCGTAGATCAAATTCGTCCACTGTTGGAAACCCTTGCACCCACACCCGATTTAGGATGGGGTCATGTAGGACCGTCGGGCAGCGGACATTTCGTCAAGATGGTACACAACGGTATCGAGTACGGCATGATGCAAGCCTACGCAGAAGGTTTCGAGATTATGCGTGCCAAGAAAGACTTTAACCTCGACATGTACCAAATCGCGGAACTTTGGCGTTACGGCAGCGTTGTGCGGTCGTGGCTGCTGGACTTAACCGCGAGTGCCCTCAAAGAAAATCCCAATATGGATGGTATTGCCGGTTGGGTCGCAGATTCTGGCGAAGGCCGTTGGACGGTATTCGCAGCGATTGATGAGGATGTCCCTGCGCCCGTCATCACACTTTCCCTCATGATGCGCTTCATCAGCCGCCAAGACGACAGCTATGGTGCGAAATTATTGGCTTCAATGCGAAATCAATTTGGTGGTCACGCGATTAAAAAGGAGTAATTCCTGTGGGCGACACAAATGGGGCGACGATTGTTATTTTTGGCGCATCAGGTGATCTGACACAGCGCAAATTGATTCCTGCCCTTTACAATCTCTTTCGCAAAAAACGCCTGCCAGAGACGTTCAATATTGTTGGTGTTTCGCGGACAGTGTTCACACATGAACAATTCCGCCAGCAAATGCACGACTCAGTGAAGGAATTCAGTACTGAAACCTTCACCGACGAGTTTTGGAATCCTTTCGCTGAACATATTTGGTACGCTCCGGGGGATGCTTCTAAACCCGATCAATTGGCGCAGGTCAAGACATTCGTCGAATCGAAAGAGAACGGCACAAGTAATCGCCTCTACTATCTTTCTGTTGCGCCCGATTTGTATCCCATTATCATCAACAATCTTGGCAAAGATGATATGACCTCGCAAAGCGCAGGTTGGCGACGTATTATCATCGAAAAGCCGTTCGGGACTGATTTAGCCTCGGCACTTGAACTGAACAAAACAGTTCATGCCAATTTTGATGAAAGCCAAATTTACCGGATTGACCACTATCTAGGCAAAGAAACGGCACAGAATATCTTGTTCTTCCGTTTTGCCAATACGATTTTTGAGCCGGTATGGAACCGTCATTATGTCGATAATGTACAGATTACAGTAGCCGAAACAGTGGATGTAGGACACCGAGCGGCGTACTATGATCACGCAGGTGTGCTGCGAGATATGTTCCAAAATCACCTGCTGCAATTGTTAGCACTAGTAACGATGGAGGCCCCAAACGGCTTCAATGCAGTTGACCTTCGAAACGAGAAAGTCAAACTCCTAAGTGCCATCCGCCCAATAGGCTTACAGGACACTGTACGCGGACAATATGAAGGTTATATCGGTACTGAAGGTGTTGCTCCTGATTCAAAAACGCCAACTTATGCTGCATTAAAGCTTTATATTGATAACTGGCGCTGGCAAGGAGTGCCGTTTTATATGCGTTCTGGTAAGGCGCTCAAAGCTAAAACTAGCCAAATTCGGGTACGTTTCCAACGGCCACCCGGAATTATCATCAATGCCTTAAACGATGAGTCCTGCACACCCAACACTCTCACACTCTTTATCCAACCCGATGAAGGCATTCATCTCAATTTTCAGGCCAAAGTTCCTGATTCAAGCCAAGACACCCGCGATGTTGATATGGAGTTCACCTACAAAAAAGCGTTCGGTGAGCAGCAAATCCCTGAGGCATACGAACGACTGATATTGGATGCAATTCACGGTGATCCAGTGCTATTCACACGCAGTGATGAAATCGAACGACTGTGGACAATTATTGATCCAGTGCTAAAGGGGTGGGAGACCAAGAATGCACCGCCAGTCGTTGGTTATAAGCAGGGAACTTGGGGACCAGTTGAGGCGGAAACGCTACTTGCACGAGATAATCACATTTGGCGTTTAGCTTATAAACCAGAGGGTGCAGAATGACAAACATTCGTGTCGCCCCTGATGCGGCGACATTAGCCCGTATGGCAGCAAATACGATACAAGAATTGGCACACACAGCCATCAACCAGACAGGGCGATTTAGCATCGCCCTGTCTGGCGGGTCTACCCCCAAAACACTTTTTCAGATATTGGCCTCGGATTATCAGGAGAAAATTGACTGGGAAAATATCTACGTTTTTTGGGGTGACGAGCGCTGCGTACCACCGGATGATGCCGACAGTAATTACAAAATGGCTCGTGAAACCTTGCTCGACCATGTTCCAGTGCTTGAGGCGAATATCTACCGGATCAGGGGCGAATTACCTCCTGAAGAGGGAGCGGTTCAATACGAGGAAGCCTTACGGGGCGTATTCAATAATCAACTACCGCGCATTGATCTCATCTTATTGGGTATGGGCGACGACGGACACACCGCGTCACTTTTCCCCGGAACAGATGCTTTAAATGAACAGCAGAAGTGGGTTATTCCCAATCACGTTTCGACTGCAAAGCAAACGTGGCGAATCACCTTGACGCTACCCGTTATCAACAACGCAGCCAACGTTATGTTTTTGGTGGCGGGCACAGGCAAATCTAAAACCCTTAAGCGCGTGTTACAGGGTGACTATAAACCCACTGAATTACCCTCTCAGCTCATCAAACCAACCAACGGAAACCTTGTTTGGGCGGTTGACCACGCGGCGAAAAGCTTACTCTAGCACCTGTTATTGACCCTTTTTGCGCTCAAATGTGCACAAACTGCAATTTTATGACGATTTCCCGCTGAATTGCACGGCGGGAAGCAGGGGAAAATCCGCCGAATTGACATTTTGTGTCGGCGGATTGCTCGATGCGAACCGCTGAAATAGCACAACTGCCGCGGATCGTTCGGCTAATGCCACCGCTGTGCATTTTGTGTCTGTCGCCGCTTTCTTTGCAATAATTTTTAATAACTGTTCCATAGGGAGGTTTCGCACAGACGCAGAGTGTACAGAAAAACACAAAGTGAATTTGTATCGTTCAACGCCATATCTTCTTGAAATCTTCACTGTTAAGTGTGGTGTCACTTAGTCCAGGTAGCACCACACTAAGTGGTGGACGCTTTTTGAGGGAGAAATCTGGCGTATAAAATGGTAAAAATGAACATGTTTACCAAATTACTGAACGCGTTCATCAAATTCTTGAACATGTTCACCGATCATAATGGTTCAGGA